>CAMEVC010000010.1 GCA_945939115.1 uncultured Eubacterium sp.
TAAATATCAAGTGATTTTTATTATTTCACTTGTCTACCTAGAAGGGAGCATATCATTTACCAATGTAACAGCCTTTTATAATTACGCATGGAAGCGCATGTTTCTAGTTTTCTTTTATATCTGCCATTTCGATGAATAACTCATTGAGTTCAGGAAGCTCTCTCTTTATGGAAACAGGATGTCCGGAAGAATCAAGGAAGCAATGCTTACTTTCACCTACACATCTGATTTCACCTGTCTTCTCGTCCTTGACAATGTATTCGAGAATTATTTTCACACCATTGTATTTCACCACATTTACATCAATAACAACGGTGTCATAGTAATGTGTCATAGACTTATATTCTGCACGAATACTGAGTACCGGGCTGATAATGCCGCATTCTTCCATCTTCTTATAGCCAAATCCCATCTCCTCAAGAAGATATGACCTGGCCTCCTCAAACCATCTTATGTAGTTGGAATGATGTACAATACCCATTTGGTCTGTCTCATAATATTGTACTAAATGCTTGTATGGTTTCTTCATAACTTTTCCTCTTTTCTGCTGTTCTCATTATAAACAGCCTGTTTTATTGATATTATATTATAATTACCTGCAGAGTTAATAATATCCTTTAATACTATTTTATCATATCTGTTCATCCACTTGCCAGTGACGCCGGCAAATGCTGCGGCATCTTCCTTAGTTGCTCCGCCTAGAAGCATATAACTAATGGCAGCATGTCTCAATGTCTGCATTGTATAATGTCGTCGAAGCTTTCTTTGCTTAACCAGACGCTCAGTGTACAATGCAAGCATTCTTTCGGTGTCTCGCATTTTAATACGGGTTTTTCTCATGTTGAGGAATATAGCACCTGACTGAATGTTATTGGCTTTTATGTATGTATCAAGCAGACCGGCAATATCTTCCGGAATACATATGAATCTTCTGATATGATTCTTTGGCGGCATATTAAAGCATAGATTATTGTCCGTATCCCTGCATATAAATTCCTTGTCAAGGCTGCATATTTCCTGGTTTGTCAGCCCCATTTTGATTACTAAAGAGAATATTAAAAAGGCTTTATTGTCATTGTTATCAAGTGCAGCAGACAGAAGATTATCAATCTCCATGGCATTAGGTATAGAATCTTTATTAAGAATCTTATCCTGTTCAGGAAGCGTCATTCCGTCAAAATAATTAGTATACTTGCGCCCGTGATTGATTATGTATGTTTCAATAAATGTACACACTGAGCGCATAACAGATAATCTCATGACAGCAGTGTTATATGTCAGCTTGCCCAAATTAACTCTCTCAATAAGATAGTTATAATATTCCCTTGCTTCTTTCCTTGTGAGTTTCATCGGATCATGTCCTATGACCTTGTCAAAATTCTTTACAACATTCCAATATTCTTTTCTTGTTCTTGTACTCAGATTAGTCTGAAAATATATCCATATTTCGTCTTCAAATTTAGCTGAAATCATATGTTTATTCTCCATCAAAGTAGTATTACACTGATATTTTGCACCTTATGACGACATATGTCAAGAACACAAATAAAAAACCACCCCACCACTTTACAGAAAAAATTTTCACTTCAAACAAAAAATAATTAAGAAATGCTTCCTGGCGCCGCCCTATTTATTTGTTATTGTTCCCATTTGATTTTTATGCCGTTTGACCTTATAATAGACTGGCAGTTAAAATGTGTCTGCGCAATGATATTCTGTATTTAATACTAACAGTATGAAGGAGTGACAATGGAACAATATTCTAGACGATTCATAGAAGAACTCGCAAAGCATATCAACCCGGTTATTCTGGATTTCTTCAATAAGAAGAAGTCACTTATGAATTTTCCTGCCGATAATGTTGCTGAACTGATAGATGAAACTTTAATGGAATATCTTGAAGGTAAGACGAGCCGTGAAGATCTGATGCCGATTATCAACAAGATTAAGAAATCCCGTCTTCAGAAACGTGCCAGATGGTATAAAGCATACAATAATGATATAGACAATATAAGCATTGATGATCCAAAGCATCCTTTAGCCAGTTTCATATCAATGGCAAGGTCCTTAAGACCAGATGAATATGCCAAGCTTTATGGTGATAAAGAAATAGACGATATTATCCAGGACAAAAGAGACGCTGTTGATGATTGGAAGAATGATTCCCGGAGTCTGTTAATTGATTTTCCGGGATTGTATTCATTTACCAACAATTCCATCTATAATTCATTGAAGAATGACCTGATTATAAGTGCATGGAAATATATTGAGACTGATCTTGCCGGTAATATTGATTCTTACCTGAGGATGTATCCTGTTGACCTTGTAGATAAACCACTGTTCAGCCCCTCTTCTTTCACACTGATGATGGAGACAGCATCCAATAATCTTCTGAGGGAAATTATAACTGATGATGACGGTGATGAGCTGCTTGAGGTAACTGTCGACAATGGTAAGCTGACTCCCCCTAAATCAATGGATACTGATGACCTGAAATTAGTTAACGCATTTATATCTAATATCAATATGCAGGAGTTCTCTAAAGAGAAATCTGTAATTGTGGACCTTAATACTCTTGGTAAAGAAGTTGTTGATTACCATGTTGGTAAGAACGTTATTAATAAAATTAGCAATTCCTGCAGGAAGCTGGTTGAATATAACTTCTCATATGAAGCTGAAGGAAGTAAGATATATTTCAACCTGTTTGATAATATTGTTATCAAGGAAGATGCAGAGAGACCTTATGCCATTGCACAGTTTGGCGAAATTCTCAGCAATGCAATTATCCAGAAGAAGCTTATCTCTATTACTTCTGCTTCCTATGATGTGCTAGAGAACAACCTGTCGAGAATAATATGTTATGCAATTAAGCGTGAACAGATTGCTAATCAGGAGACGAGAGTCAATGAGTACAGCTATACATATTTCCAGAAGATAGTCCGCTTTAAGCTGAAGAATAAGAAAAAGAATCTGCAGCTTATCCAGGAAAGTCTTCAGGAGTTTGTTGATAACCATATTGCCATTGAGAAATTCGAATTAAAGAATGGTGTTTTTATAATTACTTTTCTTCCTTTATCTGATGCTGAGATAGAGGATCTTAATTCTGACAGAGATAAGAATGACAGGGCAAAGCTGATGGACAACCTTAATATATAGCAGGTAGTATACGTAACAGGTAATATATGTAGCAGATAATGTCTACATTTTTTTATCTGGAAATGCCATGTAGAATTTTAAAGGATAATTGATTATTTTCAATTATCCTTTTTTTATTTGTGGTAAGTGCTGGGTTTTGAGACATTTTGTCGTTTTTTTTGTTAATTTAGTGTATAATTACCCTTTAAGTTGCGTATTTATGAGCTTTCTCAAAATCAATATAAATTTTCTCCTTTTCTTTTTCTTGGTTGCATGTTTCTGCTCCCAAAAAATGTAGATAATTTTGGAGTAAATTATTATTTAACCATATGTTAAATGTAGATATTTTGGGAGTAAATAAATCAAATGTAGATATTTTTGGAGTAAATCATAGCTTTTTTAATAAAATTATGGCTCAAAATTCTGTTTTTTAGTTTATTTATTATTTTCTTAGAATATTTTTTCTACATTTATTTTTCAAAAAATCCTCTGCGATGTCTACATTTTTGGCTTAAATACTAGATTTCTTTAAAATTACCCCCTCTCATTATATACATCATGACCTAAATGTAGATATTTTTGGAGTAAATTGTACAAGATATGCTTTTTATAGTCTACAAAAAAAATTACAAGAAATTTCGTAGATAATTTTGGAGTAAATTACATCACTTTTAAATAAATGTAGACAAAAACGGAGTAATAACCCGCATTTTTACTGAACTTGTGGACATATTCAGAGTAAAACTGCGAATTTGATTTCAGACCAAAATACTGTTAAATTATGGACTAAAAGGGGGTGAAATGCATGGACAACTTTGCAAATATCGGCAAGGCAATTATAATCCAGTCTCTCGGTATTCAGAAGAATTATACTGAAGTTATTGAATCCACAATAGACACCATTGATTATAATAATACCGCCTGCGCTGCATGTAAATACAGAGCTATTATCAATACATTTGACAAGAACAGCAAAGCTTATGCTGATTCTTGTGCTGCCTGTGAAAATTGTCCTAATAAAGCATTAACCCAGAAGAATGTGTACAGAAAAGTCTACCATAACGAGAAAAACCGTTATGGCTACAGACCTATGCTTAAAGGAAATGCTATCAAGCTTTTGTGGTTATTACATTTCTATCATCCGGATAATAATGGAATCCTGTATGATATAGATGCCAATGAGCTTGCTCATACCCTAGGCTGCAATATTCGTACTGTTTGGAATAATCTTCTGGTTCTACAGGAGTATACATACATTTCATATTCAAGAACATCATACGGACTTCTCAATATTGTTCTCAATGATTACGAAAATTACTACCTTCCTGCCAATAAGGGCGGGCGAGGTTTTCTTGTTGTGTCCAAAGAATTGATGCAGAAGCTGATTTCAGTTAAATCTCTTGTATCCTTGAGAATATGCATAAGAGAGCTGGTTAACCTTGATGCACCGGAGCTTAAAGGTCAGGCAAGTGTGGATTACAAGCATATCCGTGACATAAGAAGCGTTCTTCCGCCATATTGTAAACCTTCAATAATCAAGTCAAGGCTTGCTGAATGTCCTGATATATTCACTGTGATAGTCAACAATGATATGGTAAGATTCGAAATAAATCCGAATTTCATTCCTAAAATACAGAAAGCATCCGCTCATGATGAGTACATCGGAGAGCTTCAGAAATTCATCTGGAACTTCAACCAGAATGTTGCTTATATTAATGCTGGCGGTGAAAGCCCGGATGAATTGAGAATTTTCTTCGATAAAATCTATCCAAATGCTACATATAAGCTGATGTATCTGAATGATATCGAAGTGGATGATCTTGCCAGTCTGGCTTTACACTACTCATATAATATTGTTATCAATGCTCTCTCCGTTGTCTACAGAGAATACTTTATGTTCGAGAAGCAGATAAACAATCTTGCCGGTCTTGTATCTACAATTATTCGCTCTCAATTTAATAATTCTAAAAAGGCTGCTTAACACACAGTCTTTTTTTCGTGTCATTTTTTCTCTTATTCGTGAAATTTCCCGGTCTTTATCCACTTTGAACTCAGCATTGATGCAAATCTTTTTTTGAAGGTACTTAAATTATAAATCATACCCTACTATCCCATTAATAACTTTATAATTAATATATATAATTTATGTGTAACACTTTAGACGAATAAATGTTGTTGGAAATATTTCGACAGATAAATGAAAATAAAAAACTTTAAATGAAATAAATTTACTTTAAAATAAAAAAAACAATTAATCCGGAAAAAAATTTCTCACATTTTCAATAAAAAAACTTTATTTTAAATAAAGAGACCCTGTAACAGAAAATAAAATACTTCAAAAAATCCATAGACCCCTGTAATCATCTGGCTTTGCGGAATTATGTTTTAACAATATATGTATATTTGATAATAATATATATATTCATATATGATTGAAAAACGGTGATTAAAAATAAAAGAAAATAAGAAATGACGGATAATATATCAAAAATTCCTCATTATGAATATTATCCGTCAAAAAAGATAACCTTGTAAAATGCCCATATAAGGGATTTTATTATTAAGGTATATAAATATGTATCAATACATAAAAACTCTCTGTATGAGCAAATTAAAGGTTGTCAATTAAATCAACCAATCTGTCCTTTAATATCTCAACTCTAATCTTCAATTCAGTGTCATTCTTGATAATTGACTTGTTATTTTTTAAGACATCAAAATTAGATTCCAGCAGATTGAGAGACTGTTCTAATTTCGCTATTGAATTAATACGTTTCAATTCGGAATCAGATATAGAAGTCTGGCGCTGCTCTTTTTCTTTCTGCTGCTGTTTCAGCTTTTCAACCTGGGCTTCCATTTTAGCTTTTTCCCGTTCAGCTTTCTCTTTTGCCTGCATTGCATATTTTACAAGGTCTTCCTTATTCTGTTCAGGCTGTAATGAGTTGTTCTTCTGGATATTATTAATCTTCTGCTCCAATAACCTTATGGTTTCTTCCTTATCTTCTATCTCCTTGTTAGCTGAATCAAGCTTCTCCTTGTATTGCTTAGCTTCATTTGCCCTCTCTTCAGATAACTTCTTAATAGATTGAAACTCTGCATTTTCAATTGTTCCATTCTTGCGGATAATTGAAAGAATGGTTTTCTGCGCATCTTCGTCAAGCTTTCCGAATTTATCTGCCTGATTAAGGTCTATGCCATTAGAGTTAAGCAGTTCGCTTAATTCAGGAATAAGCTTTTCTGCGGTTGTGTATTTCCTTGCCTGTCTCTCAGATATATTGAGCTGATTGGCAATTTCCGCGTGTATATTCTTGATTTCTCCCTTTAATTTCTTAGCCTCATATAATTCAAGAAGACGGCTTACCTCCCAACGTTTTACTTCCATGCTCGATTCTCTGACATCGTGGTTGGCTGAGATAAGCATAATCTCTTCATCAATAGCTGTAACATCGGATTTCTCTATCTTGCAGGGAATTCCGGCAGGGAAATTATCTCTGTATTCTTTATCTGTCATCTGACATATTGCATGATATCTTCTCTCTCCGGAAATTAACCGATACAGGTCAGTTTCCGCATCATATAATACCGAAAGATTATGCCGGAGCCCATTGACAAGAATACTTTCCTTAAGGGCTTCTATTCCATCCTGCGTATATTGCTCATTTTTAGGATTTGGAATAATCTTCTCTTTAGGAATATATTTGAAATTATACTGGGCTTTTGCCTGCATCTCACGAAGTTTCTCACCACCATCGTTGTTGAGGACACCTGATTTCGTTGTTCCTGCACTAAATGTTTTCTTTGCCATTACTACTTCTCTCCTTTCAGATACTTTGCCAACTCACGAAAATGCTTGTTATCCATTAAACCAAGATAATTAACAAGCTCTATATAATCTAAAGATGCAGGACATCTCTTATCATAGGTCAGAAGCGGCTCAAATGTTGTATTAGATTCATTTACAGCGATGCAGTTCCTGATGGATACAGGAAGAAATCTGTCACCGAACATATTTTCATAACTTTCATACATCTGCTTAAATAATGTAGTTCGTCCGGCGACACGTGTCATGAAAATGCCAGCAAATTCAATGCTTAGAGCATATCGGTCATTAAGCTCTTCAATCGTGTCAAAGAGAGACATAAGTCCATCGTATGAAAAATTATCTACGCAGATAGGTGTAATAATCTTATCGCTGGCACACATGGCGCAGGATGTAAGGTATGATTTAAATGGTGAATTATCAATAATGATGTAGTCAAACTCCTCCTTAATAAGGTTGAGATTGTATCTTAGGTATAGTTCAACATTAACCTCCTTCATCTTATCATATATTCTGTATATAAGACTGTTTAGTTCTCTTGAGGCTGTAAGAAGAGATATATTCTTGTAATCAGTCTCAGTAATGTAATTCATTACATCTTCTTTATTCTTTTGCTTGCAACAGAACAAGCGTTCGTAATCGATGTCCGGATTAGCCTCTGCCTGTCCGTACATTTTCGTTGTGTTCATCTGTGGGTCAAGGTCAATGATTAAAACTTTATATCCAGATATTGCGAGTATCTGAGCGATTGTTATGGCAGATGTTGATTTTCCAACACCACCCTTTTCATTAATTAAGCTAATTACTTCTGACATGGTTGCCCCTTTCTGTATGTATTTTATTTCATTATACATTATGTATATATTTTTTCAATGTTTTTTTAGAAAAAATGAACTGAGTTCACAATTTTCTCTTATAAATATATGCAGAACATGGTGAATATATGATAGATTAATGGAATTATAACCAAATGTGTGAATTAAGATGAGATTATGAACTTAGTTCATTTTTATATGTGTTATAAAATACGAGTATATTCTCATCAAATATGAACTCAGTTCACAAAATGTTATGACAGAAATGTTGATTGCTTTTGAACTGAGTTCACAAGCAATCAATATTAAGGGACAATAAATACATAATGGAATGAGAATGAAAATATGGATAATATCTACTGAATGGGAATAAATCAAATAAAACAACAAATGCGAAATATAAGAAATAAATGAAGTTAATAATAGATATAATGTGGCCAGTAATATAAATACATTAAAACCTGAACTCAGTTCAAGAATAGAAGAGATACTATATTACAAAATGCTATATTACAAATATGTAATATTATATATTTTGAATTCCGTGCTTTTATATATAGGGGGAATCAATATTATGTAAAAATCGATATTATGCAAAAAAACAATATTATATATAAATATCATATGCAAATCAAAATAATGTGAACTCAGTTCAGAAATCATACTTTAATATCATATAATAAAAATAATAGCAAGCGACGAAGAACATATGTTTTTAATGTTTCATGTGAAACATTTTCACAAGATATAGTGCTTTCAAATCACTCGCACCACAATTTTTGCTGGATTTCTTGAGTTATATAAAATATAAATGTATAATTTACCACAGATAACAGATAATAATAGCGGGGTAATATTATGGTTTTTAAACAGAAATATAGGATTGGTCTGGAAGACTGCGGAAGAGAGAATAAGGCCACGAATAAGGCTTTACTGGCAATTTTGGAGGATGTTGCCGGATTTCATTCTGCCACGGTAGGATTGGGACTTAATGAAATAGAAGAAAATATGTGCGCATGGGTTGTACTCAACTGGCAGATGCAGGTAATCAGGAGACCAGTCTATAATGAGGAGCTTGATGTATTTACCTGGTCAAGCACTGCAGATAAGCTCTTTGCTGAGCGAGAATATGAAATAAAAGACGAAAAAGGGAATATTCTGTTGCTCGGAACATCCAGATGGATATATATGGACTTGGTGAGGCGCAGACCCTTAAGAATAACCTCTGAATTGATGGATAGATACAAGTCAGAACCGGACAGACACGTTTTTTCAGAGAAAATGGAGAAAAATGTAGTGCCAGATACTGAATATCAGGAAATTCCTTACAGAATAATGAGGAGAGATCTTGATAATCTTGGACATATGCATAATATCAGTTATCTGGAGGCAGCGTATGATATTATGCCAGAGGAGTATTATAATGGACCTGTTTTTAACTATGTTAATATCGAATACAGGAAGGAATTGCTGAAAGGTGACGATGTTAAGGCACATTTTTACAAAACAGATAGAGGGTGTATAATAACATTAAATACGGATAAGATAAATGCGGTAATTACCCTGAAAGAGTGATTCTGCTTAATGTTAATAGCAGTTTTGAAATTATAGGAGGAATTATAGTTATGACTTTGATTAACAAAGAAAAGTTCTTAAATGGAGTTGGGAAAGCAGTTGATGTTACGAATAAGGCGGCTGACAAGGTCGAGACATTTGTTAAGGAAAAGGAAATTGACAAGAAGGCTGTTGAAATGGCTAAGGCTGCCGAAAAGGGCATAAAAAGGGTTGGAAACAAGGTTGGTGAAGTGGCAGGAGAAGTCGTTGCAGGCTACAAAAGCAAGACTTCCGGTGCATCTAATGCAACGTCAAACAACTCAGACACAGCGTCAAGTACTACGGGTGAGCCACAGAAGGCTTCCGGGGAACAATCTGATTCATCATCAGGCAATTAACTGGTTTTGATATCATTTTTTATGCTTTTATCGGAAGATAAATCAGAACTAATAAACAATTCGAAAAATAATAATTCGAAAGGATAAGTGATGCAAAGCGATTTTTCACAGGGGAAGGTCTGGAAGAATGTTATTAACCAGGCAGTTCCGTTGATGGCAGCCCAGCTTATACAGATTATGTATAACGTTGTGGACAGGATATATATTGGTCATCTTCCAGTTATCGGAAGTGATGCCCTGACTGGGATAGGGCTGGTATTTCCTATAACAACACTTATTGCAGCATTTACGAATCTGTTCTCAACTGGTGCTGTTCCGCTGTTTTCTATGGCAAGAGGCGCTAAAGAGGAGGAAAGGGCTGAGAAAATATTAGGACATACTGTCACATTGCTTACAATCGCATCAATAGCGCTTATTGCTTTATGTTACATTTTCAAAAAGCCTGTATTGTACCTGTTCGGGGCAAGTGATGAGACATATGTATATGCCGACCGGTATCTTAAAATATATCTTATGGGAACAGTATTTTCGATGCTTTCTACGGGACTTAACGGATTCATCAATGCACAGGGTTATCCAAGGAAGGGTATGCTCACAGTTATGCTGGGAGCAATAATTAATCTTATTCTTGACCCGGTATTTATATATGGATTCAAGATGGGGGTATACGGCGCAGCTATTGCGACTGTCATAAGTCAGGCAGTTTCGTTTGCGTGGGTTGTAAGCTTTTTACTTGGCAGAAAGAATATGTACCGGATAAGGAGTTGTGACCTGAAACTGGATGCAAAGCTGGTAGGTTCAATCACATCGCTGGGAGTTTCCGGATTTGTTATGCAGGGAACAAACTGTCTGGTACAGATTGTCTGCAATAAAATGCTGTACATGTACGGCGGAGATATGTATGTCGGGATAATGACAGTCATTAATTCCGTGAGAGAGGTGCTTTCAGTTCCCGGAAGTACGCTTGGAAGCGGCGCACAGCCTGTACTTGGATACAATTATGGAGCAAGGGAATATGAAAGGGTAAGAAAAGCAATAAGATTCACGGCAGCAATTGCATTTACTTATATGCTTATCGCATGGATTGCTGTTTTGCTGTTTCCGAGGGAGATTTTATCTATATTCACAACAGATGCAGATATGATTGATGCCGGAGAACATGCGCTGAAGCTGTATTTCTTTGGATTCTTCTTTATGGCCTTCCAGTTTACGGGGCAGTCGACATTTACTGCCTTAGGGTGTGCCAAGAGGGCGGTTTTCTTCTCTATTTTCAGGAAGGTAATAATTGTTCTTCCCCTCACAATTATTCTGCCGCTTGCCGGACTCGGTGTTAACGGCGTATTTATCGCAGAACCCATATCTAATGCAATTGGCGGACTGGCAAGTTTCACAGCCATGTATTTTACACTTTACAAAAAACTTCCGAAATAGTATTCTTAGGATAAAGATAGCAAAGAAGCCATCGTTCCGAAAAGGGGCGGTGGCTCTTTTGTTCTCTGGGCGCATCTTGGAAGGACTGAAAGAATGGAGGAAATTGTAGTGGATATATTTGATATAATAGGACCTGTTATGGTTGGTCCATCAAGCTCACATACAGCGGACGCTGTGAGAATAGGATATATTGCGGGAAAGCTTATGGGAGAGCCGGTGGCAGAGGCTAGGATTCTTCTATATGGTTCATTTCTGGCGACGGGCAAGGGGCATGGAACAAGAAAAGCTCTTGTAGCAGGAATTCTTGGCATGAAGCCTGACGATACGAGAATACCTGAGAGTTTTGAGATAGCAAAGAAGAATGGCATAAATGTGGAATTCGGGGAATCCACTCTTCGTGAGGCACACCCGAATACAGCACAGATTCTTCTGACATCCGTGAATGGGAATAAACTGGAGGTAGTAGGAGAATCACTTGGAGGCTCAAGAATTAACATTGCACAGATTGACGGGATATCAACTAATTTCTCAGGTGATTATCCTACACTGGTAGTTCATAATATGGATCAGCCGGGACATGTGGCGGAAGTAACATCCATGCTTGCACATAAATCTGTAAATATCGCATCAATGCAGCTTTACAGGGCGAGCAGAGGCGGGAATTCTGTTATGGTTCTTGAATGTGACCAGGAGGTTCCGGAGGAGGGGGTTAACTGGTTAAGACATGCTGAGGGAGTTACGAAAGTAACCTATCTTGGCATGGAGTAGGTGCATGGAAACATTTTAAGAGAGCCGGGACATCTTAGCGTGAATGAGAAACAATAGGGAAAAACTAAAAAATATTGACAACTAGTGTCACAAAAATTGACACAAATCTGACAAAAAATACTGATTTTTCCATGATTTTGACAAAAAAACCGTTGTTTGATAAAAATTATGTGCTATAATAAAGTCAATTGCAAAGGAAGTTGAATATGATTAAATTTGTTTGATTGATTATGATTGAATTTAATTGAATTTGCAAGTTAATAAACCCACAGATATAAGGATAACTCCATAATTCCTTATATTTGACTATATTTCTATCCCCTCTACTCATCCCCGGTTCCCCCAGAGCCGGGGAAGTTTTTTATATTTGGCTACATATGTGGCAGGGGATATGGTATAATTACGAAACAAAATGAATGAAGAAATAGAATTAAGAAATAGCATAATCCGCAGTATGCAGGATAGAGAAAAGGGGAACAGCATGACAAGAAAAGAAATTAACGAGATTAAATCACAATATACCATGGAAGATTGTGGAATATTGAGGCTGTGCGGATGTTACGTGGATGGCGAGAGAAATAAGATAACGCAGTTCAATGAGAATTTCCTTAATCTTCCGGAGGAAGAAAAACACAAGTATTTTGACATATTTAAAAAGACTCTGTCAGGTATTCCGGGTAAGAATCTTATTGATATGAAGTTCAATGTGGATGCCTATGCTGATGAGGGAGCCAGAACATTTTTAATGAACATGCGAGACAGTGGCCTTAAGGATGACAGACTTCTGGATGAATTCTATGACCGTATAATCAATAATTACAGTTATGTAGGTAATTATCTGATTCTGCTCATTAATCAGGTGTATGATATTCCGGCAGTGACTACAGATAATATTGAGATGGAGGACGCTTCGGATGAGGTGTACAGCTATATTTTATGCAGTATATGTCATGTGAATCTGTCCAAGCCGGGACTTGGATATGATGAGGAGGATAATAATTTTCATGATAAGAAGCAGAGCCACATGGTAGATGTGCCGGATGTGGGATTTCTGTTTCCGGCATTTAACAAAAGAAGTGCAGATGAGGATATGACGCTTTTCTATACTAAGGATGTGAGCGAGTTCGAATATGGGCTTATTGACTGCCTGCTCGACTGTGCAATACCGCTTTCTGCCAAGCAGCAGAAGGAGACGTTTAACACCCTTGTTAATGAGGCGCTTGGAGAGGATGCTGATTTAGAGGTAGTAAAGAGCATTCATGAGAATCTTGAACATATTATAGAAGATAAGAAGCAGGAGAGTCCGGCACCGGTAATGCTTGATAAGACAGAGATGAAGGAGCTACTGGAGAAGAGCGGTGTAAAGAACGATAAGCTTGAGAATTTCGAGGAACATTTTGAGATGGCTGCGGGGGAACATGGAAAGCTGGTTGCATCAAATGTTTCATCCGGCAGGAAATTTGAAGTAAAAACACCGGATGTTGTAATTAAGATTAATTCTGATAAGACAGACATTGTCAGTACACAGGTAATTGATGGCAGACAGTGTCTGGTTATCCAGATTGATGAAAGGCTTGAGGTTAACGGAATTATTATTAATCCGGAAACAGGAGAAGTGATATGACTCTTGGAAAGTTTGTACATAACTTTAACGGACATCTTCATACTATTAACTCGCACCGCAGGCTTGTCAGAAAATACTGCTTTAAGGTGGGACTGTACAGACAGGGACTTATGCATGATCTGTCAAAGTACTCGCCATCGGAGTTCTTTCCGGGAGTTAAGTATTATCAGGATGGACACAGAAGCCCTAATAATGCCCAGCGGGAGGATAAAGGAGTTTCTGCGGCGTGGCTTCACCATAAGGGACGCAATAAGCACCATTATGAGTACTGGATTGACTACGATGTGGATGGCTGCAAGGGGGAACTTGCGGGCATGAAGATGCCGGTAAAATATGTCGTCGAAATGTTCTGCGACAGGGTTGCGGCAAGCAGGATATATAATAAAGAGAATTATAAGGATTCAGACCCGCTGGACTATTATCTCAAAGGGCTGGGACATTACATAATGCATGAGGAGACGGATGCCCTGCTGCACAGTTTATTACAGATGTTGGCAGATAAGGGGGAAGAGTACACATTTGCATATATTAAGAAAAATGTGATGAAATAATTATTACAGTTTTAGGACAATATATTGGTAATTTATTTATATTTTATTAATAAAAAAGGTTTATATATTGGTAAAAATATTGTATAATACATTAATAAATATGAACACACAATAATGTGTTTATGTGAATAATTAGATAGGAAGAAGGAGGTCTTAATTTTATGAGAAAGTCAGATGCTAAGGCCGAGAAGGTTAAGAAAGCCAAGGAAAAGAAGAAAGAGCTTGACCGTGAGATTAAGAAGAAGGCCGGAGAAATGATTGAGGCTAGAAGAAAGAGAAGAGCAGGGATTACATTCAGGCTTGTACTGTTAGCTTTAATTCCGGCATTTTCTACAATTGGAGGGTTGCTTGCCACATCGGTTATAAATCTTCGTGAGGGACTTCAGAAAGAGGCCATGGATGGGCTTGCATTGCTGGGAAAAGCAGTATGCAGTTCATATGAAGACATGAAGGGTGATTTTGTCCAGAATGGCAATACACTCAAGAAGGGCGACACAGAACTTACAATCAATCCGGCAACGCTGGATGTTTATGTTAAGGATTCAGAGAATGATGTTGCACTTTCATTATGTTATGGTAAGAGGAGGATGCTTACAACCCTTACAGACAATAAGGGTGTAAGACTTACCGGTACCGATATTTCTGATGAAGTGTGGGATGTAGTTAAGACGGGGAAGACATACAGAGATACAAGTCTTAAGATTGATGGAAAGAGATATTGTGCGGTATATGTGCCGCTTAGGGATAATGGACAGGTTGTAGGATGTGTATTTGCAGGGCAGCCTACTTCAGATATGACAGCGTACATACTTAACAAGGTTGTACATATGCTTATTGTCGGTGCAGGAATTCTGATATTTGTCGCAGTAATTGCTCTTTTCATAGCAAGAACTATTTCCGTGGCAATCAAGAAAGCCAGCGCATCTGTTACAAGAGTTGCCACAGGTGATCTTACAACAGTTGTTGACCCTGTAGTCCTTAAGAGAAAAGATGAAATCGGAGACATGGGAAGAGACCTTGAGACGCTTATTGGCAAGTTAGGAGAAATTGTGGGCGATCTTACACAGTCTGCCAAAGAACTGAGTGAATCAGGTAATAATATCGATTCCATGGCATCCCAGTCAAGTATTGCTGCAGGAGAGATAAGTACAGCGGTTGAGGAGATTTCTAAGGGTGCTGTTTCTCAGGCTGAGGAGATTGAGACAGCCACAAGCGAAGTTATCGCCATGGGTGAAGAAATCACCAAGATTGTTAATAATATTGCGGATCTTACAAGAACCTCAAGAGATATGGAGGAGGCGGAGTCAGCTTCAGAAGATACTATGGCAGAATTAAGTGATGCCGTACAGAGAACTACAGATGCCGTTGCAAGAATTTCTAAGCAGATTGAGATAACGAATGAATCTGTTGACAAGATTGGCAATGCTGCTACTCTTATTGCCGATATTGCAAGCCAGACAAGCCTGTTATCACTCAATGCATCTATTGAGTCAGCAAGAGCAGGTGAGGCCGGAAAGGGATTTGCTGTCGTAGCATCAGAGATACAGAAGCTTTCAGCTCAGTCTGACAGCACTGCAAGCAAGATTCAGGAGATTATTACAACACTTCAGGATGAATCAAGAGAGAGCCTGGAGGTTATGAGAAGCACAGAAGTTCTCGTAAAGGAACAGTTAGAGAAGCTTACAGCTACTAAGGAAAGATTCCGTCAGGTAGGACATGGTATTAATGTGTCAAGGCAGGGTACTGATATAATCAAGGGTAATGCAGAGATATGTGATAAGTCAAGAGTTACAGTAGTTGATGTAATATCTAATCTGTCAGCTATTTCGGAGGAGAATGCGGCATCAACTGAGGAGACAACATCTTCTATGCAGGAGCTTAATGCCACAATTAATATCCTTGCAGAGACAGCATCTAAGATTAAGGATGTATCTGACAAGCTTAATGAGGATATGAAGTATTTCGTAATATAATGCTTTTATAAGGGGAAGTTATGCAGCAATATCATATTAAAAAGCATTTAACATCATTCCGTGTAATTACAATAGGATTTTCAGCAGTTATTTTACTGGGAGCATTGATTCTTATGCTCCCAGTTTCATCTGCTGAGGGTGTTTTCACACCCTTTGGTGATGCGTTGTTTACATCTACATCCGCTGTATGCGTGACGGGACTGGTTGTGCATGATACCGGAAGTTACTGGTCAACATTTGGCCAGGCAGTTATAATTACGCTGATACAGATTGGAGGATTGGGTGTAATTACAGTTGCTGTTGCATTTTCGCTGCTGTCAGGAAAGAAGGTTTCGCTGATGCAGAGGAGCATGATGCAGGAGGCGATATCAGCTCCGGTTGTTGGAGGAATAGTAAGGCTAACGGGATTTATTCTAAAGGGAACAATAATTATTGAACTGCTTGGAACAATACTTATGATGCCTGTGTTCTGCAGGGATTTTGGTATTAAAGGCATATGGCTGTCGATGTTTCATTCAATATCGGCTTTCTGTAATGCAGGATTTGATTTAATGGGTACCACAGATGCGCAGTATGTATCTTTGACGGGATATGGCAGCAATATTTTTATTAATATTATTGTAATTCTGCTTATTGTAATTGGTGGAATTGGATTTGTGACATGGGAAGATATATGCAAGAACAAGTTCCATCTAAAAAAGTACAGGATGCAGAGTAAGCTTATTCTGTTAACATCATTTCTTCTTATACTTATTCCTGCAATTATATTTTACTTTAATGATTTTGCAGGGGAGAGTAGAGGTAACGGAATACTGAATGCGGTGTTTCAGTCAGTGACAACAAGGACAGCGGGATTTAACACGGTAGACCTTACAACAATGAAAGGTGCATCAATAATGTTGATGATTATGCTGATGCTTGTGGGAGGCTCACCGGGTTCTACGGCAGGTGGTATGAAGACGACAACCCTTGCTGTTCTGCTGGCCAATATGATGGCTACTTTCCGAAAAAGAAAGAATGCTAATGTATTCAACAGAAGAATTGCTAATGAAACGGTAAAGAATGCGGCTACAATTGCAATGATGTATCTTATGCTGTTTGTGACAGGAGGATTTCTCATAAGTGTATTTGAGGGACTTCCGGTTGGGGAGTGTCTGTTCGAGGCGGCATCAGCAGTGGGTACAGTTGGTCTTACTCTTGGTATTACACCACAGCTTGGGCTGGCGTCTAAGATTGTTCTCATGATACTTATGTTTATGGGAAGAATAGGAGGACTTACATTGATATATGCGGCTTTCTCCGGTTCAGGAAACACTATTGCCAAGCTTCCTGAGGAGAAGATAACAGTGGGATAGGAGATTGATATGAAGAAGAATATTTTGCTTATAGGTGCCGGAAGATTTGGAAAGCATATGGCTATGCAGCTTAACCAGCTTGGACATCAGGTAATGGCAGTGGACACAGATGAGGAGAGAATCAATGAGATAGTTCCATTAGTGACAAATGCACAGATAGGTGACAGTACTAATCCGGATTTCTTAAGATGCTTAGGAATTGGTAATTATGATGTTTGTATGGTTACCATAAGTGACAGTTTTCAGAATTCTCTTGAGACAACATCGTTGCTTAAGGAACTGGGAGCCAAATATGTTGTCGCAAGAGCAGAGAGGGATGTGCAGGAGAAGTTCCTTCTCCGCAATGGCGCAGATGCTGTTGTATATCCTGAAAAGCAGGAGGCACGCTGGGCAGCTATCAGATATACGGCTGACCATATACTGGACTTCATTGAACTTGATGAATCCAATGCCATATTAGAGGTGGAAGTACCGGAGATGTGGCTTGGAAAGAGCGTTGGAGAGCTTAATGTAAGAAAGAAATATGGAGTTAATATAATGGCCATTAAGCAGAATAACAGGATAAATGTTAATATTACACCGGAAATTGTTCTAACTGATAACATTACACTTCTTGTTCTGGGCGATTTTAAGACCCTGAAGAAGTGTTTCAGGGTCTAGAGTTTCTCAAGGGCCGTGATAAGTTCCTTTATCTGGGAGCGGATTTTCTTTCGGGAGATGTCCGTATAACCCACGCTATTAGCTATCTGATACAGGTATTCCTGAAGATGACGGACTATCTGTGGATGATTGAAATCAAATACCATACTAGGAAAGGCTGTGCGGATAAGCATGGCCTCTTTTTCTTCATTGACAATTATGCATACGTTATCCTCTGGGTCATAAGGGATAGGAACGAAATAATAATTAGGATAATTGTCAATAATGTCCAGAATATTCTTTAAATGCTTTGCATAAGTTGCAGGTGTATAGTAAAGAGGAACGTTCTGCTTTACAACAGGGAAAATAATAGGAACTCTTCCCGACTTGACCTGTTCAACTGTAGCCAGTGGACATATATCTACATTCCGGTATTCATCAAATGCACTTTGCTCCCGATAAGAGGTTCTCATATTAGCACCCAGTTCATCAGGATTGCTGGAAAGAAACTGGTCGACAATCTCATCAGGCATTGCTGCAGGCGGAAGGCTAAGCCCTTTCTGTATATGTCCTGTCTTAGTGGATATGAGACGGCTGAAGCATGCAGATACATCTTCCTCAGACTCATACATGTCCATCGTGGAACGGCAGTAAGACAGAAATGTCTTGAATTCTGTCTCTTTGACAGAGACGATACCCTGTTCAGCGGTAAGCACAGAATATACATTGTCATGAATACTGCTGAGAGAATCAGAGTAGAAAGCTACATGCCCAGGGTAGACAATGTTCATCTTAGAGAACAGATTATCCCTCATGCGCGGATAATAGTATGACTTTACTCGCCCGGTCATATAGGCTGGAATCCAGTAGAACAGCTCTTCAAAAAACTGTGTTGTATTAGATGGCGAGCGCATTATTTGACATATAGTGTACCCATAGTCAATAAGCCTGATAATGAGTTCCTGGACGAAGTTAAGCGTATCTTTATCGCTGAATATGTCGTATATATCATCATCTACCCATATATATATTGTCTGAGGGTCCTCAAGTGTGAGAAGATAATTGATAAAGCTTAAAATACCCTGGCGCTTGCCCTCGGACTTATAAAGGACACTGGTAGTGTTAGGGATGATGTCTATAGTTTTAATACCGTGAATAATATTTTCCGGGGCGGAAGACAGCTTTTCATTAAGGATTGAGTCCAAGAGGTGGTTAGGATTCTTAAGTTCATCTGTCAGCCATTGATAGAGCAGGTCAGAGAGTTCAGAAACCGGACGATTGTGGTTAAATCTTGAATAGTCAGCCGCAAGAGCAAGGGCTTTGCGCTGATAGTCCATTGTGATGGCACCTGCAAAATAGTCAGACATACGCATAAGCGTTTCCTTGCTGCGGGGACATTTTCTCTTTCCGTTGCGGTACAGACTCACAGCGGAATTATCAATCTGAATTGCTTTAGCGAGAGTCGTGTTATTGGTGTTGGTTATATCCATGAGAAACTTGAATTTGTCGTTAAATGTCATAATATTTCCTCCGGTTCTAAATCCATAGTATAAATGTTTCTGTATATTTATGAAAATGCATGTACACCGGATATGATAAGGGTTGTAAGTGTACGTGTCATATCGTCGAGGGTTGTGCCGTTAGGATTGCACATCCATTGATAATATACTGATACCATTCCTCCGGCGACATAGCTGGAGATAAACTGGTACTGTTCTTTGGGAAGCTTCATACTAATATCATTATCTATAAGTTCCTTGTAAATTGTCTCCTGAATTGTATTTCTCAGCTTGTCAAAAAGAAGGCTGCCGTTATCTGAGGCAAACAGCTCACGTACGATATCAGCATCAGACATGATTGTGTTGAGAAATGCAAAGAGAGTCTGAGGAGATAACATATTGAAATCTTCTGACATTTCATATATCAGACTTTTTAGGGATATAATTAATTCTTCCATGCATTCATCCAGAACATCATTAACTGTAGAGTAATATGTGTAAAAGGTCTTTCTGTTAATGTCGGCAGCAGCGGAAAGTTCCGTAACAGTAATAGAGCTAAGCTTCTTTTTACGCATAAGGTCAATCAAAGCCTCGTAGATAGCTTTCTTGGTTTTCTGGATTCTGCGGTCAGACTTGGCAACAGATGTATTATCCATATATATCACTCTCCTTATAAGTAATTTAATAATTAAACGAATCTACAAATTTTTTTAAAATCTTTTCTATAAAATATTGTACAACAGTAATTGACATCAGTAAACAAAAAACGACAAAATGTTTCTTAAGTATCAGATATTACATAATTGACCTTTGAAAAGCATTGTTAAAAAACATACAATATAATTCGTACACATATTGTATGATATCGGAACATTTGTGTATTAATTCTTCAATATTAATATGGGATTCAGGTTAAAGGGTAGCAGTAATGAAGATTAAGGAATCATTGGTTAGCTGCTCAGCAGCTTTAGGAAGAGGGCTTTTATATGGGTATATGTATATTATGTTCAGACCAAAGCTGTGCTATGAGAGCAGGAAGGCGAAAGAGGAGATAAAAAATGGTGGAGTCGTACTGGTTGGTAACCACGTTGGGCATAACGATGGCCAGATGTTTTATATGCTATTCAGGAACAGCGTTTTAATAATAGCTAAGGACTGGGCTGATAAGAAAATACTGAGGTGGATTACAAGTGGAGGCAAATTCATACCGGTTGACAGATTTGGAACAGATATTACATGGATCCGCGGTGCCACAGAGCATCTTAAGCAAGGGAACAATATTATTATTTTTCCGGAGGGACATACATCCAAGACGGGTGTGATGGATGAATTCAAGCCCGGATTTGCAATGCTGGCTGCTATGTCAGGTGCGAAGGTTGTTCCGGTATATAATGACGGCGAGTATCATAAGCTGTTTGGGAGGAGACTTAAGTTATACGTTGGAGAACCGGTGGAGCTTACTAAAGAAGGAAAAGGCCTTAATGCGGAATATCTTGCAGCCGAAGGAGCGCGTTTCCGCAGTATCATAGAGGGAATGCATTAATGCCCTGTGTGAGAAGCAACATTTTAAAACAAATTATAATTAAGAGAAAAGGAGTACATTTATGGACAATTATTTTTACAACATGGTGGACCCGGAGGAAATGAAAACTCTGGAGTATATTCCAACAATACCGGAATTTTTAAAATTTATCAGAAAGCAATATTCACAATATCCAGCCATAAGTAACAAAGTAACAACATATACATATGAAGAACTTGTCTCAAGAGTGGCTAAGAGAGTTGCATTTATCAATTCATTAGGACTTGAAAAGGGCTCTAATATTGCAGTCCTTGCTAAGAATGACCTTGATGCAATGGAGCTTTTCCTTGCCGTTCAGGCAGCAGGTCACGTGCTTATCATGCTTCCAAATGCACTTAACGAAAAAGCCCTTATGGGAATAAGCATGAAGTTTGACCTTGTTGGTATGTTTGTTGGCAAGGAATTCACAGAGGTTACAGCTAATCTTCCATGCAAGACATGGCCAAGCTCTTCAATTGGAGAGACAGAGGCTGAGTTCGCAGATGTAAGTAAGGATACTGTATCAGCCATTTTCTTCACAGGAGGAACTACAGGAGCGCCTAAGGGAGCTGTCCATACACAGGGCTCAATTATGAGAGGTTCATTTAACGGCTTATTTGCTCCGGGACATGTTCTTCACAGAAGGATTATTGCGATGCTTCCGCTGTCTCACATATTTGGCGCAATAATGGGCTATATGTCAGGATTGTATACAGGCTCAACTGTATATACATGTGAAGATATGAGAGCGGCCATCGGAGATATTCCGGTTGTAAGACCTACAGCACTTGTGCTTGTTCCGGGACTTGTTGAGATTATTCTCAATATTGCCAAGGCAAAGGGCAGAGCATTTTTAGGAGACCTTAGTATTATCATGTGCGGAGCCGCACCTGTTCCACCACGCCAGATGGCAGAGTGCAGAGAGTTTGGTATAACTCTGTGTGCAGGATATGGACTTACAGAGGGTGCTAACCTTACATCAGGAAACTGTGATACAGACAAGAAACCTGAATCCATGGGCAAAATATATCCTGAGCAGCAGGTTAAGGTTGTTGACGGAGAGCTGTGGATTAAGGGTGATAATGTTATGGTTGAGTACTATAAGGACCCGGAGAAGACACAGGAAGTATTCGAGGACGGATGGTTTAAGACCGGTGACCTTGTTGAGTTTGATGATGATGGATTCATCTATATTACAGGAAGAATCAAGAATCTCATAATTCTTCCTAACGGAGAAAATGTATCTCCTGAAGAGATAGAAGAATTATTCTATAAGCAGCCACTTGTAAAGGACTGTCTGGTAGAGGAGATGGAGGTTAACGGTAACACAGTAATAGGAATTCAGATTATTCCTTATATGCCGGAACTTCAGGGAGTTTCAGAAGAAGACGTGCAGAAGAAGCTTCAGGACGTGGTAGACGAGGTTAACAAGGAACTGCCACCTTTCAAGAGAGTGTTGAAGCTTGTGGTAAGGACAGAGGACTTCAAGAGGTCTGGAGCAATGAAGATTTTGAGAAACCAGGGGTAAGCCCGGATGGGGGTCAAATCCTTTATTGTCTGGTGGAGCATGGGGATTATATGAAGAAGTATAATAAAAAAGGAGATGTCTGATATGGTTTTTGAGAAGTTAAAGGAAATATTTGGAAGAGTTATGCCACAGTGCGATACATCAACTATTACAATGGACAGTGTGCTTACAACTGATTTAGGAGTTGATTCTCTTAATATGATGCTGCTTGCTATCACTGTTGAGGATGAATTTAAGATTAGATTCAGTTCAGATGCAAAGCTTGAAACTGTTAAGGATATTGTAGATTATGTTGAGGCTAACACTAAGTAATTAAGCTGATTATGGAGTAATTAAGCTAACACGAAGTAACTAGGTTAACGCTAAATAGTGAGGGTCACTTATGAGTGAAGTAAAGACTGGACTTGTGCTGGAAGGTGGAGCCATGAGAGGTATATTCTCGGCGGGAGTTCTGGATTATATGCTTAGGAAAGACATATATTACGATTATGTAATTGGAGTGTCTGCGGGGGCAGGTAATGCGGTGAACTATGTTTCCAGACAGGAAGGAAGAACGAAACAGATAATTACCCATGAGAATGCCGAAGCTTATTACGGTGTAGGCCAGCTTTTTGAGAATAAGAAGATTCTCAATCTGGATACACTTGTAGCTGAGTATGCGCTTAAGGATATACCGTTTGATTTTGATACATATTTCGCATCTGAGACAGAATGTGAGACGGTTGTGGTCAACTGCGAGACTGGAAAGGCAGAATATAAGGGGAATTACAAGACTAAAGACGAATTCTTGAAGTGTCAGATGGCAAGCTGTTCTGTGCCATTCATATGTAATCCGGTGGAGATGGAGGGATATCATTATCTTGACGGAAGCATAGTTGACTCAATTCCTGTGGAGAGGGCTGTAAACAGGGGATGTGAGAAGATTGTTGTTGTGCTTACGAAGCCAGAGGGTTCCAGGCCGACGGACTATTCTAAGATGAAGAAGCTTATTGACTGGTGCTACAAGAAGTACCCTGAGCTGTGCGATGCTATGGCACACAGAAAACAGGCATATGACAAGCAGGAGAAATACATGAAGAGACTTGTGCAGGAGGGGAAAGCTTTTATTATCCGCCCGGAAGAGCAGATGATAAGACATTTTGAAAGCAATAACGAGAAACTGCTTCAGTGCTATCAGTATGGTTATGAAACAATGAGAAAAATGTATGGAGAGTTTGAAAATTTCATGAAGAGCTGAACAGCTTGATATGATAAGGGTTTATGGTTTAAATGGAGAGATGAGATGAAAGTTTTAGTGGTAAACGGAAGTCCAAAGGGACCAAACAGCAATACTATGCAGATGACAAATGCGGTACTTAAGGGACTTAAGGAGACTAATCCGGAGGCAGAGATTGAACTGCTTACCGTAAAGGATATGGACATTAAGCCTTGTATGGGCTGTATGAGCTGCTGGGGCAAAACTGCCGGACAGTGCGTAATTAATGATGTCATGCAGGATGTACATGTCAGTTTTATGAACGCTGATGTAATTATATACAGCTTTCCACTGTATTTCTTCGGTATGCCGGGACCGATGAAGACATTTGTTGACAGGATTATGCCGCTTATGGAGACATACAAGGGCAAGGTAAGAGATATTGGAGATGACGCATTTCACGAGTTCCGCTATGATGTCAGTGGTAAAAAGTTTTATGTTATATCATCTTGCGGATATGGAAGAACCCAGGAGATATATGATGCGCTAATCAAGGAGTTCAATTTCATCTATGGAAAGGGCAGATATCAGGCATTATTATGTCCGCAGAGTGAAATGTTTGCAATTCCGCCTATGGTTAACCAGATTAATGAATATCTCAAGAGATATGTAGAAATAGGAAAAGTTATAGGACAGGGTGAGGATATTCCACAGGAGATGGTTGACAGAGCTTCTGAGCCAATGATTCCACAGAGAGCGCTGGAGATGCTTATGAATAATTATTGGGATGCGGTAACACCAAAGAATCCGCTTCCCGCACCGAACCTTAGATAAGAGGTATGGTATGAAGACATATTACATGTTTGGCGACTCCCTGATGAGGGGAGTAATGCCTGATGAGAATTGGAATTATCATAGTTCTGATGCCATTGGATTTCAGGGCATGCAGGAACAATATAATATGAAGTTTGTCAATTATGCAATGCCGACATTTACATCTGAGCGGGTTAAAATGTGGATGAAGCAGACCTTAGCAAATGCGCCTGCACCGGATATCGCATTTCTTGAGTGCGGAGGTAATGACTGCGATTATGACTGGAAGGCAATCAGGGAGGGCAGTTGTGATTATGAACATAGGCATAGAGTTGCGCCGGTAGACTTCGAGAGTAATTATACAGAGATGATACATTTTCTTAAAGATACCGGAATTCAGGTTGTGGCAGTAGTGGCACCACCGATTCCGGTTGATGTGTATCTTGGGCACCTGCTTGAGAGCGGGGTGAGCAGAGAGGTTATGGGAAAGTTCGTGAACTCAGTTCAGCAGATGCAGGATGAGTTTGCGGAATATGGTGCCATAATGAAAAAAGCGGCTGATGAAAATAGCTGCGAGGTATTAGACCTAAGTAAACGGTTCCTTGAACTTGATGATATGAAGGAGTATTATAGTAAAGATGGCATGCATCCGAATGAGAAAGGTTACATGCTGATACATAATGATTTTGCGGAGTTCTTCGCTTCGCATCGTGGAGGGGGAAATGTTTAATTTACGCTTCAAATATACTGTACTGTCAAGCTGGCATATGGTTCTTCATGCAGTTCCAAAGGCAAACAGGATGATTGCGGAAAAGGAAAAACATTCTTTAGAGGAAAGATTTGCATATGCACGGTGGATTATGGATTATATGAGAAGGCGTGCAAGAACCAGGACTAAAGTGTTTGGAAAGGAAAATATTCCAACAGACAGTAATTATATAATGTATCCAAACCACCAGGGCAAATACGATGCGCTGGGTATTTTGCTTGCCGTTGATAAGCCGTGCGGAGTGTTGTGGGGAAGTAAACAGGCAGAAAGGCTTTTAAGCCGCCAGGTATGTGGTCTTGTGGATGCGGTTGTGATTGATCTTGATAACAACAGAGACAAAGTGCGAGCTATTATGGACGTGACAAAGCAGGTAAAGTCCGGAAGAAATTTCCTTATATTTCCGGAGGGAGGTTACACAGATAATAAGAATGAACTGCAGGAGTTTCAGGCAGGATGCTTTTCATGCAGCCTTCAGACCAAAACTCCTATCGTTCCGGTGGTACTGTATGATTCTTATAAGTCGATGAACAGCAATACATTTGAGAGGGTTGATACTCAGGTTCATTTTCTAAAACCAATACTGTATTCAGAGTATGGAGAACTTAATAAAAAAGAAGTTGCGGCACTTGTGAAGAGCAGAATTGCAGAGCGGCTGGATGAAATTAAGTCAGGAACAATTAATGAGAGTTATGAAATGATTAGTTGACAGTATCATTATGTGCTGATAAAATATTTGATGTTATTCAATAAATATGTATAAGGAATATTATGTTGTTTGGAAATAAAAAGAGAAAAGCAGAATATATCGTAGATGTCCACTGCCATATTATGCCTGGCGTAGATGACGGCGCAAGAGATATGGGAGAAACACTTAAGATGCTGGAGATTGCTGAATCTGAAGGCATAACACATATGATTGTAACACCTCATTATAAGAGCGGATATCACAACGCCAGTGCTGAGAAAGTAAGGACCTTGATGGAAGATGTTATGGCAGCAGCCAAAGAGTGTGGCATTAATATGGAACTTTTTCAGGGAAATGAGATTCTGTATCATGATGAAATGTATCAGGGAATAGAAGAAGGCAGAATCAGCAGAATGAATGGAACGGATTATGTTCTTGTGGAGTACATGCCATCAGACACGTTTCAGTACATACGAAACTCACTTGATGAAATCATAAGTGAAGGGTATCAGCCAATTGTTGCACATGTGGAGCGTTACGGCTGCATGATTGACAATATTGATAATGTCATAGAGATTAAGCGTATGGGAGCTGAGATTCAGGTCAACGCATCAAGCATTGTCGGAGATATGGGCAAAGATGCGAAGAAGTTTGTTCACAGGCTGCTAAAGGAGCAGATAGTAGACTATGTGGGGACGGATGCGCACCGCTGTGAGGGAAGCAGGATACCGAAGATGCGGGAATGCAGTGAAATTCTCTATAAGAAGTATGATGAAGATTATGTGAATGAGATTCTCTATATTAATGCAATGGACAGGCTGTTGCAGGACGGGTAGCCATAGAATATACCGGAGAATAATGTATTATAATTCACAGATTAGCAGATAAAGGAGATAGTATAATGGATAACAATAATACAGATGAGATTGAGATTAATCTCGGGGAAATATTGGGGTTATTACTTCACAGGTTATGGATAATAGTTTTATCCGCTATTGTGTGTGGAGCAGTTGGTTTTCTGTACAGTTTCTTTCTCGTAACACCACAGTATCAGTCAACAACCAAGGTATATATCCTTAACAAGCAGAACAGTGATACTGTAACATACAGCGATGTACAGCTTTCTTCTACACTTTCTAAAGATTACGAGCAGCTTGTTACAAGCAGATATGTTATAGAGGGAGTTATTAGTAAGCTTAACCTTGACGAGACATATGATAGTCTTGTGGGAAGAGTAACAGCTACTAATGAGAATGAGACGCGTATCATAGCAATTACGGTTACAGATACAGAGCCTGAGCAGGCACAGAAGATTGCCAATGCGATAAGAGATCTGGCGGCACAGCATATAACACAGGTTATGGATATTGAGGCAGTTAATGTTGTAGATAATGCTAACCTTCCGGACGCACCTGTTTCACCGTCAATTCCTAAGTGGACAGTTATAGCTGCAGCAATAGGAATAATAGTATCTATAGCGGTTATTGTTATACAGCATCTGCTGGATGATTCTATCAAGAGTTCAGAGGATATTGAGAAGTATCTTGGCATGAGTACACTTGCCCTTATACCTATGAATGAGGGGCAGCAAGCTGACTCTGCAAGAAGAAGGAGGTCTTCTGGCAGGAACAGGAAAGAGAAAGTAGAGCTCGGTGCAGAGGATGAGAGGGGCAGAAGCTTTAAGTCATCAGAGTTAAAGAATAATAATGGTATCAGACCTGATAATAGATAAAGTAATTAATTGTGTGAGTGCCGGTAACAATATAGTTAAAGGTATAGAGTTTATGGAGGACTAAGGATGCAGGAGTTTTCAGTAAAAGCCAGTGATCTTGATTTCAGAACCAGGGAAGCATATAAGATGTTAAGAACTAATATCGAGTTTTCCGGGGATAATAATAAAGTAATATTCATAACAAGCAGTACTCCAAGTGAGGGAAAGAGTACAGTTTCATTCGAGCTAGCAACATCATTTGCGCAGAATGGGATGAAGACTCTTCTTATAGATGCTGATACAAGAAAGTCAGTTATGAAGAACAGAGGAAGAAAGGGTAAGATAAAGTATGGACTTACACATTATCTGTCAGGCAAGAATGAACTTAAGGATGTTATATGTGTCAGTGATGTGCCTAATTTCTGTATGATATTTGCAGGTCCGGTTCCGCCTAACCCAAGTGAGCTTGTTGGTAACAGCAGATTCGAGAAGATGATTGAGGATTCAAGAGACACATTTGACATGATAATTATAGATACACCACCTATTGGAAGCGTTATTGATGCAGCAGTAATTTCCAAGTTCTGTGATGGTGGAATTCTTGTTATTGGTGCAGGTGATATCAGCTACAAGTTTGCCAAGAAGTCTAAGGAGCAGCTTGAGATGACGGGATGTAAGCTGCTTGGATGTGTACTTAACAAGGTGGATATGGCAGGCAATTCATACTATGGCAAGTACTATGGCAAATATTATGGCAAATATTATGGTAAGTACTATGGTCATGATGAATAATAATGTATAAAACGCAGAGCTGTGAATTTATTTCCTGTGTCTTAAGTGACAGAAGAGGTTTTTGCAGCTCTGTTTTTTTTCTAACTTTTTAGTCCTAAATGTATTGATATTTTTGGGATAGAAATATATAATATTTTGCAGGGCTTTTTTATAGTATATTACGGAGAAGTAAGAAACATATGATTAATGTTAACAGGACTAAGGAGAGCATTCAGAATGTTTTGATATTTGTGACGGATGCTATTGCAATATTGATAGCGTATTATCTGGCTGGTTTGTTCTGGGTTGGATGGCATCGCGGACAGGGAGTTAAGGCGGCACTTTATATTCTCAATAATAATTTTATTACCATAATTGTGGCAGTACTTATCACGGCTCTGTTTTGCAGCGTTAAAGGGGATGTGCTAAATCGTGGTAAATTCGAGGAACTGGCGTCAGTAGTTAAGAAAAGTTTAATTGCTTCGGCTGTTATTGCTGTATTTGAACTTCTGAGCAAGGCTGTAAATGGAGTGCCAAGAAGTATATATGTCATTACATTTGCATTAGGAACGGTTCTTATGTTCTTTATGCGTCTGCTGGTTAAGGTGTATATGAAACATCGTAGCGGAGGGAAAAGAGCAAATAGTGTGCTTGTTGTCACTTTGAAGGAAAGAGCGGAAGATACGATGGCAAATGTGGTTGCCAAAAGTGACTGGATGAGGCGTCTTGATGGAATTGTTATTCTGGATGAGGATATGACAGGACAGAAGATTGATAATATACCGGTTGTCGCCAATGTTCATACAATGATGAGATTTATCAAGAATGAGATTGTTGATGAAGTATATATAGATGCTGACTATAGGACTCGTGAGAGTATGAAGCCTATGGTTATGGAACTCGAGGATATGGGAGTAACTGTTAATCTGAAACTGGAGATTCTTGACAGCTACAAGGATTTTGACAGTAAGTTAGGATATATAGGCAGCGTTCCTGTTATTACATTTGCGAACAGAATGTACGACTGGAAGGACTTATTTGTGAAGAGGTGCATCGATATTGTCGGCGCGTTGGTTGGATTGGTAATAATGGGAATTGCCATGATTTTCGTCGGCCCGGCAATTAAGATTGAGTCTAAAGGACCGTTGTTCTTTAAACAGCAGAGAGTTGGTAAGAATGGGCGTTACTTCTCAATATATAAGTTCCGCTCCATGTATATTGATGCGGAAGAACGCAAGAAAGACCTCATGGCTCAGAATGAGATGAGCGGATTGATGTTTAAGATGAAGGATGACCCGCGTATCACCAAGGTGGGTAAGTTTATCCGAAAGACAAGTATCGATGAGCTGCCTCAGTTTATTAATGTGCTTTTAGGAGATATGAGTCTTGTGGGAACCAGACCTCCAACGGTAGGTGAATTCAAGCAATATGAGGGTCACCACAAAAGACGTCTCTCCATGAAGCCAGGCATCACAGGAATGTGGCAGGCATATGGACGAAAGACTGTCAGTGATTTTGAAGATATTGTAAAGATGGATCTTGATTATATTGATAACTGGAGTATTATGCTGGATATTAAGATTCTGTTCAAGACAGTGCAGTCGGTATTTACAACCGGTGGACAGTAGTAGGATGGCATTCATTGAATAGTACATATTGATTTATGAAATTAAAGGGCAGGAATTCCCTGCGATACCAAAAAGGCAGAGCGAGGCTCTGCCTTTTTGGTATTAGTTATTCATTATAGTTTCCTTTATTGTCTCTGCATCATACTCTGGAGCCGCCGCGACAACCGCATCATATATATGTCTGATGTCATCTGGCTCAAGTTCCAATTCCTCTGATATCCGGTCAAGAGATTTTGCTTTCTTAACCTTGGGTATAATCAGGGAGATGAGCATGATATCCTTTCCTTGAGAGATACCTTGAGAAATTCCCTGAGCGAGGCCATCTTCGTAGCCTTCTTCTCTGTTCACACGGATAACGCCTTCTTCATCATAATCATATATGCTCACTTCTATGACCTCCTCCCTGTGTTCTGTAAAGAAATCTGCCAGTTACATTATTACTCATAAATATACTTCTCTTGTGGGGCAGGATAATAATCTGAGAAATTCATCATAAGTATAGTTCTTAATTAATTCTAACATTATAGTGAAAACAAAACAAGTTATAGCATATATATCAATTAAAAGTATATTTTTGATTTATTTATAAAATATATATTGCACAGATATAAGAATTGTGATAGTATACTATATATCGCAGATATATCATTTCTGCAACAGCAAAAGTCTGGCAAGTAATACATTTCGCCACCTTTATCCAATGATAATAATGCAATAAGAGGAGGTTTTATGGGGGATTTTGCACCTATTTCTAATGCACACGGAGTTATAGATTATGGTATGACTAATGATTATATGTTCCGTGCAATTCTACAAAAAAGCAGAAAGACACTTGTGGGTCTTGTAAGTGCCATGCTGCATCTCAATCCTGAGGAGATTAAGGATATAAGGATAACTAATCCGATAGTTCTGGGGGAGAATATTGATGCGAAAGCATTTGTACTGGATGTAAATATTATCCTGAATAACAACATAATACTTAATCTTGAAATGCAGGTGAACAACCTTCACAACTGGGAGGAGAGGTCACTGTGTTATCTGTGCAGGAGCTTTGACCAGCTTAATAAGGGTGAGCCATACGATAGCGTGAAGCCGGTTATACATATAGGATTTCTGGATTACACGCTATTTCCGGATGCTCCGGAATTCTATGCGAGGTATAGTTTACTTAATCAGAAAACATATCGCCGATATAGTGACAAAATAGCTGTGGGTGTGTTAGACTTAACTCGAACAGATCTTGCAACCAAGGAAGACAGAGCATATGGAATAGACACATGGGCTAAGGTCTTTCTGGCAAAGACATGGGAGGAATTGCGTATGGCTGTTGAGAGTAATGATTATATGAAGGATGCGGCGCAGACATTATATGAACTGAACAGTGACGAACTAATACGCCAGCAGTGTGAGGCACGAAGAAGAGCGGAGATAGAAGAGAAACGTATGAATGATAAGCTTGAGCAGTTGGCGGAGCTTATGGAGGAGAAAGAAAAGTGGGAGCATGAGAAAGCTACTCTGATGGCTGATAATGCCATTCTTATTTCTAAAGTAGAAGAGTTACAGAAACAGTTGGAACAGAACCAGTAAGAACAAATAGCAAAAGAATGATTTTTTATATGAATTAGTTAAAGGCAGGGTTGTTAATGATGCTACCGAGTCTATGAGACAGGGATATATCATTTGCGGGCTCTGCCTTTTGCAGTTAAATCAAGGTGATGCTGAAGCAGAAGACGAAGAAGACGATATTCTTTGTTCTGAAATTAATATTGAGCAGGGGTAGATGCTTATGATAAATGTTCCTTTGATATTCTGAAAGGTGTATGGTGTACTACACTTTTATAAAGTGTACTATGTCATACACCTTTTTTGACTAAAAACATTATTAATGAATCAATTGATATGTTGCCTAGGCATAATACACGAAAGACAATCAAAATCTTGGCAAAGTTGCACAAAAAGAGTTAAAAATATAGAAAAAATGCATTAAAAATAACCATTATGCTTATTGACGGAAAACAATCCTTGGGTTAAAATGATATTAACTTTTGGTATGGTAGATATATTGTAGTGCAATGTGTCGAAAAGAGTGGATTTGAGGCTGTTATCAAGGAAATTCTTAACCGTACCGGATAATATTAATAAGGAGGATTTTATGAAAAAGGGTAAAAAGATTTTAGCCGCTTTTTTGGCAGCGTTGATGGTTGTCGGAATCATGCCATTCACTATGTTTAGTGGACTGTTTTCTAGCAAAGCTAATGCTGCAGAAGACAATGTTATTACATTTGATGCTTCTGTAGAATTAGCAAATCTTGATAAATCTGCAACTATTGCAGAAGGAACAAAGTATGCTGATGGCTTCTTTACAACAGTAGGAAGCACAAAGAGAGCGAATATGGATGTCTATGCTATTGACATAGGAAAGAAGGCAGAAAATGGTATATCATTTGTTGTTCCAGAAGGATATGCAGCATCAGTAACAATAACAGCAAGAGGAGCAGGAAGTGGAAAGCCAGGTGGAGTTACACTTAATAGTGTATCTAAAGCGTTTGATGCGTCAACACCAGAGGAGCAGAGTTGGAAAGATTTATCAGCTGGTAGTTATACAATTACAGCTGATGCTACAAACGGTGGAACAAGAATTACTAAGATTGTTGTTAAGCTTACTAAAGTGGTTGTACTTGAAGATAAAACTGCAACATTTGATGCCTCTGTAGAATTAGCAAATCTTGATAAATCTGCAACTATTGCAGAAGGAACAAAGTATGCTGATGGCTTCTTTACAACAGTAGGAAGCACAAAGAGAGCGAATATGGATGTCTATGCTATTGACATAGGAAAGAAGGCAGAAAATGGTATATCATTTGTTGTTCCAGAAGGATATGCAGCATCAGTAACAATAACAGCAAGAGGAGCAGGAAGTGGAAAGCCAGGTGGAGTTACACTTAATAGTGTATCTAAAGCGTTTGATGCGTCAACACCAGAGGAGCAGAGTTGGAAAGATTTATCAGCTGGTAGTTATACAATTACAGCTGATGCTACAAACGGTGGAACAAGAATTACTAAGATAGTCGTTAAGATGACAGCAGCTGGCTCTACTACAGTAAGAAAAGACTGGGCAGAAGTTTCAAATCCTGCTATAACTAATATTAAACAGGAAAATGGGAAAGTTATAGTAGAGTTTAATGCAGTAGTTGGAGATGATGGTGCTGATAAAGTTACTGTTACAATGACAGATGTAGCGGGCAATCAAACAATAAAGAGTAGTGCAAAAGAAGGAGTTAGTGCATCTGTAGAATTCTCTCCATCTGCTTCAGGAAAGTATACATTTGCAATATCAGCATCAAGAGAAAATGAGACAGATAAGGCCGGTAATACAGCAGAGTTCGATTTTGAACTCCCACTTTCAGCACCATCAATCAATAGTGCAACAAGCATGGGTGATGGCAAAGTAAGTATTGTATGGCAGTCAGTTAAGGAAGCAACATCATACAATGTTTATGTAGATGGTAAGAATGTTGGCTCAACAAAGGATACTTCATATGAGGTTTCTGGTTTAACAGTTGGCACTAAGTATGAATTTGCAGTGGAAGCTGTCAGAGAGACACCGGCAGCAACATCTGAACAGTCAAAGATTTCTGCGACAGCAACAGCTGATGCTAAGCAGGTATGGGGGTATATCGTATATGGCAATGGTGCCAACGAATCTAACTCAGCATATGAAGGAAGTGTTAACGAAACTGGTTCGGTTACATTAACATCTGGTAAACTTACAGATGGTAAGTTCACAGGAAGCGGTAATAATGGTAAGTTAGTTCCAGCATCTTTTGATGGACTTAACTTCTACTATACATCAGTTCCAACATCTCTTAATTTTACATTAAGAGCTAAGGTTACAGTTGATCAGTGGTGGTTATCTAATGGTCAGGAAGGCTTTGGTCTTATGGCTGCAGATAAGCTTGGTGGTTCCGGATGGAACAATTCATACATGGCAGTTGTTTCAAAGTCAGAGTACTATTGGAATGAAGAAGAAGGTAAAGTAACAAACGATACAACAGCACTTAAGGTTTCTCAGAAGATTGGTATCGCTTCACAGGAAAAGAAGGGCCTTAATAAGGACAACATTGGTGCAATTGAGAATAACGATACAGAGACAACTAAGCAGTTTATTAGTACAATGTATCCTCTTGAGCAGAGATATGCAGCTAATGTAAATCTTATTGGTAATGCAACAAAAGATGTTGCAGATACTATAGAGAATCCAATTACAGAGATGTACCTTACTATTCAGAAGAATAACACAGGTTACTTTGTAACATATGAATCTGTTGATGGTTCATATTCAACAACTAAGAAATATTATGACACAGATATATTATCACAGCTTGATTCTGATAATGTATATGTAGGTTTCTTTACTTCAAGATATGCACAGGCTACATTCTCAGATGTAACATTTAGTACAATTAATCCAGCTGACGATGCACCGGCAGAAGAGAAGCCAATTGAAGAGTTAGTAACTAATGCAGCATTTAATTCTAAGACTGCAACTGGTACTAGCGAGTATGAGTTTAGATTCACAGCTAATTGTGATGGTGTTCTTTCTATTAAAGATGCAGATGGTAATGATGTTGCTACAGATGTAGCAGTAGCGGCTAATACAGTAGTTAAGCCAGCTACAATAACTCTTACACCTGGTAAGAATAAGTTTACATATGTATTTACACCAAATGCAGATTATATTCCTGAAAAGGATATGGTTATGTCATCATATGAGCCTATTGAGGGTACATTTACAGTAACATACAGAACATATGGTGTAGAGAATCAGTCTCTTTATGTAGCGCCTGATAAGTATGGTGTTGGTACTAAAGAAGATCCAATGAGCATTTATGATGCCGTTAAGTATGTACAGCCAGGGCAGACTATTGTTGTTATGGAAGGTACATATTATCTTGATAAGACTGTTAAGGTTGAGAGAGGTGTAGATGGTACAGCTGAAAAGCCAATTCAGATGGTAGCTGATCCGGAAGCTTCTTCTAGACCTGTATTTGACTTCCAGGGAATCTGTGCAGGTATGGTACTTGCAGGTAATTACTGGTATTTCCAGGGCTTTAATGTTACTAACTCAGCTAATGCTCAGAAGGGTATTCAGCTTTCAGGTAAGTATTGTACAATAGATAATGTACTGGCTTATCATAATGGTAACACTGGTATTCAGATAAGCAGATATCTTACGACAGATGAATATGATATGTGGCCAGCATATAACTTAGTTCTTAACTGTACATCATATGGTAACGCAGATGCAGGTTATGAAGACGCAGATGGTTTTGCTGCTAAGTTAACAGTTGGTGATGGTAATGTATTCGATGGATGTATCGCATACAACAATGCTGATGACGGATGGGATCTTTTCGCAAAGGTTCAGACAGGTTCAATCGGTTCAGTTACAATTAAGAATTCTGTAGCATATGCTAATGGTTACCTTGAGGATGGTACTAATGCCGGTAATGGTAACGGTTTCAAACTTGGTGGTGACAGTATGTCAGGTAAGCATGTACTTGAAAACTGTGTAGCATTTGATAATAAGGCAAAGGGTATTGATTCTAACTCTTGTCCGGATATCATTGTAAAGAGTTGTACAACATTTAATAATGGATCATACAATATTGCTCTTTATACTAATACTGCTAAAAACACAGATTTTGCAGCTAATGGCGTTCTTTCATACAGAACTCAGAATCTTGCCCAGGATGAGCAGTTCAAATTACTTGGTAAACAGGATGCTACTAAGGTAGATAATGATACAAACTATTTCTGGAATTATGAAGGTAAAGCTGCTAAGAATTCAGCTACTACTGTTAAATCTGATTGGTTCGTATCAACAGATACAGGAATGGATTATTCATCCCATGTTTATTCTGCAACTAAGGTTACAAGAAATGCAGATAATACAATTAATATGAATGATCTTCTTGTAGTTACAGACAAGGTTCCAGCAAATGTTGGTGCTAGAATGACAGGTACAGCTTCTGGCAAGATTAATGTTCCAGAGGGAATTAAAGGACATAAGACGATATCTGTCACAGGAAATAATGTAGTTAAGGGTAATACAACTGATATTGCAGTTGTTAAGGGAACAGAGACAGAAATCGTATGGAAGATTGATGCAGATGTTTCGACATTTGATTATATTATGGTTGATGATGTTGTCCTTGATAAGTCAAAGTATACAGTAACAAGTGGATCAACAGTTGTTACATTTAAGGCTTCTTATATTAAAGGCTTAGGTGCTGGTGAGCATACATTTAGAGCATACTTCACAGATGGATACATTGCTGAGACTAAACTTGAGGTTCTTCCTAAGACAGGAGACTTTGGTAGCAATATGCTTCCATTATATGCAGGACTTATGCTCGTAGCTTTACTTGCAGCAGCATTCATTCTTATCGCAGAGAAGAAGAGAAAGAGAGCTTAATATAAGCCGCATAATTAAATAGTATTATTTAGCTGAGACTCGGAATTCCGGGTCTCAGTTTTTTGGTGGTGAATTAAATTTGTACAGAAGGATGATAAGGATAAGCTCCATGAGTAGGAGAGGGATGTAGCCAAGTACTGGAAAGAGATAGTGCCGGGACTGGGAATGATGATATTTTACAGTGGATGAATTATTACAGCTGGCAGACAGGATAAAACCTGAATGCCAGCTATATATTTTATAAAAATTGTGCAATATTTATATTGCGATTTTCGAACTTGTTTACGCCGTTTTTGTAAAATAGCATTATCATAATCTTTTATATTATTATAAGAACCATAAACTAACTTCAAAGACATAATAAAATTAAAAAGTTGTGAATGTTGCACAATTGGTAAATGCGTAGATATTAATTTGTGCAACATGATTACTAAAAGAGTTGTTGACGATTTAAGAAATATTGTGGTAGAATTATTGATAAATTATGGAAGCAGATTCAGTTTATATATAATAATTGGATTTTCTTCACGGAAACAAGGAGGATATTATGAGAAGGAAGACGAAAAAAGTCATAGCTTCTGTTATGGCTGCTCTTATGATGTTAAGTCTTGCCCCAGTATCAGCATTTAATGGCGTGTTAGTCAATGATGTTGTTGCTGCTGATTTGGATTATGAGGGACTTGATTTGACCGGGGGTGTTGTAGCGGGAGAAAGTTTTTGTGGTTCTCTTGGATTACAGTCACTTACAACTGCTGATTATAGTGCATCAGCAAAATCAATTGATGGAACATCTTACCCGGGTTACATTAATTTTACATCTAATACTGATGGTAAAAATGGGTCAATTCCAACTAAGAATGCATATAAGATACAACCAACTAAGAATGGTGATATGTCTATTGCATTTAAACTTAATAGTGGAAGAACGTTCTATCTTGTTAAGGAAGATGGGACAGTAGTTGCTACCGTTGCTAATTCTGGTAGTAGTTCTGCATTTTATACTAAGACTTTTTCTTTGACAGCAGGAGAGACTTATTACATGTATTCAGGTGGCAATAAGCTCTTCCTATATGGAGTAGAATGGAATGGTAAAGCTGAGGCAGAGAGTGATGTACCTATGGGTGCTAAGACAGGTGGACAGGTTGATACCACTTCCAATGGTAACATTACTTATCTTGGAGCCTTTAATGAAGATAAAGATAGTGGCAATAATATGATTAAGGCATCAGCTAAGCATGGTACAACCGATATATTTACATCCGCTACAGATAAGACCTTAAAGGATAGTATAGCTATAACTAAGGGTGCAATAAAGTATGAGCCGGAAGAGAATGGTTTACTTATTCTTAATGTTAAGATTAACAAGAACAGCGCAACAGATAATAAGCCATTCTATGTTATTAGTGTATCTCCAACAGGGAAAACAACTCTGGTTGATTATCAGACAGTAAGTGCTTCATATTATGGAATAATGGAGATAGATGTAAAGGCTGGCTTTACATATTACATTGGACAGGCTGGAAACAGCTTTACAGTATTTAAGATGGTTACAGTAAAGGGCACAATATATGATGTAACACCTTGGGATGAAGTTGAGACCCCGGTTATAACAGATGTTGTTGCAGCAACAGAAGGATTTAGTGTTACAGTTAGTGGTGTTGTAGATAAATATAAAGGTGCTGAGAACATTGTTGTTACAATGCTTCACAATGGCGGACAGGCTGGTGAAACAACAATCACTAAGTCAAAGGGAGAAACAACTGTTTCTTTCACAGCCTATGACAGTGGAGCTTACACATTTGTAGCTACAGCTCAGAGAACAGGTTGCCCAGATAAGATTTCTGATACATTTACTAATGAGGCATCAACTAACTTTATTCTTGGTGTGAGAAAACCTGTTATTTCATGGGCACAGAACAAAGGAAACGGCACAGTTTATCTTGACTGGGTTAATATTTCAGACGCGTCTGATTATACATTGTCATACAAGGAGAAAGGTGCTGAAGACAGCACAGCAGTTAAGGTAGAGAATATTAAGAATGGAGATTATACTGTTGATGGTCTTACAGTAGATAAGACTTATACATTCAGTGTAACTGCAAACAGGGCTGATGGCAGAAGTTCAGAAGCAGCAACAAAGGATGTTACTGTTACAGCAGGTGAAGATCAGAACTGGTATATCTCTACAGTTGGTTCTGCACAGGTAACAGAGGCTACAATTACGAAAGAAGATAACACAACTAATGAGATTAAGTTAGAGAGTGGTGATACTGCTAAGACGAAAGCTGATACAGTAGAGGCGGATGACATTAGCAACACTAAGGGAAGCATAGCATTAAAGGGTCAGACATCTGGTAAGATTTCTGATGATGAAGATGGATTTTCTTACTATTATACTAAGGTAGACCCAGAGACAGAAAACTTTGAGATTTCAGCTACATTTACTATTACTGATACATCTCTTACACCTGATAACCAGACAGGTTTTGGTGTGGTTGTAGCTGATATTATTGGAACTAATTTCTGGGGTAAGCCAGATTACACACACAAGTATTTCAACTACTTCAGTTCACTTCTTTTCAGTGCTACAAAGCAGGATGCACCTGTTATGAGAAGCATAACAGGTTATACTTCATCTGATACATCTAATAAGGATGGTGTTGAGAGAGTTAATTCTAATATTAAATTTAGTGATTTGCGAGATAGTACAAAGAGTGATTCGTCATCACCTAATTATATAAAAGATGCATATGCAATGTATGAGAAAGGTAAAGTATATACATTTACTGTAAAGAAGACGGATGATGGTTATGAGGCAACAGCTACTTCCAATAAGGGGACTCAGACACAAAAGCTTTCAGCTAATGATTTTACTTCTGTTCAGGAAGATGGAACGGTATGTGTAGGTATCATGGTTTCCAGAAAGATAAGTGTTGATGTTACCAACATTACATTTACAAAAAGTGCAAGTAAGGGACTTGCTACAGAGGAGAAAGTAGAAGACAAGATTACGCCGTCATTTACTGTTTATTCTTCTGGTACATGCGGAGCAGACGAGTATGAGTATATCGCAGTTCCTAACTGCGCTGGTACTATGACAGTTTCTTCATCAGCTGGCGGCGATGCAGTGGTTAAAGAAGTTACTGCAGATGAAGTTGTAAGAGTGAATGTTCCTGTTAATGAGGGTTCTAATACTATTACAGCTAAATTCGCTCCAAAGGCAGCAGATAATATTAAGTCAACAGATGAAGTTTCTAAAGATACAACGGTAACACACAAACAGTATGGTTATGATGGCCATAGTATTATTGTTTCTGTGGATGGTAAGTCGACAGGTGATGGAACAGCAGAGAATCCTCTTGATCTTAATACTGCACTTTCATATGCAAGACCAGGTCAGACTATTATAATGAAGAATGGTAAATATACAACATGGGGAACAATTCCAAGAAGTGTGAGCGGAACAGCACAGAAGCCAATTACATTAGTGGCTGAGTCAGTTTCAACTGATGGTGAGAATGGAGTTGTTATGTCAGGGGCAGGACTTTCTGTTATAGGAAGTTACTGGCATGTATATGGAATCTATGTTAAGGATTCTACTGGAGTTGGTATTCAAGTAAGCGGTAATTATAACACAATTGAAATGTGTACTGTTGAACATTCAGCTAACAGCGGTATTCAGTTAAGCAGAAGCGGAAGTGCTGATAACACAGCGGGTATCAAGGGCAAGTTATGGCCAACAGGCAATCTTGTAAAGAACTGTGAGTCATTTGATAACTGCGATAGTGGAAGAAATGATGCCGATGGATTTGCGGCTAAGCTTACATGTGGCGAGGATAATAAGTTCTATGGTTGTATTTCACATAATAATATTGATGATGGCTGGGATTTATATGCTAAGTCTGTATCAGGTATGATTGGTGTTGTAACAATAGAGAACTGTGTGGCATATAACAATGGATGGTTAACATTTGAAGACCCTAAGAAAGTTGGTTATGGTGAAGGAAATGGATTTAAGTTAGGTGGAGGTTACCTTAAGGGTGGTCATAAGCTTATCAATTGTGTAGCATTTGGTAATCATGCAAAGGGTATTACAAGTAACAGTTGTCCAGATATTTCAATTACAAGTTGTACAGCATATGGCAATGGTAATGCATCATCTTACAGTATTGGTCTTAATGCTATGACTTCAGCACTTAAAGAATGGAAGGTTAAGGGTCTTATCTCAATGACAGATTCATCAAAGACAACAAATGCGGATTTGATTCCATTCTCACAGCATGGTGCAGATAATTATATTTATAACGGTTCTGAATCATACAATAATTTAGGTGAAAAGGCTACAAATGACTGGTTCGAAAGTGTTGATATGACAAAGGTTCCTACAAGAAATGTAAATGGAACAATTAATATGAACGGATTACTTGTTATAAAGTCTGGTGCACTTGCAGATGGTGTGGGCGCAAGACTTGATACAACAAGTGAGGCAGCTATAAGTGTTATGCCTGAGGCTGTTTCAAGTGACCATGTATATGGTGAATGGACAGTTACTAAGAAGCCAACATGTACAGAGAAGGGTTCAGAACATAGATTATGTACAATTTGCGGATATGAGGAAACAAGAGAGGTTGAAGCTCTGGGTCATGAATACAGTAAAGAATTCACAGTTGATAAGGAAGCAACTACATTAGAGGAAGGCTCAAAGTCACATCATTGTACACGTGAAGGCTGTACAGCTATAACTGATGTAACTGTTATTCCAAAGCTTGAGGCACCTAAGGCTGGTGATATCATAACTGAAGTCTCAGGAGATATGAAAGACTCAGCAAAGGTTGAAGGAACTGAAAAGCCAGAGGATGTAACTGAATTTACAGCATCAGAGATTGAGGCTATTAATAATGGTGCAACTGCCAAGATTGAAGTAAATGTTGAGGATGTTTCTGAGACAGTTTCTAAAGAAGATAAAGATAAGGTTAATGATACATTAAAGAATAATACTTCAATTAAGGACAAGAATTATGAGGTCGGTTCTTATATAGATATTGAAGTAATTAAAAAGATTGGAAATAATGTTACAAAGCTTGGTACAACAGTTAAGGAATTACAGTTTGTGTTAAATCTTCCAGACAATCTTATTAATAAAGATTCATCTAAGGTAAGAACATATAAGGTATTAAGAATTCACGATGGTAATGTAGATATTCTTGATGCTGTATTCGATGCAGAGACGGGCAAGCTTAGCTTTAAGTCAGATAAGTTCTCTACATACGCTATTATCTATAACGATGCGGTAATAGAGGATAAGGGTGGTAATACTGGTTCTAATGGTTCTGATGGTTCATCAGAGCAGGCTCCACCAGCACAGACAGGGGATTCAATGAATGCAGCACCATTTGCTCTTGCAATGATTATTTCAGCAGGATTCATCATTCTTGCATTTTCAAGAAAGAGAAGATGGGTAAAGTGATTCATGGATTACATTATTATAATTGATTAAATCAGCACAGCTGGCAGACAGGATAAAACCTGAATGCCAGCTGTGTTTTTATAAGTATATTTAGTGTTATCTGTAGTTCTGTAGTGTAGGTGTAGAATTAACTCCGAGAGGTGTTGTGACACCAGCTGCGGTAGTTACTTTATAGGTTACTTCTATATTTCCACCAGGTGCGATTGAGTTACCGAACATATATCCAACCTGATGACCATTGTAGGTTCCCATATGAATCGCGCCACCATTGCTTGCATGGAAGTCTGAAACTGTTCCTCCAGCCGGAGCAAAAATGTGGATGTAGCCGGTTATGGTTCCGCCGTAATTTCCAAGTATGTAATTGCCGGCGTTTATTTTGTCTGCACTGGTCAATGCATTGCCAAATGTTGCTTTAACTTCATATGTCCTTGTGCCATCATCATTAACTACCGGTTCACCAATCTCTGTATTGATGTCAAGGAACCAGCCGAGCTTACTAGGATCTGAAATACTGAAATATACGCCAGTTTCAGGATTTTCAGAATCATCATTAAGTCCTCCGGAACATACTGCATTCTTAACGAGCTGCTGTTCATTCTCATTTTCCATCCACATCATGATTGTGCGGTTCTTGGCACCGTCAGAGAATACTTTGTAGTAATCGCCGGCTTTCTTAACATCGAAGTCAGAGACAAGTTTAGCCATGGTTGCTTTAGCAGTCTCAGCAAAAAGTTCATCTACATAGTCACCGGCAGAAGCAGATGCTGATGCATTGAGATATTTGTAATAAAGGTCATACTGAAGAACTTTAGTAGCATTTTCACTCGTTAATTCTGTGCCGTCAGAAAGAGTTACATTTCCAATGTAACCCAGAAGGCTCTGGATAATTGTTGGAGTCAAAGATACGACACCGTTTACATGTTCGGAATTCTTCTTCTCATATGCGAGAGCCCAGATATAAGCAACTCTCTCGAAATCAGGGTTAAAGCAGGCGTCTCTTGGCCCATTCATCCATGAACCAAAAAGTTCCCGCTCTTCTGCTGTTATATTGGCCTCCGATGGAGTATATGAGGCCAGTACTTTATATACACTTTTGAAATCCCCGATTGTAAGGATACCGTCCCTTATACGGATTGTTCCTATAGAGCCAGGGAAACCGCCTGATGCACGAATCTCGGAAGAATTCTGGGCTGCAAGCAGATATGTCCTGTCTGAACCATCACCGACAAATGCTTTGAACAGTGGAAGGAATTCCTTCAGATTGTCATACGAACCTGTCATAGAGGCAATCTGTACCGAATAATCAGCAATCATGCTGTTTAAGCCCATTGGTAGGTCAATCTGGTTCATTGAATTAACTATATGGTCAATCTTCGGCTCAACATCTTCCAGAAGTGACAGGTAAGCGTTAATTGTAGTTATACTGAATCCGTCATCGACCTTTAGTCCGGATAACGGATAATCTGTAAATACCTGAGCTGTCGGTCTTGCAATATCGGTGGAAGCCTCGTCAACAAGAGCTAAAAGTTTCTTTACTGAATCAATATAGCCACGCAATTTAGGAACTTTGTAGGCTGTTTTCCATATTTTCTTGTCAAATGTTTTATTTAGATTGTCTATAGCAATATCAAGCTGGTCACAGGCCTGTGTTGTTGCGACCGGGTCCTGTGCTTTGAGACCTGCCATGACATTTTTCAAATCTGCCTTAAGAATGCCTGCCTGTTGCTTGAGGTCTGCAACCTCACGTTTGGCGACCTTGTAACCATAAGCTCCGCCAATTCCAAGTGCTATAAGAAGACAGACAATTATGCTGAGAGTAATAATAAGAGCTCGTCTGTGCTTTTTCTTGTGTTTTAAGTATTTATGTGAGTGGTGGTGTGTTTCAGAACCATAATGTGAACCGGAATCACCGTGGGAGCTGCTATGTGAATCAGGCTGTGGTTTCTTAGCAGGTTCCTTAGAATCTGAATATAATTCTTCCATCTAATTATCTTCTCCTTTTTTCAAATATTTGTGTGTATAAATACAACTTGATAGTTTAACAGATATTTAAGGTATTTACAATATTAAGCGGGATAACTTATAATACTTTAAGATTTTAAATGAAAAGGATATGGAATATGAGTTTACTTACAGTAACCGGACTGACACACGGATTTGGTGACAGAGCAATTTTTAATAATGTATCTTTCCAGCTTAACAGGCTTGATAAGATTGGATTAGTGGGGGCCAATGGCGAAGGTAAATCCACATTTATGAATATAATAACGGGAAAGCTTATGCCCGACGAGGGAAAGGTTGAATGGGCAAAGAATGTCCGTGTGGGGTATCTTGACCAGCATGCGGTACTTGAGAAGGGCATGACTATTCAGAGTGTGCTGGCATCTGCATTTGACTTCCTGTATGACATGGAAGCACAGATGAATGAAATCTATGGAAAACTTGGAGATGTCTCGCCGGAGGAGATGGACAAGATGATGGCAGAGGCAGGGACTATCCAGGATCTGCTTACAATGCACGATTTCTATATGATAGATGCCAAGGTTGAGGAGGTCGCAAGAGCGTTAGGACTATCTGAATTCGGACTTGAGAAGGATGTTACTGAATTATCCGGAGGACAGAGAACTAAGGTGTTACTTGGCAAGCTTTTATTGGAAAAACCGGACATTTTACTGCTTGATGAGCCAACTAATTATCTTGACAAAGAACATATTGAATGGCTTAAGAGGTATCTGCAGGAGTATGAGAATGCATTTATACTTATATCCCATGATATACCATTTCTTAACAGTGTAATTAATGTGATATATCATATGGATAATCAGGAACTCAACAGATATACAGGGGACTATGATAATTTCCAGAAAGTTTATGCAGTGAAGAAAGCGCAGCTTGAGGCAGCTTATAACAAGCAGCAGCAGGAGATAGCAGAGCTTAAGGATTTTGTGGCGAGAAATAAAGCAAGGGTTGCCACAAGAAATATGGCTATGTCGCGCCAGAAGAAGCTTGATAATATGGATATTATTGAGCTGGCGGCAGAAAAGCCGAAGCCAGAGTTTAATTTCAAGGTTGCAAGAACACCGGGAAGATACATTTTCCAGACCCATGACCTTGTTATCGGTTATGACGAGCCGCTTTCGAGTGCGCTTAACTTAGAGATGGAGCGTGGTCAGAAGATTGTGCTTACTGGTGCTAATGGTATCGGTAAATCTACATTATTAAAGAGTATATTAGGACTTATCAAGCCGTTGTCAGGTGATGTAGAGCAGGGAGATTATCTTGAGATAGGGTATTTTGAGCAGGAGACTCCGGCAGGAATTGAGACGACCTGTCTTGAGGAGATATGGCAGGAGTTCCCGGGATATACACAGTATGAAGTGCGTTCTGCCCTTGCCAAATGTGGTCTTACAACCAAGCATATTGAGAGTAAGGTTAAGGTTCTTTCCGGTGGAGAGCAGGCGAAAGTGCGTCTGTGCAAGCTGATTAACCGTGAGAGTAACATTCTTGTGCTTGATGAGCCTACTAACCACCTTGATGTGGATGCCAAGGATGAATTAAAAAGAGCCCTTATGGCATATAAGGGCAGTATACTTATGGTGTGTCACGAACCGGAGTTCTACGATGGTCTCGCAACTGATGTGTGGGACTGCGGCAAGTGGACAACAAGGTTGTAATTGGAGGGAAACTATATGCAGATGAAATCAGAAGCAAAACTTACCACTTTTGAGGCAATAAGCATGATTGTGGGAAACAGTATAGGAACCGGAATTATTGCTGTACCGTATCTTGCAACGAAAAACAGCATGATTGATGTAGTCTGGATGGTGGGACTTGCCTATATTGTGAATGTGATACTTCATCTGATAATTGCGGAGCTTTCATATAATAACGGAGGCGTGCAGCTGGTTAAAAGCTTTGAGGGCGAGCTTTTTCATGGTGTGATGAAGAAAATATTCAGCTGGATTGTATTTGTTGTGTACGGACTGGCAATCATGATAGGTGTCAGTGGGAATATTAACGGGGGAGCCCAGATATTTACAAACTGGTTCGGTATGCCGATGTGGGTAGCCCAGATTGTCTATTATGTAATTGCAGGAATTGTTGTGTTTATGGGTATGAAAGCAGTAGGAGTCGCGCAGAAATATGCAGTTGTTATGCTTATGGGGATTGTGGCAGTTATGACGGTTGGAACATTTATGCATCCAGTAAATGCATTGTACACAGCACCGTTTCATTGGAATAACCTTTTGGCATTATATAGTATGGTTGTGTTTGCCACTTCTGCTAATCAGGCTGTAATTCAGGTGGTGAAAGGGCTTGATGGCAATCCCGGCAAGATAAGAAAATCAATATTTATCGGGTTTGGTCTGTCCTCTGTTTTTGTTCTGGTTGTTACAATGACAGTGCTTCTTGGTACTAAGGGAGAGATTAACAAGGAACTGGCATATATGCAGCTTGGAGAGAGCATAGGAAGATGGGCTGTAATTCTGGCAGGAATTTTCTCATTATTTGCATTGCTTACAACGTTCTGGTCAAATACATTGGCATTGCGTGATGTGGTACATGAGCAGGTTGGTATCGGAAACCGCATAAGTTGGCTTATTGCAACAATTCCGTGTATTCTTTTTGCAATATTTGGTGTCAACAGTTTCATAATATTAACGCGAATTATGAGTGGTGTTGTTGTGCTTGTCAGTGTAATGCTGGTACTTACTTACGGCAAATCAAGAAGGAAAGCCGGAGAGAGTCCGATATGCGGAGTAATTGGAACGATACCTTTTCAGGTGCTTATGGTTGTGTCAACTCTGGTGTCGGCTGTTGGAGCTTTGATACCATTAAGTTAAAATGGAGGCCGCGGATATGTACAATTCAGACAGATTAAAACGGATAGATGATGAAACATTTTCATTAAGAATATCAAAAGATAAGGATTTTAGGATTCTGCAGCTGACAGATTTGCATCTTGGTTTCGGTATGATATCGAGAAAAAAGGATAAGCTGGCTCTTGAAGCTGTGACGAGTATTATAAACAGAACAAAGCCTGATTTCATTGTGCTTACAGGAGATTCTATCTTTCCTTTCTTTCCGAAATCTGGAACGCTCAATAACCGTAAACAGGCTGGAAAACTAATAAAATTCATGGATGAATTTCATATTCCATACTCACTGGTATTTGGAAATCATGATTGCGAAATGGGCTCAACCTGTAACAAGGAAGAATTGGCAGATATATATGAGAAGGCAAAATACAGCATTTTTACAAAAGGAAGAAAGGAATTAACAGGAGTAGGGAATTTCTTAATTAATCTGGTGGATGATAACGGAAATATTCTTCTTCCTATGGTTATGCTTGATTCTAATATGTATGGCGATGGGGGCTGGTTTTTCAGCGGGTTTGACTGTATTCACGATGACCAGGTGGAGTGGTGCATGGGAAGACTTGATGAATTAAAGCAGGGGACTCCTGATATTCGGGCCATGGCTTTTTTTCATATGCCGCCACGCGAATTTAAGGAAGCTTATGAGAAAATGAAGCTGGGGGATAAAAGTGTTATTTATCAACATGGCAGTATTGCTGAGAAGAATGAACATTTTGGGATTTCTAAGTTTGATGGCACATTTTTTAGGAGAGCCGTGGAGAACGGCGTTATTAAGTGGATATTCTGTGGCCATGATCATATGAATACATTATCGCTTATTTATCAAGGCATTCAGATGACTTACGGAATGTCAATTGACTATCTCGGATATAAGGATATTAAGAAAAGTTATATTCAGCGCGGAGGAACACTGATTACGCGTAAGCCTTGCGGAGATGTGGAGATAAAGATGGTACCTTTGGGCTCCGTGGTGTCAACGCGGGTCAGTGGAGTGAAGGGATGAAAAGTTGAATAACATAAAGTATAAAATATACTGATAAGCCATAATTTATATTGATAATAGTGTATATTAATGATATTATAACTATACACATTCGATTGGAGTTTGTTTTGATTTGTCGGACATATAATGAACAATAGGAGGAAGTATTGGGGGAAAAGGATATTACAGAGAAGATATTAGAAGATTATAATGATATTTTTTCAGACATTGTTAATGTACTGCTTTTTGACGGTGAACAGAGAGTTGAGGAGAATTCTTTAGTTAATGTTGCAGTGCATTCACAGTACAAGGATGATAAGGATAAGCTCCATGAGCAGGAGAGGGATGTAGCCAAGTACTGGAAAGAGCGAGACATAGAGATTGCGTTATATGGGATAGAGAACCAGACAGAGATTGAAAGGCGGATGCCGCTTAGGATCTTTGGATATGAGGGCGCATCATACAGAATGCAGATTGATAAGTTTACAAGTGATTTCAGGATAGTAGCTAATTTTTTTTCAAACAAGAGAAAGAATAGGGATTATGTGCCGGATGATACGACGACGATAAAGCATGTAGATGAATTGCTTAAACTGTTGTCTGCGATGACAGGAGATTACAGGTACAATAAGATTCTGGCGAATAGGGAGGAGGTCAAGAATATGTGTGATGTAGCGCAGAGGCTGGAGGACAGAGGAATGCAGAAGGGGCTTATAGAAGGCGGAAATCAGATGATTTATTCATTGGTGCAGGATAAGATTATATCATCAGAAATAGGAGCGCAGAGACTGGGAATAACCGTAGAGAAGCTGAAAGCGAATATGGTTAATACAGGATTTAAGTACCCGGACAATGAGGAGTAATTAGTTCTGATTTTTACAATTTTTTTGATATATGTGGTTTTACAATTCATAACATACAATGACTAAGGCAAAGGCGCCCAGTACAGTGATTTCACTGGCTGGGCGCCTTTCATGTTCTGGAGGGCAGGGGTCAAAGTGCTGCTCACAGAAAATATGATAAAAGAGAAAGGATGGTAATTATGGGAACAAGAATTGAAGAACATCCAATATTGGGAAAGCAGGAAAAAGGGAAGCTTGTAACATTTTACTTTGATGGCAGGGAAATGCATGGCTATGAGGGAGAACCTATTGCAGCAGCACTTAAGGCGGAAGGTGTCATGATTCATAGATATACGAAAAAGGAACACAAACCGAGAGGAATTTTCTGTGCGATAGGAAGATGTACAGACTGTGTTATGGTTGTAAATGGAAAGCCTAATATCAGGACATGTGTCACTCCTCTCGAGGAGGGTATGAAGGTTCAGACACAGTACGGAGTAAGCGATAAGCCATTTGAAGAGCAGAACTGATAGAGGAGGAAATGTGTTTATGAAGCGATTTGATTTGATTATTGTGGGCGCAGGCCCTTCAGGATTGTCAGCAGCTATAGAGGCAGCGAAGAGAGGTCTTGATGTTGTTGTATTTGATGAAAATGAAAAGCCGGGTGGACAGCTTTTTAAGCAGATTCATAAGTTCTTTGGCTCTAAGGAACACAAGGCTAAGATAAGAGGCTTTAAGATAGGAGAAGATCTTCTTAAGGAAGCTGATGCTGCAGGTGTTAAGGTTGTGCTTAACGCAACTGTATGCGGAATGTATCAGGACAAGGAGATTACAGTAAGAATTGGAGAGGAAATACATCATTACAAAGGTGATGCTGTCATAATTGCAACAGGAGCAGCCGAGAATATGGTAACATTTCCGGGCTGGACATTGCCGGGTGTTATCGGAGCAGGAGCAGCCCAGACTATGATGAATCTGCACGGGGTAAAGCCTGGCAGCAGGATTCTTATGCTTGGCTCAGGTAACGTAGGTCTGGTTGTAAGTTATCAGCTTCTTCAGTGTGGGTGTGAGGTTGTGGCACTTGTTGATGCTGCACCTAGAATCGGTGGTTATGGTGTTCATGCAGCTAAGGTTGCAAGAACAGGAGTGCCATTCTACCTTTCACACACCATAGTTAAAGCAGAGGGAGAGGATAAGGTTACAGGAGTTACAATTGCAGAGGTTGATTCTTCATTTAACTTTATTCCGGGAACAGAGAAACATTTTGATGTAGATACAATATGTCTTGCTGTAGGACTTTCGCCAATGTCACAGCTCCTTAAGATGTCAGGCTGTAAGATGGAGGATAATCCGAAGAGAGGAGGACAGGTTCCTATCTGTGATGAGTATGGAAGAACTTCTATTCCGGGTGTGTTTGTTGCCGGAGATGTCTCAGGAATTGAGGAGGCAAGTTCAGCCATGATAGAAGGCCGTATGGCAGGAATTGCAGCAGCAGAGTATCTGGGATACATAGATAAGACAGAACTTGATGAGAATTTAAAGAGCCTGGATGTTGCGCTTGACGGCTTGAGACAGGGTATGTTTGCACCTAAAAACAGAGGTAAGCTCATCGAGAAAACAGAGGAAGGAATAGATATTTCCACAACACTTCTTACAAAGGGTTATGTAGCAGATGATGAGATTGAGAGATTTCCTGGTGTAACAAGAAGACCGGGAATTCACCCGGTTATGGAGTGTACACAGAATATTCCTTGTAATCCATGCCAGGATGCATGTCCTAAAAAATGTATTAAAATCGGAGAGAATATTACTTCTCTTCCGGCGGTTGATCCGACAGCTACCTGCGTAGGATGCGGAATGTGTGTGGCTTCATGTTCAGGTCAGGCAATATTCCTTGTGGATGAGACATATGAGGAGGGATTTGCAAGCATTACAATGCCTTATGAATTCTTACCACTGCCAGAGGCAGGAGATAAGGGAATAGCACTTGGAAGAAACGGACAAAAGGTATGTGAGGCGGAGGTTGTAAGCGTAAAGTCTTCTCCGGCATTTGACAAGACTAATCTGTTGACTATAAAAGTTCCTTCAGAATTCGTTATGAAGGCAAGATTCTTTAAGAAGGAGGCATAGTTATGAATGAAGTAAATGACCGTTCAAGGGATATAGGTGAATTCATTCCAGGACCGGATGACGATATGCTCATCTGCAGATGTGAGGAAATCACAAAAGGAGAGATAAGAAAGGCAGTTCACGAGGGAATGTGGACTATGACGGAGATAAGAAGATATTTAAGAACCGGTATGGGACTGTGTCAGGGACAGACCTGTGCCAAGCTTGTGAAGGGTATTGTTGCAAGGGAACTTGGTATTTCCCCGGCACAGCTGGAGCCGGCAACAAGCAGATCGCCAATGAGACCTACTGAGATGAGAATTCTGGGTAATGAGGCAGAGGAGAAGGAGGAATAATTATGGCAAATACAGCAGATGTTATAATCATCGGTGGTGGTATCATAGGATCTTCCATCGCTTATTATCTGGCAAAGAAGGGAACAAGCGTTATTGTTCTGGAGGGAAGTGACCATATAGGAAACGGCGGTTCGTCAAGAAATGGTGGCGGTGTGCGCCAGTCAGGACGAGACCCAAGAGAGCTTCCGCTTGTTATGTATGGAATTAAGAATCTCTGGCCTACACTTTCAGAGGAACTTGAGGTTGACTGTGAATATCATCAGGATGGTAATTTAAGACTTGGTAAGAATGACAAGCACAAGCAGATATTACAGGGACTTACAGACAGAGCAGTAAATGTAGGACTGGATGTCAGAATGATAGACGGAGATGAGGTAAGACGTATTAATCCTTATCTTTCAAATGAGGTTACATGCGCAAGTTGGTGCCCTACAGACGGTCATGCCAATCCGCTCACAACAACACTGGGTTATTATAAGTCAGCAAGAAAGCTTGGCGCAAGGTTCATCACCGGGGAGAAGGTTGTTGAGTTAAGGAAAATCAAAGGTAAATTAAGACAGGTTATTACACCTAACAATGTATATGAAGCTGAGACAGTAGTTGTGGCAGCAGGTTATGATAGTAAGGAGATTCTTGGTACAGTGGGAATTGATGTCCCAATGAGCAGGATTCTTATTGAAGCCCTGGTAACTGAGGCAGAGCCACATATGTTTGACCAGATGTTGGGTACAGCAGAGGCAGACTTCTACGGACATCAGACAAAGCATGGTTCATTTGTGTTCGGAGGTTCATCAGGATACGAGGCAGTTAATAAGGATAATGGAACTCCGATATGCAGCAGTATTACAGCACCATGTATATGCAGGGGTATTATGAAGTATTTTCCTGATCTGGCAGATGCCAAGATTGTAAGGACATGGGCCGGATGGTGTGATCAGGTAAAGGATGGAGTTCCTGTACTAGGAAATGTATCAGAAGTTCCGGGGCTTGTTCTTGCAACAGGATTCTGTGGACACGGATTCGGTATTGCACCGGCAATCGGACATGAACTTGCAGACCTGATTGTGGATGGCAGGACAACAATTGATATAAATGAATTGCGTTATGACAGATTTAAAGCTAAGATATAATGGTGGCAAAAACAAGTGGCTGCGAAAGCAGCCATTTGTTTTTATCGGTGCGCATGGCGGTGCATGTCTTTAACACCATAAGTGGGGGAATAGGTGATTGTATGACAGAGAGGATAGATAAATTAAGACCAACACAGCCGTTTCTGGTTCTGGAGACTCAGGATTTCCAACAGGAGATATATCTAAAGCATGGTATATCACATTTTTATACATTCAGACTTGATAAGACAAAGAATATAATGGCGGTACCGGACAGCTGCGTTGACATGTTGTTTGAGTATGACGGGAAGAGCATGACAGCCTATGCAATAGGTAGTCCGATAAAAGGTGTTGAAATAGAGTGGAAGGGAAAAAGAGAATATTTTGGAGTGCGGTTTATGCCCGGCAGTATGCCTGTGGGACTTAATGTAACACTGCGCGAACTGGTGGATTGCAGATTTTATCTGGAAGATATTCTTATGGACAGCGATGGTACATTTGTAAAAGGAATGGAAAAACAGAATACTTTTCACGATAGAATAAACTACTTTCTTAAAGAATATGAAAATCTTGAGAAACGACAGGAAAAACCTTTTGGCAAGATGGAGATTCTTATGGCAGTTAAGGATATGGCTTATAATTCCGGAGGGCTTATAAAAGTTTCCGAGATGGCTGAACGGGTTGGATATACGGAAAGGTATATAAATAAGATTTTTATTGAGCAGATGGGTTTTTCGCCTAAAGTTTTCTGTAAGATAATACAGTTCCAGAGGAGCCTTGAATTTCTTAATTACGGAACACCGGAGGGAATGACGGAGGCGGCAGTGAATCTGGGTTATTATGACCAGCCGCAGTTTATAAGGGACTTTAAGACATATTGCGGAATGACACCGAAGAGATATCTTACGCTTACAAAGCGTATAAGATATGAAAGCCGGGTTAAGAATACGAATATATTGTGAATGAATCATGCGACAGAATGTAGAAAATCTTGGATAGAAAGAAGAACAAAAGTACAAAGAAAAATGTTATAATACATGTAAAGAATATTGTTCACTTTCGTGAAGGGAGAAATAAGCATGGTTGACTTACATTTGCATCTGGATGGTTCATTGAATCCAGGGAATATGAGCCATATGGCACAGATGTCTGGTATAAGCCTCCCAACAACAGACGAGAAAGAAATCAAAAAGCTGTTAATGGTTGAACCGGATTGTACCAATCTTTCAGAATATCTGGAAAAGTTTGAACTTCCGCTTCGGGTGCTCCAGACAGAAGCGTGTCTTAGGTATGCGGTATATGAACTGCTTAGAGATCTGCACGACGAAGGGCTATGTTATGCAGAGATCAGATTTGCACCGCAGTTACATACGGCAAGAGGGATGTCGCAGGAATCGGCAGTTCGTGAGGCAATTGATGGATTAAGGTGTGGCATAGAAGATTTCGGTGTACGTGCACAGTTGATTCTGTGCTGTATGCGTGGAGATAAGAATCATTCTGATAATTTAGAGACAATCCGGGTGGCTGAAAGGTTTCTCGGACAGGGAGTCTGTGCAGTGGATTTAGCCGGCAATGAAGCGGCATATCCAACAGAAAGCTTTGCAGATATTTTTGATGAGGCACGGAAACGAAGAATTCCTGTTATTATTCATGCGGGAGAAGCTGCCGGACCGGACAGTATCCGCAAAGCTCTTGAATTAGGGGCAGTTCGTATAGGACATGGTATTCATGCAATAGAAGATGAACAGCTGATGCATATTTTAAGGGAAAGAAATATCTTTCTCGAAATGTGTTATTCAAGTAATCTTCAGACAAGGACAGTTGACAAGGCAGAGGATTATCCGATTAGACAATTTATTCAAGAGGGTATTAAGGTTACTGTTAATACGGACAATGTAACTGTTTCTAATACCACATTGAGAAGAGAATACCATCTGTTACAGAAACAGTTTGACATGACAGAAGAAGCGCTTAAACAGATTGCATTAAACGGAGTTGATGCTACATTTCTGCCAGAAGAAGATAAGGCAGTTTTACGGGAGCGGATTAATAAAGAATTCGCATCATGGATAAAGTAGGTTTCTTTGAAAGTAATTGCATCGGAATTAGTATATTCAGCTAGTAATATTGATAATAAAGAGGAATATATGTTGTACGAGTATAAGGATGGACAGAATATTTTGAAAATAGTAAAATACTACTAGGTACACAAAGAGATATATGGAGGAGAAAATGAGTAAAACAGCAGTATTGTTTTCAGGACAGGGAGCACAGTATGTAGGAATGGGACATGATCTCTATGAGGCTGATGCGCAGGCAAAGGCACTTTATGACTTAGGGGAAGCGCTTCGTCCGGGTACAACACAGGTATGCTTCAATGGGGAGAGTGAAGAACTTACTAAGACAGAGAACACACAGCCGGCACTTTTTCTTACTGACCTCGCATTTGCAAATGCATTGAAGGAGGCGGGAATTACAGCCGATGCGGTAGCAGGATTTTCACTTGGAGAAATACCGGCACTGGCTTATTCAGGAATTCTCTCGACAGAGGATGCATTTAAGCTTGTAATAATAAGAGGAAATAAGATGGGTGAGCTTTCAGGTAAATATGCCGGTGGAATGGCAGCGGCACTTAAGCTTGAGCTATCTGTAGTTGAGGAGACCTGCAGGGAATTTAAAGAGATATGGCCTGTTAATTATAATTGTCCGGGTCAGATTTCATGCGCAGGAAGTGCTGACGAGATTGATGCATTCTGTGATGCTGTTAAAGCAAAAGGCGGAAGAGCTGTCAAGCTTGCTGTAAGCGGAGCTTTCCATACACCGTATATGAAGGAAGCCAGTGAGGAGCTTGCTAAGGCATTGGAGAATATGAAGGTCAGTGCGCCGGATATTGCAATCTATGCAAACAGAACAGGAAAGCCATATACGGATGATACATCTGAGATTATCGAGACTGTATCAAAGCAGGCGTCATCAAGCGTCAGGTTTGAAGAGACTCTCAAGAATATGTGGGAGGATGGTATCCGCACATTTATTGAGGTAGGAGCAGGAAAGACACTCACAGGATTCGTTAAGAAAACACTTCCTGAAGCAAAGGTGTATACTGTTACAACGGTTGAGTCTCTTAATGAGACAGTTGACAATATAAAGGCAGGAGTATGAGAATATCATGGCAACAATGAATAATACAAAGGGAAAGAAAATTGCCAGAATAGCTGGAAGGGTGCTGTTAGTACTTCTGGTAACAGTAGTTATGCTGGTGGGAACATTATTTATAATGATAAAGAGAATATGCAGCGATTCGGCTCCTGCGGCAAGGAATCTGTTTATCTCAACAGTTCTTGAGACAGGGCAATTGAAATTCCTGGCATCATGGTTCTGCTCAGAAGATGAGATTAATGCAGTTATTGATGCAAACAGGATGGAGACTATGGATGCGGAGGTAGATACTTCGCTGATTAACATCATTACCAATGATAATTCGTCTGTGGATAATGCTACAGGAGAGGTGGAAGAATTTGACGAGAACGGTATCAGGATGGTAGAAGTTTCCGGGCGGTCATTCTTTGGCAAGATGCTTATAATAAAGGATCCGTCACAGGTCAAAGTCGGAACTACATATCCATGGGGAGATTATGGAAAAGAGCTGGATCAGATAGTATCGGGAGCGGGGGCAGTGGCAGGAGTAAATGGTGGACTTTATGTTTCTGCCGGAAACCGTGGAGGCTCACCTCTTGGAGTAGTTGTACAGGATGGACAGATTACATACAACAGCCCGTCATCATTGACCGGACTGTATCTTATCGGACTGAATAATGATAATCTCCTTGTTATTAAGGATATTGATGGAATGTCAGCATCAGAATTTGAAAGCTATGTCAGAGAAGCCGGAATAAGGGATGCTGTGGCGTTTCAGGAGGAAAGCTCGGATGCAAATAATCATTTTGTTCCACTGATTATCAATAATGAAGCCAGAAAGCTTAAAGGGCAGGGAAGCGGCGCTAACCCTCGGACGGTTATCGGACAGAGGGCAGACGGTGCAATTCTTCTTCTCGTGACTGACGGAAGAGGCGCTTCAGGACATCTTGGGGCAACGGCTTCAGATTTGATTTCAGTCTTGCTGGAATATGGCGCTGTAAATGCAGCTAATCTGGATGGAGGAAGCTCTTCGACAATGGTTTATAATGGTCAGTACGAAATGACAAGTGTTACATTTTACTATCAGAATTCATCATGGAAACTTCCTACAGCATTTGTTGTAATGCCAAAGTGATTAAGTAATACGAGGTTGATTATGAGAAATAAAAAAGGTTATTCAGATACACGTAAGCCGGGTAAGATAAAGCTTTCATATTGGAAATGCCTTGGAATATATGCGGCTGTTCTCGCAGTATTTGCAGTTATAATGATTATTTATACCGGGTCATGTCTTAAAAGGTACGAAAAATCACAGCCGGATAAGGCAATGGCAGGGTTCTTAAAGGAATTCAGAACAATGGTCGATGATAATACTCTTGTGGATAATATCCAGTTGCCTTCAAGCAGCGAGTTTGAGGGAAAGGATTTGTTTGCCAATATGTATATGTCTGAGTTTGACGGGGCTTCTGAGTATACATATGAAAAGAACGAGGGCAGTTACGATACGGAAGAGCCGGTATATGATATTTTCGCTGATGGAAATAAGGTTGCACGCATGACTCTGGAGGTTAAGGAACAACATGTTGTACTTGCAATACTCACAGTGTTTGACTGGAAGGTTAAGAGTATAGAGCCTGTTTTCACAGCAAATACTAATGATTATACTGTTACAATTCCAGAGGGATATACATTTTCAGTCAATGGTATTGAGGTTTCAGACGACTATAAGACTGGCAATGCATTTGATAATACTGAGTTTGCAAATGTTTCACAGTATGTGGACATGCCTAAATCCGTAGAGTATAAAATCACCGGATTTGTTAATAAGCCGGAAATCAAGGTTTATAATGCTTCGGGAAAGGAAGTTGGATATAATGTTGACAGTAAGGGAAATGTAAAGCTTGGAGTCAATGGTGATGTGAGCGATATGCTGGAGGACAGGAAGAACGATGCGCTTAATATGGCTAAGGTATGGGATAATTTCCTGACTAACGACTTATCAGGTTCCAGCCACGGTCTTGCCACAGTGCAGAAGTATCTTATTGAAGATTCATACTATTGGAATCTGGCTAAAGCCTATGCTTCAAGTGCAGATATAACATTTATAAGTGACCACAGACTTGCTAATCCGCCATATACAGGAGTGGTGGTGGATAATTATGTGGAATATAATGATAAATGCTATTCATGCCACATAGCTTTTACAAAGAATATGGTTCTTACTTCAGGTGGAGCGAGAACAGATGTAGTTGATTCAACATTTTATTTTGTTAATTATAACGGTAAATGGGCAATTGCAGATATGATAGCAACTACAGAGTAGAATCCCCCAATTAATAAAATGGAGAAATAAATATGATAGAGAAACTCAAAGCTTTTTTTAAACGTAAGGACATAGTGGTTTCAGTTAAAAGGTACGGAATAGATGCTTTAGGTGCGATGGCACAGGGATTATTCTGTTCTCTTCTTATAGGAACTATTCTTAATACATTGGGAACACAGCTTAACATTAGCTTTCTTAAAGAGACAGTGGCAACAGTAAGCGGCGTCAGTTATACAGTAGGAGGACTTGCATCAGCCATGAGTGGACCTGCTATGGCTGTGGCTATAGGATATGCCTTGAAGTGTCCTCCACTTGTACTTTTTTCTCTGATAACAGTTGGCTTTGCATCTAATGCACTGGGAGGAGCGGGCGGCCCTCTGGCTGTTTATTTCGTGGCTATTATTGCAGCAGAGGCCGGAAAGATGATTTCTAAAGAGACCAAGGTTGATATTCTGGTGACTCCTCTTGTGACAATCGGAATAGGAACAGGAGTTGCGGCACTTATTGCTCCTGCACTTGGAAAGGCTGCTATGAAGATTGGGGAGCTTATCATGCTGGCAACTAACCTTCAGCCATTTCTTATGGGAATTGCAGTTTCAGTTTTAGTGGGAATTGCCCTTACGCTTCCGATATCATCTGCCGCAATATGTGCAGCATTTGGCTTGACAGGACTTGCCGGTGGAGCAGCTGTTGCAGGCTGCTGTGCACAGATGGTAGGTTTTGCAGTTATGTCATTTAAAGAGAACCGCTGGGGCGGTCTTGTATCACAGGGGATTGGAACTTCAATGCTTCAGATGGGCAATATTATTAAGAATCCAAGAATCTGGATAGCTCCGATTGTAACATCGGCAATAACCGGTCCACTCGCAACGTGTGTTTTCAAGCTGCAGATGAACGGAACACCCGTATCGTCGGGAATGGGAACCTGCGGGTTTGTAGGTCAGATAGGTGTTTACTCAGGATGGGTTAACGATATTGCTGCGGGTGCAAAAGCTTCAATAAATGCAATGGACTGGGCCGGTCTTATTCTTATATCTTTTGTGCTTCCCGCAGTTATATGCCCTCTTATTAATATGCTTTTAAGAAAGCTCGGATGGGTAAAGGACGGAGATATGAAGCTTTCATAAATCACATTGACAAGTTAATATTCATATGATATTCTACAATAACTCTTTGCACTGCATATAAAGCTACAGTACAAACTGAGCAGACCGTGATAGAATATCATGGAGTCGGGTCACATGAGTGACAGTGGTGTATTACATCCACGGGACAGTAGTTACTAATACTGATTCGTGGGTGTTTTTTTATCTGTTTTTCTATTAGCAACTCTTAAAAACCCCCAAGTATCATTAGTGCCATAGAGCTATCTTATATTATCGGAGGTAACTGATATGGAAAAAACCAACACAATAACAATGGGAAAATATAAATATGATGAGGAGACAGAGTTTAAGAGAACTGCCAATAAGGTATCATTAACTACTATAGTCGGAAATGTGCTTTTGTCGCTGCTTAAGTTTATGGCCGGAATTATTGCACATTCCAGTGCAATGATAAGTGATGCTGTCCATTCTGCATCTGATGTATTCAGTACGATTGTGGTCATTATTGGAATAAAGCTTGCGTCTAAGGAGCCTGATAAGGAACATCCCTATGGGCATGAGAGAATGGAATGTGTTGCAGCTATAGTTCTGTCGGTTGTTCTGTTTATTACGGGTCTTGGAATAGGAGCGGGGGCACTGAAGAATATTGTAAACGGCAATTACAACAGTCTTCAGGTTCCGGGGATTCTGGCGTTAATTGCTGCCATTGTGTCAATCCTTGTTAAGGAAGGAATGTATTGGTACACAAGGTACTATGCGAGGAAAATAGATTCCAGCGCATTAATGGCAGATGCATGGCATCATCGTTCAGATGCATTTTCTTCAATAGGAGCATTAATTGGAATAGGTGGAGCGAGGCTTGGGTATCCGGTAATGGATTCTATAGCGAGTCTGGTTATTTTTGTATTTATTATAAAGGCGGCATATGACATTTTTAAGGAGGCAATAGACAAAATGGTGGATCATTCATGTGATGAAGAAACCGAGAGGCAGATTTATGAATGTGTTATGAAGAATGAGAATGTTATGGGAATAGATTTACTTCAGACGCGAATATTTGGCAATAAAATATATGTTGACATAGAGATTCAGGCAGATGCATCCTATACATTGAAAGAGGCACATGACATAGCAGAGGAAGTACATGAAGATATTGAACATAATTTTCCCAAGGTGAAACATATTATGGTTCATGTGAATCCGGCACAGTAAATATCATCCTCTGTGTTCTGATTTATACAATTTTTTTAAATAGTAATTGCATATTATAATGATAATCTAATAAAAGAAGACGAAGGCGTCTGTTCACATATCGGTGAACAGACGCCTTTTTGCATGTGCTACTGGCGTCACATGATATACGGTCTGGAAAGGAGCAGCGTATGGAAGTATCAAAAGTTGAAATTATAACATCAATGAATAAGGTATCAGGTCTTAAGTCGGCATTAAGCTTAAGCTCTGGGATACCCCTGATCTTATGAAATAGTTATTGTTTTGCCCAGTCAAATGAATAAGACACGGCTTTTTTCCACATTTTGACCTTGGAATCACGTTCAGTATCAGTGATTTCAGGGTCAAATGTTCTGTCTATTGACCAGTTATGGCGTATGTCATCAGTACTCTTCCAGTATCCGGTAGCCAGTCCGGCAAGATATGCAGCTCCCATGGCTGTAGTTTCAACGCATACCGGCCTTTTTACAGGAGCGCCGCTTATATCAGCCTGCATCTGCATGAGCAGGTTATTGGCGCTGGCACCGCCATCTACCTTGAGCGCAGATAAATTAATTCCCGAATCCGCGGCCATTGCAGAAAGTACGTCGTTAACCTGAAATGCTATAGACTCAAGAGTGGCGCGGATTATGTGGTATTTGTTGACACCGCGGGTAAGACCTAAGATAGTACCTCTTGCATACTGGTCCCAATATGGTGCGCCAAGACCTGTAAATGCAGGTACTACTATGCATCCATTGGTATCCGGAACCTTTCTTGCCATATACTCTGAATCCTGTGAGGAATCAATAAAATGCATCTCATCCCGGAGCCATTGGATAGCAGCTCCAGCTACATATATTGAGCCTTCGAGGGCATAGTTTACTTTGCCGTCAAGTCCCCAGGCAATAGTTGTCACAAGGCCGTTCTTTGAGAAAATAGGCTTTTCTCCAGTATTCATCAGAAGGAAACATCCCGTTCCATATGTATTCTTTGCCTCTCCGGCATTGAAGCACGCCTGGCCAAAAAGTGCTGCCTGCTGGTCTCCTGCGGCACCGCCTATAGGTATAGGACAACCAAAGAATTCAGGAGCAGCCTCGCCATATATGCAGCTTGAAGGAACCGGCTTCGGAAGCATACATTCAGGAATGTCAAGCACATTTAAAATGTCCTTATCCCATTCTAGTGTGTTAATGTTAAACAGCATTGTTCTTGATGCGTTAGAATAGTCAGTTACATGAACCTGTCCCTTTGAGAGCTTCCATATAATCCAGCTCTCCACAGTGCCGAAAAGGAGTTCTCCATTTCTGGCACGTTCCCTGGCTCCCTCCACATTGTCAAGAATCCATTTTAACTTTGTGCCTGAAAAATATGCGTCGATAACAAGTCCGGTTTTTTGTTTTATGGTTTCAGTAAGTCCGGCATCTTTAAGAGAATCAGCATATTCAGACGTCCTTCTGCACTGCCATACAATTGCATTGTACACAGGCTCCCCGGAGGTTTTATCCCACACTATGGTAGTCTCACGCTGATTTGTTATTCCTATTGCCTCTATATCAGAGGCGGATGCACCGATGTTGGCACAGGCCTGTTTGGCAGATTCGAGGATGGTAGACCATATTTCTTCAGGGTCGTGTTCAACCCAGCCCGGTTTAGGGAAATACTGAGTGAATTCCTTCTGCGCAACACTGCACATTTCTCCTTTTTTGTTGAATAAAATGCATCTGTTGCTGGTTGTTCCGGCATCCAGAGCCATGATATATTTTGCCATATATAATTCCCCCAAAACATAATTAATAAATAACACATTTATTTTATATGTAATTTGTTGTTTTATCAATGTTTCAATGGTAAAATATATAAAGTATTGTTTAATGTGGGGGTATTGTACATTAGAGAAAGGAGGCCGCCATGGTTGAAGAAACTGGTTCAGATAAGTTTAATAATAATTCTGAAGTGAGAAATTATGATATTATTACAGGCCTTCCTTTGAGAAGAACTTTCTGGGATATTGCAGACAGGGTTCTTATGCAGGATGAAAGAACATATTGCATGCTTGCTATAGATGTGGAGAATTTCCATTTTATCAATAAGTGGTTTGGACGAAACACAGGTGATGAGTTGCTTGTTCTGATAGGAGAATACCTTAAGAGGGCAGACAGCCAATGGAAAACTATATCCGGTTACATCGGAGGAGACAATTTCTGTGTTGTTTTTCCGGAGAATGATGAACTGCTTGAGAGAATACAGAAGGATTTAAGTGAGACAGTATTCAGATTTAAGGGCAGCGGAAGCTTCCGAACAATATTCAGTGCCTATAAGACGAAGGATAAGAATATAACTGCAGGTGATATGTGTGACTATACTAATATTGCACTTCACGCCATAAAGAACAGACCGGATGTGACATTCTGCTGGTATTCTCCTGAAATGGAGAGTGAGCTTGAAGAAGAGTCAGAGCTTATGCCTCTTATATGTGAGGGTATGGAGAATGATGAATTTACATTCTATCTCCAGCCGAAGTGTGAGATTCAGAGCGGCAAGGTGGTAGGAGCAGAGGCACTCGTCAGATGGACAAGCAAAAAAAGGGGGAAGGTTTCTCCGGGAGTATTTATCCCTGTCCTCGAGAAGAATGGATATATTAATCAGCTTGATAAGTATATATGGGAGAAAGTGTGTCAGACTATAAGAAAGTGGATGAATCAGGGAAGGACTATTCTTCCCGTTTCAGTCAATGTATCCCGGGCAGATATATATTCCATGGATGTTGTAAGGATTTTCAAAGACCTTATAAGCCAGTATAATATTCCGCCGTATGCAGTGGAAATTGAGATTACTGAGAGCGCTTATGTCGAGAATGGAACAATAATTAAAGAGACTGAGGAGGCCTTCAAGGAGGCGGGCTTCAGGATTCTTATTGATGATTTTGGAAGCGGTTATTCTTCTCTTAATATGTTAAAGGATGTTGATGCGGATGTCCTTAAACTGGACATGAAGTTTCTTGATTTAACGCCAAAGAATAACGAAAAGGGTGTCAGTATTATCACCGCTGTACTTGACATGGCAAGGGAACTTGATATACCAACAATTGCGGAGGGCCTTGAGAATGAGGAGCAGCTTAAACTGCTGGATATGCTTGGGTGTGAATATGCGCAGGGATACTATTTTTATAAACCAATGCCTATAAGTGAGTATGAGAAGCTTCTTGATGACAGTAGCAAATGCATGGATATGTCTGGAATATCCCGCAGAAGACGCAATGATACATCATATCTTCAGGAGATTAAGGAATATTTCTGGAAGCTTGCCGATGTCAATGTGATTACAGGAGACTATCATTTTATCAGAAGAGTGAATGAGCCGGAGTATATTGTGAAGCCAAGACCATCCACAATAAGTGAATATGCGGACAGATATATTGCCAACAGAATTATTCACCCTGATGATGCACATATATATAGAGATGCCATTAATCTTGAGAGAATCAGAAATCAGGTCAAGAATGGCAGAAGCAGAGAAAGACATCAGATAAGATATCTGGTTGATGGCAGATACAAATGGTACACATTTGAAATAACTAAACCGGAAACTTACTCAGAGGATAATCCGAGGGTGCTCTTTTCATGGAAAGAGGCTGATTATATGGCTGGTTCAAGGCAGGATACACTTGATATTGTGTATAATACCTTTTTAAAGGTGTTAAAGCTTAATCTGAATGATGCCACATATGAAGTAATCAAGCCGCTGGATAAAGATGAGATTAATGGATTGCAGCTTCCGGATAATATAAAAAACTACTCCGAGTTCTATATTAACAGGGGTGTTATTCACCCGGAAGATATCAATGGATATTTGACATTTATAGAGAGAGATGCTGTCAGGAAGCATTTTGACGATAGTTCAGAACCGCTAAGACTGAAGTTCAGAAGACGGATAGGTGAGGAATATAAATGGGTTGAACTTGTGCTTGCACGAAGCAGGGATTATACACAGCAGACTCCTATAATTATGTTTTATCTCAGGGAAGTAAGATATATATATGATGAAACAATTATGGCGGAAGAAGAGAATGAGGAGAGAGCTTTTGCCAATGATATATGGGAGGCATCTGAATATTATTTTGATATCAACATATCCGGCAATTCTGTCTCAAGGAATTCCGGCATAATTGAATGGGAGACTGAGACAGGGGCTAAAAGTGCAAGCTTTGATGACAGTGTGGCATATCTCACAGATAATTTTATCATGCCTGAGTATAAGAAGATATACAAGGAATTCATGAACAGGGATAGAATAAAGAGCCAGTTTGCTGCCGGCAATCAGCTTCAGACGCTGGATTACCGGAGGATGTTCAAGGGAACGCCTACATGGATGAGAATACTCATGTTTGTATATAAGGACAAGGGAACAGGTGATGTATGTGCCAAGGAGATTGTTATGAATATAGATGAAGCCAAAAGGCTGGAATTAGAACTCTGGATAAAGAACACCAGAAAATAGTATCTTAGTAAAATAATAGCAGTAATTCATGTTTAGAAAAACTTTACAACGTTTTCTTTCAATGATATCATGTGTGTTGCTAAAAGAATGTACATTTAAGGAGGCATTATGGCACAGGAAGTTTTAAATATTAACCAGCTTAAGGTTGGTGTTGAAGATAAAGAAATCCTTCACGGAGTTAATCTTACTCTTAATCAGGGTGAGACTCATGTACTTATGGGACCGAACGGAGCAGGTAAGTCAACTCTCGGATATGCACTTATGGGTAATCCAAGATATGAGGTGCTGGGGGGTAATGTTACATTTAACGGAGAAGACCTTTTGTCAAAGAATGTTGCACAGAGGGCTCAGGCAGGACTTTTTCTGTCATTCCAGAATCCTATAGAGGTTCCGGGTATTACTCTTGGCAATTTTATACGAAGTGCCATGGAGCAGCGTGGAGAGAAGATGACATATTTTAAGTTCAAGAAGCTGCTTCAGGAGAAGATGGAATTCCTTCAGATGGATCCATCATATATGGACAGAGATCTCAATGTGGGATTCTCAGGTGGAGAGAAGAAGAAGGCTGAGATATTACAGCTTCTTATGCTGCATCCTTCACTTGCAATTCTTGATGAGACCGATTCGGGACTTGATGTAGATGCTGTTAAGACAGTATCTCTGGGCGTAGAAGAGTATCAGAAGACACAGAATGGGGCGCTTCTTATTATCACACACAGTACCCGTATCTTAGAGGCTCTCAAGGTGGATTACACTCATGTTCTGGTAGGTGGTAATATTGTCGCAACCGGCGACAGCACTATGATTGATGATATCAATGATAATGGTTTTGAGAGATTCATCAAGTAATTGGCGACATGGAGGCTTGTAATTTAATGGAAGAGAAGACAATTGTAGATGACATAAACAGAAGTGTTTATGACATTAAGAATGAAGAGAAAGATGCATATAGAATTGAGCAGGGACTTACAGCGGACATTGTCGGGAAGATATCTGAGGAAAAGCATGATCCGGCGTGGATGCGTGAGTTCAGACTTAAGTCATTAGAGATATATAACAAGATGAAGGTTCCGGACTGGGGACCGTCTATAGATGGACTGAATATGGATAATATTGCTACTTATGTCCGCGCCAACACGAATATGAAAGGTGACTGGAAGGATGTACCGGAGGATATTAAGGATACATTTGAAAGACTTGGTATTCCTAAGGCTGAGAGAGAATCTCTTGCAGGAGTGGGAGCACAGTACGACTCAGAACTTGTATACCACAATGTCCGTAAGGAAGTAGCAGATCAGGGTGTTATATATACAGATATGGAGAGCGCTCTTAACGGAGAGTATGCCGACATGGTACATGAGCATTTTATGAAGCTTATTACACCACAGGATCATAAGTTTGCTGCGCTTCACGGAGCAGTGTGGTCAGGTGGCTCATTTGTGTATGTTCCAAAGGGGGTTCATCTTGATATTCCGCTTCAGTCATATTTCAGACTCAATGCGGCAGGAGCAGGACAGTTTGAACATACTCTTATTATTGTGGATGAAGATGCAAGTCTTCATTTTATTGAAGGCTGTTCAGCACCTAAATATAACGTTGCTAATCTTCATGCCGGAGCAGTTGAACTTTTTGTTGCTAAGGGAGCAAAGCTCCGCTACTCAACTATTGAGAACTGGAGCAAGAATATGTACAATCTTAACACTAAGAGAGCAGTTGTTGCCGAAGGTGGCAAGATTGAGTGGGTATCAGGCTCATTTGGCTCACATGTATCATATCTGTATCCTATGAGTATTCTCAATGGAGCTAAGTCAAGCTGTGAGTTTACAGGAATTACATTTGCAGGAGCAGGACAGAATCTGGATACAGGTATGAAGGTTGTGCATAATGCACCGGAGACAACTTCATTTGTAAATACTAAATCTATCTCAAAGGGTGGCGGAATAAGTACATTCAGAAGTGCTGTGACAATGACTACTAAGGCAAAGAAGAGTAAGTCATCTGTTTCATGCCAGTCACTTATGATAGATGACATTTCAAGATCAGATACGATTCCTGCTATGGATATCCGAACTAATGATGCGGATGTGGGACATGAGGCAACTATAGGACGTATCAGTGATGATGCTGTATTTTATCTTATGTCAAGAGGAATTCCGGAGGATGATGCAAGGGCTATGATTGTATCAGGCTTTGCAGATAATGTATCTAAGGAACTTCCGCTTGAGTATGCGATGGAGATGAATAATCTTATCCGTCTTGAGATGAAGGGAAGCATTGGTTAAGCTAATCAGAGTGAGGAATATGATATGATTAATATCGAAGAGAAAGACATGATAATAAACCGTATCCCAGCTAAGACATGGAATCATCTTCATATGAACCAGAGCAGGGTTTTAGAAGTTTCAATAAATCGCGCAGGTAATCTGGAGACTAAGATTTCTGATGTGGCTCTGCTTGACAGTGGAAAGCTCACTGAGGGAATGATAGATGAAATTACCGGAGGATGCGGACAGGAGATTGCTGATATAGCCAGAAAGTCAGCAGTTGTACCATCCTTTCTTATAACAGATAAGAAGAATGATGGTTGTGTAAGGCTTAATTTCAGATATGGTGAAGAATCTGCAGATATGAACATTATCGGTATCGAGACTAAGGAAGATGCAAGTATTGATGTTTATATGGACTTTCATGGACAGAAGGATGGCAGGGGATTTGCGGCAGTACAGACAAGAATGTATGCAGCTAAGAATTCGGTAATCCGTCTTATTCAGGTTCAGAGAGTGGGCGATGAGACAACATTTATTAATGATATTGGCGGATACTGTGAGGATGGAGCAAGGATTGAACTTATACAGCTCTTTTTAAGCGGTAAGAACAGATACGAGGGTTGTGAGATTAAGCTTGCAGGCAAGGAAAGCACTATGTCCTCTGATATTGGATATGTTGTATGCAGGGACGAAAGACTTGATATGAATTACTGCGTTAGACACATTGGAAAGAAGACAGAATGTGCAATCAACGCAGGAGGAGCTTTAAGAGATACAGCATTCAAGCTGTTTAGAGGAACTATTGATTTTGCTAAAGGGGCTGCCGGTTCTATCGGTAACGAGAAAGAAGAAGTACTGCTGATTGATGAGAAAACCGTTAACCAGACGATTCCTATTATTCTGTGTGCCGAGGAGGACGTTGTAGGTAATCACGGCGCAACGATAGGTAAGCCGGATGAGGAACTTTTATTCTATCTCGAATCAAGAGGAATACCGGTAGACGAGTGTTATAATATGCTGGCAGCAGCCAAGTTGCTGGCTGTGTGTGGCAGAATTCCATGTGAAGAATTCAGGAATGAGATACACGACTACATTAAAGAGGTTTATTAATGAGTGATTTGAATAAGACTGTTGAGTCTATTAGAAAAGATTTTCCGCTTATCTCGGAAGGCAATATTGCTTATCTTGATAATGCGGCGACAACACAGAAGCCGGTGTCAGTCCTTAACGCTGTCAACAGGTATTACCAGGAGATGAACGCTAATCCTTTCAGAGGAGTATATGAGCTGAGTGAAATTGCAACGGAGAGCTATGAGAATGCAAGACAGGCAGTTGCTGATTTTATTGGAGCTAAGGATAAGAGTCAGATTGTATTCACAAGGAATGCAACGGAGAGTCTTAATCTTATAGCATACAGCTATGGCCTTAATTTCCTTAAACCCGGGGATGAGATTGTAGTAAGCGTTATGGAACATCACAGCAACTTCCTTCCATGGAAACAGGTTGCAGAAAAGACCGGCGCTGTATTAAAACAGCTTACTCCGAATGAATACGGAGAGATTACAGATGAGTCTCTTTCAGTTATTACTGACAAGACAAGGCTTGTCGCAGTAACACAGACATCCAATGTCTTTGGAAGGGTTAATGACATTGGGAAAATTGCGAAAGCAGCTCATGATGCAGGAGCGGTGATTGTGGTTGACGGCGCACAGAGTGTGCCTCATATGCCTGTTAATGTCACTGAGCTTGATGTGGATTTTCTTGTATTTTCAGGACACAAAATGCTGGCTCCTATGGGAATAGGCGTTTTGTATGGAAAGAAGGAACTGCTTGACAAGATGCCGCCGTTTTTAAGTGGTGGGGAAATGATTGAGATAGTACACTGGGACAGAGTGAAATATGCAGAAGTTCCTCACAAGTTTGAGGCAGGCACTGTGAATGCCGGGGGAGCAGTAGGACTTCATGCGGCAATAGATTATATGAACAGTGTCGGATTTGACACTATTATGGCTCAGGAGCATAAGCTTACTAAGATTGCAGTTGATGCCATAAAGGACATGAAGGGAGTTAATCTTCTTGGTTCTCCTGATGCGTCAGAACACGCCGGAATTGTCACATTTACGATTGACGGGGTTCATCCGCATGATGTAGCGTCAATACTTGATTCACAGCATATAGCAGTCAGAGCGGGACATCACTGTGCACAGCCACTTATGGATTTCCTCAAAGTGAATTCCACAACAAGAGCAAGCTTTGCATTTTATAATACAGAAGAGGAAGTAAAGCGTTTTGTAGATGAACTTTCTAAAATCAGGAGGCTTATGGGATATGGAGACTAAGACATTTTATAATGAGGTGCTTACAGACCACAATATGCATCCATATCATAAACATGATATTGACAACGCAGATTTGGAACTTGAGGGAGTAAACCCAAGCTGTGGTGATGACATTATTTTAAAGCTTAAGTTTGATGATGATAAAAAGACTATCGTGGATGGTGCCTTTACTGGAGACGGGTGTGCTATCTCACAGGCTTCAGCAGATATAATGCTTGAGCTTATCATTGGAAAGCCAATCAGTGAGGCAGTTCGTCTTTCAGAGCTTTTCCTTAAGATGATTAAGGATGAGGCTTCTGAGGAAGATATTGAGGAACTGGAAGAGGCTGGGGCATTAAGAGATATTTCCCATATGCCTGCCAGAGTAAAATGTGCTGTCTTAGGATGGCATACTATGGAAGAGATGGTTGAGAACCTTAAAAATGCTTAAATAATTACCCAATCACGTGTATTATAATACAGTGATTGGGTTTTAGTATGTAATGAAAGGTGTAATGTAAATAATGGAAAAGACATTGGTTAAACAGAAACTGCTTACAGGAGAGAGAGCTCTTTTTGCAAGCAGGGATTTGAGAATAGTGGATTCTGTATTTGATGATGGAGAGTCTCCGTTGAAGGAGAGTCATAATATTGAACTGGAGAACAGTAGCTTTAAGTGGAAATATCCGCTCTGGTACTGCAGCAACATTAATGTGAAGAACTGCTATTTCTATGAGATGGGAAGAGCCGGAGTGTGGTATACCAATGATATTAACGTTGAGGATACAATACTTGAGGCACCTAAGAATTTCAGAAGGTGTGACAGACTGAGTCTTACTAATGTTGAGTTTCTTGACGCTAAGGAGACATTGTGGCACTGTGATAATGTTACTATGAAAAATGTTGTGGCTAAAGGTGATTACTTTGCCATGAACAGCAATAATATGAAGATTGATAATCTTAAGCTTGTGGGCAATTATCCTTTTGACGGCAGTAAGAATCTTGAGGTGAGAAATTCCCGGCTTATGAGTAAGGATGCATTCTGGAATGCAGAGAATATCACAGTGTATGATTCATATATTTCCGGAGAATATCTTGGGTGGAATTCTAAGAATCTTACTTTTATTAACTGTACCATTGAGAGTCTTCAGGGGTTATGTTATATTGATAACCTTGTAATGAAGAACTGTAAGCTTATTAATACAACTCTTGCTTTTGAGTATTCCAAGGTTGATGCTGATATCACAAGCAGGATTGACAGTGTATTAAATCCGACATCCGGAACAATTACTGCTGACAGTATCGACAGGCTGATAATTGAGAAGGATAAGGTTGACCCGCAGCTCACTAAGATTGTGTGCAGGAATTAGTATGTTGGGTAACAGTAATTAGAGCATTGAGTGACAGGAAAGGGGTAAGGATATGAAGTATGATTTTGATACCGCCGTGAACCGCCGTGGAACAGATTCCCTTAAATGGGACGTGGCTGATAATGAGCTTCCTATGTGGGTTGCAGATATGGATTTTAAGACGGCACCTGAAATTACTGAGGCCATAAAGAAAAAGGCTGACTTAGGTGTATATGGATATTCAGTGATACCGGAAGAATGGTATTCTGCATATATAGGCTGGTGGGAGAGACGCCATAACTTCAGAATGGAAGAGGAATGGCTTATGTTTGTTACGGGGGTGATTCCGGCTATATCAAGTTCGGTGAGAAAGCTTACAACACCGGCAGAAAATGTGGTTATCATGACTCCTGTGTATAATATTTTCTTTAACAGTATTCTTAATAATGGCAGAAATGTGCTACAGTGCCAGCTTAAATACGAGGATGGACAATACCATATTGACTTCGATGACCTTGAGCGAAAGCTTAAAGAACCACAGACAACGCTTCTTATACTGTGCAATCCGCAGAATCCGGGTGGCAATATATGGAGCCGTGAAGACCTTATGATGATTGGAGATATGGCTTATAAGAATGAAGTCGTTGTTATATCAGATGAAATCCACTGTGACCTTACTGATCCGGGAACAGAGTATATACCTTTTGCCAGTGTTTCAGATGTGTGCAGGGATAATTCAATCACCTGCATAGCTCCTACCAAGACATTTAATCTGGCGGGGCTTCAGACAGCAGCTATATCTGTGCCGAATCCAAAGCTTAGACATAAAGTGTGGCGTGCTATTAATACAGATGAGGTTGCTGAGCCAAATGTGTTTGCTGTAGATGCTGCCATAGCCGCATTTACCAAAGGGGAGATGTGGTTAGAAGAACTTCGTCAGTATATCTATGATAATAAACAGATAACAGAGGCGTATATTAAAGAAAGCATTCCTGCTGTCAGCGTGGTGAAATCCCATGCAACATATCTGTGCTGGCTTGACGTAAGTGAGGTGGCAGAGGATTCAACCCGACTAGCCGCCCATATAAGGAAGAGAACAGGATTATACCTGTCAGCAGGAAAAGGGTATGGCGGAGACGGAAAACATTTTCTAAGGCTCAATATTGCGTGTCCGAAGAGTACATTACAGGATGGGCTTGAAAGACTTAAAGATGGTATATTGAGTTTTGGGAAGTAGTAATGTACAATACTATTGTATGTTGTCAATCATATTCTATAAGCCAGACGAGTGGCACCTTCGTCTATCCTATATAATATGGATAATCCAATATACATAGATAGAATAAAAATACCTGATAATGAGAAGGAGATTGAATATGAATATCGTATGTTTAGACCTTGAGGGAGTACTTGTGCCGGAGATATGGATTGCTTTTGCTGAGGCGAGCGGAATCCCAGAACTTAAGAGAACTACAAGGGATGAGCCGGATTATGATAAGCTTATGAACTGGAGAATTGGAATTCTTAAGGAACATGGACTTGGACTCAAGGAGATTCAGGATACAATTGCAACTATTGACCCGATTCCGGGAGCTAAGGAGTTTCTTGATGAGCTTCGCAGCATAACACAGGTAATCATTATTTCAGATACATTTACACAGTTTGCTACACCGCTGATGAAGAAACTGGGATGGCCGACAATTTTCTGTAATTCACTTGAGGTTGCTGATAACGGAGAGATTACAGGATTCAAGATGCGCTGTGAGCAGTCAAAGCTCACAACAGTTAAGGCATTACAGTCAATAGGATATGATACTATTGCATCAGGAGACAGCCACAATGACCTTGGAATGATCAAGGCGAGCAAGGCAGGATTCCTGTTTAAGAGTACAGAGCAGATAAAGGCTGATAACCCGGAACTTGAAGCATTTGATACATATGACGAGCTCCTTGCAGCAATTAAGAAGGCACTTTAAGGCAGAGGCGGATACGTAAGAGTTTATGTCCGTTTTGTGACATGGAGGGATACTATGTTGATAGAAGATGTAATCAAGAAGGAGCAGGAAAGATTCATAAAAGATAACCGCATGACTGATGAGATAATCGAGCTGATGAAAGAAAACATTATGCCTTTCAACACGCTCATGGCATATTACAGATGTGCAATTATGGAGGTTGAGACGAAGTTCAGAGTACTCAATGAGCAGTTTTCTCTTCAGTATGACAGAAATCCTATAGAGAGCATTAAGAGCAGAATTAAATCCATTGATGGAATAATTAAGAAAGCTAATAAGAAGGGTATCCCTATCACAATGGAGTCCATTGAGAAGAACATAAGAGATATAGCAGGAATACGTGTTGTATGTTCTTTTCCCGAAGATATATATATGCTGGCAGACTGCCTGTTAAGACAGGATGATGTTTTACTTGTTGAGAGGAAGGATTATATTAAAAATCCAAAACCTAGCGGTTATAGAAGTCTTCATCTTATTGTAGAAATACCAATCTTTCTTCAGAATGAGAAGAGAATGATGAAGGTAGAAGTACAGTTAAGAACAATAGCAATGGATTTCTGGGCAAGTGTGGAACATAAACTGCGCTACAAGAAGAATATACCTGACTCTGAAGCAGAGCTTCTTGCGGAGGAGCTTTCCAAATGTGCTGAACAAATAGCGACTATGGATAACAAAATGGAGCAGATACGACGCAGGATTGCAGCTGCCGAAGAAGAGCAGGGGAATAAGCCAAAACAGACTATTGGAGGAATGCTGTTAAAAAACAGGATTGAGTCCGGTGAAATTGATTTGAATAGGTAGAATATTACTCCCTGTTAGAGAAAATGTCAGTGCATGACTTAATTCTCTATCAGGGAGTTTTAAGTTTATTATTTAAGTTAATAATAGAAAGAAAAGCGAGTGGTATATGGGTATGGATTATAAGTTATTGATTGATTCGGCAGCTCTTGCAGGAACAATTATGCTTGAGAACGGTGCTGAAATATACAGAGTGGAAGAGACGATTGATTATATGTTAAGAACATCCGGGCTTAAGACAATACAGGCTTTTGTTGTATCGACAGGATTTATGATTTCTCTTGATGATCCGGGTATAGATGCGCTTACCGTTGTGAGGCGTGTTAATAAAAAGTCTACTAATCTGAATGCCATTGCACAGGTCAATGATATATCAAGAAGATTTTACAAAGGTAGTATTTCCCTTGAGGAAACATTTTCACAGCTTAAGCATTTAGACAGAACACAGTATCCATGGTGGCTGAAGGATATATGTACAGTTTTAGTTGTGACATTTTTTACAGGAATGTATGGCGGGAGCTGGATGGATATGATATTTACAGGAATTGTTGGTATGTTTCTGGCATTATGGCTTCATGCAGGTAACAGAATCGGACTAAATCCTCTTATTAAGGATTTAGTAGCGTCCATTGTTATATCTGTTGTTGCATCCTTTATGGTTCATCTGTATCCATCAGGGCATATGAACCTGATAATTGTAGGTTCTATAATGGTACTTGTTCCCGGAGCGGCTATAACCAATGCCATAAGAGATACGCTGCACGGTGATTATGCTTCCGGTAATGCAAATATTCTGCAGGCATTCACTGAGGCAGCAATGATAGCACTTGGCGTATATGTGGGGCTTCTTTTTACCGGAGCAGTTATGTAAATGCAGTGGGAGAGGGTTAGATATTATCAGTCAGGAGGAGAAAATGTTATTACAGAGTATATTTGCTTTCTGCGCAATAATAGGATTTTCAATAATTATTGAGGCGCCTAAGAAATGTCTTTTTGTTAATGGTGTATTAGGTATGGTCGGATGGTCTATATATCTGTATATAGAAAGATGCACCTCAGTGCTTATGGCAACATTTGTCTCCGGACTTGTGCTTGCAATAATCTCGCATATTCTTGCACGCATTATCAAGACGCCGGTCACAACTACTCTTATACCTGCCATACTTACGATAGTACCCGGGGCAGGTATGTACAAGACAGTATATTATCTGTTTACGGCAGATACACAGCAGGCGATTTCAAGTCTAATCACTACAATAGGTGCGGCAGGTGCTATTGCCATAGCAATATTTATAGTTGATGCAGTGGTGGCAGTAATTAAGAAAATTGGAATTAGGGGAGATAGAAACTAAATGAATAACAGGGAAGAGAGTTTGAAAAAAATGCCTGTCACATGCCTTATTATACTGGCTAATCTTGTGGCAGGAATATTATGCATCATGGCAAAAAACGACCATTTTGATACAGGTGGACTTAATTATGAATATATACATAATAATAGAGAATATGTAAGACTTATAACCTATATGTTTTTACATGCCAATGTTGCACATTTTTTCAATAATATGGTTGCACTTCTGATATTTGGCTCGACGGTGGAGAATAAGCTCGGCTCACTCAGAATGGCAATAATATATTTTGGTTCCGGCATAGGCGGAGGAGCAATGTCAGTATATGTTTCGCATATGATTAATCCGGATACTATGCGTTTCTCCGCAGGTGCGTCGGCAGCAGTGTTTGGCGTAATGTGTGCCGCTGTTTTTCTGCGTATTAAAGGGGAGAATGAGGCACGCCGTCAGGATGTTATCAAGGCAATTGTTCTTATCGTCATATATGCATGTATTTCATTTGGTGTAAATGTAGACATATGGGGACATATTGGAGGCGGAATTACAGGAGGCATACTTGTATTTCTCTTAAGTATTAACAAATGGGAAGGCTTCGATGAGACAGTTATAAGTAAGGCGGCTGGCATTATTCTGGCATTTGGAATATGTATAATGGGTGTTGGAAGAGCCGGAATAGGAACCAATGCGGCGTCCATGAAGGACAGCAGAATAGATACTGTTAAGAATCAGATTGTATTTGAAGATGAAACGGTAACATATGGCCAATGTCTGGATAGAAACTGTGAGGATGCAAGATGGAAGGTGTTTACATCAGATGACGGAAAACAGGTGGTTCAGTTTGACGGTACAATGATATATGACGGGCAGCTGTCTGAAATATTAATCCAGTTTACTTATAAGGAAACAACCGGAAGATGGTTGATTAACTATGCAGGAATTAACGGAACAGCTCTGGACGGAACAGGACTTACCCGATTGTTTACATATTTGAGCAGAAATTACTCGTGAATGTGGAATTATATCATTTTTATGTAAGTGGAAATATAAAAATATATCATATAAAATGTCGATATTTGTTGAAAAATATAATTCAATATTATAATATTAGTAAGGATTAAATATTTATATTCCTTTTAGAAGAGTGTTCCCGAAGGAATTGGCATGTTTGATTGCAGACGCGCTCTCGCTCGGAAACAAAAATCTAAAAGGGACATAATTTCATTTAATCTAGAAAATATGAGGAGAGAAATAATATGTTTTGGGGATGGCAGCACTAGCTATATATGTGAGACAGTGTCTGGCACATTACAAGGCAGGTGCACCAATGAAGTATGTAATTATACTTACAATTAATGCTGTAGTATCACTTCTGTATGTAATAATCGCATCAATTATAATAGGGAAGAGTGCCCTTACTGTTTCTGTGATTACTAATATTGTTGGAACTATAGTTGTGGCTGCACTCTCATACACATACTTCCAGAAGAGAAAGTTTATGTTCACAAGGTAATTATAAATGATAATAACAGTTGATTGAAATAATGCTTGATTTATTTCAAATCAGGTGTATACTGTAAATAATTTAATAAAATACTTCAGGGTTGAGTGAAATTCTCTACCGGTGGTAAAGCCCACGAGCTTGTGATAAGCATGATTCGGTGTAATTCCGAAGCCGACAGTAAAGTCTGGATGGAAGAAGTAATGTATATGTAATTATTGCTCTGAGATGATTTATTATCTCAGAGTTTTTTGATAAATCTTAACTGCTATATGGATTGGATTTATCGTAGAATTGTAATTTGCATATATGGATGATTACAGACCTATGAAGTATTAGTTTACTTTATAGGTCTTTTTTATTGACTGGAAAGGTACGGCAATATGGAAACACATTTTTCTAAGGAAGACGAGATATATATGAAGCGGGCAATTGAGCTTGCAAAGAAAGGATTAGGATGGGTTAATCCAAACCCGCTTGTAGGAGCTGTGATTGTAAAGGATGGAAGAATTATTGGAGAGGGATGGCACAGAAAATATGGAGAGCTCCATGCGGAAAGAGATGCTCTTTTAAGGTGCGGTGAGAGTACAGAGGGAGCGACTATATATGTAACTCTTGAGCCATGCTGCCATTATGGGAAGCAGCCACCCTGTACACAGGCTATTGTGGAAGCCGGTATTAAGAGAGTAGTCATTGGCTCTATGGACCCCAATCCTCTGGTAAGCGGAAAGGGCGTAAAATTTCTTGAAGAGCATGGTATCAGGGTTTGTGGGTGCCTATGTAATCAGGAGTGTATGGAAATGAACTATGTATTCTTTCATTACATAAATAAAAAAGAGCCTTATGTAGTGATGAAATACGCCCAGACCCTTGATGGCAAGATTGCCACATACAAAGGGCTTTCAAAGTGGATTACAGGAAGTGAGGCAAGAGAAAATGTACATAAAGACAGGTACAGATATGCAGGAATAATGGTTGGTGTAGGAACTGTGATTTCTGATGACCCAATGCTTGACTGCCGTAGTGAAGCAATTGCTAATCCTCATAATCCCGTGAGAATTATATGTGACAGCAGGCTGCGAACCCCGGCAGACAGCAGGATTGTGAAAAGTGCCGGGCAGATCCCTGTTATAATTGCAACCTGTATTACAGATAAAGAACGCATTTGTCAATATGAAAATGCAGGCTGTGATGTGATAACTACAAGTCCCTGTGAAGGTCATGTTAATCTCACTGAACTTATGTCAAAGCTTGGGGAGAGAGGAATTGACAGCATTATACTTGAAGGCGGGGGAACACTTAACTGGGCGGCACTTAAGGCCGGAATTGTGAACCGGGTTCAAATTTATATAGCACCCAAGATATTCGGCGGAGAGAGCAGTAAGACAGCAGTTGAAGGACAGGGAGTTGAGAGCCCGGCAGATGCATATGTCCTTAAGAATAAATGTGTCAAATGCATTGGAGATGATATTTTCATAGAGGGGGAAATGTGATGTTCACAGGAATTATTGAAGAAATCGGACATGTGAATGAAATTAAAAATGCTGCTTCTTCAGCTGTTCTCACAATTACGGCAAAAAAAGTTTTGGAAGGAACCAGGCTTGGTGACAGTATTGCTGTTAATGGTGTATGCCTCACAGTGACTGGTATTCATGGAGGTACATTTAAGGCAGATGTAATGCACGAGACATTAAACAGGTCATCACTTGGAAATCTTAAGAGAGGAAGTACCGTAAATCTTGAGCGCGCCATGGCAGCAGATGGAAGATTTGGCGGACATATTGTGTCGGGTCATATTGATGGAACCGGTAAGATTGCTGATATAAAGAAAGATGATAATGCAGTATGGTACAGGATTAAAACAGACAGCCGTATTATAAAATACATTGTTGAAAAGGGTTCTATAGCAATAGACGGTATCAGTCTGACGGTGGCAGGTCTGGATAATGAGAGCTTTTCGGTCTCTGTGATACCTCACACTGCGGCATCCACCACATTGTCGCTAAAGAAGACTGGCGATGTGGTAAATCTGGAAAATGACGTGGTTGGAAAGTACATAGAAAGGTTTCTCACATATGATGATGGAAAACCTGAAACTCAGTCAGGAAAAGGAATAACCAGAGAGTTTTTATTAATGAACGGATTTTAGGAGAAAGGAAAGGCGGATTGTATGTTTGAATTTAATACAGTTGAAGAGGCGGTTAAAGAGCTGCAGGCGGGCAGGGTAATACTTGTCACTGATGATGAAGACAGAGAGAATGAGGGAGATTTTATATGTGCCGCTGAGTTTGCAACCACAGAAAATGTAAACTTTATGGCGACATATGGAAAAGGCCTCATATGTATGCCCATGAGTGGCAAAATATGCAGTAAATTAAATCTTAACCAGATGGTAACTGACAATACTGACAATCATGAGACGGCATTTACAGTGTCGGTGGATCATGTGAAGACAACCACAGGGATTTCGGCAGAGGAGCGTGGTATTACAGCGAGAGCCTGTGTGTCAGAGGATGCCAGACCAGAGGATTTCAGGAGACCGGGACATATGTTTCCGCTTCTTTCAAGGTCTAACGGAGTCCTTGAAAGAAACGGACATACTGAGGCTACGGTGGATCTTATGAAGATAGCAGGCCTTAAAGAATGTGGGCTCTGCTGTGAAATTATGAAGGATGACGGCACCATGATGAGAAAGGATGATCTTATCAAGGTGGCAGAAAAATTCAACCTGAAATTCATCACAATTAAGGCAATTCAGGAGTACAGAAAGCGTAATGAAAAGCTTGTGGAGTGTGTTGCAGTCACGAAGCTTCCGACAAAATATGGTGAGTTTATGGCACACTGTTATGTCAATAAGCTGAATGGAGAGCATCACGTTGCACTTGTAAAGGGTGAAGTGGGGGATGGCAAAGACCTGCTGTGCCGTGTTCATTCAGAGTGTCTGACTGGCGATGCATTTGGTTCCTTAAAATGTGACTGCGGTCAGCAGTTATCGGCTGCGATGACGCAGATTAACATGGAAGGCAGAGGTGTGCTTCTGTACATGCGGCAGGAAGGAAGAGGAATAGGCCTTGTCAACAAATTAAAAGCATATGCACTGCAGGATCAGGGAATGGATACACTTGAGGCCAATCTGGCTCTGGGATTTCCGGGTGATATGCGTGAGTACTATATCGGAGCCCAGATTTTAAGAGACCTTGGTGCGAAGAGCTTAAGACTCCTTACCAACAATCCGGACAAAGTGTACCAGCTTTCTGATTTTGGAATGGAGATTAAGGAAAGAGTGCCAATTGAGGTGAACGCAACACCTTATGATATGTTTTATCTGAAGACAAAGCAGACGAAGATGGGGCATTTGCTCGATTCAGTTTAATTGTACTTTGAGGGGTACCGGAAGGCTGTAGAGCCATATAAGGCACTCTCTTAAAATATATTATAAATGAAGAAAAAGGAGATTTTATATGAGAGTTTTGGAAGGAAAGTTAGTAGACAGCAGTATTAAGGTAGGAATTGTAGCAGCGAGATTTAATGAATTCATTGTGTCAAAGCTTGTTGCAGGTGCAAAGGATGGGCTTGTGCGTCACAATGTGTCTGAGGAGAACATTGATCTGGCATGGGTACCGGGTGCATTTGAAATACCGCTCATAGCGTCTAAGATGGCTAAAAGCGGGAAATATGATGCTGTTATCTGCCTTGGTGCGGTTATCAGAGGAGCTACCAGCCACTACGATTACGTGTGCAGCGAGGTTTCAAAGGGTATTGCAAATGTATCGCTTGCAAGTGATATTCCAGTGATGTTTGGAGTTCTCACAACAGACACAATAGAGCAGGCAATCGAGCGCGCCGGCACGAAGGCAGGTAATAAAGGATTTGAGTGTGCTGAGGGTGCAATTGAGATGGTTAATCTTATAAGAGAGATTGAGAAGTAATAGAATTATCTGTATATATGAAAATAGCAGGGCTGAGGATGCGTGTTAAAGAGTATTCTCAGCCCTGCTTTTTTATGAAAAGGTAGATAATTTTAATCCAATTATGTCTCTAAACTGACAAATTGTTCCATTTTTAAAATAGAGTGCTTGAGATAGGATATTATTACTTTATTAAATGATTTGATAAAGGAGGTGAATTATCTTATTGTAAAGACGAGTATGGTAACAATTAAATAGTATTTTAAAAAAGATAGCATAGGAGGTTTTTATGGGAAAAGTTCTAATTATAAAAAATAATAATAGTGATGAAAGAATAAGTAGATTTGCCAAAGAGAGTTATGAAAAAAAAGAAAAACGTTATTATAATTCATTGGACGGTACAGTTAATGAAGAAAAATGAATAATCCGGGTTCTGTGTCCCCGCTGTCCGGACTTAGGAAACCGCACATCC
>CAMEVC010000011.1 GCA_945939115.1 uncultured Eubacterium sp.
TTGAAGACCGCGGCATGCAGCGTGGAATACAAGAAGGTATGCAGCGTGGAATACAGAAGGGAATGCGGCGTGGAATACAGAAGGGAATACAGCGTGGTGGCAATTATATGATATATTCATTAGTGCAGGATGGATTGATAAGTCCAGAGACAGGAGCTGACAGACTGGGGATTAGTGTGAAGAAGCTTAAGGCTAATATGATGAACACCGGGTATCAATATCCGGATGGGGAATAATCAAAATGATTTTGAAAAAAGGGCGGATGTTTTAACGAAAACGTAAAAGCATCCGCTCTTTTTGCGTTTTGTGTTATGTTTCTGTTGAACTTGCGAAATGTAAGAAATATAAAACACATGCTGTTGGGCACTCAAAATTTTAAAAACTATTATTAAATGTATCTTGAAAATTACTGTAGTTATAGATATATTATAATTGTTATTTAATTACAAAATATGGGGAAAAAAGGAAAGAAAAATGTTTGAGAAATTAAAGCAGTGTAAAACAATAAAAGAAATATATCAGACTCTGGGAAGGAATTTTTTTGAAAAAGTGGCGGCGGTGATTCTTATGCTATGGAGTGCGTTGCCGCTTATTTCAATAATAACGCATGTATTATGGATGAATAAAGATGTAGCGGCATATATATATCGATTCAATATGCTGGCAAAATATCAGCTTGAAGTCATGTTTATGGGACTTTTAACAATTCAGTTTGCCATTGTGTACGGTCTGGGGCTGATTATATGGAATAAAGGCAGCATAAGACTAAAACTTACGGGATTTTTTAAGAGAGAACCGTGGAATATATTATTTATACTACTTCTGTTATGGAGTGTAATCTGTACACTGTGTTCGAAAGACATACATACCTCCTTCTTTGGAACATTGTACAGATATGACGGATTATTGACATACTTATTTTATGCGATGGTTTATGCGTGCGCTCATATTATAAAAAATGAGAAACTTAGAAAAAAAGTATTTATTTCGTTTGCTGTAGTATCTGTGGTTATGGGAGTGTGCTTGTTGTTACAGGATTATGGCGCACTCAGTAGTGTTTTTAAGTCACAGAGAGCAACAGTCTTTAATCATTTTAACCATATGGGGTATTATCTTAATATGTCTGTGCTGGTTATGACGGGACTATATCTTACATGTGAAAATGTAAAGCAAAGAATAATATATGCAGCAGGAATGATGTTTCAGTTATTTTGCCTGTTGGTTAATAATACATTTGGCGGATATCTTGGAACAGTAGCAGGAGTGGTGTGTGTATGCATTATATATGTTATGAATACACATAAGTGGAGATACACTATAGTTCCAATTGCAATTCTTGTGGCGTTAAGTATTATAAGTGCTGCTGGGCTTATTCCATCAAGTGGTGGAGATAATGTTGGCACAGATGTTCGTAAGCTGGCACATGATACACATTCTATTGTTACTGAAGCTGATGATATGGCAAGGGCTGGAACGGGTAGAATGGTTATGTGGGAAGCATGCTTTAAAATGATACAGGAAAGTCCTGTTATTGGATATGGACCGGAACAACTTAATGATAAATATTCTGGAGCGATGTTACCATGGACTGACAGACCTGCTAATGAGTATATTCAGCATATGGTTTTTCTTGGAGTACCTGGATTGTTGCTTTATCTGTCATCTCTTATAGTAATGCTTATATGCCAGTTGAAAAGAATTAAGAAATTAACACTTACAACAATAGCTGCGGCTGGATGTGTAATAGCGTATGCGGTGTGTGCTTTTACGGGCAATACAATGTTTTATACAACACCATATATGTTTATGTTTCTTGGACTGGCATCTAAAAATATAATTGACGATAGTAAGTGAATAATTGTATTAATTTTTATGAATAATCCCCCCTTTTGGTATGTAGCATTTAACATAAATACATGATATAGATATAATGTATTATAAATAAATGTATTGATTTTTGTTTATTTTGGTAAAAATATTGTAAATAAAATATTAATATGTTATACTAAATGTACAAATTATGGATAGAAATTCAAGTTATGATGAGGAGAGAAGTATGGAGACTTTTTCATACAAAGCGGTAAATCCCGCAGGAAAAGATGTTAAAGGTTCAGTTGAGGCTGAAAGCAAGGAAGAAGCTGCCAGAAAGATAAAGGAACAGGGCTTTGTTCCAGTTTCTATTGATAAGCAGGGAACACTTGACAAGGATATTGACATTCCATTGTTTAAAGGGAAAAAAATTCCTGCAAGAGATATGAGCGTATTCTGCCGTCAGTTTGCCAGTATTCTTAAGGCTGGTGTAAGTGTTATCAGTGCGTTAGAGATGCTTGCAGAGCAGACAGAGAATAAGAAGTTAAAAGCTGCAATTATTAATACACAGTCTAATGTAGAAAAGGGTGAGAACCTCTCGGATTCAATGAGACAGAATGATGAATTTCCAAGTATTCTTATTGATATGGTAAGAGCTGGAGAGGCATCCGGTAGCTTGGAAAATTCTCTTACAAGAATGGCTATTCAGTTTGAAAAGGATGCCAAGCTTAACGGAATAGTTAAGAAAGCAATGATGTATCCTATAGTTCTTATATGTGTAATGATTGGCGTAGTAATTGTAATGCTTACATTCGTTATCCCAAGTTTCATGACAATGTTTGAAGATCTTGATAGTGAACTTCCAGTTACTACAAGAGCAATCCTTGCAATGAGCAACAGCTTGAAAAATTATTGGTATATATACATATTGGTAGTTGTTGGTGCAGTTGTAGGAATTCAGATGTACAAGCGTACAGATAATGGAAGACATAACCTTGACAAGCTTAAACTTAAGATACCAGTGTTTGGATTATTACAGACAAAGTCGGCTTGTGCTTCATTTGCGAGAACAATGAGTACACTTCTTCAGGCAGGCATGCCAATGATTGATGCACTTGAGATATCTGCTTCAACTATGAAGAATGTATTGTTCTATGACGGACTAGAGAAAGTTAAGAATGGTGTCTCACTTGGACTACCTCTTTCTAATCAGCTGAATGCAACAGGACTTTTTCCACCTATGGTTGTTCATATGGTAGGTATTGGAGAGGAAACAGGTAATGTTGAAGAGATGCTTACTAATTCTGCTACATATTATGAGGAAGAAGTAGAAGTTCAGACGCAGACACTTACATCACTTATGGAACCAATTATTATTGTTCTTATGGCATTTGTAGTTGTATTGCTTATCATGGCAATATATCAGCCGATGATTCAGTTATACAATACATTAGGTAGTGCTTAATTAAGTATATGATTTGCTATGCATGTCGCTTATGATGGCAGATTTATATAAATATATTTAAAAAGGGAGATATGAAACATGAAAAAAACACAGAAAAAGTTGGGTAACAAGGGCTTCTCTTTAGTAGAGCTTATTGTAGTTATCGCTATCATGGCAGTACTTGTAGGTGTACTCGCTCCAACACTTATCAGAAATGTAGAAAAGTCTAGAGAGTCTTCAGATCTTCAGACATTGGATTCAGTAAGAGGATCAGTAACAACGGCTCTTTCTGTAGAAACTGTTAGTACAGCATTAGGCTCTAGCACATTTGAAGGAACATTAAGTGGTTCTCATATTACTCAGACTACTGGTCCAGCAGCACCAGCATCTGGTTCATCATTTAAAGATTTATTAGAAACAGAACTTACAGATGATGGTGTTATAGGTGCTAAGTTAAAGTCTAAAGCATGTAGTGGAAAAAATATTACTATAGCTATTGATGCAAATGGAAAAGTAGCTGTATATGTTCCAGGTGTAGACGATACAAAGACAAAGTCAAAAATTAACATGTCAGCAGAGTAATCTATGGTATATTTTGTTACTATGTCGCTTAGTAACATATATATAAAATTAAAGATAGGGAGATTATCATTATGAAAAAATCACAGAAAAAGTTAGGTAACAAAGGTTTTTCTTTAGTAGAACTTATTGTAGTTATTGCAATTATGGCAGTACTTGTAGGTGTACTTGCACCAACACTTATTAGAAATGTAGAAAAGTCTAGAGAATCGTCAGATCTTCAGACACTTGATTCAGTAAGAGGCTCAGTGACAACAGCACTTTCAGTTGAAGCTGTTAATGATGAATTTCAGAAAGTTACAACATTTCCACATAATGTTAACTTGGATGATGTAGCAAAAGCAACAACAGGATTAGATGCAAAGCTTAAAGATGAATTAAGTGAAGATGGTGTTCTGAATGCGTCTCTTAAGTCAAAGGCTTGCTCAGGTAAGAAAATTCAGATTTCTATTACAAGCGATGGAAAAGTTACAGTATCTGTTCCGTCAGCAGGAGCTACAAAGTCTAAGATTGCTATGGTTGCAGAGTAATCAACATTACATATTTAACAAAAACCTAAGGACCTAAGAAATATGCAATACGAAATACTTCTGTACTTCATAATCTTTCTATACGGAATCGTATTCGGAAGTTTCTTGAATGTACTGATATACAGATTACCATTAAAAGAGAATATAGCTACAGAACATTCGCATTGTATGACATGTGGCGCTAAGATCCAGTGGTATGACCTGATACCACTGGTGAGCTACATAATATTAGGTGGGAAATGCAGACACTGTAAAGCAAAGATATCACCGCAGTATCCAATCATTGAAGCGACCAATGGGGTAATGTATGTAATAATCTTTTTAGTACATGGATTTAATTCAGTAAGCATTCTTATGTGCTTTGCATTTTCAATATTTCTTGTTATTTCAGTTATTGACTGGAGAACTTTTGAGATACCTTTTTCACTCAATGTGTCAATTGGTGTCTTGGCAGTTATAAGAATAATATTAGATCACAATAACCTATTAGATTATCTAATAGGGTTTTGTGTTATTAGTGGATTTATGCTCATATGTCTTTTTATTGGACGAGCCATAAAGGGGATTGACGCCTTCGGTGGTGGAGATATTAAGCTGATGGCGTTTGCAGGATTATTATTAGGATGGAAATGCATCATACTTGCATTCCTGATTGGCTGCATCTTAGGTGCAGTCATTCATTCCATCCGTATGAAGGTTACGAATGCTGAGCATGTATTGGCATTTGGACCATATTTGTGTGCAGGGCTTACGATAGCCATGCTTTTTGGAGAGAATATAATTAACGGTTATTTATCCCTGATGGGGTTGTAGTTACAGTTAATTTATATACAATATTAAACTTATGTTAATAGCTTGTTATGTGGGGAGCTGGATAGGAGGATTATATGGCTGCATCTAAAGCCAAGGGTAAATTAATAAGTATCGTTATTAATAACGAATATATTAAAATATGCGAGGTTACCAAATCTGGTAAGACAATTACTGTACATAAGACAGTAACAATACCTACACCTGAAGCGTGTTATGAGGATGGCATTCTAGAGAATATAGAATCCCTTTCTAAGGCTATAAAGGTTGTGTTAGATGAGCATAGATTCAGCTCTAACAATGTAGTCTTTTCTATAAGCTCGCCAAGACTTGCAACTAAGGAAGTTCTTATTCCTAATGTTAAGGAGAATAAGATAGACAAGATTGTTCAGGCTAATGCAACAGAGTATTTTCCTGTTAATATGGATGAATATATCCTTAAATATACTGTCCTTCAGAAGGTTGAAGACCAGGGGCAGGAAAAGATTAAGCTGATGGTTGCAGCTGTTCCGTCAGAGGTTGTTGAATCTTATTATGAACTTGCTAAATCTTTAGGACTTAAGGTTGCTTTTGTTGATTATGCAGGTAACAGTACATATCAGATTATGAAACAGCAGATTGGACCTGAGGTCAGTCTTGTAATTCAGGTTGAGAATGATAGTACTGTAATTAATATTTTCAAGGACAATGTTCTGCAACTTCAGAGAATGGTTCCATACGGAAAGTCAATGCTTGTCAATGCCGTTATGGATAAATATGGACTTAAGTATGATGCTGCTACTGCAAAGCTTCAGGCTGAGACACTTCTTCATTCAAGGTTTGATGGAGATGAGGTTACAGAATCATTAAGGTACATGGCAAGTAATATTAACCGGGTAATTGATTACTATGTATCACGTAACAGAATTTCCATTCAGGAGTCATATCTTATAGGCCATTCAACGACAATTAAGGGCTTTGCTACTCTTTTGTCTAATGAGCTTAATATGCCTATCAAGAAGGTAGAGTCTCTTAAGAATATTACTCTTGACAGAAAGGCATATGTTGAGGAAGCTACACTTACAAGTTATGTAACTAACCTTGGTGCAGTAATTGAGCCTGTTGACTTCGTTCCTAAGAGAATGCAGGAAGTGGGAGCTAAGAAGGAGAATACTAAGACAATTATTGTCGGATTCATTGGTGCTATTGTAGTTGCAGCACTTCTTGTAATTATTCCGCTTGTACAGGTTGTGGCACTTAAGGCGCAGATAGGTTCTCTTAACAAGGATATTAAGAAACTAAGTACAATTAATGATATTGTTAATTCGTATTATAATGTTAAGGATAAGTACAATGATGTAGCTGCATTTGCGGCACTTACAGCAGACAGTGATGATTCTTTACAGGATTTTATTGATTATCTTGAAAAGAATGTACCAAGTGATGTTGTTATATCAGGTTTGAGTGTAAATTCAGGTGCAGTTTCTATATCGGGAAAAGCTGGAAGCAAGGCTTCGGTTGCATTACTTATTCAGCAGTTGCAGAAGAATCCTGCTATTCTTAATGTTGATGTTCCTACAATAAGTGAGAGCAAAGACAGCCTTGGACTTTCACAGGCAACATTCTCTTTATCATGTACATTTGTAGGTGGAACTTCTGATACAACACAGGAAACAAAAGCATCAACTAACACATCAAAGTAGGAGGGGCGATAGATGGATAAGTTAAAAGGAATGTTGAAAATCTCAGAGAGAGATAAGAAGTTATTAATAATTGTTATGGCAGTTCTTATAATGGCTTTTGCTTATTTCTTTGGTTATTCTAAATTGTCATCACAGGTTGATACTTTATCAACTAAGAAGGCGAATCTGGAAGTAACTAAGAAGGATTTACAAGAAAAAAATAATAATAAACAGAAATATATTACTGATACAGACAAATTATTAAGGGCATATAACGTACTTATGGATAAGTATGATTCAGGAAGTTCTCAGCCTAACACAATTGAATTTTTCAATAAGACAGAAGATGTTACGGGAACATGGGTTAAGAGTTTAGCTTTATCACCTAAGACATCTATATATAAGTTTGGACAGATAGCTTCAAGTAACGTTAATGGGCAAAGTGCATATACATCAAGTTATGTTGGATATAAGACCTCAATTAACATTACATATGAAGGTAATTATGAGCAGTGGAAACATTTGGTTAAGTATATTAATACTTATGCAAGCAAATGTACTATAGATTCATTAACCGCTTCATATGCTGAAAGTACTGGTACGGTTTCTGGAACAGCAGTTATTTCTCTTTATTCAATAGAAGGTGGAGACAGAAAGTTTACAGAACCAACATTTAATAGTAAGACAGGAACAGAGAACATATTCTCATCAGGAAGTCTTACAACTAATTAAATAACATAAAAGGGAGAGGGATATGGGTTTATTCATTAAGAAAGGTAAATTGAATAATTCGGGATTTTCACTGGTGGAAGTTCTCGTTGCAATTGTTATACTTGCAATCATATCTCTACCGGTTTTAAGTACATTTTCTAATGCTGCTAAAATTAATGCAAAGGCAAGAAGAACAGAGAATGCTAATACAGCAATTAATAATATTGTTGAGGAAGCAAGAATAGTTTCTTTGGATGATTTAGCCAACGGAAATGGTAAATATAATTATCAGACTCTTGGAACAAGCACTGACACATATCTTGTTGCAGATAAGGGACAGCAGTATTTTACTGGAGTTGATGGGGAAAAATATTTTATAAGAACTAGGTTTAATGGCAATCCATATAATTCTAATGCAGATGCAGCAGCTGGAAATAAGAAGACTAATAATGATATTAATTCAGCTGGTCTTTCTGTATATGCTGATATTACTTCAAGTAACAGTTATGTATACAGAGATGATTCGGCGGATGCAGAGGCAATTAAGTATTTTTCAGGTTTAAGGAAGACAGCAGTCAGTAGGACAGACCTTTCTAAGACAATAGATGTTACTATATCTATCAAAGAAAAGTCTGGATCGTCCAATTATTTCACCCAGGATATATCAGTTAAAGTAACGTACAAGTATATAACGGAAGCTGGTAAATACCCGGATTATACAGATCGTTCAATGGATATGGTTACATGGGAATTCCCTGCACAGGTGACTGGCTCAGGTACATCGACGGTGTACACACTTTCAGGAGAGTTAAAGAATAATGTTAAGAATATGTATATATTCTACACACCATTTCAGGGTGAGGCAGTAAGCGGTAAATCATACACAGACATTGTGACTGAAGATGAAATGACATCAAATTCTGTTTCAACAGAGAGAATTAACATTAATTATGATTATCCATCAACATATTCTCTTACAAGTGCTGATCATGTAATTAAAGATATTAATGTATATCTGTTCGAGATGGAGAAAGTTGTTAATACATCAACAGTTCTAGGAAGTCCTGTTTATAAGAAGATGGGTACTAATATATCCAATGTGTATATTAATGGAGTTAGTGCACTTTCAAGTGCCAACGGCACAACTCCAATTACTGTTTATTCTAATATAGATAAGTGGGGAGAGAAGAATAGTGCACTTACTAAACATGTTAATAATAAAGATGTATTATATCAGATGACTGTGGATGTGTGGCTATGGAGAGATGTTAAGGATCAAATCAGTGATATAGTTGACAGTAATGCGGAGCCAACTGCAGAAAAGATAACAACACTTACTACAACTAAGGAAGATTAGTCAGTGAAAGAATGAGGATATCATATGGGAAAAGTATTATTTAAAAGAAAAAAGAATAATTCTGGTTCTACTATTGTAATAGTGCTGTTGATGACATCATTCGTACTGATATTATCTACTCTTATTACAACAACAACCATGATAAATCTCAGAATGAAGATGGCTTCAAGTCAGTCTACAAAATCGTTCTACACAGCAGAAGAAGCTGTGGATGAAGTAAGAGCTGCACTTGGTGTTATTTCTGTTGAATGTTTTAATACTGCATATGAGGAAGAACTTACTAAGTTATATAGTACCAATTCAACAGGAACAGTTATTAACAATAAAGAGGCTAATAAGCAGATGAGACAGAAGTACACTAAGGAACTTCTTAATAAAATGCAGTTGTTTAATGGTGTACCTAATGCTGATGATAAAATTGATTTTTATCTAGGCAGACCAGCGGGTTCATCTACAATTGCGTCATGGACAGCAGATGATACAAAGGTTGATGAAAAGACAATATATACATCATTTATATCTACTTTAAATAATTACATTGAAGATAACACTAAGCTCTCAGTTGAGAAGGTAACAAAGATTACATTCGATGTTTCAGGTGTTGATCCTCTTTATTCATATTCGGTCGGATTCTATGATTGTGTAGTCAAATATCTTGATAAAAGTGGAAATTATTCTTATATCACTTTTAATGGAGCAGTAGGAATGCCTGATATTGAAATTGACTTTAAGAATGATGATAAAGTTGGTACATTGTGCTTTGCTGATTATTCTCTTGTAGGTAATGGTGGTATTATTTTACCTAAGAATACTTCAGCAACTATCAGTGGAAGTGCATATGCAGGAACAGGCGCTTCAACTAATGGAACTGCACTTACGATTGATGAAGGTGCTAATCTTACAATGGGTGGCGGTTATTTTGTCTGCGGTGGTAATATTGAATCTAAGAATAGTTCAAAACTTACAGTTAACAGCACATCTTTATGGGCAAAGAATATTAATGTTGCAGATGGTGTTACTATTAATTCAAGTGGGGCATCTTTCAATCTTCAGGATGATCTTACTGTTGATGGAGAGACTTCTAATGTAAATGTTAATGGTTCGTTCTTTGGATTTGGTTATGAGGAAGGTAATCTCGCAAAGCAGAGACCTAATTATAGTAGTGCAATTATTGTTAACGGACTTAATTCTCATGTTACATTTGGAACTCTTGGACATCTGTATGTAGCAGGACGAGCATATATCAAATTCTCTGATGACCGTGCATATGCAACAGGTGAGTCATCTGCTGTTAATATTAATCAGGAAATATATATGATACCGGCTAAGCTGCTGACGAATGGCTCTAAGAATCCATCTGCTCTTAATGACAGTTCGGCAAGTGGAGTAACATTTACATGTGATATTAATGAAAATAATTTCTTTGCATACGATTTACTTGCTGCTCAAAAGTATGAAAGCAGAAATGCTTACTTTGACACAAATGGTAATCTTGTGGATGAAAGTACTCTTGATACTGACAGTACAACAAAGCTTATCACAGATGCTAATATAAGAGCTAATTCTAAGACATATTATTACTTTAAGTTTAAGGACGACTATGCAAGGAATCAGTATGCCAATCTTATATTAGATGATGCTAAATTTGCTTCATATATTAATGGCAGAGTAAGCTCTCTTGGATTGTCTGGCACTAGTGAGTATAATTACAGAGATGATGCTGAAAAGTTAAGAAAACAGATTATTGCTGCTAAGGAGTCATTTAAGGGACTTACAACATCAAGCATAACAGGTGTTACAATCAGCACTCCGGGAACTTTTTCTCAGATTACAGGTTCTTCGGGCAGTACATTGTCTGCTGAGGAGCAGAAGATTAAGTCTATGAGCATAGACAGAGCTTTGAGATATGATGTGCTTAATAAGATTCTTGCTAATCCGTTAAAGAGCGATGATGAATCTGGATGGTATACAAGCAGGGCTGATTTGCAAAATGATTTAAGTTCAAGAAATCCAGCCAAGTATAATTCAATTAATCTTAGCAATTATACTTTAGGTGACGTATTCGGTAATATAGTTAATGAGGAAGGCCTTGAGGAATTATTAAGAAGTGGAACAGGTCCAACTTATTCATATCCAAAGTTTACTGATGGAAGCAATTATGCAGTGTATATGCTTAACAGTAGTGATCCTTCTGAAACATTAAAGATAAGTACAGTTGGATTTACGAGTGGTCTTGTTGTATGTACGGGTAATGTAGATGTAGATACAAACTTTAGTGGGGTTATTCTCGCAAAGGGAAAGGTTACCATATATAATGGATGCACAGTCAGCAATGGTTATACAGAGGCTTCATTTAAGACGGCAATAGAAAGCTGGATGTCAGCAGCCAAAGAAGAGAATGGTACTATGCGAAATGGATATGATATAGGACATATTTTCAGATTCTATAATTCAAAGACAACTACAACTAAAGGGGCTTTAACGGTTGATAAAATGACATATAGAGATATGGTAAGAATTGAACAGTGGAGAAAGTACGAAGAAGAAGAGGCTTATTCAACAGTAGCAACACCAGAGTAATAAAGAAATTCATATGGAGATGTGAGATGGGGAATAGAATTAGTGAGAAAAAACAAATTAATAATCATGGATTTTCTTTGTTAGAACTTCTTGTTGTTATGGCGATAATTGCAGTTGTTACGATTGTTACAATGATTGGCATTAATGTTTTATACAAAGGAAATGCCAAGAAGCTTAATAAGAATCTTTATTCGACAATCAGTGAGTTAAAGACTAATACTATGTCTAAAGCTGGAGACTGGCGGGTTGTTATAAAAAAAGATGACGGAGATTATGTTATTTCAATGATGTGGAGAAAGGATTCTACATCAGAGTATATTGAAAAGGATTCGTACAGATGTGGTGCGGGAAGAATTTCATTTACATATGAGAATGGAACACCATCAGCAGCGAAGGCAGATTTTTCAACTGATGAAATGGTTATTGAGTACGCCAGAGATAATGGACAGGTAAGAACTGTTAAGGTTGGAGCCGATAATTATGTTAATAAGGATGATGCCCAGTCAGGAGTATTCAAGATTAAAACATCTGGCACAGAGTATACTTCAGAATTGTGGTATGCAACCGGTAAGGTAATAACAACGAATTAGGCGTTTAGTAAACGGGAGTGGATTATGAAGCGAAACAATAAGGGTTTTTCATTAGTTGAATTATTGATTGCTATGGCAGTCTCTAGCATAGTGTTGACTGCATTGGTATTGCTTGTTTCACAGTCTGTCAGGAGTTATAGTAAGCAGACTTCGTTGGCACAGATACAGAGTGATGCTGATGTTGTATTAAATCAGATATCCAAGAGTATTCTTGAGGCCGATATCATATATATTGATAAGACAGATGCATATGTAAAATTCTATACAAAAATGGTAGATGATACATCAGACCCAACTAATCCTAAGCATATTAAATGGGGATATTATTATGATAAGTCAGAGAAGAAATTGTATTACACAGATGATACACTCTCGAAGAAAAGTGAGGCTTGTGATTATGTTGAGGATTTTGATGTGAAAATTTCAAAATCAAATTTTGATTTAAAAGATGGACATATTATAGAGACTCTGCCATCTAATCCAGAAATATCCGTATCAATTTCGTTGAAACGAATGAAGTCTGAAAGAACAGTTACAAGAGAGTATATGTCCCGAAATAAAATTGGTGATAAAATCACATTACCAAAGACAACCGGAGGGGAAGTTACACTGAAAGCAACCGGTACAGTAGCAGGTGATAAGTCTGATTTGAACAAAATAGATGCAAAGTATTTTTATTAAGTATCAGGAGGTAAATAATGATGGAAATAAAAAAATTTGATTTTAAAAAGCATATATTGACAATGATTACCTCTGTGGTAGTTTTTGCTTTGATGGTACTTCTAATTGTGGTTACGCGTAAGCCAGAAACTGCGGAAGCGTCGTCGGTAACTATAGGTGGAAAGACTTATTCTGCTGATGGAACACATATGGTTATTCTCGAAGTTGTACCAGATGAATCTTATGATGTTCTGGGTTCATTGGTTGCAGATGATCAAGGTGTTGTAAAGTGGACTGATATTGTAAAAGATCAGCCTAAGGTTGGGACTGTCAATTTTGATGCGTACGGTAATCCAGCAACAGATGCTGATAAAACGAAAAATGATCAATTTACACAATATATAAAGGATTATGCACACAAATATCTTTCTTCAATTAACTCTACATTAGGAGGAAAGTTTGCAAAGGCTTATTTCAGAATTAAAGATACAGATAAATTGTATTCCGTAATGGATTCTGATGTGACTATAGCAAGACAGATAGGGTATGATCTTAATAATTTACAGTTAGAGTTTTATACTGTGGATGCAAGTGGAAATGCTGGTGAGTTAATTAAGGATCCATCTACTAATAAGCCAATAAGAGATATTTTTTCTTATTCTATATTTGATAGTGCTAAGATGAATGGTGCTCTTGATATTAAATATGTCAAGGCATCAGAAGTTAAAGTTTCTGATATTGATAGTGCTGCATTGGTTTATTTCTCTAAATTTACTAATAATAATATTCTGCAAATGTATGAGCAGAGAACAGGGAAAAAGGCAACATCAATAGATAACTGGACTAAAGGAACATATGATTTAAAGGCAGATGTAGCACTTCATTTGTATATGGAAAATATAACTGCAAGCAAGGCTGTAGTATACTGTTCAACAGAAAAAAATGCAATTACAACTAATATTGGTAAGATATGTATGCTTATGGATGCAATTGATGGTGATTATTTTGTCAGGGATTTTGCATATAATTATGTTGGTAATACTAATAGAATGTATGAGGGAAACAGAGGCTGGATTGATGTATCAGATAATACATTAAAGTTATTCCTTGAACAAAGCACAACAGATCCCTCAAAGACTAATTTCGAAATGGAATTTGGCTCTACGATGTTCAGTGACTGTCATAAAGGATATGCACCTAAGGGAGAATATACAGGTCCTAATGGAAATTATTCGTATCCAAGATATAATGGTACTGAACAAGGGGTACAGCAGACTTTAAGAAGAGCTTCCTTAGCTAGAAATAATGAAAATGCACTTGTTCAGCAGTTGGAATCTGATATAGGAAATGTTGATGATTATAAAGACGGTATTTATAAGGGTACTTATTATCAGGATGCAAGAAAGGCTTTAGGTGTAGAAGAGGATGAGGAATTCAGATATTCTCAGGCTATAAGATACATTTTAGGTGATTTTGATACATCTAATATAAGTACGATAAAGGTATTAGAGGTTGAACCTGCTGGATACTACAGATATACAGGTACAATGGAAGACCAGAAAAATATCAGAAGATGGTTCAGCTTATCAACAGAAACTAATAGTGCAGGTGATAAGTTCGAAGTTCCATATAAGATTGAGATAGACCATTGTTCAACTAATGCGTTAATTGCTAAAAATGTTGATCTTGCTGCTGAGTATGACCTTATAATTATGGGTGCATATGGAAAAGATAAATTCAATTCATCTGATTCTGTAACTCCATTTGATACGGAGATACTTGGAAATGTATTCAGCAAAGGCAGTTCGTGGGTTTCAGGAAAAGGTAAGGATTTTAGTGGGGCTACATTAAACGGTAATGATATAACTAACAAAGTATATGATAAGATATATGACTATGCTTTAAGAGGAATGCCAATAGTATTTGACAAGAGCTTGTATTTTGGAGATACTAATGTGACGGATTCAGATACTAATATGTATAAGCTGAGAATGGATGAGTTCATAGTCAAACTTTTGGCTGATAAGGGAACCAATGGAAATATTACATATACAGATGTATCTGCACAGGGAGAACAGAAGGTCTCAATCCGATTGAAATTCATAAAGAAGCCGGGTGAGGTTATTGGTTCAACTTATACTAATTATAATGGTAAAATGGCTAATCCTGTTGTATATTCTGTAGATGGACTGGATGGAACTGTTCAGACTGATTCTTCTGATGGTAATATCAAGGTCACATTCAAAGGCAGTGAGGCTCTGCCAAGTGGCAATTACAGAGTTAAGATATACATAGACAGAAATCAGGATGGAATATTTGCTGATGATGTTCAAAGCGATAAGAAGGAGCTCCTGTATTACGATGTAACGCATGGCAGAGGTTCTAATGATGAGTATTATGGCAAACTGTATTCAAGCAGCGGAACTAATGTATTTGAGACAAGTGTATTGTTACCTGCAGCTTCAAGAGGATACTTTGCATGGAAAGTTGAAATTGTTAAGGTAACAGGAACGGACTTTGCTTCAGTTGATAAGGTTAAATATTCTGCTAAATCTGTTAAAGAGGGCGGATTTGCCATAAAGGGCAATGAAACTACTGTTAAGGTATTGCAGATAAATAATAGTACAGGCAATTTGGATCTTACTGGAACTGGTGATGGTTCATTTAATAGTTACTTTAACAAGGCATCAAATATGACCGGACTTAATTTGTCTGTTAAAAGAATGGATTGTGATGCTGTTAATAATATTGCTGACCCTTCAAAAGAATTCAGCAAATATTCTATGATTGTTCTTGGTATGGCTGACAGTTATGGTGAAAATTCAAGCTTAAATGATAATGTAATTGCAGCGTTACAGAAGTATATTAACGATGGAAATGCAGTATTATTTACTCATGATGCAATGTCATACAAAGATTCAAACAAGGATTATGTTACCACTTACAACAATCTTACCAAATTCACTAAGGGATTTTTGCCTCTGATTGGTATGAAATACAGTGTTAACGGATCTAATATCAATACGAATTTTACAGATTCATTGCATTTTACACTTGTAAGAAGAGACATGGAAAATATTCACTACCCTTATATCCACAATGGGCAATATGAGGGAATAGAAAACAAAACAGTTTATACTAGTAAAATATCAAAATTAAATGATGGGCAGATAACTGAGTATCCATATGCAATTCCTAATGATGTAGGCATAGCTGATACTCATGGTCAGTATTTTGCATTAGATCTTGATAAGCATTTTGCTAATAACCCAACTGCATCAAGTCCTACAATATATAATGCGGATGGTAGTATGGCTAGTCAGCCGGTTGTATGGTATACACTTAATTCTGGTTATAAAGGCTATTATGATTATAATGGTCAGGATGCAATGAGTAACTATTACATATATTCATATGGAAATGTTACTTATTCTACAGCTGGTCATAGTGAGATTAGTGGAGAGGCAGAAACACAGTTATTTGTTAATACATTTACAAGATCGTTGTTATCAGGGAATAATAACCCAGAGGTTATATATACTGATGATGGAACGAAATATGATCAAAATACTACTGAATATAAGAATTACCTTAAGACAGAATTTGATAAGCTTGCAAGAACAAAGTTGAGCTTTAAGTTCAGAATAATAGATGCTGATCTTATATCTAACAGTGATTATATTTCAGATGCTTTTATGTATATTTATAATGATGATGGCACAAGAACTGATGCAATGTATGACAGTAGCAAGGATATTTATCTTGGTAAGATTAATGAGGCAACCTTACCAGAAGGAACTAAGACAATATCTTTAACGGGCTCAACCTCATCAATTATAGTCGGGAAAGAATATACAGTTGAGAATTTCTGGGATGTATTAACAGAACTGAATAGTACTTTGACGACCAAGATTGATGTAACAAGTCTTATGTCAAGAATGAAGAACGGAAATCTTAAAATCGGTATTGCTGCAACAGATGGAAATGATGGAGAGGGTTATTCAATTTTAACAATTGATTGTAAGACATTGTTTGATTTAGATTAGTTTTGACACCAGGGGCATAGAGCCTCTGGTGTTATTTGTTTGCGCGCCATGGGCGCGCTATTTTTTGCTCAATTTATCAGGCGAGTTTTATTACTGTTATTGATCAAATGGTATGTTTGTTCATATATAAAATTATGGAAAAGTATATTGACAAACACTGGTTTATAATATACTATAAATATATATCTGATATGTATTGACATATTCTTGATAATCTATGGCATATAAAGTGCCATCTAATAACATTTCATCCACAGGCCGCACGACCTGGTGGAGTATTTTACCTGAGGTTAACTGAATAGTGGATAAGAACGGGAGGATTGCTTGTATAGTAGTGTGATGAGCAGTGTTTTGCATGGACTGAAAGCAGAACTGGTAAGAGTTGAAGTTGATGTGGGGAATGGGCTGCCGAGTTTTGAAATGAGTGGCTTTTTGGGAAACGAAGTTAAAGAAGCCAGGGAGAGAGTCAGGGTTGCAATAAGAAATTCTGGATTTGAACTGCCGCCCCAGAGGGTTGTTGTCAATATTTCTCCGGCAGATTTAAGAAAGCATGGCACAGGGTTTGACTTACCTATAGCGATAGCTATACTTGCTGCTAACGGTTTCATAGATGAGGCGAGACTAAGTAAAACTATAGTGTTGGGAGAATTAAGTCTTAATGGTGGAATTAACGGTATAAGGGGCGTATTGCCCTGTATATGCGAAGGTAAGAATACAGGGATAGAACAGTTTATTATACCTGTAGATAACGAAAATGAAGGCTGTATTGTTGGAGGAATTAAGGTTGTTGCGGTATCAAATCTTCGAGATGCTGTAAATTATATTAATGGTGCAATAGATGTTTGCAGAGATAATCTTGATGATGAAAGAAATAATATTACCAGAACGGATAGTGATAAGCTTGATTATTTGGATATTAAGGGGCAGGCAGCGGCTAAGAGAGCAACTATGATAGCGGTTGCCGGTATGCATAATATTATGTATATTGGTCCTCCGGGAAGTGGAAAAACAATGCTTGCGAAGCGTATACCTACTATAATGCCGGATATGACATTTGAAGAAAAGCTTGCAGTTACTAATATATATAGTGTTGCAGGGCAGCTTGGCGCCGGTGAAGGACTGGCGGAAGTAAGACCTTTCAGGGCACCTTATCACAATGTGACCCGTAGTGCTTTTTTTGGCGGAGGAATGTATCCTCGGCCGGGGGAGGTGACTCTTGCGGGAAAGGGTGTATTGTTTCTTGATGAAATGACAGAATTCAAACCGGATATACTTGAAGGATTAAGGCAGCCTCTGGAGGACAGAAAAATAACAATTGTGAGACTGGGCAATTCATATACATATCCAACAGATTTTATGCTGGTTGGAGCGATGAATCCATGCAAATGCGGTTATTATCCGGATCGTAACAGGTGTAATTGTTCAGAACAGGAGATAAAGCGATTTCTGGGACGAATAAGTTTGCCTCTGTGGGATAGATTTGATATGTGTATTAAGACAGAGGAGATAGGTTATTCTCAGTTTGGCTCTGAGAGAGAGTCGTATTCCAACGAATCAGAAACAGATAAGGATTTGACTTCTGTCAGTATGGGGAAGGCTGTGAAGAGAGCAAGACAGGTACAACTTGAAAGATTTAAGAAAAGTAATATTAATTTCAATTCACAGATGAGTGAAAAGGATATTAATAAGTTTTGTAAACTTGGGAGAGAAGAAAGTGCATTGATGAAGAATATATACGCCAAGAAGCATCTTACGGCACGAGGGTATTATAAGATACTAAAAACAGCAAGAACTATAGCAGATATAGAGGGAAATGATGATATTTCCATAAGTAATATAAGTGAAGCGTTCTGCCATAGAGGTATTCCGGGAGTGTGAGTATTTGAAAGAAGAATATTACTGGTATTGGGTTAATAATATAGCGGGGCTGTCTAATAAGAAGATAAGAGAGCTTCTTAAGGTGTTTGACAGCCCTGAGAGCGTATATAAAGCTTCGGAGCGGCTTTTATCAGCTGTCCAGGGATTAAAACAGAAGGATATAGAGGCAATTATAACCAATAAAAGGGACAATATTATATACACGGAATATTGCGGTCTTGAACAGAAGGGGATAAGATTCACATATCCGGGAGAGCAGAATTATCCGTCAAGACTTCTTAATATATATGATTATCCATATATACTATATTACAAAGGATGTCTTCCTGATGACAGTAAGCCCTCTGTATCAATTGTTGGTGCAAGGAACTGCACAGAATACGGAAGGACAGTTGCAGAAATGTTTGCATCTGCATTTGCATCAATGGGAATTCAGGTTATAAGTGGAATGGCTTTGGGGATTGATGCGGCAGGACAGAGTGGAGCCGTTAAAGCAGGTGGATACAGCCTTGCGGTCCTTGGCTGTGGAGTTGATGTGTGTTATCCGAGAACTAATATTGAACTGTATACACAGCTTATAAAGACAGGGGGCATAGTGTCAGAATATCCGCCGGGAACACCGCCGAGAGCAGGACAGTTTCCATTAAGAAACAGGATAATAAGCGCACTTTCTGATGCTCTGGTTGTTGTGGAAGCACGACAGCAGAGCGGTTCACTGATAACAGCAGACCAGGCATTAGAACAGAACAGAGATGTATATGTGGTTCCCGGGCGTATTGGGGATGCTTTGAGTGAAGGGTGCATGAAACTTATAAAACAGGGTGCAGAGATTATAACATCTCCACAGGATATATGTGCAACGGAGGCAGTTGGAACATATGTAAATAATATTTTTTTAAAAAAGGATTCATGGAGTGATTCAGCCTGTTGTACTGGAAAAAAAGAATCTGAAAAAAACAGTTTTGCAAAAACAGTACTTGCAAGCCCTAAAAATATGGTGTATAGTCAAATCAATTTGTTTCCTGTAAGTCTGGAGACGATTACAAAGAACTCTGGAATTGGTCTGGTAGAAGTTGAGGGGCTTTTACTTGAGCTGGAGCTTGAGGGGCTGATTAAAGAGGTGTCAAAGAATTATTATGTAAGGAAGCATATTTGATTTGGAGGGTAATAGATGCATAAGTATTTGGTTATTGTGGAGTCGCCTGCCAAGGTTAAGACAATTAGTAAGTTCTTAGGTTCTAATTATAAGGTTATGGCATCGCAGGGACATGTGAGGGATCTTCCTAAGAGCCAGATGGGAGTAGACATAGAACATGATTATGAGCCGAAATATATTACAATCAGGGGTAAAGGGGATATACTTGCCGCACTGAGAAAGGAAGCTAAGAAGGCTGATAAAGTATATCTTGCAACCGATCCCGACCGGGAAGGAGAGGCTATTTCATGGCATCTGGCAGCGGCACTTAAGCTTGACGAAAAGGATATATACAGAATTACATTCAATGAGATTACTAAGAATGCAGTAAAGGCTTCATTGAAGGAAGCCAGAAAGATAGACATGAATCTTGTTGATGCACAGCAGTCAAGGCGCGTTCTTGACCGCATTGTAGGATATGGAATCAGCCCGCTCCTGTGGGTTAAGATTAAGAGAGGCTTAAGTGCAGGAAGAGTCCAGTCGGTTGCATTAAGGATTATATGCGACAGGGAGAATGAAATAGATGCATTTATTCCTGAAGAATATTGGACAATGGAAGCTGTGCTTAACATTAAAGGTGAGAAGAAGCCACTTGTTGCCAGGTTCTATGGAGATGAGAACGGTAAAATAGATATCAAGAATGAAGAACAGATGAATAAGATTCTTGATGAGGTTAAGCGGAGCAGCTTTAAGGTTGAGAGTATCAAGAAAGGGGAGAAGGTTAAGAAGTCACCACTTCCGTTTACAACGAGTACTCTTCAGCAGGAAGCAGCTAAGACACTTAATATGTCAACCAAGAGAACTATGAATATTGCACAGCAGCTCTATGAGGGTGTAGATATTAAGGGAAAGGGTACCATCGGTATCATAACCTATTTGAGAACTGATTCTACAAGAGTTGCTGATGAGGCTAAGGAAGCTTCTAAGGATTATATAAGCGCAAATTATGGTGATAAATATCTTCTTGAGGGCAGGTCTTCCAAAAAGGACGACAAGAAGATTCAGGATGCACATGAGGCTATTAGACCAACAGATTTATCACTTTCGCCGTCAGTTGTTAAGGATTCTCTGCAACGTGACCAGTTCCGACTGTATCAGCTCATATGGAAGAGATTCATTGCAAGCCAGATGGCTCCTGCTGTGTATGAAACAACATCGGTAAAGATTGCTGCAGGCAGGTATCGTTTTACAGTAGCAGCATCTAAGGTGGCTTTTGACGGATTTATGTCTGTGTATAAGAATGAAGATGATAATGAAGAGACAAACACACTGGCTAAAGGTCTGGATGAGAATTCTGTATTAACCTTAGAGGATGTTAACGGTGTTCAGCATTTTACACAGCCGCCTGCTCATTTTACAGAGGCTTCACTGGTTAAGACTCTTGAAGAGCAGGGAATTGGACGTCCAAGTACTTATGCACCTACAATATCAACTATTATTGCAAGGCATTATGTTGTAAAAGAGAATAAGAATCTGTATGTGTCTGAACTTGGAATGGCAGTCAACAACATTATGATGACATCTTTTCCAACTATAGTGGATGTTAAGTTTACCGCCAATATGGAGTCACTTCTTGATGGAGTGGCAGAGGGGACAGTGGAGTGGAAGGAGATTATAAGAAATTTCTATCCGGATCTGAAGGTTGCTATTGATGAGGCAGAGAAACAGTTAGAACATGTCAAAATCGAAGATGAGGTTACAGATGTAATCTGTGATAAATGTGGAAGAAATATGGTTGTAAAATATGGCCCACATGGAAAGTTCCTTGGATGTCCGGGATTTCCGGAGTGCCATAATACCAAGCCTTATCTTGAAAAGATTGGTGTTTCTTGTCCAAAGTGTGGAAAGGATGTAATATTAAAGAAGACCAAAAAGGGAAGAATGTTCTATGGCTGTGAAGGGTATCCTGAATGCGATTTTGTTTCATGGCAGAAGCCTTCTGACAAGAAGTGCCAGAAATGTGGCGGATATATGGTAGAGAAGGGGAATAAACTTGTATGCGCAGATGAGACCTGCGGATACGTGGAAACTAAGAGTAATGATGAACAATAATTACAAAAGATTATTGTTTTGTGAAAGATGGGGGATATACAATGAGTGTTCAGCTTCTTGATAAGACAAGGAAAATCAATAAGTTGCTCCACAATAATCACTCGCAGAGAGTGGAATTTAATGATATATGTGATGTGTTAAGTGGAATACTTGAGTCTAATATTCTTGTGATAAGCAGGAAAGGTAAGATTCTTGGAGCAGGGTACTACAGTAATATTGACAGAATAGGCGAACTGATTACGGCTGATGTGGGCGGATTTGTAGATTCTATGTTTAATGAAAGACTGCTGGGGGTTCTTTCAACTAAGGAGAATGTTAATCTGCTGACATTAGGATTTACCAGTGGGAATGAAAGAAAGTTCAAAGCACTGATTGCACCGATAGATATAGCGGGGGAGCGTCTGGGAACGCTCTTTATGTACAAATGCGTCAATGATTATGAGATAGAGGACATTATATTAAGCGAGTACGGAACAACTGTGGTCGGTCTTGAGATGATGAACTCAGTTAATAAAGAAAATGCTGAGGATGAGAGAAAAAAGAAGATAATCAAATCGGCAATTGGCACACTCTCTGCATCTGAACTTCAGGCTATCAAAGCGGTTTTTGCTGAACTTGACGGCATGGAGGGAATACTTGTTGCCAGCAGAATTGCTGACAGGACTGGTATTACACGCTCTGTTATAGTTAATGCATTAAAGAAATTTGACAGTGCAGGTGTTATTTCAACCAAATCATCAGGAATGAAAGGAACTAAAATAAAAGTTCTCAATGAAGTTGTTTTTGATGAGATAAAAAAACTTGATGAATAATGTATATTATTGTATAATTAATACAGCTTACGGAGTGAGTTGTATAAAGGATGGATCCACTTATGGGTCCATTTTTTGTTTTTACAGGATAATTTATTCCGTTCTAACTAAATATGGTATTTCAATATGACATGGAATACAATATTATGTGATTTTTTTACTAAAAATGCCAAAAAAATCTTGTTTTTTCGGCATTATAATTTATAATGATAATTAGTGTTTTTATGTTCTCTAATTATGCTCATTTTGAGATACAATTCGGGATACATATGAAATCAGTCAGGAAAGGAAGATGTATATGGGCTCAGGAGCTTTTGGTTATGTGAATTTACTTAAGACAGCAGCGGATGCGAGCTGGACAAGAGAAGAGGTTCTTACTAATAACATTGCTAATGTTGATACACCTAATTATAAGAGACAGGATGTTGAGTTTCAGTCATATCTTGCCAATGCACTGCAGCGTTCGGGAAGTAATGCAAATTCTCTTACACAGAGAGTTAACAATGTTAACTACAATGATATTGCCATAAGAACATATACAGATAACAGTACGCTTTCATACAGGAAGGATGGCAATAATGTAGATCTTTCTACTGAGAATGTGGAACTTGCATCAGAACAGATTAATTATAATGCACTCATAGACAGTATGAATAATGAATTTTCAAGATTTAAGGCAGTTATTAAGTGATTATATATTAAGAGTGGAAGGGGGATAGCTTATGTCAATGTTTACAGCTTTTAATGTGAGTGCTTCAGGAATGACAGCACAGCAGTTAAGGACAGATGTTATATCTGAGAATATTGCTAATGCAGATACAACAAGAACTAAAGATGGAACTCCATATGTGCGTAAGGCCGTTGTGTTTACCGAGAAGACTATGACAGGTACAGCAATCGGGAAGCCGGCATATGGCTCTTATGGAACGGGGGCTTATTCAACTTTTTCAGATGCATTAAGGCTTGCTAATGGGGGAGTTGTCGGAAGCGGAGTTAAGGTTACTTCAGTATATGAAGATACATCAACTGATATGGAACGTGTCTATGATCCTTCACATCCGGATGCAGATGAGAATGGCTATGTAACTTATCCTAATGTCAATATAGTACAGGAGATGACAGATCTTATTGATGCATCCCGTTCATACGAGGCTAATATCTCAGCGTTTAATGCGAGTAAGTCTATGGCAACTAAGGGACTCTCAATAGGTTCTACAACATAACAGATGCCTGATGATTAAATGTGGCAGATTGTGATATTTAGGTGGAAAGAGGAGAATATATATGGATTTAACAAGCGCAATAGGAACTCTGGGCAATGATTATGTCAATAAGATTACTTCGGCTATGAAGGAAAATGCAGGACTTAATAAGACCAACAGTACGGATGCAGATACTACATTTGATGCTATATATGATTCTGTTGCAGGGCTTCTTAACAGCACTAATTCTTATGTTCAGAGAGCACAGCAGGCGGAGATTGACTTTGCCCTTGGAAATATGACTAATACCCATGAATTAGGAGTATATCAGCAGGAAGCGAATATTGCACTTCAGTATACAGTTGCAATAAGAGATAAGGCATTGGAGGCCTATAACTCTATTATGAATATGTCAATGTAAATAGGGGTTTTATATGTTAGATAGATTGAAACAGATTCCGGAAAGACTTCTTGAAATGTGGAAGAGCTGGACAAAGACGCAGAAGATTATAATTGTGAGTGCAGTGGCAGCTTTCATTGCAGCGGTAGTCATAATAGCATACATTCTGTCAAGACCTGATTATCAGGAACTTACTAAATGCGAAGACTACAGTGAGATGAATACTGTAACCACTCTGCTTACAGATAATAATTATAAGTATGAAATAGATAATATGACGGTTAAGGTTGAGAAGAAGAACCTCACGAATGCCAAGATGCTTATTGCATCTAATGATATCAAACCGTCAGGTTATTCTCTGGATGATGCGTTAAACAGCAGTCTTACTACTACTGAGTCTGATAAGAATAAGAAATATGCCAAGTATCTGGAGACTAAGTTTGCCAATGATATAAGTTCACTTGATGGGGTGAAATCTGCTTCGGTCACAGTACATTTGTCAGATGATACTAATTCTTTCTATGCAACTAAGAAGGATACGACTGTTGCAGTTACTATTGATACAACCAAGACACTTGGAGATGATACGGCGGAGAGTATTGCGGTTCTTCTCGCAACAGCAGTAGGTAACAGTAATACTAACGGTATTACAATTATTGATACGTCAGGAAAGACTCTTTTCAATGGTGCTGACAATTCAGGTTCAACATCCAATATCGCCTATTCGAGCAAGCTGAAATATAAAGCTCAGATTGAGAATACAGTTGCCGCAAGTGTTAAGAATACAGCACTTTCAACATCACTGTTTAATGATGCTACAGTTGCTATTAATCTTGATCTTGACTGGGATACAGTCAATAAGATTGCTACAGAGTATCAGGCTCAGGAAGGCCGGGAAGAAGGATTATATAAGGATTCTTATGAACTTGAATCTAATGGAACTAATGGAGCAAGCGGAACTCCGGGAACAACAAGCAATGGAGAGAGTGGGACTACATATGATCTTACGGATGGAACATCAAGTTCATCAACATATACAGTAAGGCAGTATTCTTATCTGCCTAATGAGTTTGTTACAACCACAACATCTGATCCTGGAAAGATTGTTTATGATACTTCTACCATGGCAGTTACGCTTATCAAGAATATTATTTATAATGAGGATGAGTGCAAGAATCTGGGATATCTTGACAATATGACATGGGATGAATTCAAGGCACAGAATGCTAATCCTGTACAGGTTGAAGTTAATAATGACTGGATGAATATGTTTTCTAATGCTACAGGAATCTCAACTGACAGGATTTCAGTGCTTGCATATAATGTGCCATATTTTTATGATACGCCTAAGACAAGTATATTAAACCGTGCTTCATTCTGGATACAGATTGCTCTTGCGGTAGCTATTCTTGGAATACTTGTTATTGTCGTATTAAGAAGTGCAAGACCACTCACGGTTGAGGAGAAAGAGCCGGAGCTTTCTGTGGAGGAAATGCTTGCGTCAACTAAAGAGAACCAGCCTGGTGTCGATGAGATTGACCTTCAGGAGAAGTCTGAGACAAGGAAAGCTATTGAGAAATTCGTTGATGAGAATCCGGAGGCAGTGGCATTGCTGCTTAGAAACTGGCTTAATGATGACTGGTGATTGACTCGGATTGTTACATACATTTGATACATTTTGATTGGAGATGATACATATGCCGAAACCGACTAACAGTATGGATAGAGAAATGGATGGCGTAGAGAAGGCTGCAACCCTTCTTATTGCGCTTGGCCCTGAGAAATCAGCTCAGATATTTAAACATTTGAAAGAAGAAGAAATAGAACAGTTGACGCTGGAGATTGCTAATACAAGCAGTGTATCACCTCAGACTAAGGAAAAGGTACTGAATGAGTTCTATGAGATATGTCTTGCCCAGCAGTATATTGCCGAAGGTGGTATCTCTTATGCCAAAGAGCTTCTTGAGAAAGCTCTCGGTGAGGAGAAAGCAAGGGATGTTATTGGAAAGCTTACAGCGAGTCTTCAGGTTCGTCCTTTCGAATTTATCAGAAAGACAGATTCTACGCAGCTTCTTAACTTTATTCAGGATGAGCATCCACAGACTATAGCGTTGATACTTTCATATCTTCCTGCACAGCAGGCATCTAATGTTGTATCAGCTCTTCCACCTGAGAAACAGGCAGATGTTGCTAAGCGTATTGCAACCATGGACAGAACTTCACCGGATGTAATTAAGCAGGTAGAGAAGGTACTTGAGCGTAAGCTGGCATCCTTAGTTAATCAGGATTACACGATTGTCGGAGGTGTCGATGCTATCGTTGAAATCCTTAATTCTGTTGACCGTGGTACAGAGAAACATATTATGGAGACTCTCGAGGTTGAAGAACCAGAGCTTGCCGATGAAATCCGCAAGAAGATGTTTGTATTTGAGGATATCCTTTCTCTTGACAACAGAGCTATTCAGAGAGTTCTCAGGGATGTTGATAACCACGACCTTGCACTTGCTCTTAAGGGCGCAACAGAAGAGGTTCAGAATGTTATTCTTAACAACCTGTCATCTCGTCTTGCTTCAATGATTAAGGAAGATATGGAATATATGGGTCCTGTTCGTATGAAGGATGTTGAGGATGCTCAGCAGAAGATTGTTAATATAATCAGAAAGCTCGAAGATTCAGCGGAGATTGTAATTTCACGAGGCGGAGGTGACGAGATAATTGTCTAATCTGTTGAAACGAGGAACTACAATTAACAAGGATGAACGGGTTATTGACTACAATGAACTTATCAGACAGAAACTGCAGAAGATAATGGATGATAAGCAGGGACGTGTTGATCCGGATGGATTTGTCAATGGACTTCAGGCTGATGTTGTGCAGGAACTTATATCTGATGATACAGTGGATGCACTTACAGACGATTATGATGCTGACGCACAGGCGGCAGCTTCTTTAGAAGAAATCAATGACCAGGCTGCGCAGATAATAGGGGATGCTGAGACAAGGGCTCAGGAAATTATTGATAATGCTAATATGGAGGCAGATAGAATTGCCGATGAGGCAAGAATGTCCGGATATGCTGAGGGAAGTGCCAGAGCTGATGCAGATATAGAACAGAAGCGTATAGAGCTGGAGGAAGAGTACAACCGAAGGAAAGAACAACTTGAGGATGAGTACGAAAAGCTCAGAGAATCAGTGGAACCTGAGCTGGTGGATATAATAACAGAGGTATTCAGAAAGGTTACACATGTTGTATCAGAAGATAACCATGATATAATTCTCCATCTCATTAATGATGTCATGCATAATGCAGAAGGGAATAAGGAGTTTACAATTAAGGTTTCCCCTGAAGACTACAGATTTCTTGTTAATAATCAGGGAAAGATTTATTGTGCTATGTCTAGAGAAGTGAATATTGATATAGTTGAAGATACTACTATGAAACGCAATGAGTGCATGATTGAGACTGGCACAGGAATATTTAACTGCAGTCTTGATATTGAACTTGATAATGTTATCAAGAATATCAAACTGCTTAGCTGTATATAGACAGCACTCGCGACATTAACAGGCAGAGACAGCAAAGGGAGGATTGTATGGGTTTTGTTGACAGAAATAAATATATGGCAATGACAGAGAAATCCTTCTATAAAAAGCTGGGAAAGGTAACTAAGATAGTTGGCCTTACCATTGAATCGGTGGGGCCGGATGCGAGACTTAATGATTTGTGCAGGATATATTCTGCGGATAAAAGCCAGGAACTCTACGCTGAGGTGGTTGGATTTAATGACTCCTATGTTCTTCTTATGCCTTTTGATGTGGTGGATGGAATCGGACCCGGAAGTATTGTCGAGAATATGGAGAAGCCATTGTCGGTTAAGGTTGGAAAGGACATATTAGGGCATACGCTTGATGGACTCGGAAACCCTACTGACGGAGCATGGTTTGAGTTTACTGAGGAATATCCGGTGGAGGCTGCTCCTCCGGACCCTATGGAAAGGGAAATCATAAGTCAGGTTCTTCCGTTGGGAGTTAAAGCTGTAGATGGACTGCTTACTGTTGGCAAGGGACAGCGTATAGGTATATTTGCCGGGAGTGGCGTTGGAAAAAGTACCCTCCTTGGTATGTTTGCCAGAAATACCAAGGCGGATATTAATGTTATTGCCCTTATAGGAGAGCGTGGGCGAGAGGTGCGAGAGTTCGTTGAGAGGGACCTTGGACCGGAAGGTATGGCACGGAGTGTACTTGTTGTGGCTACATCAGATAAGCCGGCGCTCATAAGGAATAAGGCTGCCAAAACTGCTACTGCAATTGCAGAGTATTTCAGGGATCAGGGAAAGGATGTTCTTCTGATGATGGATTCGCTGACAAGATTTTCGATGGCACAGAGAGAAATCGGTCTTGCCTCCGGAGAACCACCGGTTACCAGAGGGTATCCGCCAAGCGTGTACAGCGAGATGCCAAAGCTTTTGGAAAGAGCAGGAATGTCAGATAAAGGTTCAATTACAGGTTTGTATACAGTGCTTGTTGACGGTGATGATTTTAATGAACCTATAACAGATACAGCACGAAGTATTCTTGATGGACACATAATGCTTTCGAGAAAGTTAGGACAGAAAAATCATTACCCGGCTATTGATGTGCTGCAGAGTATATCAAGATGTATGAGCCAGATAGTTGATAAGAAACATAAACAGATGGCAGGACGGCTAAAAAATGTTCTGGCTACATATACCGAGGCTGAGGATCTTATTAATATCGGAGCCTATAAGAACGGTTCTAATAAGAATATTGATTATGCAATATATAAGATAGATGCTGTCAATAAATTTCTTATGCAGCAGACTGATGAGAAATTTGATTTCGAAGATGAGATTATTCAGTTGTCAGATATTTTTTCTGATTATGAAGAATTCGAGAATGGAACACTTCAGTTGAAGAGATGACGGAGGCGTGAATGGCTAAGTTCGTTTATGGTATGCAAAATGTTCTGAGTATTAAGGAACGTCTTGAAACACAAGCTAAAACAGAATATGCCGAGGCGAATAACCGTCTGTCAATAGAGGAGGACGCCATGCGCAGGCTTATGCGCAGACTTGATTCTTATCAGCAGCAGGCGAAGGTGCTTGAGGGAGAAAAACTTGATATTCACAAGATGCGCCATTGCAATGATGCAATCAGAATAATTAAGAATCAGATAACGCAGCAGGCAGTCCGCATAAGGATTGCCGAGAATAATGTTGACAAGGCTATGCAGAAACTCACGGAAGCTGTTCAGGATAGGAAAATTCACGAGAAGCTGAAAGAAAAAGCATTTGAGCAGTTTAAGCTTGAGCTTAATGCACAGGAAATGAAAGAAATAGACGAAACTGTTAGCTTTAACTATAATAACAGGGATGAGGAATGATATGGCTAAGAAAAAAGATGTTAATATTGATGAATTAGATGATGAATCAGGAAAGAGCGGGAAGCTTGTAAGCATACTGGTTGCTATTCTTATTATTGCAATATGGTTAGTAATATTTGCATTGCTTATCAAGATGAATGTTGGAGGCATAGGAAGCATGCTAAGGCCTTATCTTAAGAATGTTCCGGTTATTAATCAGATTCTTCCTGCTGCCACTGATGAGGAGGTAAAGGAAGAGACCGGAAACAGATATAAGAATCTTTCAGAGGCTGTTGACAGGATTAAGGAGCTTGAGGCTCAGCTTAATCAGTACACTAATGATGGAAATGCATCATCACAGACAATTTCCGAACTTAAAGCTGAGATAGCACGACTTAAAGTATTTGAGGAGAATGCAGGACGTTATCAGGAACTGAAGGACAAGTTTGATAAGGATGTTGTATATACTGATAATGCTCCGTCAATAGATAACTATAAGACATGGTATGAGAGTATTGACCCGGAGAATGCAGCACAGATATATGAACAGGTTGTAAAGGATTTGCAATATTCACAGCAGGTGAGGGACTGGGCTGAGACTTATTCTAAGATGGATGCTAAAAATGCTGCTGCCATACTGGAAGAGATGACAGGTGATACGGATCTTGTATCTGATATTCTTTTGTGTATGACATCAAAGCAGAGAGCTGCCATTCTTGCAGAGATGGACCCGGTATTTGCTGCTAAACTTACTGTGATTATGTACCCGGAAAAGGGTTAAGTTTATTTGGAAAGCCTCCGATATACATATATGATTAGAGAGAGTCTAATTAAATATATGAGAAAGGAGGACATGATATGGTTAGTTCAGCTATTTCAGGTATGATGAAAAGCACTGTATCTCCGGTATCGGGTGTGGATAAGCAGACCGGAATCAGGGATGCCTTTGATATGGATTTTGCCAAAGCTATGAGTAAGACAACTGATGGCGATTCTGGAAGAACAGTTTCTAAAGATACCAGAAGCTACTCTGCAACATCAGATTCTGTTATGAATCTTACATCCAGAGATAATGTGAAAAAATCAGATTCTGATGTAAAGAAAAATGAGACTCCGGATAATAATAGTGATTCTCTGAAGTCTGATATAAGTAATGGAGTGTCAGAGATTAAGAATAAAATCAAGGACACTATGAATGTTTCTGATGAAGAGATAGAAGATGCCATGGAACAGCTTGGCATGACTTATGTGGATATGCTGGATATACAGAAGGTAACAGACCTTGTTGTTTTGCTCAGTGGCAATGAAGATTCGCTAAGCTTCGTGACAGATTCTGATGCAGTTTTGCAGCTTAACAGTATTCTTGATACATTAAGTCTTGTAACTGATTCACTGGTTGAACAGACGGGAATGAGTATTGAAGATATTAAGGATATTGCATCCCATATGTTTAATGAGGGTGAGATGGCTGCACAGGATACGGACTCAGATGTTCAGAATAATTACACTGATGTTGTTGATGTAAAACAACCACAGAAGGATTTAACTGAATATGATAGCAGTGATGCAGACCACAAGACGGGAGACACTCTGAAAGAAGTTCTGTCAGAGAAGATACAGATAGGACAGGAACAGGGCAGCGATAAGAAAGGAAACGACCCACATACACATATGTCTGATAAGGCTTATGATGGCATTGAACAGATTACTGCTGATATGACCCGGAATATTGAAAGGGCTTTCAGTGAAATTGCAGATGATGTGCAGAATATCAATGAAGTTGATATTGTTAGGCAGGTTGTTGAGCAGATTAAAGTCACTGCAGGACAGCAGCTTCAGAGTATAGAAGTAATGCTGAATCCTGAGAATCTCGGACATGTTCATGTGACTGTCACATCGAGACAGGGGGCGGTTACAGCACAGCTTACAGCACAGAATGAGCAGGTTAAGGCTGCTTTGGAAAATCAGATGGTAGCGTTGAAGGAACATTTTAATAATCAGGGCATTAAAGTGGAGGCTGTTGAAATCACTGTTCAGAGCCACAGATTTGAATCACAGCAGAATCTTTCAGGAAATGATTCTAATCAGGCACAACAGGAGAGAAAGACTCACAGAAGACTTGATCTTAGCAGTATTGATGAACTTGATGAATCAGAGATGACTGACAGTGAGATAAGAGCAAGAGATTCGATAGTAAATGGCAACAGCAGTGTTGAATATTCAGCGTAAAACATTAATTATTGCAGAAAGGAGAGAACAGATGGCTAGTACAATTGGTGCATATTCATATGTCAAGAACGATGGTAGCTTATCTACCAGTGATGATATTAATACTAATCTTAGTTCCACAGGAAAGAGTAAGAATTCTTCAAGTAAAACTACTCTTGATGTTGACCAGTTCTTACAGTTGATGGTTGCTGAAATGCAGAATCAGGATCCGCTTGAACCTACAGATAATTCGTCTTATATGGCTCAGCTTGCTACATTTACACAGGTGGAAGCTACTAAAGAGATGAATGTCAATACACTCCAGAGCATGGCATCGGATCTTGTTGGCAAACAGGTTATTATGACTACAACACAGAACTCTGATGGCTATATTGGAGGAACAGTAGATTACTGGGAGACAATCAATGGTACTGTATACCTCGGAATCGGTGGCAAGTTGTATGACATAGGGGATCTGGATACTGTTATGGATAAAGCATACTTTGATAAGTGGAACGGTACTGCTGATACCGGTGATACAGATAATACAGATAACAATGAAGTGGAAGATGCGAATAAGACTGGGGAGTGACCGCTATGATGAATAATATGATTAATGGCAGCATTGCTTCAATTGAACAGATGACAGATATTATTGGTAAGAATAATTCTAAAAATAATGTCGAAAAGACTTATGAAGGAAAAACTTTTGCCGATATATATAACCAGAAGCGTTCGATTGAAGAGGTTATTTCTGACAGCGATATTACATCAGGACAACTGAAGTTTTCTAAGCATGCGGGTGAGAGACTTGGACAGAGAGATATTCAGTTATCAGATGAACAGATGATGAGGCTTAAGGAAGGAACCGAAAAAGCAATCTCGAAAGGAATCAAGGAATCTCTCGTTATTGTCGATGATTTGTCCTTTATAGTTAATACAAAGAACAGAACAGTGATAACGGCGATGGATCAGAACAACAATGAAGACAATATCTACACGAATATTGATGGAGCGGTAATTATTTAGCTGGACCGAAAGGAAGCATACGTTCCCGACTGCCTGAAGGAACGAAACGGCTTTATCAATATGGTGTCATCAGGATATTTGGCTATAATCTTATTGGAGGAACAATATTATGATGAGATCAATGTATTCTGCTGTGTCAGGTCTTAAGGCACATCAGACAAGAATGGACGTTATTGGTAACAATATCGCCAATGTTAATACTGTGGCATATAAGTCACAGTCAATGACATTTTCAGAAGTATTCTATCAGACAACACAGACTGCATCAGGCCCTAATGCTGAAACTGGCAAGGGTGGTACTAATGCCATGCAGATCGGTCTTGGTTCTTCTGTTGGTTCAATCTCTACAGCAATTTCTACTGAAGGTGCTTCAGAGAGAACAGATAACGCTTTTGACCTTAAAATTGGCGGAAGCGCATTCTTTATTGTAAACAGTTCAGGTAATACATTCTTTACCAGAGCAGGTAATTTTAAGGTTGACGAGTCAGGAGCACTTGTTACAGCCGGTGGTGCCAATGTAATGGGATGGCAGGTTGACGAGACAGGAAAGGCAATTAAGGATGTTGTATCCAAGCTTTATGTAAACAGTCCGGAGTTTGCTTATACATCTCCACAGAGAACATCAGCCGTCAATCTTACTGGTAATATTAATGCGGACTCTAAGGATACAATGACAACTACACTTAATTTCTATGACAGTGTAGGTAATTCATTCCAGGCGACAGTTAATCTTAGATATGCCGGAGTTCAGGGAGATAATACACAGTATACAATTGAGCCTGTGTCTGTATCAAAGAACGGAACCCCTACAGACCTTACATTTACAGCATCAGGACCTTTATCATTCAATACACTTACAGGTCTTGCAGATGCGTCAAATGCATCTATACAGCTTACTTTAGCTAATGACCCTAACCTTACACAGACGAATGAAAATGTTGATTTGAGAACGGTAGGTGAGAGTGAAAATAATCCGGTTCTTACACTGGATGCTTCCGGAATTACAATGTATGCAGATAAAACAGCTTTAAAGGGTGACCTTGGAATAGACGGGGTTGGAAAAGGAAAGGCTGTTGGTAAGATGACTTCTGTTGGTATTGATAATTCAGGATATATTGTTGCAAGCTATAGCAATGGTGATACCAAGAATATCGGACAGATTGCTGTTGCAACATTTTCTAATGCGGAAGGTCTTCAGAAGGAGGGCGAAAATCTTTATTCAGCAACACTTAACTCAGGTTCTTTTGATGGAATTGGTGAGGATATTACAGCAAGTGATGGCAGTATTTCTTCCGGAGTTCTTGAAATGTCCAATGTGGACCTTTCATCTGAGTTTACTAACATGATTACTACGCAGAGAGGCTATCAGGCTAACTCAAGAATCATCACTGTATCAGATACACTTCTTGAGGAACTTATTAATCTTAAGAGATAATTGAACATTTTTTGCAGATTACGCCTCGAAATTAATATATTTCGGGGCGTTTGCAGTATTTTTTGAAAGTATTAGTTGCAATAATTGATTATAAGTGTTTTAATATATATAGTTGATTTTAATGGGGGTACTATACCTTATCTAGTATCAGGGAGGAATTATGATTGACGTTACAAGACTTAATGGAAAGAATTTTGTACTTAACGCAGAATTAATTGAAGTCATGGAAGAAACACCTGATACAGTTATTACATTGACTACAGGACATAAGTATCTTGTGAAGGAAAGTGTGGATGAAGTACTTGACAAGATATATGCATATAAGAGAAAGATTGTGGCAGGGATGATTAGTAATCCTTGAGGAACATAAGAGATTTGGAAGGGGCAACATATGGATATAGCAACACTGTTGGGAATAGTATTAGGATTTGTTATGGTTATATTTGGTATTGTCACTAGTGGTAGTACATCATTAAAGGCCATAACAGATGCATTTGTTGATTTGCCGTCAATTTTCGTTACAATTGGTGGTTCTATTTCGGGAATGCTGGCATCATATACATTTAAGACTTTTTTAGGACATCTTAAGGGATTCAGCATTGCAATGAAGGACCCTAAGATTGATAACGCCCAGGTTATTTCCAAGATTATAGAACTTTCTAACACGGCCAGAAAAGAAGGACTTCTTGCATTAGAGGAGGTTGCACAGGGGCTGGATGATGAGTTTATGAAGAAAGGTATTCTTCTTATTGTGGATGGTACTGAGCCGGAGCTGGTAAGAGGAATACTTGAGACAGAACTTGTCAATCTGGATACAAGACACAGAAGTACGATTGGTTTCTTTGATAACTGGGCAGCACTTGCTCCTGCATGGGGAATGATAGGAACTCTTATCGGTCTTGTTAATATGTTAAAGAATCTTTCAGATACTGCATCAATTGGACCTAGTATGGCGGTTGCACTTCTTACAACACTTTATGGTTCTTTGATTGCCAACTGGATATGTGTGCCTATCTCTAACAAGCTGAAGCTTCAGAACAATGATGAGTATCAGCTTAAGGAGATTGTTATAGAAGGACTCCTTTCTATTCAGGCTGGAGAAAACCCAAGAGTTATTGAGGAGAAATTAAAATCTTTCCTTGCACCTTCTGCAAGAACATCTTTATCAGATGAAAGGGGAGGTGAAGGCTGATGGCAAAGAGACGCGCAGAGGACACACCACCAGCAGCCCTCTGGAAAGATACTTTTTCGGATCTTATGAATCTGCTGTTGTGTTTCTTTGTCCTTCTGTTTTCTATGTCTACTGTGGATTCACAGAAGTTTGAGGAGATTGCGGCTTCTCTCTCATCAAGTTTCAGCGTTCTTCCGTCAGGAGGTTCAGCACTGTCTAAGGAGGGAATTCTGGTAAGCAGTGGTGCAAGTCAGCTTAATGACCTGAGTACACACTATAACAATATGGGGCTTAATACTGATGCTGATATGTCACAGGATGTGCAGTCTGCATATGATGAAGTTGAGAAGGAAGGGCTTGAAGAATCAGAAAATATGGCTGAGGAGATTGAGAATAAGCTTTTACAGAGCGGTGTGGCTGACCAGGTGGAAGTTACGGCCTACAGCAAATATGTCATGCTTAATGTAAGCGGAGGCATACTTTTTGATTCGGGAAAGGCAGAACTCACAACGGAGGCGAGAGCCTTGCTTGACAAGGTGGGGGATGCACTTGTTGATTATGATGATAACATTATTACGATAGAGGGACATACAGATAATGTTCCGATTAACACAGCCCGTTATCCTAATAATATGATGCTTTCACTTTACAGAGCATATAGTGTTTTTGATTTCTTTGTCTCAGAGAAAGGCTTTTCTGAAAAAAGCATGTCATCATCGGGCAGAGGGGATGCGGTTCCTATAGCGACTAATGATACGCCGGAGGGACGTGCACAGAACAGAAGAGTTGAAATTAAAGTATATAATTCAATTAACAGCTGACAGGAGGATTGCTCATGAAAAAGAGTCTGATCAATGTGATTACACTTGCACTGGTACTGGTTAATCTGGTACTTACGGTGCTGCTTACATTTTCACTTGTATCAACCAATAAGAAGACGAATTCACTTATTACCAAGGTGGCAGAGATAATTGATCTGGATGCCGGAGGCGGTAGTGAAAATAATCCTTCTGGTGGAAGTACAAGCATTGAGGATATTAAGTATATTGATGTTAAGAACAACGAAAATACAGATATTATTGTTTCTTTCGTTGATGGAGGAAAGACAAGATATGCAGTTTTAACTGTGAGTCTCGGTCTTAATTCTAAAGCTAAAGATTATAATAATGTGTCAACTGCAGTTGATAATGGAATGAAAGTTATTGTTAACAAGATTACTAACGAAGCTAACAAGTATACATACAGCACAATCAGTGCAAGTAAGACTACAATGGAAGAGAATCTGTTAAAAGAACTCCAGGAACTTTTTAAGACAGAGACTATTGAGACGGTTCTTATTAATATGGTTGTTCAGTAACAACATTTGTATGATTATTATAAGAATGTATATGTAAGGAGGTGAGGAAGATGGGAGAGGTTCTTTCACAAAGTGAAATAGATAACCTCTTAAAGGCTCTAAGCAGTGGAGAATTAGATGTTGATGAGATGAAGAATAATGACGAGAAGCAGGTTAAGAACTACGACTTTGCAAGACCGTCCAAGTTCTCCAAGGAACATTTGAGAACCCTTGAGATTATATTTGAACATTTTGGAAGACTTCTTGCAACCAATCTTCCGGCTTACCTTAGAAAGTCAGTGAGTGTAGATGTTGTTAATTCTGAGGTCGTTATTTATTCGGAATTCTCCAATGCCCTTTCTAACCCGGTTCTTTTAGGGGTTGTGGGTATGCAGCCGCTTGTGGGCAATATTATTATGGAGATGGCATCTAACCTCGGGTTTGCCATAGTGGACAGACTGCTCGGAGGAGTTGGTAATTCTCTTGATAAGGAGAGAGATTTCTCGGAGATTGAGCTTTCGATTCTTGAAAGAATTTTCTCGGTATGCGTGGGACTAATGCAGGAGCCATGGGAGAATGTTGTCAAGGTTAATCCAAGGCTTGAAAGAATTGAGACTAATTCGCAGTTTGCACAGATAATATCACCGAGTGAAACCATTGCTATTGTCACAATTAATCTGAAGATTGGCGAGGTCGAGGGACTTATGAATATATGTCTTCCTTATACAACTTTAGAACCGGTAATGGATAAGCTTAATACCAAGTATTGGTTTGCCAATATGCAGGAGAAAGATTCTAATACATATGAAGATGCAATCGAGGCAGTAATTGACAAGGCAATGATACCGGTTAAGGCTGTTCTGGGTACATCGAAGATAAATGTATCAGATTTTGTTAATCTGCAGATAGGTGATATAATAAGGATTGATAAAAAGGTTGATCAGGAATTAGAAGTCTATGTAGGTAATATTAAGAAATTCATGGCACTACCTGGTTATTTTGATGATAAATATGCTGTAAGAGTTACAGAAGTAATAAGAGAGGAGAGTGAATAATAATGGACGGAATGTTATCCCAGGATGAAATCAATGCACTTCTTAGTGGGATGAATGCAGGGGAAGATGTTGCATCTGATTCTGCTGTGGCGACTAAGACAGAAGAGCCAGCCATAGATGATGCAGATACCGGCTTTACACTTACTGAGTCAGAAAAAGATGCTGTTGGAGAAATTTCTAACATCAGTATGGGAACAGCAGCTACAACACTTAGTTCTCTTCTTTCTCAGAAAGTTAACATTACAACACCTAGGGTGGAAGTTGCAACTTGGGAGGATTTGTCTAGAAAATATGACAGACCGTGTGTTATGATGCAGATTTCTTACAAGGAAGGACTGGCAGGTAACAATGTTCTTATTCTTAAGGAGAATGATGTAAGAATAATCACGGATTTAATGATGGGAGGTGCCGGAGTTGCTAATCCGGATGAACCGCTCTCAGAACTTCATCTGAGCGCAATAGGTGAGGCTATGAACCAGATGATGGGTTCAGCAGCAACGTCTCTTTCTTCAATGTTTAACAGAAAGATAGATATTAGTCCTCCAATAGCTAATCTTGTGGAGACTTATAATGAGCTGGATGAAAATATGCCTACATTCCTTAACAAGCCTTTTGTTATGGTGGCATTTAAAATGCAGATAGGAGAATTGATAGACAGCGAGATTATGCAGCTGTATCCAAAAGAATTTGCCCAGGAACTTCTGGATATGTTTATGCCTTCATCTGACCCATCACCGAAAGTTGAAAAGAGTGCGCCTGAACCTGCACCACAGACGGTGCAGCAGGAAATTCCACAGCAGACTGCTACAGCACAGCCACAGCAATCTATGCCGCAGCAGGGAATGCCAATGCAGGGAATGCCTATGGGAATGCCGCAGCAGGGAATGGGTATGCCTTACGGATATGGAATGCCAATGCAGGGAATGCCTATGGGAATGCCACAGCAGGGAATGCCTATGGCAGGATATGCGCCGGCTCAGGATGTTAATGTCGCTCCGGCTGCATTTCAGCCTTTTGCAGGCGATGTTAATTCGCTCACACAGAAAGAAAATATTGACCTTATTATGGATGTCCCTCTTGAGGTTACTGTTGAGCTTGGACGAACAACTAAATCAATAAAAGATATACTTGAATTTGCTCCAGGTACGATTGTTGAACTTAACAAAATAGCAGGTGAATCTGTGGATGTACTGGTTAATGGCAAATATGTTGCCAAGGGTGAAGTTGTAGTAATTGAGGAGAGTTTTGGCGTCCGTATTACTGAAATTATTAAGTAAATTATTATTGGTTTCTAAAAAATGCAAAAAACAGTAGGAAATTTGTAATAATTGTTGTATAATACACTTAAATGATTTTGTGAAAAATTTGTTTTAGATAGGAGAAATTCATATGGCAAAGAATATTTTAATTTGTGATGATGCGGCATTCATGAGAATGATGATTAAGGATATCCTCACAAAGAACGGATACAATATTGCAGGAGAGGCAGAGAACGGACAAAAGGCTGTTGAGAAGTATGCTGAGTTAAAGCCGGACCTTGTTCTTATGGATATCACAATGCCAGAGATGGATGGTATTGAGGCATTGAAGAAAATTAAGGCTGCAGACCCGTCAGCATCAGTTATTATGTGTTCTGCCATGGGACAGCAGGCTATGGTTATTGAATCAATACAGTCTGGAGCTAAAGACTTTATTGTTAAGCCATTCCAGGCAGACAGAGTTATTGAGGCGGTTCAGAAAGTTGTTGGTTAGTAATGGTATTATTAGCAGGATTGAATAGTAGATGGGAAGCGTTTGCTCAATTGCTGACGCTTCTCGTTGTTTTTATATTTGTATTAGCGCTTACATATTTTGCCACAAGATGGGCCGGAAATCTTCAGAAGAATAAGATGGCTGGCAGCAATATACAGATTCTTGAGACGATGCGTGTCTCTAATACTAAGTATATACAGATTGTTAAGATTGGGAAGAAGTGCATTGCTATTGCAGTGTGCAAGGATACAATAACCTACCTGTGTGAGGTGAATGAGGAAGATCTGATGTATTCATCAGAGCATGGAACAATTAATACTGAAGGGTTTAAAGCTATACTTGATAAGTTTAAGAAAGACAAACCGGATAATTAGTTAGGCAGGATTGAAAGTTATGTTACGGTGGATTAAGACGCATAGAAGGGCATTAGTTGGAATATCTATGGGAGTTGGCTTGTTTTTTGCAGTCCTCTCTCTGTTTACATACAGAGTAATGGCAGCAGATGAGGCAGAGACTTCGGGAAACAGTCTTATTAATATAGGGATTTCAACAGGAAATGGCTCAGATATGGCCAGTGTGCTGCAGATGCTTCTGGTTCTTACTGTTATATCTCTGGCTCCGTCAATACTCATAATGCTTACGTCGTTTACACGTATTGTTATTGTGTTGCATTTTACGAGAGCTGCTCTTGGTACACAGACGGTACCGCCTAATCAGGTTATCATAGGCTTGTCTTTATTTTTGACTTTTTTTGTAATGTCGCCTACATTTACAGAGATTTATAACAGTGCCTTAAAACCTCTGTCGAATAATGAGATTTCAGTGGAAGAAGCCTATGAGACAGGAGTAAAGCCACTCAGGACTTTTATGCTCAAGCAGACATCAACAAAGGATCTGGATACATTTTTTAAGATTGCAGGTTATGAGGAGGGCTCGGTTACATCTGAGGAGGATATCTCAATGACTGTGCTTGTTCCTGCTTTTATTATAAGTGAATTAAGAATTGCATTTATTATCGGATTCCTTATATATATACCGTTTATTATTATAGATATGGTTGTATCATCAACCCTTATGTCCATGGGTATGATGATGCTGCCGCCGACTACGATTTCGGCGCCATTCAAGATTCTGCTATTTGTAATGGCTGATGGATGGAATCTGATTATAGGCAATCTTGTAACTACATTTAAGTAGAGAATGGATGAAAGGAGAGTATTATGGATGCTGGACAGGTTATAACAGTAGCGCGTCAGACAATATGGGTGATAGTTAAGACATCGGTACCGCTTTTGCTGGTATCTATGATAGTCGGACTCATTATAAGTCTTTTTCAGACTCTTACTTCAATTCAGGAACAGACACTTACATTTGTTCCTAAACTGCTTGCTATTATGCTGGCTCTTATGATTATGGGAAACTGGCTGCTCAGTGAGATTGTATCGTTTATGCAAATGCTTTGGGGGAATTTCGGCCAGTATATATGACGACAGGGATAGTGTGTTATGGATTTTACATTTGCTTTGGCACAATTTGAATTATTTGTTTTGATTTTAATAAGGCTGGCATCTTTTGTATTTGCTGCGCCTTTTTTTAATATGGCGAATGTTCCCCAGCGGGTTAAGATTGGATTTTCTTTCTGCCTGGCGATTTTGGTTTATTCGCTTTCTCCGGATATGAGCGTAGAGTATAATGGGATGATAGAATATGCTGTCATTGTTGTACAGGAAGTAATTGTGGGGATTCTTCTTGGTCTGGTGACATCTCTATGCGTGCAGATAATAATGTTTGCCGGTAAGATAATTGATATGGATATTGGTATATCAATGGCCCAGTTGTATGACCCTACTACCAGAATGCAGGTGGGTATAATGGGCAATTTCTATTATTATATGATGATGCTGCTTCTCATTATATCGGGGATGCATCAGTACCTTGTGGCGGCTATTGTGGAGACATACAAGGTTATTCCTATAGGAGGAGTGAAGTTTTCAGCGAGCATATATACGACACTTATAGGCTTTATGTCAGATTATTTTATTATAGGATTCAGAATTGCACTGCCTGTGTTTGCAGCAATTCTTGTGCTTAACTGTGTTTTGGCAATTCTTGCAAGGGTATCTCCGCAGATGAATATGTTTGTTGTGGGTATGCAGTTGAAGATATTTGTAGGTATATTTGTTATATTATTTACTATTTCAATGCTTCCGTCGATTTCTAATTTTATTCTGGACGAGATTGAGAAGTTGTTTGCTATGTTAGTGAGAGGTATGAGTTAGTGCAGGATACGTTGTATACATCAGACACATTGTTAAAAATGAATCTCCAGCTGTTCGCTAAAGACGGGCCTGGAGGAGAGAAAACCGAACCGGCTACAGCCAAGAAACTGAATGATATACGTAAAGAAGGACAGGTTGCAAAGAGCAAGGAGATAATAACAGCAATTTCTCTTATGGCACTTTTTATTATCCTTAAGGTGTATGTTGGCGGAATTGGTACTAAGCTGGTTAATGGATTTAAAACAATATATGGAATGATGCAGAAGGTTGTGTTTGACAGTGCGCAGGGGATAACAGTGCGCATGGCAGGTAGTATTGTCAGAGAAGCGTTCACTCTTATTCTTGGTACAGTCATTCCGGTGCTTATTGTGGCTGTTATAATTTCTGTGCTTGGAAATATGCTGCAGCAGAAATGGATGGTAACAGCAAAACCTCTGGCACCAAAGGCCAGTAAGATTAATCCTATGAATGGATTTAAGAGAATGTTTTCTGTAAGACAGCTTTTTGAGCTGCTTAAATCTATAGCGATGATTTCGATAATAGGCATTATGGTATATAACTCAGTCAGAAAGAATATGAATATTATTCTGACATTTTATGATGTAACACTTTATACAGCTCTTTCTACAGTGGGCAATATTATCATCAATCTTGGTATCCAGATAAGTGCGGTTTTTCTTGTTATTGGCTTTATTGACCTCATTTACCAGAGACACAAGTTTAAAACTGACAACATGATGACTAAACAGGAAATTAAAGATGAGTTTAAGAATACAGAAGGTGATCCGCAGGTTAAGGGACAGATTAGACGAAGGATGCAGGAGATTTCAAGGCGGAGAATGATGCAGCAGCTCCCGGAGGCGGATGTGGTTATTACTAACCCTACACATTTTGCAGTTGCCTTAAAGTATGAGCCGGACTCAGGGAAAGCTCCTGTTGTTATTGCAAAGGGAGCAGATTATCTGGCGTTCCAGATAAGGGACAAAGCTAAGGAGTATAATATATCTATTGTTGAAAACAAGCCTCTTGCAAGAATTATATATCACAATGTGGATATAGGCATGGAAATACCGCCGGAACTGTATTATGCCGTGGCAGAAATTCTTGCATCTGTTTTGCGCACAAATAATAGATAATAGTCGAATTATGTGATATAATATACCTTTAAGTGATAAGAACTATAATATACGAAAGGAGCAGGATGATGAAGATTAAGAGAAATGACTTGTTTATCGGAATATATCTTCTTTCCGCAGTTTTATTCTTCATTATTTCTATTCCGTCGTGGCTGCTGGATATACTGCTTGCAGTTAATATCCTTGTGGCGCTTGTTATTTTGTTTAATTCACTTTTTGCCAAGGAAGTTCTGGATATGGCATCTTTCCCTACGATGCTGCTTTTTACAACAATATTCAGAATCTCGCTGAATGTATCTTCTACCAAGCTTATATTAACAAAGGGCGATGCCGGTAAGGTTGTAAGTACTTTCGGACAGTTTGTTGGCGGCGGTAATCTTGTTATTGGTATCATCATTTTTATTATTCTCATTATCGTTCAGTTTGTTGTTATCAATAAGGGTTCTGAGAGAGTTGCTGAGGTAACGGCAAGATTCACACTTGATGCCATGGCTGGAAAGCAGATGGCTATTGATTCTGATCTTAACACAGGCGCAATAACTGATAAGGAAGCGGCAGAGAGAAGAAAGAAGCTCCAGCAGGAGAACAGTTTCTTTGGTTCCATGGATGGTGCTACTAAGTATGTTAAAGGAGATGCTACTGCAGGTCTTATTATCACAGGAATCAATCTTGTTGGCGGTATTATCATGGGAATGATATATGGAGGGATGACAATCAATGAAGCTCTCCAGAACTATACCATTCTTACAATCGGTGATGGGTTGAGTTCACAGATTCCATCTCTGCTTATTTCTTTGTCTACCGGTATTCTTGTGACGAAGGCTTCCAGCGACGGCGAGCTGGGCGACGAGATGGTAGGACAATTGTTTTCTATGGACAGAGTTCTCATTATGGTCGGCGCTGCACTGGCTGTTTTAGGTATTATGACACCTCTTCCATGGTATATCTTTGTTCCTTTCGGATTAGCTCTTATTATTTACGGAAGAAGGCTTGGAGTTAAGGAAGGAGAGGCTAAGATAGAGGAGAGCGTGGAACAGGAGGAATCAGAGGCACAGGAGATTCGGAAACCGGAAAATGTGGTTTCTCTGCTTAATGTTGACCCTATTGAACTGGAGTTCGGATATGGAATTATTCCTCTTGCAGATGTCAATCAGGGCGGAGACCTTCTTGACAGGGTTGTTATGATACGAAGACAGATTGCTCTGGAACTTGGAGCGGTTGTGCCTATTATTCGACTTAGAGATAATATACAGCTTAATCCTAACCAGTATGTGATTAAGATTAAGGGGATTCAGGTCAGTGAAGGAGAGATACTGTTTGACCATTATATGGCTATGAATCCCGGATATGTGGAAGAAGAGATAACGGGTATTCCAACATTTGAACCATCCTTCCATCTGCCGGCTATATGGATAACAGAGAGCCAGAGAGAGAGGGCGGAGTCCTTGGGATATACTGTAGTTGACCCACCTTCAATTATTGCAACACATCTTACAGAGGTTATAAGACAGCATATAGCAGAACTTCTTACAAGACAGGATGTTCAGAATCTTATCAATAACATTAAGGATAACAATACAACGCTTATTGATGAGCTTGTGCCTAAGCTTATGGGAGTTGGTGAGATACAGAAGGTGCTTCAGAACCTTCTTGAAGAGGGAATATCAATAAGAGACCTTGTTACAATTTTTGAGACGCTGGCAGATCACGCATCTGTTACGAGAGACCCGGATATTCTTACGGAATATGTAAGGCAGAGTCTTAAGAGAGCAATCTCTAATAAGTATTTTCCTGTTGGGGATGTGACAAATGTTGTTACTGTGGACCCTTCTGTTGAACAGGAGATTATGAATTCAGTAAAGAACACGGAGCAGGGCTCATATCTGTCTCTTGACCCGGAGCGAAGCAGAAAAATTGTTGAATCGCTGGGCGGTGAACTCAAGAAACTTGAGGATATGGGAAAGAATCCGATTGTTATAACATCACCTATTGTGAGAATGTATTTCAGGAGACTCGCAAAGGACTATTACAAGGATATAATTGTGATTTCATATAATGAGGTGGAATCAAATGTTGAATTACAATCAGTTGGGATGGTGACAGCGTAATGATAGTTAAGAAATTTCAGGCACAGACAGAGACAGAAGCAATATTAAAGGCGAAGGAAGAACTGGGAAGCAGCGCTGTCGTTCTTAATGTCAAAACACTTAAACAGAGAGGAGTTTTCAGGCTTTTTAAGAAGGATTCAGTGGAAGTTACAGCGGCTCTGGAGGAAAAGGATTTTATTAATGGCATTAACAGCAAGAAGCCTACATTTGCAGATAAGGAGAAAGAGAGAGTTTCTTCCGGTAATGATACAATGAAGAATATTACTGGAGACAGACCGGCAATCAATCTTGTCGCAGATGAGAAACTGGATATGGGGGGCAATGCTGCCAATATAGAGAAAAAGCTGGATTCTCTGCATTCGCTTCTCGAAAATCAGATGAGCAGCAGACCTTCACACAGTAATTCACAGATTATAGAGGATACAGGCGAGGAGGCAGCAACAGCTGAAAAGGATTCTGATGGAAAGAAGATTGTCAGGGAACGCGAGAATGCCAATTTCAAGTTCTTACAGCTTATCTATAAGAAAATGGTAGATAATGAGGTGGATTCCAGATATGCAGATGAGATAATTGGTGACATCGAGGCTTCACTCAAGAAGGAATCTAATATTGACAGTATTCTTGCAGCGGTATACCAGAAGATTATTCTTAAACTGGGAGAACCTAGAACAATTAAGCTTGGTGAAAAGCCAAAGGTTATATTTTTCATAGGACCTACAGGTGTTGGTAAAACCACAACTATTGCAAAGATTGCATCACATTTTAAACTTGAAAAGTATACAAAGGTTGCCTTCATAACTTCTGATACATACAGAATTGCAGCGGTGGAGCAGCTTAACACATATGCATCTATAATAGACTGCCCTGTAAGCGTTGCGTATTCTGCTGATGAGATGGATGAATGTCTTAATGAATTTAAGAATTATGAACTTATTCTTGTGGATACAGCAGGAAGATCCCATAAGTCAGAGGAACAGATGGAGGAATTAGAGGAACTTATATCCAGGGTTGGGAGCAGGAAGGATGAATTTGACTATGAAATATACCTGACTCTCAGCGTTACAACTAAGTATAAGGATTTGATTAATATTGCAGAGAAATACGAACACATTAAGGACTGGGCTATTATTTTTACTAAGCTGGATGAGACATGCTGTCTTGGAAATATGCTTAATATGAAGCTGTTTACAGGAGCACCGTTATCCTATACTACGTCCGGACAGAATGTGCCTAATGATATAGAGGTGATTAACGAGCAGGGACTTGCAAAATTATTATTGGGAGGTAATTCATGATGGATCAGGCAGAAAATCTTCGCAATATAATTAAAAGACAGAATCAGAAGGATGTGACTAACGCCAGAGTAATAGCTGTTACAAGCGGAAAAGGCGGGGTTGGTAAGTCGAGCGTTTCTATTAATCTGGCTATACAGTTTACCAAGATGGGAAAGAAAGTTATTATACTTGATGCAGATTTCGGGCTTGCCAATATTGAGGTCATGTTTGGAGTTATCCCTAAATATAATCTGAGTGACCTTATGTTTTCGGGAAAGGAACTGAAGGATATAATTACTGATGGTCCGGAAGGGGTGCGGTTTATATCGGGAGGTTCTGGCATTGCAAAGCTTGTTAATCTCGATAAAGAACAGGTCAAGAGGCTGGTAAACAAATTATCTGAACTGGAGAATATGGCGGATATCATAATAATTGATACAGGAGCAGGCATATCTCCGACAGTTATGGAATTCCTTGTGGCAAGTCCGGAGACTATTATTGTCACAACGCCGGAACCAACATCAATAACAGATTCTTATGCGCTTCTAAAAGCTCTTACAATGCATGAGAATTTCAGAAAAAGTGAAGCGAGAATAAAAATGATTGCAAACAGGGTTTCATCTGAAAATGAGGGACGCAATCTCTATGAGAAGCTAAATATGGTTGTAATGAAATTCCTCGATATTAACATTGAATATCTTGGGATAATTCCGCAGGATAATAATATTATTAAGGCAGTGATGAAACAGAAACCTGTCTCACTGATATATCCAAATGCGGTATCTACAAGACACTTTGAAGAAATATCAGAAAGAATTATGAATGGTGGTGCTGATATACCTGTTTATAGAAGAGGCATCCGTGGTTACCTGAAATCTGTTTTTGCTAAAAACTTATGATAAATGAGGTGAAATGATGTTTGAGCCACTTGTTGTTGGAGGAAAAGTAGAAGTCTTTAATAAAAACAGACATGTCAGCGATGATATGGATGATAAAGAGATGTTCTTAAGCCAGATAATTGATTTAAAAGATGACAGTATCATATGTACAATGCCTGTAAGTAAGGGAAAGCTTATAGTTCTTGAAACTGGTACATTGTTAGAAGCATTTTTCTACGCAGGAAAGAATGTATACCGGGCGGACTGTGTTATCCGTTCAAGAGGCAAGGAGGGTAATATATTTACCATGGAGCTGGAATTAAAATCTTCCCTCGTTAAATTTCAGAGAAGAGAGTACTTTAGACTTGAATGTACTATTCAGGCAGATGTTATTACCTTAACTGATGATGAGAAAAAGGAGTTTATAGATACCGGAAAAGTCCCGGTCAATCTTCTGATGTCCGAGGATAAAGGTGTTATTGTGGATATAAGCGGCGGAGGACTCAGGCTTTTTTCAAAGAAACAGTTTGAACAGGGCTCTATTGTAAATATAATTTTTACAATTAATGTCAATGGAAAAGAAAAAAAGATGAGTCTGGCTGCCAAAGTGGTTCTTTCTGTGCTGGGACAGAATTACGATAATGTCTATGACAATAGAATGCAGTTTGTTAATATAAGAAAAGAAGATACTGATGTTATTGTTAAATATGTTTTTGCGCAGCAGAGATTGATGCAGCAAAGAGAAAGGGGGCTCTAAAGTGGCAAAAAAAATACTTGTTATAGATGATTCTGCACTCATGAGAAGAGTTATATCTGATATAATAAACGAAAGTAATGAGTACGAAGTAGCTGCAATCGCTAAGGATGGCGTTGAGGGCTTTGACATGATTGTGTCGAATCCTAATTTGTATAGTGCAATTATTCTTGATATTAATATGCCGAAGATGAATGGTCTGGAGCTGTTAAGAAATCTTCAGAAGAATCATATTGAGCAGACGGTTATTGTTGTAAGTACAGTGGCTAAAGAGGGTGCTAAGGAAACTATTCAGGCATTGGAATATGGTGCTTTTGATTTTGTTACAAAGCCGGAGAATTACTTTGAAACAAAGGGTGATAATTTCAAACAGCGCATATACAATATGCTCAATGTTGCAACTAATACTAAAGCGTCATTAGAAAGAACGGGAGGAATATCTAAACCTTCAACAACTGGTTCTTTTGGCAGCAGACTTCCTAAAGGGTCTACGGTTATTGGCAAGACTTCTTTTTCCGGGACAGATAAGCAGGCGTCCGGAGCCGCTGTCTCAGCCCTGAGGAAAAGAAATGAGCAGAATGAAACTGTTCCACAGAAGGTTAATCCATCAAGATTCCTTAATATTAAGAGTGGAAGCAGGAAAATTGTTGCTCTGGCGTGCTCTACAGGCGGACCGAAATCATTGCAGCAGGTAATACCTATGCTTCCTAAGAATCTGGATGCAGGAATTGTCCTTGTACAACATATGCCGGCTGGATTTACAGCATCTCTGGCAGCCAGACTTAATGAGATAAGCGATATCAGGGTTAAGGAAGGCGCAGACGGAGATATTATAGAGAAGGGCTGTGTATATATAGCACCGGGTGGAAAACACATGACAGTGGCAAGAAGTGGCTCTGATTACGCAATTAAGATTAGTGAAGAGCCTCCGGTGGAAGGATTAAGACCATGTGCCAACATAATGTATAAGTCTTTGGTTAACTGCAATTTTGACGAGATTACATGTGTTGTACTTACAGGAATGGGAGCAGATGGTACAGAAGGAATAAAGACACTTTCTTCCAGCCGAAAGAAAATTCATGTTATTGCTCAGGATGAAGACAGCAGTGTTGTTTATGGTATGCCTAAGGCGATAGCAAATGCAGGTCTGGTTGATGAGGTGGTTCCTTTGGACAAGATAGCAGAAACTATAACGAAGAATGTGGGGGTATCTTAAGATGGATGTAAGCCAGTATTTAGAGATATTTATTGATGAATCTAATGAACATTTGCAGAACTTAAGTGATGGTATTATGGTTCTGGAGAAAGAACCGGACAACAGTGATACTATCAACGAGATTTTCCGTGCAGCCCATTCCCTTAAGGGTATGGCTGGTACTATGGGTTATAAGAGAATGCAGAATCTTACCCATGATATGGAAAATGTATTTTCAGAGGTTCGCAATGGCAATATTAAGGTTGACTCAAGAATGGTTGACGTTTTATTCCAGTGCCTTGATGCACTTGAACAGTATGTTAATAACATTCAGGAGACATCTGATGAGGGTACTGATGATAATGAACCTATAATCAAAGCTCTTAACTCATTCATTGTCAATAATGAAGATAAGGGTAAGATACCGGAAGAGCCTAAGAAGGAAGAGGCACCTAAGAGTGAAAACGCTGAACAGAGTGGAACAGAAGAGGCTGGTTTAAGTACATTTGCTAAATATAATAATATTTCCTTTGCTGATTTTGAAAAGAATGCAGTCAATGAAGCTTTAGGAAAGAACATGAAAGTGTTCATAATTAAGGTTACAGTTGATGAGAACTGTATTCTTAAGGCTGCGAGAGCATTTCTTGTGTTCAAGAATCTTGAAGGTCACTGTGATATTATTAAGGCTGAACCATCTGCACAGGATATTGAAGATGAGAAATTTGACCTTGATTTCAGCATTGTTGTTGTCACAGAGGAAAGCTACGAAGCAATAACAGCTATTATCAAGAATGTTTCTGAGATAAAGGATGCTTCAGGAGAAGCAATTACTGTTCCGTTTGAAGATGCGGAAGAGGAGGAGAAGGAAGAGAAGAAGGAGCAGGAAGAGAAGGAAGAAAAGAAAGAAGAAACTCCTGCAAATACTTCGAAGCCGGCTCCGGCAGCCAAGAAACAGGCTCCTGCTGCTACTAATAACAAAGCATCTAAGACAGTCAGCCATACTGTAAGAGTTGATATTGAAAAGCTTGATGTGCTTATGAATCTTGTCAGCGAGCTTATTATTGCCAAGAACGGACTTGTCTCTGCGAGTGTAGCTGAAGATGGAACAACTTCTGTTAATCAGAAGTTCGGAGAGCAGATTGAATATCTTGAGAGAGTAACTACTAATCTTCATGAATCTGTAATGAAGGTCAGAATGATGCCAATTGAGAGCGTATTTGCAAAGTATCCTAGAATGATAAGGGATCTTAACAAGAAGCTTGATAAGAAGATGGAACTTTATATGTCTGGTGAAGAGACAGAGCTTGACAGAACTGTAATTGATGAGATTGGTGATCCTATCATGCATCTGTTAAGAAATTCAGCGGATCATGGTCTTGAGAGTGCAGAAGTGAGAGCGGAGAGAGGTAAACCTGAGGTTGGTTCAATCTGGCTTGACGCATATCAGGAAGGTAATAACGTTGTCATTGAAGTCAGAGATGATGGTAATGGTATTGATGTTGAGAAGGTTAAACAGAAAGCGATTGAGAAGGGAAGCCTGACTCAGGAGCAGGCAGATGCCCTTACAGAGAAAGAGGCTATTGACCTTCTGTTCAGACCAAGCTTTTCAACATCAGACAAGGTTACAGATGTATCTGGACGAGGTGTTGGACTTGATGTTGTTAAGTCTAAGATTGAGGCACTTGGTGGCGATGTAGAAGTTAAAACAAAATACGGCGAAGGAAGTACATTCAGTATCAGGCTTCCACTTACACTTGCTATTATCCAGGCACTTATGGTTAAGGTTGGCAATGAGAAATATGCTATTTCTCTTGGCTCAATCGAAACTATTGAAGATGTACCGGTAAGTGAAATTAAATATGTACATGCTAAAGAGGTTATAAGCCTACGTGGCAATGTAATACCACTTATCAGACTTAGAGAACTTCTCGATATTCCGGGAGAAACAGAGGAGACTGATAATGTAGTTATTGTAATAGTAAGAAAAGGTGACAGACTTGCCGGACTTGTTGTTGACAGTCTTATTGGACAGATGGAAATTGTTATTAAGTCACTTGGTAAGTTCATTAATATTAATCGAATGATAAGTGGAGCAACTATCCTAGGAGATGGTTCAGTAGCCCTTATTATCGATGCCAATACACTTGTATAGAGGAGGAATGTATGATGGAAAATATTAATGCAATAGAAGATAAGAATGTGGAAGCAACAACGTCTGTACAATATATAGTTGTCCAAATTGGTAATGAACAGTACGGAATTGATATCAAATATATCGAGAATATTGTCAGAAGCCAGAAGATAACAAGAGTACCTAAGGCTCAGCCATATTTCAGAGGCGTAATTAACCTTAGAGGCGAGATATGTCCTATTATGAGTATGAGAATAAAGCTTGCGCTTGAACCGGATGTTATAACTGATAAGACAAGATTTATTATTGTTAAGGTTGATGGGGCATCAATTGGAGTTATTGTTGACCAGGTTAAAGAAGTTGTAACTCTTGAAGAGGAAAACATTGAACATGTTGACAAAACAACCAACAGTGATGCAATTACCAATTATATTAATGCAATTGGAAAGAAGGATGGACAATTGATTTCACTTCTGGATATTGTAAGTCTTGTTGTTGAGAATAATTAATGTTTGAGGTGAAGGTATGTCAAAGATCAATTTAAATGAGCTTAACGAGATACAGTATGATGTGCTTAGGGAAATAGGCAATATAGGCGCCGGTAATGCAACAACAGCTCTTTCACAGATGCTGAACCAGAAGATGGATATGTCAGTTCCTAAAGTTGCATTGGTTCCATTTAATGAGATATCAGAGATAATGGGGCCTGAAGACCAGACGGTTGTCGGTATTCTTCTCGGATTTGAGGGTGATATTTACGGGATGATGATGTTTTTATTTGATACCAAGTCTGCTCATCATCTTGCGAATGCTCTTATGATGCAGGATAGAGAAACAGGAGTTGACAGCGGTGCAGATTTTTCTGAAATGGAGATGTCTGCACTGAAAGAGATAGGCAATATCGTTTCAGGTTCTTATCTTACAGCGATATCAAAGCTTACTACTCTTAAGATGATATCTACGATTCCAGAAATGACTATTGATATGATTGGCGCACTCTTAAGTGTTCCGGCATCAGAGTTTGGAAAGTACGGAGATAAACTTTTACTTATACAGTCGCAGTTTGGAGAGATGGATTTTGTTAATGGATATTTTCTTATGATTCCAGAACTGGAGTCATATGATAAGTTACTTGATTCATTGGGTGTTTAGATTTTTGTGAAAAGAGTTACGGATATGGGAGAAATGATAAAGGTTGGTATGGCGGACTTGAAAGCATGTAAATGTCCTGATGCCCTTACAACCTTAGGGCTGGGCTCTTGCGTTGGAGTCGCACTTTATGATCCGGTAACAAAAGTGAGCGGACTGCTTCATTGTATGTTACCGGACAGCACCCAGTTTAGGAATAATTCTAACATTGCCAAATTTGCTGATACAGGGATAGATGAACTTATCAGGCAGATGAGACTTCTAGGTGCTAGTGAGAATAGAATAGTTGCCAAGATTGCTGGTGGGGCACAGATGTTTGCCAATAAGACAAACAATGATGCATTAAGAGTAGGAGAACGTAATTCTGATGCGGTCAGAAACAAGCTTAAGAACTTAAATATAAGGCTTATTTCAGAAGATTGTGGTCAGAGCTATGGAAGAACTGTAGAGTTCTATTCTGAAACAGGAGACTATATTATTAAAGCAGTAGGGAAAGCGCCGAAGACTATATAGTTTTTAAGTTATCTGTGAATGGAGGCTTTATGAATAAGTTCAGAAATTTGCCAGCTGTTATTACTCTTCTGGCGGGATTTATAACCAGTGTGATTATGATTTTGCATAGATACTCACTGGTTAATTTTATGTGGATTTTAGTGTGTACTATGCTTGTTTTCTATATGTGCGGGGTAATAATCAGATTTGCCCTGAACAAGGTTGTACGCAAGACAGAAGACAAGAATAGAGATAAAACAGAAGATGAGGAGCCGGAAGAAGATGGTGAGACATCTGATGATGAAGAGAATGCAGAGAAATAATATTCTTTTTAGTGGCTTTTAGCCGGTTGATATGATATTATTTTTATGTATTTTTATATGCAATTACACTTATTTGATTATTTTGGGGGCACTGACCATGGACGAGGCGGGCAGAGATAAACTGTGGAAGAATTACATAGCTACCAGGAGTACAGAGTACCGGGATGAACTGATTGTTGAATATGCACAGCTTGTTAAGCTGGTTGCCGGAAGACTCAATATGTATCTTGGATATAATGTGGAGTATGATGATCTTGTCGGTTATGGAATATTTGGACTTATTGATGCTATTGATAAGTTCGATTATGGCAAGAATGTCAAGTTTGAGACATATGCAAGTCTGAGAATCAGAGGGGCAATTCTGGACCAGATCAGGAAAATGGACTGGATACCAAGGTCTCTGAGACAGAAACAGAAGCGTATAGATGCAGCTATGGCTAAGATAGAAAGTGAGACGGGGCATATTGCCAGTGATGAGGAACTGGCGAAAGAACTCGGGATTACTATAGATGAACTCACGGACTGGCAGGGGAAGATGAAGGCTTCTAATCTTATTTCACTTGATGAGTATACAGAAGCAGGAAGTGAAGTTAAGATGGAATCTGTTGGTAATTCACATTTTGACCAGCCGGAGGATGCAGTTGAGAAAGAAGAACTTAAGAAAATGATGGTTAAGGCGATTGATTCTCTTACAGAAAAGGAGAGAAGTGTTGTTGTCTTATACTATTATGAGGAGATGACTCTGAAGGAAATCAGTCTGACGCTGGAAGTGTCAGAATCAAGAGTTTCACAGCTCCATACCAAGGCCTTAAACAAGATGAAGAAAATACTGGGAGATTATGTATTTTCACTTTGATTAAGAAGTTTTGGAATCAATAATGAGAGGAAATTAAATATATGATTAATAATTGTACAACAGGATATTTTCAATTTGATTCCAGACCGGATGGTTTATATCTGTTAGTTTTTCCACCAGCCAATGGGGGAAGAACTGCCAATATAGATGATGTTATGTACTATATTGATAAGAAGAAGATACCATGTGATATAGTTAAGGTTAACGAAGCTGTTAAACTTGGAAAAAACAGCCAGTCTGAAATCAAGGTCTCAGAGGAAAATGTTCATCCTTTTGCTGAATTTGGAGATTACCGTATAAGTGCAGACTGCATGAGAGTGGAAGTTATATTTTATCCGCCATTTGTAGGTGCTGATATGTTAAGTTCTGATGAAATTGTTAAGGATTTACAGTATCTTGGCATCAAGAATGGTATAGACATGGATGCAATTGGAGAGTTTCTTAACAATCGTGAATATGGAAAGTCATATTATGTAGCGCAGGGTACTGCTCCAAGAGAAGGTGCGGACGGATATATTGAATATCAATTTAACACTGATCTTAAACCAAGACCTAAGATGAATGACGATGGAACAGTGGATTTCCATACTTTAGAGAATATTAATCACATCAGTAAAGGTGATGTTGTAGCTGTTTTGCATAAGGAAGATCCGGGTGATGACGGTGTTGATGTTCTTGGAAGAAGAGTTGCACCAAGAAAGGTTAAACGTGTTATTTTCAGACATGGAAGGAACCTCACACAGTCAGAGGATGGCACACAGCTTATATCTCAGGTGAGTGGTCATGTAGTTCTGGAGGATGATAAAGTATTTGTGTCGAATGTATTGGAGCTTGTTGATGTGGATAATTCGACCGGAGATATTGATTATGATGGAGATGTTTCAATTAAAGGAAATGTTCTTGCCGGATTTACGGTAAAAGCATCAGGTGATATTACAGTCAGCGGTATTGTTGAAGGCGCCACAGTTATTGCCGGAGGTTCAATTACATTTAACAGGGGAATACAGGGCATGAATAAGGCTGTGATTAAAGCCGGAGGTAATATTGTATCCAAATTTATCGAGAGTGCTGAAAGTGTTACAGCGGGTGGAAGTATTGAAACAGATTCTATCCTGCACAGTAATGTGTCAGCTAAGAATGCGATTAAGGCATCAGGACGAAACGGACTTATTATAGGTGGGGAAGTTAAGTCGGTGTTTATGATAGAGGCAAAGACTATCGGTAATTCCATGGGAACTAACACGACAGTGGGGGTAGGTGTTAATCCTGCGATGAAACGAAGGGTTGATGAATTGAAAAACAGTCTTGGAAAGCTTGGAGATAATAAAATCAGACTTAATCAGGTTCTTGCAGCTTTGAGAAAGAAACAGGAGACGGAAGGAAGTCTTGATGCGGACAAGCACGAGCTTCAGACGAAAACTATGCGCAATGTTATTATGATTGAGCAGGAAATAAACAAGCAGAAGAAGGAACTGGAAGAACTCAGGGGACAGCTTGGAGAAGAAAAGAATGCGTGCATTAAAGTATACGATGCAGCTTATGTGGGAGTTAAGCTTGTCTTTGGAGACCAGTGTATGTTCCTGAAAGAGAAATATGATTATTGTCAGTTTGTCAAGGAAGGTGCAGATATAAAGTGCTCATCTTTGTAGAATGCAGAATATTGATTCGTTCATAAGGGAGGTCAGTTATGGTTATTAAGCCGATTGAATTTGCTATGATACAGCAACAGAATACTGTTGCCAAGTCGCAGCACAACGCAGAAACAAGACCTATGACAGAGCAGCAATCTATTACCATGCAGGTTCAGAAGGAAGTTAATGAACATTCACAGCAGGTCAACCGAAAGGATAACGCTGACAACGATGGTGGAAAGTATGATGCTAAAGAAAAGAGCAAGAATGAATACCAGAACCAACAGGACAATGATAAAAAGAAACATACAGACGGGCGTGTTTTTGTAAAAGGACAGGGGAATTCAGATTTTGATGTTAAGATATAAAGTGTATATCTGGAGGGAATAATGGTTGCAATAGAAATTATACTTATTATAGTTGGTATCATATGTGTGATTGTGAGCCTTGTTATGAATTTTGACAATAAGGAAGATAATACAGGTAGTGATATTCCATCTGAATTATCAGAAGAACAGAAGAACAAGATAAAGCAGCAGATTGACAAGATGATAGATGAACAGATAAGCGGCGTAGCTGAAAAAACAGAAGCCTCTCTGGATAAGATATCTAATACCAAGATTTTGGAGATGAACGAGTATGCTGAGAGTGTTCTTGGCGAAATTAACCGCAATCACAATGAGACAGTCTTTTTATATGATATGCTCAATGAAAAAGCCAAAGAGATTAAATCAACTGTCAAGGACGTGAATAATACCAAGAGACAGGTGGAAAAGATTCATGCAGAGGTAAAGAATTCTGAGGAAAATGCTGTGTGTGAACCAGACAGGACTGATGATGGAAAAGAACCTGCTTATGAGCAGGCAGAACATTCTGACAAAAATACTAAGGATATAGCTAAGGAAAGGCTGGCAGCACTTGTTAAGAAAAGTAACGAGAGAGCAAGGACAGAAGATGGAACTCCTAAACGGAATGTTCAGGCAGAAAAGCTTGAAAATAAGACGACTGCCAAGACAACGACTGCCAAGACAGCGACTGACAAGACAACGACTGCCAAGAAAACAGAAACTAAGCAGCCAGCTAAGAAGACAACGAAACAGACAACTAAGCAGTCGGCAGGGAAAGCTCAGGATACAGAAAAGAATACAGATGCTGCAGATATACAGCTGGATCCGGGACTGACTAACAATGAGAAAATTTTAAAACTCGACTCTATGGGTGCTTCGGTCAAGGATATTGCAAAGCAGCTTAATCTTGGAGTAGGAGAAGTTAAGCTTGTTATAGACCTTTATAAGGGTGGTAATTAATTATGAAATTCAGATATTATATCAGAGGTTTTGGCGCAGGATTAATTGTCGCAGCCATAATACTGACAATTGCCGGTATGGTAGAACGCAACAACGATATGCTGAACAACAATAGCAATAATAATACAGAGACACAATCTGCCGGGTCAGTTATTGCATTTACATCAGAAGCGTCTACTGAAGGTTCTACACAGATGCAACAGACTGATTCAGAGACTTCTTCGGAAACGGATGCGCAGGAGACAATTGCGGCAGAGACAATACAGGAGACAACTGTGGCTCCGACACAGACTAATCCACCGACAGAGAAATCAACTGTAAAAATTACTACAGGGGATGGCAGCGGAGAGGTTGAGATTGTATTTAAGGGTGTTTATACAGCAGTTCAGGCGGCAGATATATTATATGATGCAGGTATCATTGATAATAAAACAGAGTTTTATACATATATGTATACTACCGGATATGACAGAAAGATGAGAGATGGTGTATATACTCTGAAACCGGGAGATTCTTACGAGACAATTGCCAGAATAATAACACAGACAAGATAGAACATATAGTGGATATAACTGGTAATTAGTATGAAAAAGTACTTGCATTATTTTCTGTGTATTGATATAATGCATTTCGTGTGAAAAAACATGCGGGTGGATTTTGCGGCTGGTGCCGGTTTACGCGCCGGTGGTCGTGAAAGATGAAATCTGCAAAAGAACAATTAACCAATGGAGGTATTAGAATGAGCGTAATTTCAATGAAGCAGTTACTTGAGGCAGGTGTTCATTTCGGACATCAGACAAGAAGATGGAACCCTAAGATGGCTGAGTACATCTACACAGAGAGAAATGGTATCCATATCATCGACTTACAGAAGTCTGTAGGTAAGGTTGACGAGGCTTATAAGGCAATCTCTGATATCGCTGCAGAGGGTGGTACAATCCTTTTTGTAGGTACTAAGAAGCAGGCTCAGGATGCTATCGCATCTGAAGCAGAGCGTTGTGGAATGTTCTATGTTAACGAGAGATGGTTAGGCGGTATGCTTACTAACTTCAAGACAATCCAGAGCAGAATCAACAGACTTAAGGAAATCGAGACAATGCAGGAAGATGGAACATTTGATGTTCTTCCTAAGAAAGAAGTTATCAACCTTAAGAAGGAACTTGAGAAGCTTCAGAAGAACCTTGGCGGAATTAAGGAGATGAAGAGACTTCCGGATGCTATCTTTATCGTTGATCCTAAGAAGGAAAGAATCTGTGTTCAGGAAGCACATGCACTCGGTATCAAGTTAATCGGTATCGCAGATACTAACTGTGATCCAGATGAATTAGATTATGTAATCCCTGGTAATGACGATGCTATCAGAGCAGTTAAGTTAATCGTTGCTAAGATGGCAGATGCAGTTATCGAAGCTAATCAGGGTGAAGAAGCAGCTCCAGCTGTTGAGGAAGAGGTAGCTGAGGAAGCTTAATATTTAAGTATTGACTTAAGTTTATGTATGCTTCAGCCTGACATGTTATCAGGTTGAAGCATTTTTTAAAATAATTATTATTGGAGGATATTATAATGGCAGCAGTTACAGCAGCAATGGTTAAAGAACTTAGAGAGTCTACTGGCGCAGGTATGATGGAGTGTAAGAAGGCTCTTACAGAGACAGATGGTGATATGGAAGCAGCTGTTGATGTTCTTAGAAAGAGCGGAGCAGCTAAGGTTGAGAAGAAGGCAGGAAGAATTGCAGCAGAGGGTATTACAAGAGTTGCATCTGAAGGCAATACAGCAGTTGTAGTAGAAGTTAACTCAGAGACAGATTTCGTAGCTAAGAACGCTACTTTTCAGGAATTTGTTCAGTCGGTTGCTGATAAGGCACTTAAGGCTTCAGTTGATAAGGCTGGAGATGGAGAAGATGTTTGTGCTATTCTTGGTATGCAGTCAGAACTTGAAGAGAAGACTCTTACAATTGGTGAGAAGCTTTCTATCAGAAGATTCCAGAAGATTTCAGGAGATTGCGTAGCTTCTTATATTCACGGTGGTGGAAGAATTGGTGTTCTTGTTGCAGCAGATGGTGCTTCAAACGATGCTGTTAAGGAAGCACTTACTAATGTTGCAATGCAGATTGCAGCTATGAATCCACAGTATCTCTGCAGAGAAGATATGTCAGCAGATGAACTTGCTAAGTTAAGAGAAATCATAGAGAAGAGCGCATTAAATGATCCAGCTACTCTTCCAAAGCCAATCTTAAACAAGTTAATTGATAAGGCAGTTAATGACAAAGTATGGAGCGATGCTGATATTGAAACATACAATGAGCATAAGAGCAACATGCAGTATTTATTCAACTTCCTTTCAAAGGAAGCTGCTGCACAGTTAGCAGAGCTTGCATTAGCAGATGAGGCTAATATCGTTGCAGATAAGATTTTCAACGGATTAGTAGAAGGCCGTGTATCTAAGCAGCTTAAGGAAATCTGTCTTATGGATCAGGTTTATGTTAAGGCTGAGGATGGAAAGCAGTCAGTTGGCAAGTATCTTGCAGAGGTTGCTAAGGCTAATGGTGTTAACTTCTCTATTAAGGGATATGTTCGTTTTGAGACAGGTGAAGGTCTTGAGAAGAAGAACGAGGATTTTGCAGCAGAGGTTGCAGCTCAGTTAAAGTAATTATTGCGTGATATTAATATTGCGGATATTGCAGTTTACCCCGGAATGTATCAGGAAGAACATTCCGGGGTTTTTATTAATGAAAAATTTGTCATAACACTTCTAAAATTGTCAATGATATGCTATAATCTTTTCAAACTGTAATGTTTTGTGGAAACCGCAGTGATTAATATGGAGGATGATTAAATGGGATTTTTCAAAGATTTTAAAGATGATTTATCCGAGGCAGTCAATGGACTTTCTGACGCGGAATTAGAGAATGCATCTGATGACAGAGATGAAGATTTGATGGTTAACACACTAGATGATCCGGAACTCGCAAAGATGGCAGAAGATTATAAGAAAGAAGCACAGGAATCTGATAAGGAGGAGACTGGTGCTGATGCGCAGAGCGTACAGGATGCCCAGGTACAGCAGGATACAGAGGAGTCTTCCAAGGACACAGATAATGTTCAGGAAGATGCAGTATCGGATAATGAGTTTATTGCTGATGAGACTGCAGTTATCACAGAAGGTCTTACAATCAGTGGAGACCTTGATTCATTGGGTTCAATAGATTTATTTGGCTCAGTTGAAGGTAATGTTACATGTCGTGGAAAGCTTACAGTAAGCGGTTCGATTATAGGTAATTCCAAGGCTAATGAAGTGTTTGCCAACAGTGCACAGGTAGATGGAAATGTTGAGGCTAAGGGTTCAGTAAAGATTGGACAGGGAACAGTTATTGTTGGTAATATTACTGCAACTTCAGCCGTTATTGCAGGAGCAGTTAAGGGTGATATAGATGTACACGGTCCGGTTATTGTTGACTCTTCTGCTGTTATCGTAGGTGATATCAAGTCTAAGTCAGTTCAGATTAACAATGGAGCTACAATTGATGGACGTTGCTCACAGTGCTATGCTGATGTTAATATGGACAGCATATTTAATATTAAGGGCAAGAAGAAGTCTAATAAATAGTCAGATTTTATTATAAATGACATAATTATTTAATAATCGGAGGCACTTATGGATAACATTAAGAGGGTAATACTTAAACTTAGTGGAGAGGCACTCGCTAAGAAGCAGGGTGGATATAATGATAATCTGATTGAGGATATTGCTAATCAAGTGAAGACCTTAGTGGATAAGGGAACAGATGTCGGCATAGTTATAGGTGGAGGCAATTACTGGAGAGGCCGCTCTAATGATAATATTGACAGAACAAAGGCTGACCAGATTGGAATGCTTGCAACAATTATGAACTGCATTTATGTTTCTGAGATATTCCGTTCTCAAGGTCTTAAGACAAATATACTTACACCATTCGAATGTGGCAGCATGACAAAGTTGTTCTCTAAAGACAGGGCTAACAAGTATTTTGAAAAGGGGATGGTTGTATTCTTTGCCGGAGGAACAGGACATCCGTATTTCTCAACGGATACAGGAATTGTATTAAGAGCTATTGAGATGGATGCAGATGCAATTCTTCTTGCAAAGGCAATTGACGGAATATATGACAGCGATCCTAAGATTAATCCTGATGCGAAGAAGTATGATACAATATCTATCAGTGAAGTTGTTGATAAAAAGCTTGGCGTTATAGATATGACTGCATCGGTAATGTGCATGGAGAATAAGATGCCACTTATGGTATTTGGACTTGAAGAGGAGAATAGCATTGTTAATGCTTTATCGGGTAATTTTAACGGTACAGTAGTGACTGTTGATTAATTAATATGTTTTATAGCGGAGGATTATATGTTTAACATTAAAGAAATCGAAGAGAGAATGCAGAAGTCGGTGGATAACTTAAAGGATGAATATTCTACAATCAGAGCCGGCAGAGCTAACCCACATATACTTGACAGATTAAGAGTTGATTATTATGGAACACCTACACCAATACAGCAGGTTGCCAATGTATCTGTTCCTGAAGCCAGAATGATTCAGATTCAGCCTTGGGAAGCAAGCCTGATTAAGGAAATCGAGAAGGCAATTCTCACATCAGACCTTGGTCTTACACCGAATAACGATGGTAAGACAATAAGACTTGTTTTCCCTGAATTAACAGAGGACAGAAGAAAAGAACTTGCGAAGGATATTAAGAAGAAGGGCGATAATGCAAAGGTTGCCATCCGTAATATCAGAAGAGATGCCAACGATGTCATTAAGAAGGATAATAAGGCTGGAGATATCTCAGATGACGAGGCTAAGAATTCAGAGGATGAGATTCAGAAGATTACTGATAAGTATATCGGAATTATTGATAGCGCAATAGATGACAAGACTAAGGAGATACTTACAGTTTAAGATGGGTAAGGGCTGTTGGAAATATTGACAACAGCCTTTTTGTGCATTACTAGATTGGAAATTATGCGAAAAGATTTGCGCAGAAATGAGGAATTGGTATATGGATACATTTAACGAAAGTCTGGGACTTAATATCCCGGGTCATGTTGCAGTTATTCTTGATGGCAATGGGCGATGGGCTAAGAAAAGACATCTTCCACGTACTATGGGGCATGCACAGGGAAGTAAGGTAGTTGAGGATATGCTCTATGTAGTAGATGAGCTGGGAGTAAAGTACTTTACTGTATATGCTTTTTCAACAGAGAACTGGAAAAGATCAACAGAAGAAGTGAGTACTCTTATGGGGATATTAAGGACATATCTCAAGGATTGCGTTAAGAAGTCCATGAAGAATAATGTCCGGTGCAGAGTTATAGGAAGAAAAGATGAACTCAGTCAGGATATTATTGACAGTATTAATAATCTTGAGGAAAAAACTAAGAATAATACAGGTCTCAATTTTACCATAGCAATAAACTACGGCGGAAGAGATGAGATTACAAGAGCTGTGAAGAAGATTGCTGACAGGGTTAAGGAAGGTAGTCTTTCGCCAGAAGATATATGTGAAGATACTATAAGCAATAATCTTGATACATGGGAACTTCCTGATCCTGATTTGCTTATAAGAACAAGTGGTGAGCAGAGATTATCTAATTATCTGTGCTGGCAGCTTGCATATACAGAATTTTATTTTACGGATGTGTACTGGCCTGATTTCAATAAGGAAGAACTAATTAAGGCATTTGAAAAGTACAATAAGACAGAAAGAAGATTTGGCGGAGTTAAGGAGGAGTAGTCTGTGCGAACTAGAATATTAAGCGGAGCTGTGCTCATAGTAATTCTCTTTACATGCCTTTATTTTGGCGGCTGGGTAACATACGGCTTTAGTTTATTTATTTCTTTGGTTGGAATGTATGAGCTTATCAGGGTGAAGAAGATAGAAAAGACGGGACTTGCTGTGGTTGGCTATGCCGCTGCAGTAATGTACTATATAATTCTTTTAATGAATGACCCGGCATATATATTATTACTTCTTGTTGCAACATGCATAATCATGATGTCAGTGTATATTTTTACATTTCCAAAGTACAAAACTGAGGATGTCATGTGGGTGTTCTTCAGTATTATCTATGTTGCTGTTATGCTTTCTTATATCTATCAGGTAAGAATGCTTGAGAACGGAGTATATATTGTATGGCTTATATTTGTGTCATCGTGGGGAAATGATACATTTGCATACTTTACAGGTGTTTTCTTAGGTAAGCATAAGATGACACCGAAACTATCACCTAAGAAGACATATGAAGGAGCTGTTGGAGGTATTATTGGTGCAACACTTCTTGGATTTGTTTATGGATATGCCATAAGTTTCAAGCTGTCAAATGTGCTTGTTCATCCTGTATATACATTTGCAGTTGCAAGTTTTATTGGAGCCTTTCTTTCAATATTCGGAGATTTGGCAGCATCTGCAATTAAGAGAAATCATGATGTGAAAGACTATGGAAAGCTCATTCCGGGACATGGTGGTATTATGGACAGATTTGACAGTGCTATATTTACTGCACCAGCAGTTTTCTGGGCTATTGAGACAATTAACATTGTCTTTGGAGGTTGAAGATGAAGAATGTTTCCATTCTGGGGTCTACCGGTTCTATAGGTACACAGACCCTCGATGTTATCAGAAGAAATAAGGACATAAATGTTGTTGCTCTTGCAGCAGGAACCAGAGTTTCTGAGCTTGCTGCACAGGTGAGAGAGTTCAGACCGGAGCTTGTGTGTGTTGGAAGTGAGGAACTTGTTCCACAGATTAAGCAGCTATTGGCTGATGTTGATGTCAGAATAGTATGTGGCAACGAGGGACTTATCGAGGCTGCTGTTATTGGCAGTGCAGATATAGTTGTGACTGCTGTGGTAGGAATGATGGGGATTGTCCCAACAATTAAAGCTATACAGGCTCATAAGGATATAGCTTTAGCTAATAAAGAGACACTCGTATGTGCTGGACATATTATAATGAAACTCGCGAAGGAATGCGGGGTTAATATTTATCCGGTTGACAGTGAACATTCTGCGATTTTTCAATGCCTTAATGGTGAAAATCACGGCGAAATCAGCAAGATTCTTCTCACTGCTTCGGGAGGACCGTTCCGTGGCAGAAAGAGAGCTGAACTTGAAAATGTACAGTTGGAGGATGCACTAAAGCATCCTAACTGGTCTATGGGACGCAAGATAACCATAGACTCCTCAACAATGGTTAACAAGGGACTTGAGGTTATGGAGGCGCAGTGGCTCTTTGGAGTTCCGGCTGACAAGGTCCAGGTAGTTGTACAGCCACAGAGTGTTATTCATTCCATGGTGGAATTTAAGGATGGAGCTGTAATGGCGCAGCTTGGGAGTCCGGATATGCGGCTTCCTATACAGTATGCGCTTTATTATCCGGAAAGAAGAGAACTTAATACAGACAGGCTGGATTTCTATGAACTTTCCGGCATTACATTTGAAAAACCGGATATGGAGACATTCAGGGGACTTAAGCTGGCATATGAAGCAGCGTACAGGGGTGGAAATATTCCGACAGCCTTTAATGCTGCTAATGAAGTAGCAGTTGCCAGATTCTTAGACAGACAGATACGGTATCTTGATATTCCGGATATTATAGAATACGCCATGAAGGAAGTGGATTATATTGAGAATCCGACTGTGGAAGAAATATTATCTACTCAGGATTATGTAACAGAAATAATAAAAGGCAGGTGGTAGAAGTTGGTTCTTAATGTAATTCTGGCTATTCTTGTACTTAGTATTATCGTTATTGTACACGAGTTTGGACATTTTATTATAGCGAAGGCTAATGGTATAACGGTTGTTGAGTTTTCGATAGGATTCGGGCCAAAGCTTATACATTTTAAAAAGGGAGATACAGAGTACTGCATTAAAGCACTTCCGTTTGGTGGAGCCTGTACTATGCTCGGCGATGAATTTCTTGAGATGAATATAGCAGAGTCAGAGGATGAGACAGATACAGAGCTCACTCCAGAGGAAAAAGAAGCTAAGAAGTTAAAAATGGCTGTTGAGAACGGATATGACATGAATAAGTCATTTTCAAGCAAATCCGTATGGGCAAGGATTGCTGTTATTGCGGCAGGTCCGATATTTAATTTTATTCTGGCTTTTGTCTGTGCTGTTGTTATAATTGGAAGCATAGGATATGACCCGTGCGACATTGATGTGGTTAATACAGGTTCTCCGGCAGCAGAGGCAGGTCTTGAAGCGGGTGATGTTATTACAAAGGTTAACGGCCATAATATAACATTCTACAGAGACTTCTATTTTTATAGATATTATAATGCCAGTGAAACTCTTAATATTACATTTGAGAGAGATGGACAGGAAATGCATACAACTGTCACTCCTAACCATATAAAACAGCAGAAATATCAGGTGGGAATAATGATTTCTGAGAACTGCTCAATCAGTTCAGTGAATGACGATTCTCCTGCTAAGAAGGCGGGACTTAAGGCTAATGATGTAATTAAGGCTGTAGATGGGGTGCAGATGGAGACCAATTCCCAGATAACAGAGGCTATTACATCAAGCGGCGGCAAAGATGTCATTTTTACAGTTATGAGGGATGGCAAGAGTATTGACATTACAGTCCATCCGAAGATGGTTGAAGTTGAAAGCTATGACACTGGTTTCGTTGTATATGGAGACAGGGTTAAAGTTTCACCAATTTCAACGTTGAAATATTCCGTATGCGAGGTTGGCTATAGTGTAAAGACAGTAATTCAGAGCCTTGGAATGATGTTTACAGGCAAGGTGGGATTTGATTCACTGTTAGGACCGGTTGGAACGGTAAATACAATGAGCGAGATAGTTGAGGAGAGCAAGTCGGACGGTGCGTTCTATGTATTCCTTAACCTTATGAATCTCGCGGCGCTTATCAGTGCTAACCTGGGAGTGATGAATCTTCTGCCTATTCCGGCGTTAGATGGCGGAAGACTTGTATTTCTTATTATTGAGGCTTTGCGCGGAAAGCCGATTAAACGTGAGCATGAGGGTATTGTACATTTTATCGGAATGATACTGCTCGTCATACTTATGGTTGTTGTTCTGTTTAAGGATATTGCGGCGTTATTCTAGAGGAGATGTTATTATATGTTTAGAGATAATACAAATGTTGTTAAAATCGGAAACCGTGTTATAGGCGGAGGAAATCCTATATTAATCCAGTCGATGACTAATACCCGCACAGAGGATGTAAAGGCTACGGTGGAACAGATTCATGCTCTAACCAAAGCCGGGTGTGACATAATCAGATGTACAGTTCCAACGCAGGAAGCAGCACTTGCGTTGAAAGAAATCAAGAAGCAGATTGAGATTCCTTTGGTAGCAGATATACATTTTGACTATCGTATGGCAATTATGGCTATGGAAAATGGCGCAGACAAGATTAGAATTAATCCGGGGAATATTGGAAAAGAAGATAAAATCAAGGCTGTAGTAGATGTTGCCAGAGAGAGAAATATTCCTATTAGAGTAGGAGTAAACAGTGGTTCTCTTGAGAAAGAAATTATTAAAAAATATGGTGGCGTGACAGCAGAGGGAATTGTTGAAAGTGCTCTTGATAAAGTGAAGATTATTGAGGATATGGGATATGATAATCTGGTGGTAAGCATTAAGTCCTCAGATGTAATGATGTGTGTAAGGGCTCATGAACTTATTGCAGAGCAGACAAAGCACCCGCTTCATGTTGGAATTACTGAATCAGGAACAGTATTCTCAGGAAGTATTAAGTCATCTATCGGACTGGGGCTTATTCTTAACCAGGGAATAGGCGATACAATAAGAGTTTCCCTTACTGATGATCCCGTGAGGGAAGTGGAGGCAGCAAAGCTTATTCTTAAGACGCTTGGGCTTAAGAAGGGAGGAATTGAGGTTGTTTCATGTCCTACATGTGGAAGGACAAGAATTAATCTTATTGAACTTGCTGGTAAGGTTGAGAAAATGGTATCCGACTATGACCTTAATCTTAAGCTGGCTGTTATGGGCTGTGTTGTTAACGGACCGGGAGAGGCGAAAGAGGCAGACTTAGGAATTGCAGGAGCAGATGGCTATGGAGTACTTATTAAACACGGTGAGATAATCAGGAAAGTGCCGGAGGAAGAACTGCTTAGTACGCTTAAGTATGAGCTGGATAACTGGAACGCATAGATTGTCACGGAAGGTGACATATGCAGGGAGATAGGTATGCATAAGTTTTTTGAGGTTTTTAAAACATTAAAGCTGCCAGAGGATTTAGCTGTTTATTTTGAGAATGTGGAGGTTACCAAGGTCTCAAAAACTTCAACTAATTCTCTGGCACGTGTTTATATAAAAAGTGACAGAGTAATAGAAAAGCCTATTATATTTAAAGTGGAAGATGCATTAAAGAGACAGATTTTCCGCATATCCAATATGGATGTCAGAATTGTAGACAGGTATGTGCTTTCTAAACAGTACACACCGCAGACGGTCATGGATATATACTATGACAGTATTCTGGCAGAACTGGAAAAGTACTGGACACTTGAATATAATCTTTTGAAGAATTCCCAGTGGGAATTCGTGGAGGAGGACCGTCTTGTATTTACCATAGAAGACAGTTTTCTGGCGCATCAGTATGCGGAAACGCTAACTGATTACTTTAAGAAAATATTCTTGAACAGATTTGGCTTTGAGATTGATGTGGAATATCAGTACGCTAAGAAGAAGGAGAGCCAGTATGAAAAAGAAAATGCGTACAAAATCAATCTCCGTGTAAAGGAAATTGAGAATAATATTATTGCTGCACAGGAAAATGCCGGTGAGGAAACAGATAAGAAAGGACTTACTTCTTCCCAGAAGGCGGCAAAGAAGGCGGAGGCAGCCGAAAAACAAAAGGCAGCAAGAGCAGCATTCTTTGCAAGTGATAACAGGGGAAGAGAGGAACTGAAGTCTTACAGCAGGAAACCTGCCAACGATGATGTGCTTTTTGGAAGAGATTTTGACGGTGATATCACGCCTATTGAACAGATAGACACAGCTATTGGAGATGTAATTATTTCCGGAATGGTCAGAAACGTTGAGAACAGGGAAATCCGAAATGAGAGAACAATAATAATGTTTAATGTTACGGATTTCACAGATACAATAACGGTGAAGGTTTTTGCTAAAAATGAGCAGGTGCCTGAGCTTATGGGATTTATAAAGAATGGGAGTTTTCTTAAGATTAAGGGTAATGCTACATTTGACAAATATGACCAGGAGATTTCAATTGCAAATGTATGGGGGATAAGGAAAGGTTCTGACACAAGAACGTCCCGAAATGATCTGGCCCTTCACAAGAGAGTTGAACTGCACTGCCACACTAAGATGAGTGATATGGATGGCGTTTCATATGTGTCTGATATAATAAAACAGGCTATAAGATGGGGGCATAAGGCAATTGCAATCACAGACCACGGTGTGGTTCAGGCATTTACAGATGCTTTTCATACAATCAGAGACATTAAAGGTTCCTATGAGAAAAAAGGTGAGAAGCTTGATTTTAAGGTGATCTACGGGGTTGAGGCTTATCTTGTGGATGATACCAAACAGATTGTTACTAATGCAGCAGGGCAGAGTTTTGATGATACATTTATTGTTTTTGATTTAGAGACGACAGGATTTTCTGCTGAGGTTGACAGAATTATAGAAATTGGTGCAGTAAAGGTATGCCATGGTGAGATAGTTGACAGATTTTCTTCATTTGTTAATCCGGAAATACCGATTCCTTTTAGAATTGAGACACTTACACATATCAACGACCAGATGGTTATGAATGCACCTAAGATAGAGGAAGTACTTCCGGAATTCCTTAAGTTCTGTGAGGGGGCTGTGATGGTTGCCCACAATGCGGAATTTGATACGAGTTTCATTATTAATAAAGCGAAGAATATTGGAATCAGTTTAACTCCTACAATTATTGACACTGTTCTTCTTGCGCAGTTTCTTATGCCGAATCTGCACAATTATAAGCTTGACACACTCACAAAACATCTTGGTGTAGTGCTTGATAATCACCACAGAGCTGTAGATGATGCTGCAGCTACAGCGGATATTTTTGTCAAAATGATTAAAATGTTAGATGACCGGGATATTTTCACACTGGATAAGCTCAACGAAGAAGGGAAAATGGATGAGAATGCCATCAAGAAGCTGCATCAGTATCACTGTATAATTCTGGCTTCTAATGAGATGGGACGAATTAATCTGTACAGGCTTGTGTCTGCATCACATTTGCAATATTTTAACAGGTTTCCGAAGATCCCAAAGAGTATGGTTAATCAGTACAGAGAGGGATTAATTATAGGAAGTGCCTGTGAGGCTGGAGAACTGTTCAGGAGTCTTGTGAATGGACGCTCAGAGACAGAGATAGCACGAATTGTGAATTTCTATGATTACCTAGAGATTCAGCCAATTGGCAATAACAGGTTCATGATAGATAAGGAAGACTGTTATGTTAAAGACGAGGAGGATTTGAAAAACCTTAACAGGCGTGTAGTTGAGCTTGGAGAGAAATTTGGAAAACCGGTAGTTGCTACCTGTGATGTGCATTTTCTTAACCCGGAGGATGAAATATACAGGCGGATTATCATGGCTGGCAAAGGATTTGATGATGCAGATAACCAGGCTCCGCTGTATCTTCATACAACAGAGGAAATGCTGCATGAGTTTGATTATCTTGGAAGCGACAAGGCATATGAGGTTGTAGTTACTAATTCTAACAAAATTATGGATATGTGTGAGGAGATTGAACCTGTACGTCCGGATAAATGTCCTCCGTTTATCGAGAATTCTGATCAGATGTTAAGGACTATTTGTGAGAACAGAGCGCATGAGATATACGGACCCAAACTGCCTGACATAGTTACAGAGAGACTGGAAAGAGAACTGAATTCTATTATTTCCAATGGATATTCAGTTATGTACATAATAGCGCAGAAGCTGGTATGGAAGTCTAATGATGACGGATATCTGGTTGGCTCGAGAGGTTCCGTTGGCTCCTCATTTGCAGCTACGATGGCGGGTATTACTGAAGTTAACCCGCTCAGCCCTCATTATCTGTGTCCAAAATGTTATTATAATGATTTTTACTCAGATGAAGTAAAAGCATTTGCAGGTGGAGCAGGATGCGATATGCCTGATAAAACATGTCCTAAATGTGGAGCAAAGCTTAATAAAATGGGCTTTGACATTCCTTTTGAAACTTTCCTTGGATTCAAGGGTAATAAGGAACCGGATATTGACCTTAACTTTTCCAATGAGTATCAGAGTAAGGCTCATGCATATACGGAGGTAATCTTTGGAAAAGGTCAGACATTCAAAGCGGGAACCATCGGTACCGTGGCGGAGAAGACTGCTTATGGATTTGTGCTTAAGTATTTCGAGGAAAAGTCAGAGAAGAATCTGCTTGAGGGAAAGCCTGCAATTGTCAAGAGAAAGTGCGAGATAGAGAGAATATCGGAAGGCTGTATAGATATAAGAAGGACAACAGGACAGCATCCGGGAGGAATTGTTGTTCTGCCTATTGGAGAGGAAATACATTCGTTTACGCCTGTACAGCATCCTGCAAATGATATGACTACCAATATTGTGACAACACATTTTGATTATCACAGTATTGATCATAACTTGTTGAAACTGGATATACTGGGGCATCTTGACCCTACAATGATCAGGATGCTTCAGGACCTTACAGGAATCGACCCTCTGGAGATTCCTTTGGATTCTAAGGAGGTAATGTCTTTATTCCAGAATACATCTGCCCTTGGTATAAAACCTGAGGATATTGGTGGGTGTAAGCTGGGAGCATTGGGTATTCCTGAGTTTGGTACAGATTTTGCCATGCAGATGCTAATGGATACAAAGCCAAAGTTTTTTTCCGACCTTGTTAGAATTGCAGGACTGGCCCATGGTACAGATGTATGGCTTGGCAACGCCCAGACTCTTATTAAAGAGGGTAAGGCAACTATTTCAACTGCTATATGTACCCGAGATGATATTATGATTTACCTAATTCAGAAGGGACTTGACTCGGAGGAATCCTTTAAGATAATGGAAGCAGTGCGAAAAGGAACAGTTGCGAAGGGAAAATGTGCTAACTGGGATGTATGGAAACAGGATATGATAGACCATGGAGTGCCTGACTGGTATATCTGGTCCTGTGAGCGTATCAAGTATATGTTTCCAAAGGCCCATGCTGCAGCTTATGTTATGATGGCATGGCGTGTCGCTTACTGTAAGGTGTTTTATCCCCTTGCGTATTACACGGCATATTTCAGTATAAGAGCTACTGCATTTGATTATGAAAAAATGGCGATGGGGTCGGTGAGACTTGAACATTACATTGAAGAATATAAAGCAAAAAAAGCAGAAGGTACAATAACAAATACTGAAGAAGATGAGCTTGGTGTAATGCGTCTTGTACAGGAAATGCATGCGAGAGGTTTTGAGTTTATGCCGATTGATATATATAAGGCTAAAGCCCGGACATTCCAGATAATAGACGGCAAGATAATGCCATCGTTTAAAGTTATCGCCAAGGTAGGAGAAGTTGCCGGAGAGTCAATTGAGATTGCTGCAAGAGATGGAGAGTTTTTATCAAAGGATGATCTAAGACAGCGGGCAAAGATTGGACAATCTGCAATTGATAAGCTGTCTGAACTCGGTATACTTGGTGATATGACTGAAAGCAATCAGCTGTCACTGTTTGATTTGTGATATATGTATATGATATGTGATATATCTGTTTACAATCCCCGCATATTCTGTGCGGGGATTGGTGTTTTGTGTTCATTAGGTACCGATGGACTTGGTGATACAACCAAGTACCAAATATTCCGGGATTTAGTTGTAATAAATATTCTTCCAGGAACATATTTGAGTGAAAAATCACAAAAATGCGGAAAAATGTAAAAATCTGTTGACAATGGGTATCCACAATGATATTATATACAAGTCG
>CAMEVC010000012.1 GCA_945939115.1 uncultured Eubacterium sp.
TAACTGCCCCTTATAGGGGCGAGCAAACCACCCGTTTGACGGGTGGTCATGATTTTAAAATATGTATTTTACACCGCAAAAGACCTACTAAATAGTGGAATATGCTACTATTTGTAGGTAACACATCAATTTGGGAGATGATTTCAAACAGAGAAGACGGGAAATCTGGCATGAATGAATCTGGCATGAATAGTATAATAAGTGAAAAAGAGCGGTGCCAAAAAGCACCGCTCAACTTGGATGAATCTTTAATTAATGAATCAGATGAATTATCTCTGAACTCTGGCACCAGCACCACCAACGATACCTTCAACTTCCTTAAGAGAAGCCATTGTTGTATCACCAGGAGTTGTCATAGCTAATGCACCGTGAGCTGCACCGTAGTTAACAGCCTTCTCAGCATCTTCGAATGTCATAAGACCATATACAAGACCTGAAGCGAATGAATCTCCGCCACCAACTCTATCCATGATCTCAAGACCATCATACTGAGCAGCCTTGTAGATTTCTCCATCAGCCCAGCAGATTGCTGACCAGTCATTAACTGTAGCTGTCTTAACCTGACGAAGAGTTGTAGCAACAGCCTTGAAGTTAGGGTATGTAGCAGCAGCTTCGTTGATCATCTTCTTGTAACCATCAAGGTTAAGAGTCTTAAGGTTAGCATCGTTACCTTCGATTTCGAAACCGAGGCAGGCTGTGAAGTCTTCCTCGTTACCAATCATAACATCGACATACTTAGCAACTTCCTTATTAACTTCCTGAGCCTTCTCTAAGCCACCGATAGCTTCCCACATAGATGGTCTGTAGTTAAGGTCGTAAGATACGATTGTACCGTACTTCTTAGCTGCCTTACAAGCTGCAATAACAGTCTCACAAGCCTGTTCAGAAAGAGCAGCATAGATACCACCAGTATGTAACCAACGAACACCTAAACCACCATCGCTCTTATTCTTGAAGATGTAATCGAAATCGAAATCTTCTGGAGTAGCCTGAGAAATAGCTGTGTTAGCTCTGTCAGAGCAACCCTTAGCACCACGGATACCAAATCCTCTCTCTGTGAAGTTGAGACCATTTCTGCAGAGACGACCGATACCATCTGTCTTCTTCCAGCAGATAAGTGATGTATCAACGCCACCCTGCTCAATGAAGTCCTTCATAAGAAGACCTACTTCGTTATCAGCAAAAGCTGTGATAACAGCAGTTCTCATACCGAAGCACTTGTGAAGACCACGGATAACATTATATTCTCCGCCACCTTCCCATGCTCTAAAGCTTCTTGCTGTACGGATTCTTCCTTCACCCGGATCAAGACGAAGCATAACTTCACCTAATGATACAGCGTCAAATGTACACTCTTCAGCTGGTCTTAAATTTAATTTCATTTTTCTAGATACCTCCAAATATTTTATTGCTTCAACATTTTACCATATTAATCTGATTTTATCCATCATTTTTACCTAAAGTTTTCTATCTTTTATAATAAAAATGATATTTTTATCCAACATTTGACAAAAGAATAGGTCAATTCTATAATAAATGATAAATAAATTTTTCATAATTATAAGGAGAACGAATAATGAACAAAGTAATTGAAGAACTTAGTAAAATCGGTATTGTTCCGGTAATCGCCCTTGATGATGCCAAGGACGCTGAGCCTCTTGCAAAGGCACTTATTGAAGGCGGACTTCCATGTGCAGAGGTTACATTCAGAACAGCGGCTGCTGAGGAAGCTATTAAGATAATGGCAGAGAAGTTCCCTGAACTTGTTGTTGGTGCAGGAACAGTTCTTACTCCGGAGCAGGCTGACAGAGCTATGAATGCAGGAGCTAAGTTTATTGTAAGTCCTGGACTTAATCCTAAGGTTGTTAAGCACTGCATCGATAAGGGATATCCAATTGTTCCGGGAACAAGTAATCCTTCAGATGTAGAAGTTGCAATTGAACTTGGACTTGATGTTGTTAAATTCTTCCCAGCAGAGGCTGCAGGTGGACTTAACATGATTAAATCTATGGCAGCTCCATATACAAACATGAAATTCATGCCAACAGGTGGAATTAACGCTACTAATCTTAAGTCATATCTTGATTTTAATAAGATTGTTTGCTGTGGCGGTTCTTGGATGGTTAAGAAGGATATGGTTGCAGCAGGAGATTTCGAAGGAATTAAGAAGCTTACAAGAGAAGCTGTTGATACAATGCTCGGATTTGAGATGCGTCATATTGGTATGAATATGGCTAATGCTGAGGAGGCTGAAGAGCTTGCAGATACATTAGAGAAGATGTTCAGTTTCCCTAAGAAGGTTGGTAACAGCTCAATATTCTCAGGAACAGGATTTGAGATTATGAAGAAGCAGGGTCGTGGAACACACGGACATATTGCAATTGCAACCAACTACATAGAGAGAGCAATCTATCACCTTGAGAAGAGAGGATTTGAATTTGATGAGGATTCAAGAGTAATCAAGGAAGGAAAGTTAAAGGCAATATACTTCAAGGGCAGCTTTGGCGGATTTGATATGCACTTAGTCCAGAAATGATCGCGTTAGCTACAAGAAGATTATAAATCAAAAAGAGTGAAATTTGTGCAAGCTTGCTTGAAACAAATTTCACTTTTTTTGATTTATAAGCGGCGCCAGCCGCGTGTTGACCCCGCAGGGCGGGGGCAACTAATCTTCATAAAGAAAAGAGCAGAGCGGAAATTTGTGCAAGCTTGCTTGAAACAAATTTCACTCTTTTTGATTTATAAGCGGCGCCAGCCGCGTGTTGACCCCGCAGGGCGGGGGCAACTATTCTAAGAGAAAAACAATCTTCACAAAGTGTAGTGCAAAATCGTGCAAGCCCTTGTAAAGGAAAAAACCACAACAGATTGTGTCAGAAAAATCATTGAAACGGAAAATATTGTATATTTTATTGAAAAAATTGCATTTTAGAGGTAAAATTTATAAGAAAAGTTTCGATATAATATAATAGATGTAGGTATATACATTTTTATCTTGATAAAGTTAATGAATTTATACAGTATAAAGTGAGGGTTATATATGAAGAATGTGAGGAAATTAAAGCATCTGACAATGCGTCTGAAACTTCAGTGGAAGATTTTGCTTTCTGTTTTAGTTGCAGGAGTGGCATTTGGAGGAATACTGATATTTGCCAATGCCGATTCAAGTGTTTCTTTGGTACTTACTCCAAAACAGTCCAGTGTTGCACAGGGCTCAACATCTACAGTTATCCATGCAAATCTTTCTGGAACTGATGATGAATTCTATGATGCAAGTAATCCTGCCAACAATGGTATCGCCAGTCCTCAGAGATTAGAGTGGACAATTTCTGATGAGGATTATGATGTGGTAAAGTTTCTTAATCCAAGTTCAGGCGGTGATGCGTATTTACAGAGTGTAACAGGGACAACTAATCCTACTGTGTATGGTAACAGAGCAGGTGCAGCTACCATAACAGCATCATATCATTCTAAGAAGTTTTCTGAATCAGGTTCAGTTGTATATGATAATGTACTGGCTACATCAACAGCAGCAGTATATGTTCCTATTAATGTAAGTGTTGAGAGAAAAAGAGGAGAGCAGATTCTCGAAGAAGCTGACCTCATGAAGGAGGGAGACCTTATTACAATCACAGCTAATACTTGTGAGAGTAATAAGCTTTTTATCGAGACTTCTAATGATGCATCGGGAGAAGTTAAGACTGATGGTATTGTTGAAATGTATTATCGTGATTCTTCCAAGGTTATACTTAAGGTTATCGGTGGAGGTTCAACTGTTATTACTGCAAGAACAGCCGATGGAAGTGGAATTAATCCTCTTACATATACATTTACAGTTAAAGCAGAAGTTAGATTTAAGGAAAATGTTCAGAATGCGCAGGGACACTTTATCACACATCTTTCAAGTGATATTCTCAATAAATACATGGTTCTTTCTGATGTGGATTATGAAGCATTTTCTTATGAGGAAATTCCTTCTAATGTAGTGTATCCATCAAAGTCTGGTGTTATATATAGAACGGAGGATGTTAATATTGCGTCCGTAGCTGCCGGGACGGTATGTGGAGTCCATGCAGGTGTAACTAAGGTAAGCGCCGGACTCACAACTATTGATGTGGGTGGAAATGAATCGTGGCTTACAAGAGACACAGTTAATATAGTAGTGCCATTTAAGAAGATGGGGAATGTTGTAAGTAATATGAATGTTGGAGATGAGCTTCAGCTTTCAACATCAGCAATTGCTTCTGAGGTTACATGGTCAACTTCTGATAATACAATTCTTCAGGTTGATTCTTCAACAGGACTTGTAAAGGCAGTAAATGCCGGAACAGCAACAATTTATGCTACAAGGGTGCAGGACGAGCTGTACACAGTATATAATATGCCATATCAGCTTGCTTATCAGATTACAGTAATTGATGGATTTGGCCTCAGCTCTGTCAGCACATCGGTTAATATTGGAAGTACTATAGATATTAAAGCATTGGTAACCAACCAGCCATCTAAAGAGAATATAAAATATATCGTTACTAATCAGCCTGACGCAGCAGGCGTTGTTCCTACATATGACCTTATTGAAGTTTCGCAGTCAGAGGATGGAACTGTATTTACAATAACAGGTGTTGCACCAGGTATTACACAGCTTACTGTATCTCAGAATATCAATGGCGTTATTAAGTCAGAGACTTGTGTGATATATGTAACTACTCCGGTTGGAGAGGTAAGTATTAATCCTTCTTCTATAGAGATAAACAGAGGAGATACAGGAACTGTACAGTTGTTGTTTAATCCTTCAGGTCCTACTAACAGCAATGTACTCTGGTCGTCATCTGATAAGACAGTTGCAACCGTAGAGGGTGACAGTTACACAGCAACAATTAAGGGTATTTCAGGAGGAAGCGCAACCATAACGGTTATTACTGAGGACGGACTTAAGGTTGCAACCTGTGATGTATATGTAAGAGAGCCGGTAACAGGAGTAACTCTTAATGCAACTACGGTTGAATCTGCGATGGCAATTGGACAGTATCAGCTTGTTGCAACAGTTAAACCTTCTGGTAATGGTGTTAACAGAAATGTTACATGGTCATCATCTAATGAGGCAGTCTGCAAGGTTGATGAGAACGGACTTGTAAAATATGTCGCTCCGGGATATTGTACGATTGTCTGCAAGACTGAGGATGGAGCATTTATTGCAACCTGTAACTTCATAATAAGTATTCCGGTAGAAACTATTAAGCTTGATTATACTGACGAGATTATGTCGAAAGGGCAGACTTTAAGAATTACAGCAGAAGTACTTCCGTTGACAGCAACTAACAGGACAGTAAGCTGGGAATCATCTAATACCAATGTGTGTATAGTTGACTCTAATGGTCTTGTTGAGGCTGTTGGAACAGGAAGTGCAACTATTCTGTGTAAGTCATTAGATGGCGGTGTTACAGCAATGTGTAATATTTATGTTAAGCAGCCTGTGACATCGGTAGTACTTAATACAACAGACATAACAGTAAGAAAAGGACAGGTTTTCTGGCTTAATGCCACATGTCTCCCAGAGAATGCAGATAATAAGATAGTTACATGGGAGAGCCGCGATAAGGATGTATGTACCGTTGAAAGCGATGGCAAGGTAACAGCCACAGGTGCAGGAACAACTTCAATTATATGTACGAATGTAGATACGGGACTTACAGCATATTGTATTGTCACAGTTACCCAGCCTGTTACTGGAATAACACTTAATTCTGATTATCAGGAATTATGGGTAGGCGCCAAGTATGCCATTATTCCATCTATTGAACCTATAGATGCTGAGAATAAAAATGTTACATATTTTTCAAGTGACACTTCTGTGGCAACGGTTGACGAGTATGGTGTTGTCACTGCATTGAAGGGTGGAAACTGTATCATAGAAGTAACTACAGAGGAATGTCATCTTACAGCGGCATGTACGATTGTTGTTAAAGAGTATGTTTCAAGTATAACGCTCAGTGAGACTGACAAGTTCATGAATGTTGGGGCAACAGGCAGACTGATTGCCAAAGTTGGAACTGATACAGCTACTAATAAGAATATTGTGTGGTCATCTTCGGACAACAGTATATGTTCAGTTGATGCGGAGGGCAATCTGAGTGCTAATTCCGTAGGTAATGCGGTTATTACTGCAACGGCTGCAGATGGAAGTGGTGTTACGGCATCCTGCATTGTTAAGGTTGTTAATCCTGTCACCGGAATAGAGATTGTCCCAAGCACTGTAAGGCTGCTTGTGGGAGATTCACAGAAGGTTACTGCTAATGTTTATCCGGAAAATGCCACAATAAAAAATGTTGTATGGACATCTGCTAATGAGTCAATTGCCACGGTTGATGAGGATGGAGAGATATTTGCAATAGGAACAGGAAAGGTTAAGATTACAGCAACTTCCCAGGATGGCAATAATATTAAAGGCGTGTGCTGGGTATATGTTACACCGGTAATTAACATTTCGTCACTTAGGATTAATTCTAAGGATATATATATGCTTTCCGGCAGGTCAAGAAAGTTGTCAGTTATTGTAAGACCGGCTGTTAATACAGATTCTTATGCATGGTATTCATCAGATACAGGAATTGTAACAGTTGATGAAAATGGTGTTATAACAACTGTTGGGCCTGGTACGGCTGAGGTATATGTAATCAGTAATAATGCAGGAGTAGAGTCGACATGTACTGTACATTCGCTTGCGATAAGCAGGTCTAACCTGACTCTTGAGCAGTATGACAGATATACTCTTGATGTCATAGGAACTGACAGTAATATAACATGGAGAAGCAGTAATCCTAGAGTCTGCACGGTTTCATCATCGGGTGAGATAATAGGAAGAAAAGCTGGAACGGCAACAATTACTGCAACAGTTAATGATAAGACTTTGAGCTGTGTCGTTAGAGTAACAAGTATCAGATAATTAAAGATATTAGCAATAAAAAAGGAGATGCGGTCAAACATCTCCTTTTCAAATATGAGGGGGAGATAGAAAGAATTTTCTTTTCTATCTGATATGTAATATACAAGATAAATGTGAGCAAATTGTGTATAATTAGTTAAACAAAAATAAAAATCATAAAAATCTATTTTATTGATTAATATTTGTCAATGTGTTAATATTTAAATGTTATTTAGTTGTATGGAGGTCTATGTATGCCAGATGATTTTAAGAAGGACACAAGCATAGAAGACGAGATAGAAAAGTCGTTAAAGAGGATGGTTGAGGAAGAGACAACAGTTGCCAAAGCATTTGTTGGAAAATCCAGTGATTACAAGGGTAATGCTGTTTCAGAGGATAATGATACAGATTACGGCAAGACAAGGGTTATTCCTGATATTCCGGAAGAACTGCTCAGTAATGATAAGAATGTATCGGGTGGTATGTCAGAAGATGATTTATCAGATGATGAGGATTTTGATGTTCTGATTGATGATGAAGAAGATGATGATATAGATATCGTATCAAGGTCAGATAACCCACGCAGGACGGGAAATGTGCAGAAGACGGCTGATGGTAAGACAGCAGGTGGCACGAATAGAATGGATAAGAAGACTAAGCTTATATTTGCCGGAATTGCCGCCGGAGTAGTGATTGTAATTATTGTTATAGTGCTTATTGCTGTTTCGCTTAATAAAAAGAGTAAGCAGAATTATGATTATTACTATAATGAGGGTATGAAACTCTATGAGCAGGGCAATTACGGAGATGCTTCTAATTATCTTGGAAAAGCATCCAAGGAAAGTGAAGGTAAGAAGAACCTTAACTTGAGATATGTCCTGTACCAGTGTTATATGAAATCTGGCAATGAGGATGCCGCAGTTAATGAACTTAAGGATATACTTTCTTATGATGAGGATTTTGAGGATGCGGTTAAGGCTCTTGCAGATATATATTATAAGAGAGGCGATGCAGATAATCTTACTAAGCTTATAAGGAAATATGAGAATGGCAAGTGTGCAAATGCTGTAAAGGATTATATTGTAAGTGACCCGGTTCCATCTAAGGAAGCCGGCTCTTATGATGACAATATTGAACTTAAGTTCACATGTGGTTCAGGAGATGTTATCTATTATACAACAGATGGCTCTGAACCTACCAAAAAGAGCAGTCTTTATGATGGTTCTGCAATAAAGATAGAGAGTGGAACAACACAGATTAAGGCTGTTGCATATAACTCTACGGGAGTATCAAGCAACATTGTTGAACTTAAGTATGTGATAGAGTATGGTGCACCAGCGGCACCGGAGGTAACTCCTGCCTCAGGTAAGTATTCAAGTGGAGAGAAAGTCAAGATTAACAACATTCCTGACAAATGTAAAGCATATTATACTCTGGATGGAACAACTCCAACCGCTTCTTCTACGGAGTATACAGGTGAATTTGATATGCCCGTAGGAAATACAGTCATTTCATTTATCATAATTAATGATCATGAACAGTGCAGTACCGTTGTTAAGCGCAATTATGATGTTACTGCCAAGAATACATATACATATGGTCAGGCGGAGAGCCAGCTCAAGACCACACTCATTGCCAAGAAGGTTCTTATATCAGAGAGTCAGGCAGCGGATGGTTCTAAAGTTAATTTTGTTTACCAGACAAGGACAACAGTTGATGGTGTTGAAATGTATGTGATAAGATATGACGTTATTAAGAATGGCACAACATCTACTGCAGGATTTTATGGCGTTGATATTTCCACTGGTAAGGTGTACAAGGTAACCGGTTCAGAGGGAAATTATTCTGCAAAAGCGTACTAATGATTGATAGTGTAAATACACTTCATAATATATCTATTTGAAAGGAGAATTATAATGTATAAGATTCTTAAGGCTGAGAAGTTAGCAGAGAAGATCTTCCTTATGGATGTTGAAGCTCCTAGAGTTGCTAAACATTGTGAACCTGGCCAGTTCGTTATTGTTAAGATGGATGATTTAGGCGAGAGAATTCCACTTACGATTTGTGATTATGACAGAGAAGCAGGGACTATTACAATAGTTGTTCAGATAGTTGGAGCATCTACTGAGAAGATGTCACATCTTAAGGCAGGGGATGCATTTGAAGATTTTGTTGGACCACTCGGATGTCCATCAGAGCTTATCAGCAAGGATATTGAAGAACTTAAAAAGATGAATATTGTATTCATTGCAGGAGGTCTTGGAACAGCTCCTGTATATCCACAGGTAAAGTGGATGCATGAGCATGGCGTTGATGTTGATGTTATTGTCGGAGCTAAGAATAAGGAACTTATTATTCTTGAGGAAGAGATGAAGAAGGTTGCTGGCAATCTTTACATTACAACAGATGACGGAAGCTATGTGAGAAAGGGAATGGGTACAGATGTACTTAAAGACCTTGTCGCAGAGGGCAAGCATTATGATATATGCGTAGCTATCGGACCAATGATTATGATGAAATTCGTATGTCTCCTTACTAAGGAACTTGGAATTCCTACAATTGTCAGCATGAACCCTATTATGGTTGATGGAACAGGTATGTGTGGTGCATGTCGACTTCAGGTTGGCAATGAAATCAAATTTGCATGCGTAGATGGACCAGAGTTTGACGGACACCTTGTAGATTTTGACCAGGCTATGAAGAGAAGCGCTATGTATAAGACTGAAGAGGGAAGAGCAATGCTTGCACTTCAGGAAGGTGATACACATCACGGCGGCTGTGGACAATGTAATTAGAAAGGATGGTTTCAAAATGGACGTAATGAAGAAAGTACCAGTCAGAGAGCAGGCTCCTGACATTAGAAATAAGAATTTTGACGAAGTATGTCTTGGATATAACAAAGAAGAAGCTATGGAAGAGGCAACAAGATGCCTTAACTGTAAGAATGCAAAGTGCGTTCAGGGATGTCCTGTATCTATCGATATTCCAGCATTTATTCATGAGGTAAAGGAAGGAAATATTGAAGAGGCTTATAAAATTATAGGAAAGTCATCAGCACTTCCTGCTGTTTGCGGACGAGTATGTCCTCAGGAGACACAGTGTGAAGGACAGTGTATCAGAGGTATCAAGGGAGAGTCTGTATCAATCGGTAAGCTTGAGAGATTTGTTGCTGACTGGGCAAGAGAGAATGATGTTGAGCCTGAAAAGCCAACAGAGAAAAAGGGCAAGAAGGTAGCTGTAATTGGTTCAGGCCCTTCAGGTCTTACATGTGCCGGCGACCTTGCAAAGATGGGATATGATGTAACTATTTTCGAGGCTCTTCATGAGGCTGGCGGAGTATTAGTTTACGGTATTCCGGAATTCCGTCTTCCAAAGTCAACAGTTGTTGCTCATGAAGTAGAGAACGTTAAGAAGTTAGGCGTTAAGATTGAGACAAATGTTGTTATTGGCAAGTCTATGACTATCGACCAGTTGCTTGAAGATGAGGGCTTTGATGCGGTATTTATCGGCTCAGGTGCCGGTCTTCCAAGATTCATGGGTATTCCTGGTGAGAATGCTAATCAGGTATTCTCAGCTAATGAATATCTTACAAGAAGTAATCTTATGAAGGCATTTAAGGATGAGTATGATACTCCAATTGCCAGATTTAAGAAAGTTGCTATCGTAGGTGGTGGTAATGTTGCCATGGATGCAGCAAGAACAGCTTTAAGACTTGGTGCAGAGACACATATTGTATACAGAAGAAGTGAGGAGGAGCTTCCAGCGAGAGTTGAGGAAGTACATCACGCTAAGGAGGAGGGTATTATATTTGACCTTCTTACTAATCCAACAGAAATTCTTACTGATGACAAGGGTGATGTTACAGGCATGAAGTGTGTTAGAATGGAACTTGGTGAGCCGGATGCTTCAGGAAGAAGAAAGCCTGTAGAGATTCCTGGTTCTGAGTTTGTTATGGAACTTGATGCAGTTATCATGTCACTGGGAACATCTCCTAATCCGCTTATTTCTTCAACAACTAAGGGCCTTGATATCAATAAGAGAAAATGTATTATAGCAGAGGAAGAGACTGGAAAGACATCTAAGGAAGGTGTTTATGCTGGCGGAGATGCTGTTACAGGTGCTGCTACAGTTATTCTTGCCATGGGAGCAGGTAAGGCTGGAGCTAAGGGAATTGACGAGTTTCTTTCTAAGAACTAATAGTAAAGTTAAGAAATGTATTAATAACCCCTCTGTGTTTATTGCACAGAGGGGTTATTTGTTGGGTGCGCCTGACGGCACAGATATTAATATAATATGTACGTTAAAATGTTTTCTCAATGAACTGGTCAGATATTGACTGGGCAATATCATCATTTACTTCCGTAAATTCTTTCATTATCTGTTCCTTAACATAGGCTGTTCTGTTAAAATATTTCATCTCTTCTGGAATATCACCAGAGTAGGAATTCTCTATGTCTTCCTTGTTGATGTTAGCGTCCAGCCATTCATTTATTTTCTGACATTCCTCGTTTTCTTTTACAGCGGAAACCTTTATTCTTTGGGAATATTTTAATGACCAGAAGCCTATAACAATAAATCCGATAAAAAGAATTCCAAGTACAATGTTTATCATGATGAATGATGAAGATGACCGGCTTACAATATGAATAATACCTGTGTCGTTGAGTATAAGAAGCAGAATACCAATTGCTCCGCAAACGAAAAATGTAATTGCGGAAGACATGTTGTCTTTGTATTTTTCATAGTTGTTTTCATACAGGCTTCCACCTGTTATAAGTGATTCGGTATCATTAGTATCATTAGTGTTATTAGTGTTATTAGTGTCAGAATTGTCAGTCTTAAGCTCGTATTCAGACATGGTGTTCCTCCTGTTTTCTTGATTTTGTTTCAATATTATAAAATATAATTGTGAAAAAAGAAAGAACATAGGGAATAATGTGGTAAAATAACATTATATTTTCGGGATTTTTATATTGAATATAAGGGAGGCAGTAATGAATATATTGATTATTACGGGTGGAAGTCTTGATACCGGCTGGGCGGATAATTTTCTCAAAGAAATTGATTACGATTATGTCATAGTGGCAGACAGAGGTCTTTTATATGCAGATAAGCTGGGCATTACACCTGATGTAATTCTTGGCGATTATGATTCAGTGCAGGAGGGACTTCTGGATAAATATAAGAATATAGATATTAAGACTTATCCACGGGAAAAGGACTATACGGACACACATATTGCGGTTATTAATGCTGTTAAAGCGGGGGCGCAGAAAATATACATTCTTGGTGCTACAGGTACAAGAATGGACCACACATTTACTAATATATGTAATATGAAGGCGGCATTGGATTGCGGTGCTGAATGTTATATATATGACCCGCATAATAAGATATATCTTGCAGGAGAAGAACAGGGAAGCGTTACGGTCAGTAAGAATGGGCAGTATGGAGATTATGTATCTGTTGTGCCTCTTTCTGATATGGCAAGAATAAGTCTGTCCGGATTTAAGTATGAACTGGATAATTATGAGCTTTATCAGGGATTAAGCATCTGCCAGAGCAATGAATTAAGAGATGATAAAGCGGTAATAAAAGTGCATGAAGGACTGCTGATTGTATTTGAAACAAAGGACTAAAAACTCTTGTATTTATTTCCAGATTGTAATAAAATTAACAATGAGTTGCGCATATGCAACATCAAAATAAGGGAGGTCTCGTAATGAGTAATACAACACAGGCATTATCAAGGATTGAAGCAATACTTGATGATAGCAGCTTTGTTGAAATCGGTGCTGGTGTGACTGCCAGATCTACAGATTTTAACATTCAGGAAAAGAAGGCTCCATCCGATGGTGTTATTACAGGATACGGAGTTATTAATGGTAATCTTGTGTATGTATACAGCCAGGATGCAACTGTTCTTAACGGTTCAATAGGTGAGATGCATGCTAGAAAGATTTCTTCACTTTATGATTATGCAATGAAGATGGGAGCTCCTGTGATTGGTCTTATTGACTGCGCAGGTTTAAGACTTCAGGAGGCAACAGATGCTCTTGAGGGATTTGGTAATATTTATAAGAAAATGTCTGTCGCTTCTGGTGTTATTCCACAGATAACAGCGGTTTATGGCAACTGCGGCGGTGGACTTGCAGTTCTTTCTTCATTATCTGATTTTACATTTATGGAGGAGAGCAAGGCTAAGCTTTTTGTTAACAGCCCTAATGCTTTAGATGGCAATAATGAGTCAAAGCTTGATACAGCTAGTGCAAAGTTCCAGGCAGAGGCAGGTATTGTTGATTTTGTTGGGGATGAGGAGACAATTGCTAACGGAATCAGACAGCTTGTTTCTATGCTTCCTGCTAATAATGAGGAAGATGCGGCAGTTTCAGCAACAACGGATGACCTTAACAGAGTGTGTGCTGATATGGCAGCAGAGATTGCAGACCCTGCTCTTGCACTTTCAGATATAGCAGATGACAATGTATTTGTTGAAGTAAAGTCTGCATATGGCAGAGAGATGGTTACAGGATTTATTCAGGTCGATGGTATCACAATAGGTGCTGTAGCTAACAGAACAGCCATTTTTGATGAGGAAGGTGAAGTTGCAGAGAAGTTTGAGCCTGTACTTACTGTTAAGGGTGCATATAAGGCTGCTGATTTTGTTAATTTCTGCAACGCATTTGAAATACCTGTTCTTACATTAACCAATGTTAAGGGATTTGAGGCTACGGTAGCAGCAGAGAAGTCAATTGCACATGCAAGTGCCAAGCTTACATATGCATTTGCTAACGCAGATGTACCTAAGGTTAATGTTATTACAGGAGAGGCTTATGGAAGTGCATATGTTTCTATGAACTCTAAGTCATTAGGCGCTGATCTCGTATATGCATGGCCAACAGCTTCTATCGGTATGATGGATTCACAGCTTGCAGCTAAGATTATGTATGCTGATGAGATAGCTGCCGCTTCTGACGTTACAGCAACTGTTTCAGAGAAAGCAGCTGAATATGCTAAGTTACAGTCAAGTGTTGAGTCTGCAGCAGCAAGAGGATATGTTGATGCTGTAATTGATCCTGAGAATACAAGACAGTATGTAGCAGCTGCATTTGAAATGTTATTTTCAAAAAGAGAGGTTCGTCCTGATAAGAAGCACGGAACAGTATAATTAAGAGGTGACAATATGAAGAAGACTAATTTGAAAAAGTTCTTATTGTTATTCTGCATGTTAGCCTGTGTATTCACAATGACAGCCTGCGGTAATCCGCAGATTAACGCAGATTCTGCCAAGGAATCTGTCAAGGACAAAGAGGTTGCCGCAGAGGAACAGGACCTTAAGGAATGGGCTAAGGATATGATTCTCTACCTTAGTGGTAATCTTGAGGATGCCGGAACAGAAGCAGTTATTTCTGATGCTGAAAAGGGCATAACAATTGATGAAATTAACAATAAAAAATATATTGTTAATCCTAAGGGCATGAATGTTAAGACAATAGAACTATACAATAGCTGGAACAGCACTAAGGATGAACTTGGCAAGCTGGAACAGAATATTGATATGAAAGATATTGATGTTGAGGTAAGCGATGAGACAGGAGAGTTATGTACAATTTCTGTTAAGCTTAAGTACGAGAAGAGAGTATGTTCATTCGAGTTTGTTATCAATGATGATTACACACTTGAGAGTGGTGCAATAAATCCATCATACACAACCGGTGAGAAGATGGGCAAAGCCGGAATGAATACACTCATTGGTATGGGAACTGTATTTGTGGTTCTTATATTCATTTCATTCGTTATTTCTCTGTTTAAGTACATCAATATGTTCGAGAACAGAAAGAAGGAAAAGAAAGAGGATACAGCTTCTGTTGGTGTTGATAATGCAATCGCACAGATTGTATCAAGCGAGGAGAGCGAAGAAGATGATCTTGAGCTTGTGGCAGTTATTACAGCAGCAATTGCAGCATCAGAAGGAACATCTGCAGACGGTCTTGTAGTCCGTTCAATTAGAAAGGTCAATAATAGGAGGAAATAATTATGAAGAATTATACAATTACAGTTAATGGTAACGTATATGATGTTACTGTAGAAGAGGGAACATCAGGAGCAGCACCTGTAGCTAAGGCAGCAGCACCTAAAGCAGCCGCTCCAAAGGCAGCACCTAAGGCAGCAGCACCTGCAGGAGCCCAGGGAGCAGTTAAGGTTAACGCTCCAATGCCTGGAAAGATTCTTAAGGTTAATGTATCTGCCGGTTCAGCTGTTAAGAAGGGTGATGTATTAATGGTTCTTGAAGCAATGAAGATGGAGAATGAAATCTGTGCTCCTCAGGATGGAACAATTGCTACAGTTGAGTGTGCAGCTGGAGATTCTGTAGAGTCAGGTAAGGTATTAGCTTCATTAAACTAGTTAACATGAACTACAGAATGAAGTGACTTACGGAGGTATAAGATGAGTTATATTATAACAACTTTAGGAAACCTCGTTCACCAGAGTGCCTTCTTCGGTCTTACATGGGGTAATTACCTTATGGTTCTGGTTGCGTTTGTTTTCCTTTATCTTGCAATTAAAAAAGGATATGAACCTCTGCTGTTAGTACCTATTTCTTTTGGTATGCTTCTTGTTAATCTCTATCCGGACATTATGCTCACGATAGAAGATTCAAGTAATGGCGTAGGAGGTTTGTTACATTATTTCTATTTACTTGATGAATGGAGTATTTTACCATCACTTATTTTCCTTGGTGTTGGTGCTATGACAGATTTTGGTCCATTGATTGCTAATCCTAAGAGTTTCCTTCTTGGAGCAGCAGCACAGTTTGGTATTTTTGCAGCGTATCTGATGGCTATTCTTATGGGATTCCCTGACAAGGCTGCAGCAGCAATATCAATTATCGGTGGTGCAGATGGCCCTACATCAATATTCCTTGCGGGTAAACTTGGACAGACTAAATACATGGGTCCTATTGCAGTGGCAGCTTATTCATATATGTCATTGGTTCCTATTATTCAGCCGCCAATTATGAAGCTTTTAACTACTAAGAGAGAAAGAGAAATTAAGATGGAACAGTTAAGACCTGTATCTAAGCTTGAGAAGATTCTCTTCCCAATTATCGTAACAGTAGTTGTTGTGCTTATTCTTCCTACAACAGCACCACTTGTTGGTATGCTTATGTTAGGTAATCTTTTCAAAGAATGTGGCGTTGTTAAGCAGCTTTCTGAGACAGCATCTAATGCACTTATGTATATTGTAGTTATTATTCTTGGTACATCAGTAGGAGCTACTACAAGTGCAGAGGCATTCCTTAATTGGGATACATTAAAGATTGTTGCATTAGGTCTTATTGCTTTTGCCTTTGGTACTGCGGCCGGTGTTGTTTTTGGTAAGATTATGTGTGCTGTTACCAGGGGTAAGGTTAATCCGCTTATCGGTTCAGCAGGTGTATCTGCGGTTCCTATGGCAGCAAGAGTGTCACAGAAGGTTGGTTCAGAGGCAGATCCATCAAACTTCCTTCTGATGCATGCTATGGGACCTAATGTAGCCGGAGTTATTGGTACAGCGGTTGCTGCGGGTACATTTATGGCAATGTTTGGCGTTATGTAAAAGAAACTATACATTTATTAAGGAGGAACTATAATGGCAGAACAGGTTAAAAAACCTTTAAAAATTACAGAGACAGTTTTGCGTGATGCACATCAGTCTCTTATAGCTACTAGAATGACAACAGAGCAGATGCTTCCTATTATCGATAAGATGGATAAGGTTGGTTATCATTCAGTAGAGTGCTGGGGTGGAGCTACATTTGATGCCTCTCTCAGATTCCTTAAGGAAGATCCATGGGAGAGACTTCGTAAGCTTAGAGATGGATTTAAGAATACCAAGCTCCAGATGCTTTTCAGAGGACAGAATATTTTAGGATATAATCACTACTCAGATGATGTTGTTGAGTATTTTGTACAGAAGTCAATTGCTAATGGTATTGATATCATTCGTATTTTTGACTGCTTTAACGATTTGAGAAATCTTAAATCATCAGTTGAAGCTGTTAAGCTTGTTAAGAAGGAAAATCCAAAGGCACATGCACAGATAGCATTAAGCTATACTTTAGGAGATGCATATACTCTTGATTACTGGAAAGAGACAGCCAAGAGAATTGAGGAGATGGGTGCTGATTCTATCTGTATCAAGGATATGGCAGGACTTTTACTTCCATATAAGGCTACAGAGCTTGTACAGGCACTTAAGGAGGGATCTTCACTTCCTATCCAGATTCATACACACTACACATCAGGTGTTGCTTCAATGACATACTTAAAGGCTGTTGAAGCAGGTGCAGACATCATTGATACAGCTATGTCACCATTCTCAATGGGAACAAGCCAGCCTGCTACAGAGGTTATGGTTGAGACATTTAAGGGAACACCTTATGATACAGGACTTGACCAGAATCTTCTTGCTGAGATTGCTGACTATTTCCAGCCAATGCGTGAAGAGGCATTAAAGAGCGGACTTATGAACACTAAGGTATTAGGTGTTAACATTAAGACATTACTTTATCAGGTACCTGGTGGTATGCTTTCAAATCTTGTTTCACAGCTTAAGGATGCAGGTGCAGAGGATAAGTACAGAGACGTTCTTGAGGAAATTCCAAGAGTACGTAAGGATTACGGTGAACCACCTCTTGTTACACCTTCATCACAGATTGTAGGAACACAGGCTGTATTAAATGTATTACAGGGTGAGAGATATAAGATGATTACCAAGGAGTCTAAGAAGGTTCTTTCTGGTGAGTTTGGACAGACAATCAAGCCGTTTAATCCGGAAGTTCAGAAGAAGGCTATTGGCGATAAGGAACCTATTACATGCCGTCCGGCTGACTTAATTGAGCCACAGCTTGAGAAGTTTAAGAATGACCCGGTTGTTCAGCAGTACCAGCAGCAGGATGAGGATGTGCTTTCATACGCATTATTCCCACAGGTTGCTACTGAGTTCTTCAAGTATAGAGAAGCTCAGCAGACAAAGGTGGACCCGGCTAAGGCTGACACAGCTAATAAGGCTTATCCGGTTTAGTCAGAATAATATCTTATGATATTTATGAATGCATAATATATCAGCTAATTGAATACAACAAGAATGAACTCAGGACAATTATTATAGTTGCCCTGAGTTTTATTATCTGTCTCCAAATCCATATATTTTTACTTGATATAAATCTGGAATATATGTAAAATTAGACAGGATGAATAAATATAAAGGAGTACGGTCGTGATTAAATTAGAACGATTTGAAGTTATGAATATGAATAATGCTATCAGAGGAGCAAGGAATCCTATGAATAGCTGGGACAGAATGGATAGTTATTTTGATGATAATGGTCAGTTTGTTTTTGGACCTAATGATCTGGACCTAGCGAAGAGATTATGCAAGGCGGGTTCTGACCACAGAAAGTTTATAAGACAGATATTTGTTACTGTGGATATCACAGCACCATTATATTGGTGGAAAGAGTTTGATACATATAAGGTTGGAACAGTTGCAAACTCTACAAGTACAATGCACAAGATTCACAGCAAACCTTTTGAGATGACGGACTTCAGCACAGACCATATGACAGATGCAACACTTGAGATGATGCAGAAAAACATTGATTTTCTTGAGGGAATAAGAAAAGAATTTGTGGAAACCAAGGATAAGAGTCTTTGGTACAGCATGATTCAGCTTCTGCCGGAAAGTTATAACCAGATGAGAACATGCACTATGAATTATGAGAATCTTGTTGGTATATATTATTCAAGAAAGGGACATAAGCTTGCAGAATGGCATACATTCTGCGATTGGATTAAAGAACTTCCTTATTTTGAAGAGCTTTTTTTGGAGAATGAATAAGAATGGAAGAGCAGACTGATATTTTAAGCCTCATACGGAAACGGATGACACATTTAAGCAAGGGACACAAAAAAATTGCAGAATATATTCTTGCTAACTATGAAAAATGTGCCTTTCTTACGGCTTCAAAGCTGGGAAAGGTAGTCGGAGTAAGTGAATCTACAGTTGTAAGATTTCCGGCGGCATTGGGATTTTCCGGGTATCCGGAATTTCAGAAGCATCTCGAAAACATTTTGCAAGAAAAAATTCACTCTTTCGACAAAATTGACGTTCTTAATTCACATATGACAACTAATATGGTTCTGAACAATGTAATGTCAATGGATGCAAGAAAGATAGAACATACCCTTGAACATATTGATATTAAGTCTTTTGATTTGGCTGTTGAAGATATACTGGGGGCAGATAATATATATGTGATTGGTGTGAGAGCCTGTGAGCCTTTGGCTGAATTCCTTGGTTATTATCTTCGTATGGTTAAGAAGAATGTTCATGTTGTTAAGACTGGAAATGTTAATGAACTGTTTGAACAGATGATGCACATAGATGATAAGGATGTGGCAATAGGAATCAGTTTTCCAAGATATTCAATGAGGACACTGAAAGCCATGGAATTTGCCAATAACAGAAAAGCAAGAGTGATTGCGATTACAGATTCAGTACATTCTCCTATGAATATGTATTCATCGTGTAATCTTTTTGCAAGAAGTGATATGGCATCAATAGTAGATTCCCTTGTGGCACCGCTTAGTCTGATTAATGCACTTATAGTATCACTGTGTTTAAAGAACAGTAATGAAGTGGTAGGCAATATAGAAGAACTTGGCACAGTTATTGATAATTTCGAGTATTCGGGCAATGATGAGATTAATATGCTTGATGAGGATGTTATCATGGAATTAAAGAATATGTCAGATAAGGTATAGGATGACAGATAAAAGAGAGAATTAATAATGAGTCATGTAATAATAATAGGTGGAGGCGCCGCAGGAATGATGGCGTCAATAATCGCAGCAAGGAATAATAATAAAGTTACTCTTATAGAAAAGAATGAAAAACTTGGGAAAAAGCTCTTTATTACGGGCAAAGGAAGATGTAATTTCACTAATGCCGGGGATGAAGAAGACATATTTGGGAGTGTAGTAACAAACAAGAAATTCATGTACAGTTCTTTCCGGGGATTCAGTAATTACGACTGTATGGGATTTTTTGACGAGCTTGGACTAAAGTTCAAGATTGAGAGGGGAAACAGGGTATTTCCGGAATCGGACCATTCCTCTGATGTCATTAGTGCGCTTTCAAGAGAAATGAAGAAACAGGGAGTAAATGTGTTGTTAAACACACAGGCTGTATCGGTTAATTCAAAGGAAGGAAGATTTGACAGTGTAGAGATAAGTTCAGTGTCGGGCAGGAGAGTAATCAACGCAGACAGTTGTATAATTGCAACGGGGGGCAATTCCTATTCTTCAACAGGCTCTACCGGTGACGGATACAGATTTGCCAGAGAGTTAGGACACAATGTGACAGAGATTCTCCCGGCACTTGTTCCGCTTAATGTCAGGGAAGAGTGGGAAGAACTTCTTATGGGATTAAGTCTTAAGAATATAGAAGTTACATTTTATGATGGAGACAAAAGATTATATACGGATTTTGGAGAAATGCTTTTCACCCATTTCGGTGTCAGTGGACCTGTGATTCTTTCTGCCAGCAGCGTGCTTACATCTGTTGTAAAGGACAGGCCTGTCAAGCTGTCAATAGACCTTAAACCGGCAATAACGCAGGAACAGCTTGATGAACGGATACTGAGGGATTTTTCCAAAGAACAGAATAAAGCGTTTAAGAATTCATTGGACGAACTTCTGCCTAAAAAACTTATTCCGGTTATTGTTATGTTGTCAGGAATTAAGCCGGATAAAAGGGTGAATGAGATTACAAGGCAGGAAAGACAGGGACTTGTCAAGCTTTTGAAGAATCTGGAGATGACTGTGACATCAACGAGAGGCTTTAATGAGGCAATTATTACACATGGCGGTGTTAATGTTAAGGAAATCAATCCATCCACCATGGAGTCAAAGATTGTGAAAAATGTATACTTTGCAGGAGAGGTTCTTGATGTGGATGCAGTCACAGGCGGGTTTAATCTGCAGGTTGCATGGTCAACTGCATTTGCGGCAGCAAGCCATCTTGCATGAAATCATTAAATTCGAATAAGAGAAAAAGGAGATAAATATATGAGTTCAATAGCAATTGACGGACCTGCCGGAGCAGGAAAAAGCACAATAGCAAAGCTTTTAGCAAAGGAGCTGGGCTATGTATATGTAGATACAGGTGCCATGTACAGGGCTATGGCTGTGTATTTTTCGCAGAATAATATTAACCCTGAGGATGAGGCGGCTATTAATGCTTCAGTTGATAAGATAGACATTGATATTGAGTATCAGGATGGCGTGCAGCAGGTAATTCTCAATGGAGAAAATGTAACATCACTTCTTAGAACTGAACAGACAGGGAAAATGGCGTCTAAGACAAGCAAATATGCGTCAGTAAGGACAAAGCTTGTGGCACTTCAGCGGGGACTTGCAGAAAAGACAGATGTTATCATGGATGGAAGAGATATTGGAACAACAGTGCTTCCTGATGCATTTGTAAAAATTTATCTCACAGCCAGTTCCGATGCAAGAGCTACGAGAAGATATGAAGAACTTAAGGCAAAGGGTGAGGAATGCAGCTTTGATTCAATCAAAGAAGATATTGAAAAGCGCGACTATGAGGATATGCACAGGGAAATATCACCATTAAAGCAGGCTTCGGATGCGATGCTTGTAGACACATCCGATATGGATATAGAGCAGGTTGTTTCTGCTATAAGAAAGATTATTGATGACAAGAAGGCGGGAAAGTAATTGAAAGAAGTTATACTTGCCAAGTCGGCAGGATTTTGTTTTGGAGTGCAGCGTGCCATGAATACTGTTTATTCGGAGGCTGACAAGAAAAATGTATACACATACGGACCGATAATTCACAATACAGAGGTTGTAAAAGACCTTGAGAGTAAGGGGATTTACGCAATAGATGATATTTACCAGATACCAGACCCACAGAATTCCACTGTTATTATAAGGTCACATGGAGTTTCAAAGGAGGTGTATGAGTCTATTAAGAACAGTGGAGCATCTATTGTAGATGCCACCTGTCCATTTGTGCTGAAGATTCATAAGATTGTTAAGGATGCAAGTGCTGCAGGAGACCAGATCGTTATAATTGGCAATGAGAATCATCCGGAAGTTGAGGGCATAATGGGATGGTCGGACAGCCCTGTTTATGTAGTTGATTCAGTGGAAAAAGCTTTAAATTTAGAGCTTGACAGCAGCAGGAAGGTGTGTGTGGTATCCCAGACGACATTTAATTACAAGAAATTTCAAGAATTAGTTGAAATTATATTGAAAAAAGAGTACAATGTTTGCATTAGTAATACGATATGTAATGCAACTGAGGAGCGTCAGAGTGAGGCGAGACGTATTGCCAGAAGAGCTGATGCTATGATTGTTATAGGGGACAGCAGTAGTTCAAACACTCGTAAACTGTATGAAATTTGCAAGACAGAATGTCAGAAAACCTTTTACATTCAGACTCTTAGCGGCCTTGAGCTAGAGAAGCTCGAATCATCAGACTGCATAGGTATTACAGCAGGGGCATCAACCCCAAACAATATCATTGAGGAGGTTTATACTAATGTCAGAAGAAAGCTTTGCACAGATGTTAGATAACGAAGAATGGAAGGAAATTCATACAGGGGAGATTGTAGACGGTACTGTTATTGATGTTAAGGAAGACCTTATTGTCCTTAATATCGGTTATAAAGCTGATGGAATTATTACCCGTGCAGAGTATACATCAACTCCTGGAGTTGATCTTACTACTGTAGTCTCAGTTGGAGATGAGATGAAGGCTAAAGTACTCAAGAATAATGATGGAGAGGGACAGGTTCTTCTTACATACAGAAAGCTTGTTGCTGACAATGGCAATAAGAAGCTTGAGGATGCATTTAACAGCAAGGAGCCTATCACAGGTGTTGCTAAGAATATTAAGGGTGGTCTTGAGGTTATCGTTGACGAGGCAAGAGTATTTATTCCTGCAAGTCTTATCTCAGATACATTTGTTAAGGATTTATCTGTATATAATGGCAAGGAAGTTACATTTGTTATCACTGAGTATGATCCTAAGAACAGAAAGATTATCGGTGACTGCAAGCAGCTTATTGTTGCACAGAAGAAAGCAGCAGCAGAGGCAGTTCTTTCTAAGATTCATGAGGGAGATACAATTGAAGGTACAGTTAAGAATGTTACAGACTTCGGTGCTTTCATTGACTTAGGCGGAGTTGATGGTCTTCTTCACATTTCAGAGATGTCTTGGGGAAGAACAGAGAATCCTAAGAAGATATATAAGGTTGGAGATTCAGTTAAGTGCTTTATCAAGGAGATTAATGGAGATAAAATTGCACTTTCTGTTAAGTATCCTGATCTTAATCCATGGAATGATGCAGCAGTTAAGTATGCTGTTGGCAATGTTGTTAAGGGAACAGTTGCAAGAATGACAGATTTCGGTGCATTTGTGCAGTTAGAAGAGGGAATTGATGCCTTACTTCATGTTTCTCAGATTTCTAAGGAGCATATTGAGAAGCCTTCAGATGTGCTTTCAATTGGACAGGAGATTGAGGCTAAGGTTGTAGATCTTAATGAGGCTGATAAGAAGATAAGCTTAAGTATTAAGGCTTTACTCGCTGACAACGAGCCAGAGGCAGCAGAAGTAGCTGATGAGGCAGAAACAGCAGTGGAGAATGAGGCAGTAGAAGAGACTCCTGCAACAGAAGAGTAATATAATTATAATATGATTAATTAAGGCGCAGTTGTTAACGGTATCAATCGTAAACAACTGCGCCTTTTTGTGGGGTTACGACCAGGCAGGTTTATATGCGTGATTCAAAGTATACATATGTATCGTCTTTGCCGGATTTAGGCATACATGAGGATAAGAGTTTTAGTGACTTGGTGTTTTCGAGATAGCATTTTGCGTGAATCACTGAAAGCCGCAGACTGTACAGTCCTTCGTTAATTACAGCTTCAAGGGCTTCTCTTGCGAATCCTTTTCCTTCATATCCTTTTAACAGACGGATACCTACCTGCGCACCGCCATGGTAGTCAAAGTCATACAGCAGTATTTCACCAATGAATTTCCCATCTGAATGAATTCCCCAATTAACAGCCGTTTTACTCTGGAAATCTTCCTTCGTCACATTAATAAAGTAATTCTCATCAGGACATGGACAGTCCAGACGGTAATCATATCCCCAGTAACGGTTTCTTTCATCATCCAGACAGAGGTGGTTATAACTGGTTTTATCTGTTTCATCTATTGCGGACAGTGTAAGATGAGTTGTACTTATTTCTGGGATAGTATTCCAGACATTAAGCTCTGTATGAACATATACATTATATTTTCTGAGCATGAATTTAGGCCTGTACTGCAGTTTAGAACGGCGCAGCCCCCTGTCTCCGGCATCTTCCTCACGGTTTATATAACGGACTCCATTGCAGAAACAAGAGGTGAAAGCCTGAACTGTGGCAGGGTAAATTCCCTCGTATTCATGCAGCGCTTTTTCTATGTGTATTATCATTGTATCGCCGCATATTTCTCCAAGAGATACTGATATAATTTCTCCATGGTATTTCATGCATCCGGCGCAGGCCCAGAATAGATTTTTCTTTAACAGAAGATTTATGGCATATTTAAGTTCAGCAGCGGCTTCTTTACTCTTTTGAGCAGAATTGTAGGAAAAACGCTCGAAAAAGCGATGGAGCAGAGGGATATCTGTTTCTGTAAGAATATGCCATTCTGCTTCCGGGTATGTGTTCCGAAATCTGTTGATATGATTTCTCTGCCCTGAATAATGCTTTCCGGCAAACTGGGAAAGATCATCAGCTCTATAAATGTAATCATCATCGAAAACAGAGGATTCCGTCTGCAGGGAACGGTATCTTGATGCCAGTGTACTTAATTGTGATTCAGGAACAGCACAGAAAATCATTGGTATGTAGTGTTCCATGCAGTAGTGTTCTATCTGCGAAAGAGCGCCTTCAATATCGCTATCCTCCTCACAGGGTAGGGGATAATCAAAGCGGGTTGCACCTTTAAAATTATTTTTAACAATCACGCATCCGTTGGAAAATGCAACTTCAGGGTGCAGATAGTTTTTCCACATCAGCTTCATACCAAGGGAATAGTCGCTGATTCGGTAATCACAATAGCGGTATGCCTGACATATTTTCTTAATGTTCTTGGAATTAATTGTAGTGAAATTAAGCATGGTCACCTCTTGTATATCAAATATTTGCATTAGTGTTTTGAAAAACGCTTCTTATGGCAGACTGTTAATCTGCCGCAAGAAGCGTTTTCATAACAAATATGTATTATCAGTACTAAATGATGTTGCCAATAATGCACATGATGGCACCGACAACCAGGAGAGTGCCTGACATTCCGTGTCCAAGTAAAGCAGGATTAAACATATCTGTGCGAATGCCGCCATCAGCAGACTGATGTTTCATGTCAACTGTACCTGTTATATATGCAGCAACAAACGCTATGGTTGTTATAATGCCTGTTACGATTACAGCCGGCATTGCAGACAGGGCATAGTGAACAAGCATAGCTACAATACCTGCAACGGTAAGTAAAAGTGAAGCCATTCCCATAATGTAACACCTCCTTTTATCTGGTATGTATTCATATTAAGTTATCCTATGAATTTTAATTATTATACAACGCATGACAGTCAGGTTCAAGGGCTTAAACATATTTCTGGAAAGCCAGATAGACACGGCCTTTCCGGGTTTCGCTGCCGCACTGTTTGTAGATGTATTTACCGAAACCGCGGATTACAAGAATGTCTCCCGGTTTTAACTGGTAACTGTTGTTTTCCATCTGTCGGCTGTTTAAGAAAATTTTCCTGGCTCTGAACAATTCTACAGCCTGACTGCGGCTTGTCCTGGTAATAGCAGCAACAGCCGCATCTATCCGCTCACTGGCGGCAAGAATTTCTATATCTTCGAGTATAGGGGCAGAATCTACAGAATTAATAGGGATTTCTGTACATTTTACATGGGTATGCCTTACTGTGGACAGATTATCAATGATAAAACTTGCAATATGTGCAACACAGTAAAGAAATGCATGCTTCTGTCTGATAATTATATCCCCAAGCATCTCGCGCTTGATTCCAAGATTCATAAGTGCGCCAAGGTAATCTCTGTGGGAGAGTTCTTCGGCATATTTATCAATCAGCGGAGCAATTTCAAGAAGAACTATCGGGAAATCTTCTTCATATCCAAGCGTTTCATATGAGCCAAACTGAACCATCTGGCGTTCACAATCAGGTGCACCGCCAAAACAGCGGTAGGAAACGAAATTTAAATTGTCTTTCATCTGGCTGAATACAGACAGCTCGTTAAGGTCAAGGAAATTAGTATATGTATAAATGTTCTGCCTGAATGAACGGTTTGCAGCATCTGTTATTTTATTCCTGAATAGAGTATCATTATCCATAAATGTAAGTAAATATTCCTTTCATGTTGAGCAATAATATGTTAGAATTATAACAGAAAACTAATCGAAAAACATTACATTTGTTTCGTGAGACAATGTAGAAAAGAGGAAATATGATTAAAGATTATGAGGAGTTTAAAAAGTTTGTTCTGGATCTCACCACAATTGACCTTAATGCATATAAGGAAAGACAGATGAAGAGAAGGATAGATACTCTTATAGCAAGAAACAAGCATGATGGCTATGACAGTTATTGCAGGGCATTGAAGACTGACCAGAAGGTTCTGGATGAATTTGTCAATTATCTTACAATTAATGTGTCAGAATTCTACAGAAATCCGACACTTTGGAAGACTCTTGAGGATGTGATTCTGCCGGATTTAATTAATAAGTTTGGAACTAAGCTTAAGATATGGAGTGCAGCCTGTTCTACAGGAGATGAGCCTTATTCTCTGGCTATGGTTCTTGCCAAGCAGGTTCCAATGAGAGATATTAAGATACTTGCTACGGATATTGATGAGCAGGTCTTAGAGAAAGCCAAGGACGGTGTGTATGCCGAGAACAGTCTTAAGGGACTCCCTAAAGAATACAGGGATAAGTATTTTGAAAAAATGGGAGACAGATTCTATAAGATATCAGATGAGATTAAGAGATGCGTTGAATTCAAGAAGGGTAATCTTCTTAAAGATCCGTATCCTTCAGGGTATCATCTTATCGTGTGCAGGAATGTGCTTATATACTTTACAGAGGATGCCAAGAAGGATGTATATAGAAAGTTTAATACATCACTTGTTACTGACGGATGTCTGTTTGTGGGAAATACTGAGCAGATAATAGGCTACAAGGACATGGGATATGATTTTGATGAGCTTTTCTTCTACCGCAAAGTAAGATAGAACAGATATCAGTGCAGTAACAATAGATTAATTATCTGTTTAGAATATGCTTTATGACAGACTGGCAATATAATCTGCTCTGGTCAGGGTCTGACAGAAATGTATCATCGAGACAGATATAAGATAAACTGTCAGAAAAAGATTTCTTAAATACAGGAGTATTTGTTCCGCCAAATTCAGGAACGAATGCTCCTGTTTTTCTTGTGTAGCAGTTGGCAGCAGTACATTTTACACGGTTGCTGCTATCAACGTACTGCGCAATGCTTTTGTGTATAGCTTCATCTTCTGATGGCAGATAGTAATAGTTTCTGTAATCCTTGTAAAAATACTTCATCTCGCAGGTATTTACAGGTATAGAGAGAATGAGTCTGTTGTTTATAAGCATAAGATGAATATCCTCTGTACATATATGCCTGTCAACAGGTACAGATACAGGAAGTGCACAGGATATCATGAGACTGCACTCTGGTTTTCCGTCGGCAGTAACTACATTTTCAATTGTTGAAGACTCATAATCATACGCATTCTGAATTAAAGCATAATAGGAGATAAGTGGCAGCAACCTGGTCATTCCCTCAATATCATCATGGTTGTGGAGCAGAAGTATGATTTTATATTCATCCTTTCTTGCAGATGCGTTAAGACGGCTGAATTCTTTATACACCTCGATAAGTTCACCGCCAGAGTACATATCCTCACGGTGGATACCAAGAAAATGTTCTATTGTTTTCTGTTTATAATCAGTAAGACAAAGCAGAGGCTTGCAGTTCTTTGCGATTTTGTACAAATCAAGGTTTGTCATGTGAGACAGGTCAAGAGCGGTGCCAAGCCGAGCAGCTCTCTCAGTAATAAAAGGAATATCAAAAGAATCGCCGTTAAAATGTATAATATAATCATAATCTTTAACGAATTCGTTGAAGGCAGAAAGGATGGATGCTTCATCGGAATCAGACTCTGCGAGCCATTGATTGTAAAATGTTTTGCCATTTTTAGTGTAAACCGCACCTATAAGATAGCATATATTATACTCTCTGGAAAATCCTGTGGTTTCAATATCGAAAAAGCATATTTTATCTGTGTCAGGAGAAATCACAGACAAAAGCTTCCGGTCTATGGTTACCGGTAAAGTGTCGTTAATAGTTATCATAAAAAAGCCTCACTTATTATTGGTTAGATTTATCGAACTGATTGTTAAAAAAATACTCATTTTCTCTTATTATATAGGAATATATACACAAAAAAAAGTAGATTTTTGGCATATATTGAGCTAAAATATTATTTAATAAAAACTTTATAAGGAGAATTATGTCATGGGAAAGTGTACATTTAAAGGTGGATGTCATCCTTATGACGGCAAAGAGCTTTCAAAAGATAAACCGATTAAAGAGCTTTTTCCTGCCGTAGGTGAGATGGTATTCCCGCTTTCACAGCATATCGGCGCACCTGCTGTCCCTGTTGTGGCAAAGGGAGATTATGTCCTTGCAGGTCAGCTGATTGCCGAGGCAGGTGGATTTGTATCAGCCAATATCCATTCATCTGTGTCCGGTACGGTTAAGGCAATTGAGCCAAGAACATTGGCTACAGGCGGTAAGTGTAATTCAATCATAATTGAGAATGATGGTGAATTTAAAGAGGTTGAATATACACCTATGAAGTTCGAAGACCTTACCAGAGAAGTTATTCTTGAGAGGATTAAAGCTGCTGGTGTAGTTGGTATGGGTGGAGCCGGTTTCCCTACCAATGTCAAGCTTTCACCTAAGAATCCCGATGGGATTGACTACATTATCGTCAATGGTGCTGAGTGTGAGCCATATCTTACATCAGACTACAGAAGACTTCTTGAGGAGTCAGAAAATGTGGTAATGGGACTTAAGGTGGCACTCAAGATATTTGATCATGCCAAGGGTATAATCGGTATTGAGGATAATAAACCGGAGGCAATTAGAATCATGCAGGAAGCTGTTGCATCTGAGCCTGATATTGAGGTAAAGGTATTGAAGACTAAGTATCCACAGGGAGGAGAGCGTAGTCTTATATATGCCACAACCGGAAGGGCTATCAATTCAACAATGCTCCCGGCTGATGCAGGCTGTATAGTACATAATGTAGATACAATTTATTCAATATATCTTTCTGTTATCGAAGGAAAGCCTTTGACTAAGAGAATATGTACTGTCACAGGTGATGGAGTTAAGGAGCCCGGCAACTTCTATGTATGGCTTGGAACTAACTACAGACAGCTTCTTGAAGCTGCAGGAGGACCTGTGGGTGATCCTGAGAAATATATTTCAGGCGGTCCAATGATGGGATTTGCCATGTACAGTCTTGATGTTCCTGTAGTTAAGGGAAGTTCATCGCTTCTTGTGTTCCAGAATGATATCGTATCCAAAGTTTCTGCATCTGCATGTATCAGATGCGGCAAATGTGGCGAGGCATGTCCTGAGCATCTGCTTCCGGCAAAGCTTGCAGGATTTGCATCAAGAAACGATGAGGCTGGATTTACCAAGTTTGATGGTCTTGAATGTGTAATGTGCGGAAGCTGTTCATATGTCTGTCCTGCTAAGAGACCTTTGACCCAGCAGATTAAGGCAATGAGAAGTACAGTACTTGCTAACAGAAGAAAGAAGTAGAAAGGTGGACGATAAAGTGAGCGATTTATTTAATGTGTCAACTAATCCTCATGTGCGCAGTGGGAAAACTACTCAGAACATAATGCTGGATGTTCTTATAGCTTTAACTCCTGCCAGCATATTTGGTATAGTTAATTTTGGCCTTGATGCACTGCTTCGTATTGTAGTAGGTATTGTTACATGTGTGGCATGTGAGGCTTTGTATCAGTATTTCATGCATAAGAAGCTAACTGTCTCAGATCTTAGTGCAGTGGTTACAGGTCTTCTTATTGCGCTGAATATTCCTTCAACATTAAATGTTGGATTTGAGATTGTGGGATGTGTATTTGCAATAATAGTTGTAAAGCAGCTTTTTGGTGGTCTTGGACAGAACTTCATGAATCCGGCACTTGCTGCAAGATGTTTCCTTCTTATCGCATACACAGGCCCGATGACTAATTTTGTTACATCTAATGGTTTCCTTGATGCATATTCAGGGGCTACCCCGCTGGCTCTCTTAAAGCCGGGTGCTGAGACAGAGGGTGCAGTATCACTCCTCAAGATGTTTATAGGTACAACCGGAGGTGTGATTGGTGAGACATCAGCGATATGTCTCCTTTTAGGCGGTATATACCTTCTTGCAAGAAAGGTAATTAACTGGAGAATTCCTGTTACATACATCGGAGTATTTGCAGTGCTTATATTCCTTTTTGCACCGGGACACAATTTTGACGCAGTGTATATGCTTGAGGAAGTATGTGGTGGCGGTCTTTTACTTGGTGCTATATTCATGGCAACAGATTATGTTACATCACCTATAACACCTAACGGTAAGATAGTGTTTGGATGCTGCTTAGGACTTCTTACATTCATCTTCAGAATGTTTGGCGGTTCAGCAGAAGGAGTTTCATATGCAATAATCTTCTGTAACCTTTTAGTTCCGCTTATCGAGAGCATTACAGTTCCTAAGTCATTTGGAAAGAAAAAACCTGAGAAGAAAGCAAAGGAGGCCGCATAGAATGAAGAAGATAGTTAAAGATGCATTAATTCTGTTTGCTATAACGCTTGTGGCCGGTATTCTTCTCGGTATTGTATATCAGATTACACTTGATCCGATTGCCAAGGCAAACGAGAATGCCAAGCAGAAGGCTTATAAGGAAGTTCTTACTGAAGCAGACAGTTTTGAAGTTTTAGAAAATATGCCGGAGGATGATAAGATAAATGCATCATCTGATATAGATTTTTCTAAGGATAAGCTGAATGAAATTGCTGTCGGCAAGAAAAATGGCGAGACAGTCGGTTATGTTATTACTGTTACAGACAGTGAAGGTTACGGCGGAGATATAAAGTTCTCAGTAGGTATATCTAATGATGGAAAGGTACTTGGTGTTTCATTCCTTTCAATCAGCGAGACAGCAGGTCTTGGAATGAGAGCAAAGCAGGATCCGTCATTTAAGTCACAGTTTACATCAAAATCTGCGGCTGCAGAATCATTTTCAGTTGTTACAGACGGTTCTGCATCAGAGGGAAATGCTTCCATCGATGCAATCGGTGGTTCCACAATTACATCTAAATCAGTAACTAAGGGCGTTAATTATGCTCTTGCAGCTTACAGGCTTGTAGCAGGAAAATAGGGGGAGGTGTTAGAATTGAATAAATGTTTAGAAAGACTTTATAACGGAATAATCAAGGAAAATCCTACCCTGGTGCTTACACTTGGTATGTGTCCGACACTTGCTGTAACCACATCAGCAATCAATGGTATAGGTATGGGACTTTCATCTACAGTAGTACTTGCATTGTCCAATCTTATTATTTCATTGCTTCGTAAGGTTATTCCTGATGGTGTGAGAATGCCGGCGTTTATCGTTGTCGTTGCATCATTTGTAACAATGGTACAGTTCCTTATGCAGGGCTTCCTGCCAAGTCTGTACGATTCACTGGGAATATATATTCCTCTTATTGTTGTTAACTGTATTATTCTTGGACGTGCAGAGTCCTATGCATCTAAGAATCCTCCTATTCCTTCATTCTTTGACGGTATAGGTATGGGACTCGGATTCACAGCGGCTATCACAATACTTGGAGCAGTAAGAGAGCTTATCGGTGGCGGTACAATCTTCTCAGATGGTACTAATGCTTTATTTGATCTTTCTACAATAGGGTATACACCGGCAAGTATCTTCATCCTTGCACCTGGTGCTTTCTTTGTTCTTGCATTTATGATTGCTATCATGAACAGAATTAAGAGAAAGAAGGGAATGAAGCCTGCTGAGGTTCCTGATTATACAGAGGAGATTGAGGAAGCTAAGGCAGAGGCAAAGAGTAACTAAGGGAGGTAAAAAATGGAGTATTTTTCACAATTATTATTGATTGCTGTAAGTACGGCAATTGTCAATAATGTAGTTTTGAGTCAGTTCCTCGGTTTGTGTCCTTTCCTTGGAGTTTCTAAGAAGATAAACACAGCAGCAGGAATGGGTGGCGCTGTTATCGGCGTTATCACTATTTCATCGGCTGTCTGCAGCCTTATATATGACTGTATACTTACACCGCTTAATCTTACATACCTGAATACAATCGTGTTCATCCTTGTAATTGCAACATTGGTTCAGTTTGTTGAAATGTTTTTAAAGAAGACATCACCATCTCTTTATGAGGCACTTGGTGTATATCTTCCTCTTATTACAACAAACTGTGCTGTTTTAGGTATTGCACTGACTAATGTGCAGAATTACAGCCTTAATGAAACCTTCAATATTGCGCAGAAGCTTGGTGCTTCAGTCGTGAGTGGTTTAGGAACGGCTATCGGATTTACAATTGCTATTGTAATAATGGCAGGTATAAGAGAGAGAATCGAGTATAACGATGTTCCTGAAAGCTTTAAGGGAATGCCAATAGTATTGCTCACAGCAGGACTTATGGCTATTGCATTCTTCGGATTTTCAGGTATTATTTAGGGGGAGGACAAAAAGATGACAGGTATTATTATTGCTGCGGTTGTAGTCAGCTGCACAGGTCTTCTTCTTGGACTTTTCCTTGGTGTGATGGGTAAGAAGTTCTATGTTGAAGTAGATCAGAAAGAAATAGATGTCAGAGCAGAGCTTCCAGGAAATAACTGCGGCGGATGCGGATATGCAGGATGTGATGCACTTGCCAAGGCTATTGCAGCAGGTGAGGCACCGGCTAATGCGTGTCCTGTTGGAGGAGCGGCTGCAGCAGCTAAGATTGGTGCAATCATGGGCGCTGAGGTTGGCGATTCTGTAAGAATGACAGCATTTGTAAAATGTGCTGGAGACTGCGATAAGGCAAAAGAGAATTATGTATATTCAGGAGCTATGGATTGTACAGTTATGAATGTAGTTCCTAATGGTGGTTCAAAGACATGTACATATGGATGCTTAGGATATGGTTCCTGCGTTAATGCATGTCCGTTTGATGCAATTCATATTGTTAATGGTATTGCAGTAGTAGATAAAGATGCATGTAAGGCTTGTGGCAAATGTGTTGCTACATGTCCAAGACATCTTATCGAACTTATTCCATATGACAGCAAATACACTGTACAGTGTTCATCTAATGATAAGGGTAAGGATGTAATGTCAGCCTGCTCTGTCGGATGTATCGGATGTATGTTATGTACAAAGCAGTGTGAGTTTGGTGCAATAACAGTAGTAAATAATGTTGCACATATTGATTATTCAAAGTGTACAGGCTGCGGAAAGTGCGCTGAAAAGTGCCCTAAGAAGATAATTCATTTACATTGATTATTAAAGACCTGAGCATATTATATTAAGGAACTGCCGCAGTAAACCTGCGGCAGTTTCCTGATTTTATAAAAGATATGTTTGAGAAAAGAGAAGATACACCTATGTCAAAGACTAAATCGGTTTTAAGCAGATTATATAATAATATTAATTCCAGAAAATCAACATATTTTCTGGTTTATTCAGTTATTTTTCTTGTCCTTGCCATAGGTGTGTTTTCTTTTTATTTCTTTACAGGAAAAACATTTATCTGGGAAGTGGATGGATGGGAACAGCATTATAAAGCACTTATATATTATTCAGAGTATTTGAGAGATTTTTTTAAGAATATATTTGTTAATCATGATTTCTCCATCCGGCAGTGGGATTTTGCCATTGGAGAGGGCAGCGATGTGTTAGGAACTATGCATTATTATGTTATAGGCGATCCATTTTCATTTTTCTGTTTTCTCTGTCCTGCCAGATATATGTATATATTCTATGAGCTGATGATACTGCTTAGAATCTATGTTGCAGGAATTATATTTTCATGCTTCTGCTTTTTTATGGGACATGACAGAAGGTTCGTTTTGCCGGGAACACTTGCTTATTCATTCTGTTACTGGGCAATATACAATGCGGTCAGACATCCGTTTTTCCTCAATCCCCTTGTGTTTTTCCCACTGCTTGTATACGGAATAGAGAAAATCCTGAAGAACCAGAGACCATACCTTTTTATAATTGCAGTTATGTTGTCTTCGCTCAGTAATTTTTATTTCTTCTATATGCTTGTATTTACTACTATAATTTATGTAGTGGCAAGGCTCGCTGTACTGTATGGCAGGAATATGAAACAGTGGGGGAAGACAATATTTAAAGCTGCAATATCATCTGTAACCGGTCTTATCATGTCTGGCGTTGTGTTTCTTCCAATGCTTTATTTCTTTATGACAGACAGCAGGTTTAAATCACAGAATAAGTTCAGTCTTGTGTATCCTCTGTCTTATTATATGAAGCTGCCGGGGCTGTTTTCCATTGAGGGGGATACCTTCTGGACATGTATGGGATTCGCGGTACCTGTACTTCTTGCAGTGCTTTTGATGTTTAAGACAAGGAAGAAATACAGGACATTGAAATTATATTTTATAATCTGTGCTGTGATTATGATTATACCATTTTTTGGACAGGCCTTGAATGGATTCTCTTATATGTGCAACAGATGGATATATTCATTTGCAATGCTGTGTTCATATATTCTCGTATGCATGATGCCGAAACTGTTAAGTCTTGATAAGAAAGATAGGAAATATCTGCTGTTAATCCTGTTTATCTATCTGGCTCTGGGGTTATGTATCAAGTTCTCGCGCAATTGGATATTCGTATATGTTGTTTTAATTGGAATTGCTCTTGTGTTTATCCTTTCATCAGAAAAGCTTAAGCCTGGTGGAAAGCTTGTGTCAGTTACTGCTGCGGTTATTATTACGGTACTTGGCAACGGAGTGTGGAAAAATGCTCCATTTGGAGATAACTATGCTGCACAGTGTGTCAGCGTAGATAAAGCCAGACAGGAAGTTTTAGGCGAGGATACTAGTCTTGTGATAGATTATGCAAATGTATCTGATGGGGAAATGTTAAGATATTCAGGTTCGGGACTTTCTTATAATTCCAACTGCATAAGCGGTATTTCTTCATCTAATATGTACTGGACGCTTATTAATTCATCAGTTTCCGGATACAGATATAACTCGGCGTTAAGACTGGATACATTACTGCCACACAAATACACAGGTTATGACGACAGAACATTTATGACAGAACTGTCTGGGGCGTCTTATTATATTGTACCTAAAAGCGGTGGACTTGTGCCTTACGGATACAGTTATGTGACAGAAAATGACAGATATATTCTTTATCATAACGATAACAGCCTGCCTCTGGGATATACCTATGATAAGGCGGTAAGTGACAATGAATGGAACAATCTTTCTTATGCAGACAAACAGGAACTTATGATGTCTGCTGCCGTGATAAAAGGTCTTAATTCCAGTGAAAGCAATGCTTCTGATGTTAAATATACAAGTCAGAATGTCAAGTATACGGTAGAATTTGACCCGGAAAAGATTCAGCAGACAGGCAGGTCTTTCGCTGTAACCCAAAAGGGTGCCAGTGTGACATTTAAGTTTGATGGTCTTGAAAAGAGTGAAGTATATTTTAATATAAACGGTCTTGAGTATGACGGGGCATCAGAATTCCAGTTATACTATGGAAAAGATAAATACGACCCTGAGGATATATATTCGAAGGAAAGATGGAAAAAACTTGACGTTTCAGAACGAAAACGGATATTCAGGAATTTTATATACTGGACTCAGAATATAAGTCAGGTAAAATTAGATATAACAGCATCCTCGGGTGTGAACAAGTTCATGAATTATTTCACTGACGATTACAGCTATTACAGTGACCAGCATGATTTTATGGTTAATATGGGGTATTCGGATGAAAAAGTGACATCAATCACAGTTTCATTTGAAAAGCTTGGAGTGTATTCTTTTGACAGTATTAATATAATATGCCAGCCTATGACAGGCTATGAGGAGAAGGTTAATGCACTGAAAGAGAATGTCATGACAGATGTTACATTTGCAACCAATACCGTTACTGGTAAAATAAGTCTTGATGAGAGTAAATATCTGTGCATAACTGTGCCATATTCCAAAGGCTGGAAGGCTTATGTGGACGGGGAAAAGACAGAGGTGTATAATGCTAATGGCCAGTATATGGCTTTAAAGCTGGAGGCTGGCAAGCATAATATCAGACTGGTGTATAACACTCCGTTTCTGAAAGCGGGAGCAGTTTTATCGCTGTTTGGTATTGTGATTTTTATAGTGTATATTATTGTGTGGGAAAAACAAAACAGAAAGTTGAATGAGAGGAAATAATTATGTACAGAGAAGTTTCAAAGCTGATAATATATGGCAATCATGAAGATACTATCCTTATGAAAATGTCCGAAATATTCAAAAGATTTGACAGGGATGAATCTACTAACGACCAGCTCATAAGTGATATATATGAACAGATTAAGAGAATACTTGAGGTTGCGACAGACTATGGATTTGATAAGAATCTGTGGCATAATTATCTTACATTCTATCTTATAACCAACGAGAATCCATTCAGCCTTACATGTGAGAAGGTAGGAGCTAATGATGGAAGTGTCAACAGATTTGCAAAGAACGATTTCAGGGTATTCATGAATCTGTTTAATTATGATTTTCGACCTGTTGAGGAAGCGTTGGGAATCAACTGCTTTTCGCTTATATCTGATTACAAAGCAATTGTCAAGAAGGAACTTATGTACAACAAGAATGTGAGTGAGAAGGTTCAGGCGCTCAGTCTTAAACTGGAGTCCGCAGAGAATGAGGATGAATTCTTTGAGTATGTAACTGATTTCTATAAGGCATATGGTGTAGGAATGTTTGGATTAAACAAGGCATTCCGTGTAATCGGTAATGAGTCCGGTGTTACATTTACACCAATAAACAATATGGATAAGGTTATGTTAGATGATCTTATAGGTTATGATATACAGAAAAAGAAGCTTGTTGAGAATACAGAGGCCTTTGTTCAGGGAAGAAAGGCTAACAATGCACTGCTTTTTGGAGACAGCGGTACAGGTAAATCAACCTCTATCAAGGCAATTGTCAATGAATATTATGATCAGGGGCTTAGAATGATAGAGATATATAAGCATCAGTTCAAGGATTTGTCCAATGTGATTGCAAGTATCAAGAACAGAAATTACAAGTTTATTATATATATGGATGATCTCTCATTTGAGGAATTTGAGATAGAGTATAAGTTCTTAAAGGCTGTAATAGAGGGTGGCGTAGAGACTAAGCCTGATAATATACTTATATATGCTACATCTAACAGAAGACATCTGATTAAAGAGACATGGAATGACAGAAATGATATGGAGAGTAACAATGGTCTTCACAGGTCAGACACTATTGAGGAAAAACTGTCCCTTGTTAACAGATTTGGATGCCAGATATGCTATTCAAAGCCTTCACAGAAAGAATTCTTTGATATTGTTATAGGACTTGCGAGAAAGAACAATGTCAATATGACAGATGACCAGCTTATGGCGGAAGCGAACAAGTGGGAGTTAAGTCATGGCGGTATTTCAGGGAGAACAGCTCAACAGTTTATTAATTACTGTATGGGCAATTATTAAGTAGGAGAAAAGGAATGATATCATACATAAAAGGTGAACTTACAGAGATTCTTTCAGACTTGATTGTTGTGGAAACCGGAGGAGTCGGGTATAATATTTTCGTGCCGGTATCTGTGATTGATGGGCTTCCGTCAATAGGTGACGAGATTAAGATATATACATACCTCAATGTTAAAGAAGATGAGATGAGCCTGTTCGGATTCCTTACAAGGGATGATCTCAATATGTTCAAAATGCTTATCAGTGTCAACGGAATCGGCCCTAAGGTTGCTATTGGTGCATTGTCTAATATATCTTCAGATGATTTAAGATTTGCTGTTCTGTCAGATGATGTTGCCGCTATTAAGGCACTTCCGGGCATCGGACCTAAGACGGCTCAGAAGCTTATTATTGAACTTAAGGATAAGTTAAAGCTTGATGAGGTATTTGAGTCTGCGTTAGCTAAGAATGCAGTTAAGAACAACGCATCCAATAATGTAATGCTTATAAGAAATGATGCTGTTGAGGCACTTGTATCTCTTGGATATTCAAGCACAGATGCGCTTAATGCAGTAAAAGCTGTTAAAGATATTGAGAATAAAGACTCAGAGACGGTTCTTAAAGAGGCATTAAAGAATCTGGCTATATTCTGATAATGTTATGAAGAAGAATGAAAAGAAATGAGGAGTAATATGGAGAAAAGAATTATTTCAACGCAGATAACTGAAGAAGATTATGGTATTGAAAGTTCTTTAAGACCATTGACTCTTGATGATTACGTTGGGCAGAATAAAGTAAAAAGCAATTTAAAGGTATATATTGAGGCTGCAAAGGAGCGTCAGGAGGCACTTGACCATGTGCTTTTTTACGGACCGCCGGGACTTGGAAAAACCACTCTCGCAGGGATTATTGCCAACGAGATGGGAGTGAATATTAAAGTTACCTCCGGACCTGCAATTGAGAAGCCTGGAGATATGGCCGCCATACTTAATAATCTGAGTGAGGGTGACATATTGTTTGTGGATGAGATACACAGGCTTAACAGGCAGGTAGAGGAAGTCCTTTATCCTGCCATGGAAGATTATAAGATTGATATAATGATTGGCAAGGGTGCAACGGCGAGGTCGATAAGACTTGATCTTCCACAGTTTACACTTATCGGAGCGACCACGAGAGCCGGGCTTTTATCGGCTCCATTAAGAGACCGTTTCGGGGTGGTAAGCCATATGGAATTCTACACTGTACCCGAACTTGAAAAGATTATTATCCGTTCAGCAGGTGTTTTGAATGTTGATATTGATTCAGAGGGGGCACATGAACTTGCAAGACGTTCAAGAGGAACTCCGAGACTGGCAAACAGGCTTTTAAAGCGGGTAAGGGACTTTGCACAGGTAAAGTATAACGGACATATTACCAGGGATGTTGCAGATTATGCGCTTAATCTGCTTGATGTTGACAGAGAGGGCTTAGACAGAAATGACCGCCTGATATTATCGACAATCATAGATAAGTTTGATGGCGGGCCTGTGGGAATTGAAACACTGGCGGCTTCAATCGGTGAGGATTCAGGCACATTAGAAGATGTTTACGAACCATATCTTATTCAGAACGGATATATCAACAGAACACCAAGGGGAAGAGTGGCAGCTAAAGCGGCTTATGATAATCTTGGAAAGTTATATAATGATAAGCATAATAAACATAATATTTGAACATTTAAGTTGAATAAAATGTTTAATTATTATATAATTAATATGTTTATTTCTATACAACGGAGGGGACTTATGTCATCAAAGAATACTACAGAGGTAATTCTTGGAGGTAAGGTGTTTAAGCTCAGCGGATATGAGAGCGAAGAGTATCTTCAGAGAGTTGCATCATACATTAACAATAAGCTTACTGAATTCAACAAGGATGATAATTACAGACGCATGTCTGCAGAATTTAGAACTAATCTTATGTACCTTAATATTGCAGATGATTATTTTAAGGCGAAGAAGCTTGGCGACAGTCTTTCTCTTGAGATAGAAAGTAAGGATAAGGAAATATATGACCTGAAGCATGAACTTATTGCAGCTCAGATTAAAGCGGAGAGTTCTGCTAAGGAGATTAAGGAACTTAAGAGTGAGATAACAAAGTACCAGAAGAATATTGTTAAGCTTGAAACAGAACTTAACGATTCAAAGAAATAATTACCGGCTGTTGCAATATATTTGCAGCAGCTTTTTTATACAGGTCTGATTATATTCAGATATAAGTATGCGAAAGTGTCAGCATGGCGTAAAAGGCGGTTTTATATGGTTAATAAAAGGAAAACAAGTGTTGAAGTATTAGCCCCGGCGGGGTCTTTTGATATTATGAAGGCTGTGGTGGCTGCGGGAGCTGACGCAGTATATCTTGGCGGTAATATGTTCGGAGCGAGGGCATTTGCCAATAATTTCAACACAGAAGAGCTGATTGAAGCAATTGAATATGCTCATTTATTCGGCAGAAAGATATATTTAACAGTGAACACCCTGCTTAAGCAGAATGAGATAGAGAATAGTCTTGTGAACTATCTTATTCCTTTCTATGAAGCGGGGCTTGATGCTGTAATTGTGCAGGATCTGGGGGTACTTAAGCTTATTAAGGAACATTTTCCGGATATGGACATACATGCCAGCACGCAGATGACCCAGACCGGGCTGTATGGCAGCAGGCTGTTAAAGGAACTTGGAGTTTCAAGAATTGTCACTTCAAGGGAGATGACACTCTCGGAGATAAAACAGCTTAATGACGGACTTGATGTTGAAATTGAAAGCTTTGTACATGGAGCACTCTGTTACTGCTATTCCGGACAATGTCTTCTGAGCAGCTTTAACGGTGGAAGAAGCGGGAACAGGGGAAGGTGTGCCCAGCCATGCAGAATGCCATATGATGTATATGACAGAGGAAGGGTTATTAACGATAAAAAACACAAATATGCATTAAGTCCTAAAGATATGTGTGCATTGGACATCCTTCCTGATGTTATTGAAAGTGGAGTGTACTCTCTTAAGATTGAGGGACGCATGAAGAACGTAACCTATGCCTCAATGGTAACATCGGTATACCGCAAATACGTTGATATGTATCTTGAGAGAGGTAGAGACGGATATAAGGTGGATGAAAATGATATCAATGACCTTATGGATATATATAACAGAGGTGCGTTTACAAGTGGATATTATAATGAGGAAAAGGGCAGGAAGATGATGTCCTGTTCTCGTCCTAATCATATGGGAACGGAGTGCCTCAGGGTTATGTCTAATAATTCAGGCAGAATTACATTTGTGGTATTGAGAGATATTAACAGAGGGGATGTTTTCGAGATTGATAAGGAACATTCCTTTGAAAGCGGCATGGATGTTTCAAAAGGGGGAGTTTTGTCAGTTAATCTTCCAAAGAAGTATCCTTTATATCCGGGGCGCATAATTTGCAGAATGAATAATTCGAGAATTAAAGGGTATGTTGAAGAACACTTTGTGGGCAGTAAACCGGAATTAAAGGTGAATATGTGCCTTCTGGTAAAGAAAGGGCAGCCGTTAACTATCAAGGCTTACTATGAGAATGAAGTAATATGCATTGAGGGAGAAAAGGTTGAAGAAGCACGCAATATTCCGGCAGATAAGGATAATATAGTTAAGAATTTAAAAAAGACTGGTGAAACCTGCTTTATAACAGATGATGTGAATGTGGAGCTTGACCCGGATGTATTTGTTCCGGTGGGCTGGATAAAGGATTTAAGGCGAAGGGCATTGGAACAGCTTGAAGGCATTTTACGCAAATCAGGGCAAAGAAGGTATTCCGGTGTTATAACAGGAATTTCGCCGGATGAGCGGATTGAAAGTGTCGGGGAAAAAGAGAATGGCAAAGTGTCTGAGAGTCCGGAATATATCGGGAACAGAAAGACTGTGTATCTTCATAATCTTAATTATATTGATATAGTGGCAGAAAGAAGTGATGTGGATTCTGTTTATCTTGATTATAAGATTATGTATTTTAATGAGGTGGATTATATAACAGGCAAAGTCCATAACTGTACATTGGCAGGTAAAAATGTATACGCTGTGCTTCCTCATGTATTAAAGTCTGAGGATTACGATAAGTTTAGAAACCTCATATTACAGCTTCTTTCCTGTGAAATAACCGGATTTGTGTGCAGGAATATTGAACAGATTGGATTTTTAAGTGAGCTGTTTAAAGAGGGAGAGGCTGTATGCTGCGCAGCCGGTAATGGCGTTCATATAGTTACGGACAGTGGTTTGTACGTGTTTAACACATATGCGGTAGAAGAACTGGAAACTCTCTGCGATAATGCGGGGGTTATTGTGGATAGAATGACACTGCCTCTTGAGCTTACGAAGAAAGAAATGTTGTGTGTTAACAACGCTCCAATGGAGCTTATAGTGTATGGGAAAGTGCCTCTGATGATATCAAATCAGTGTGTGAGAAAGACATATGACATATGTGACGGAAAATGGGGAAGAGTTGAACTTGAAAACTCTAAAGGTGAAATATATTCAGTCAAAAGTATGTGCGGGTTCTGTTACAGCCTTATGGAAGGGAAAACGCTTAATCTCATGGGAGAGAATCTTAAGGACTTTAAGGGATGTACATTTCGTTATGAATTTGACGAAGAGAGTGCAGATGATATACAATCAGTTCTGGACGGCAGAATAGAGGGTGGATATACCGGACACTTTCATAAAGCTGTTGATTAGACAGGAATGTGTGATAAGACTAAAGGAGACAGGCTATGCAGTCGGTGTTTATAGAACTTACTAAATATATTTTTGCTTTCCTTATGGCGTTTTATGTGCTGTCCGCATACAGAGGGGCAATAATCCACAGAGAGGAGAAGCGCAAAGGAATATATTTTCAGCAGTATATTATTATATTCCTGATACATTTTCTTGGATATTATGTCCTGTACATTATAAAAGAGGATGTACGTTTTATAGGATTTTATTTCGTCCAGCTTATATATCTGGTTATTGTTATTGCATTTTACTATATTCTTTATCCGAAGGCGTCACGGCTTTTAGTCAATAATATGTGCATGCTTATGGCTGCGGGATTTATTATGATTGCAAGGCTTAATTATGACAAATGTGTCAGACAGTTTGTGATTGCAGTGATAGGTACAGTGATTATGTTCCTTGTTCCATGGCTGTTAAAAGCAGTCAGGAGCTTCAGGAATTTTGGCTGGCTGTACTGTATTGCAGGTCTTGCGCTTCTGTGCGCTGTGCTTCTTGGCAATAAGGTCTATGGAGCTAACTTAACGCTCACAGTGGGACCTATATCGGTTCAGCCGGCAGAATTTGTTAAGATTTTGTATGTAATGTTTATTGCAGCTATGTTTAATAAGTCAACAACATTTAAGCAGACCTGTATCGTTACTTTTTTTGCAGCACTGCATGTAATTATTCTTGTGCTGTCAACTGACCTTGGAGCCGCACTTATATTTTTTATTGTTTATATCGCAATGCTTTATACAGCTACAAGGAAGATTACATATGCGGGAGCGGGGCTGCTTGCCGGAGCTGTGGCATCCGTGGGAGCATATAAGCTTTTTGCTCATGTAAGGGCAAGAGTTACTGTCTGGAGGAATCCATGGGAGTATATAGATAACAGCGGATATCAGATATGCCAGTCTCTCTTTGCTATAGGTATGGGTTCATGGTTTGGATATGGCTTATGTCAGGGAATGCCGGATAAGATACCTGTTGCAGAGAAGGATTTTATGTTTTCTGCAATTACAGAAGAATTTGGCCTGATTTTTTCTATTTCATTATTTTTAGTTTGTCTTAATAATCTTATTCTTATGATGAATATTGCCTCAAGATGCAAGACACTGTTTTATCGTCTTGTAGCTGTCGGGCTTGGAGTTACATATGGAGTACAGGTATTTCTGACGGTGGGAGGAGCTGTCAAGTTTATACCTATGACAGGAGTTACTCTTCCGTTTGTGAGCTACGGAGGAAGTTCGATATTAAGCTCACTTATAATGTTTGCTCTTATTAATGGAATGTATAACATGAGACAGGACGAAGGTGACAGGAAAGATGGCAGAAAACAAAAAACAGCGCAGCCAAAGAAAAAAGAAAAGAATACAAAGTGATATAGTAGATACTGAAAAGAAAGACTTAAGGAATAAAGAAACTAACATTATTGCATTCTTTTTTGTGGGATTATTTGTTGCCACTATTGTGTATCTTTGTGTGTTTAATATTAAGGATGCAGGCAGGGTAATTAATAACCCTTATAATAAAAGAGTCGATAATCAGGTTAATAAGGTTGTCCGTGGAGATATTCTTTCCAGTGACGGCACAGTGCTTGCAACGACAGTCACAGAGGAAGACGGAACTGAGCATAGGTATTATCCGTTTGACAATCTGTTCTGTCATTCTGTAGGTTTTTCATCTGCTAACGGTATGAAAACCGGAGTTGAGCAGTCTCAGAATTTCTATCTTCTCAGTGAGACTGATAATATTTTGGACCAGATAGGCAATGATATTACGGGCGAAAAAGCCAAGGGCCATAATGTGACAACAACTCTTGATGTGGAACTTACAAAAACTGCATACAATGCACTAAAGGGCAATAAAGGTGCAGTTATTGCCATGGAACCATCCACAGGCAGGATACTTGCAATGGTTTCTAATCCTTCTTTTGATGCTAATAATGTGGATACTGATTATGATGAATGGCTTACTTATGAAAGTTCGGATTCTGTACTTCTTAACAGGGCAACACAGGGGCTGTATCCTCCGGGTTCTACATTTAAGATAATAACAGCACTGGCATTTATAAGACAGAATGAAGATTATTATAATTATTCATACAAATGTGATGGTCAGGCATATATATCTGGTGGTACTACAATTGCCTGCTTTGATCATACGGTTCATGGAATGCAGACGCTGCAGGATGCCTTTGCTAATTCATGTAATTCTGCATTTTCAACTATAGGAGCAGGACTTAATAAGACATCATTTATAAACCTGTGTAATACTTTTATGTTTAATTCTAATCTTCCTGTGGGTTTTGAATATTCTACAAGTATAATGAGTGTTACTGAACAATCTTCTGTGAGCGAGATGCAGGAGACTTCTATTGGACAGGGAAAGACAATGATAACACCGCTTCATAACCTTATGATTGCCTCAAGTGTCGCCAATAATGGGGTTATGATGAAACCATACATTATCGACAGAATAGATGATGCACAGAAAAGAACAGTGGTACAGTACAGCCCGAGCAAAATAGGAACAGTTATGTCATCTGAAGAGGCAGAATATCTTACAGAGTGTATGAGAGAAGTTGTCCTGTCAGGAACAGGCAATTCAATGAGATATTCATCCTTTGAACCGGCAGGAAAAACAGGTTCAGCACAGTATGACGATTCTGATAATTATCACAGCTGGTTTGTGGGATTCGCTCCATTTGATAATCCTCAGATTGCAGTATGTGTAATACTGGAGGGAGGATATTCAGGGATTCCAAGTGCACAGTTTGTCGCAAAAAGTGTTTTTGAGTGTTATTTCGGCTCTTGATATTATTGCCCTGGAATTGTATAATTTCTTCTAAGAAGATTTACCACCTTTATGCAGGAGGAATTGCAATGTCAGAAGCAACAAGCTGTGGTGGTGTGGTTATTTTCAGGGGAAAGATTCTTGTCCTGTATAAGAACTACAGGAACAGATATGACGGATGGGTTTTACCTAAGGGAACTGTGGAGGCTGGAGAATCCTTTGAAGATACTGCTATCAGAGAGATTATGGAAGAAAGCGGTGTTGAAGCTGTAATACGAGGATATATTGGCGATACGAATTACACATTTAATGTGGGCAGTGATGTGGTGAATAAGAGAGTTCACTGGTATCTGTGCCAGACATACAGCTATAAGAGCAAACCGCAGAAGGAAGAGTATTTTAATGATTCGGGTTTTTACAAGTTTCATGAGGCAAAGCATTTGCTGAAATTTTCTAATGAAAAGCAGATTGTTACAAAAGCCTACGATATTTTCGAACAGCTAAGGCAAGAGGGGAAATGGTCAGATTATCAGAGATGATAATCAAATTATTCGGGAGATAATATGAGCGTAGTAAATAATATTGGTGCACTGGATGGCAATGTCTATCTGGTCAGAGGACGCAATGATGTAAACGGTGCTACAGCAACTGATTTTGATAAAATATACAATGATATAACAGTTGATGATTCACTGGAAAGTATATTTGCGGGGGCAGCAGCAGAATTTAATGTTGATGAGAATTTTCTTAAGGCTGTTGCACAGGCAGAGTCAGGTTTTGATACTAATGCTGTATCATATTGTGGAGCCCAGGGTATTATGCAGCTCATGCCATTTACATCGGAGAGTTATGGGGTGACAGACCCCTTTGATGCAAGGCAGAATATATATGCAGGTGCACAGCTTTTATCAGAACTTCTAGATAATTATAATGGCAACGCCACACTTGCTTTGGCAGCATATAATGCAGGAAGCGGCTCTGTGCAGAAATATGGAGGTGTTCCACCGTATGATGAGACACTTAATTATATTAATAAGATTAATGATATATTAGGAGGTGCGCTCTCATCGGATTCCACCACGGTTGATGGAGCAGCGGCAACTGATTTCACAGGGACGCAGAATGTAGATGTACCTGAAACAAGCGTTAACAAAGAACATAATGTTCAGGACAATTCAAAGAATAGTTTTGGAGTATATGAAGAACGCAGGACAACAGATAATTCAGTGCTGAGCTATGAGGATTATCTGTACGTGATGAATACATATAAAGAAGTTCTTAACAAATTATTTTCAGCAATTTCAGCAGATAAGGATGACAATTTGTCAGCAGAATTGTATAATATAGTTACAGGCAGCAATTCTTACAGAATTGAGAATTATGGGACGGATGAATTTAATAATTCTGTAGATGATGTTATTAAACCGGGGATTGTATATAATGTCGCAGAGGCGAATGTAAGGCTCCTTAACAGCTCTTCATATGAGAGTGTATACAAGAGTGACCCCCAGTCGATATATCAGGCACAGGCATCAATGATAAGTCCGCTTGTTCTTAAACTTCTTGATTTGTAGTCTGAACTTAAAGGAAAAGAGGGGTAGATATGACGAATAATAGAATCAGAGTGACATTATACAACAGAACATATAAGGAAATCGATATGACAGATTTTACAAGAATACCTGAAGATATGTTTTCCGACAGGGATGATATCGTGGCAGTTGTTTTGCCGGAAGGGGTTCAGGTTATATGTGCTAATGCATTTGAGAATTGCAGAAGACTTGAGGAAGTTGAGTTCCCAAGTACACTTAAGTCCATAGAGGGTGAAGCGTTCATCAACTGTACAAGCCTTAAGAAAGCGGATTATGGCAAGGAAGTTTCTGTTGCACCGGACGCATTTAAAGGATGCATTAATATTTAATATTTATATCAGGAATAGGAAGTCTTCGGACTTCTTATTTTTTTGGCGAGAAGGGCAAAAAACTTGACAAATAATAAGACTTAATATAGGATTTCTTACAGTGGCCTGACTATGCGTTGGTGCTGTATACGTGGGCTTTCAATCAGATTTTGAAATTCAGCACAGAAACGAGGAAGATAATGAGTAAGAAAAAGACATTTGTTACATTAGAACAGCTTAAGGAAATCGATAAGTCATATCCGACTCCATATCATTTATATGATGAAAAGGGAATCAGAGAGAATGCTAAGAGATTAAAGGAGGCATTTTCATGGAATAAAGGATACAGAGAGTATTTTGCTGTAAAAGCTACTCCTAATCCATATATATTAAAGATTTTAAAGGACTGCGGCTGTGGTGTTGACTGTGCATCCATGGCAGAGCTTATGATGGGATATGCCCTTGATTATAAGCCGGAAGAGATTATGTTTTCTTCTAATGATACTCCGGCAGAAGAGTATGCTTATGCTAATGAAATAGGTGCAACAATCAATCTTGATGATATTACTCATATTGAGTTTCTGGACAAGATTCTTGATGGAAAGTTTCCGGAAACTATGAGCTGCAGATTTAATCCGGGCGGATATTTCCAGCTTGGAACATCAATTATGGACAATCCCGGGGATGCCAAGTATGGAATGACACATGACCAGATTATTGAAGCGTTTAAGATTCTTAAGAGCAAAGGTGTTAAGCATTTTGGAATTCATTCATTCCTTGCGAGCAACACAGTCTCTAATGAATATTATCCTACACTTGCCAAGATTCTTTTTGAACTTGCTGTGGAATTAAGAGATAAGACAGGTGCTGATATTAAGTTTATTAATCTTTCAGGTGGTGTTGGTGTTGCTTATAAGCCGGATCAGGAACCTAACGATATTGCAGTTATAGGTGAAGGAGTTCACAAGGTATATGATGAAGTTCTCGTTCCTGCGGGAATGGGAGATGTTGCTATATATACTGAGCTTGGACGATTCATGCTTGCACCATACGGATGTCTTGTTACCAAGGCTATTCATGAGAAGCATATCTACAAGGAATATATTGGTGTGGATGCGTGTGCATCAAACCTTATGAGACCGGCTGTTTATGGAGCATATCATCATATTACTGTCGCTGGCAAGGAGGATGCACCTTGTGACCATAAGTATGATGTCACAGGCTCTCTGTGCGAGAATAGTGATAAGTTTGCAATAGACAGAATGCTTCCTAAGATTGACATGGGAGATTATCTCATCATACATGATACAGGTGCACATGGTTTTTCTATGGGTTACCAATATAATGGCAAGTTAAGGTCAGCAGAGCTTCTTCTTAAGGAGGATGGCAGCGTTCAGATGATAAGACGTGCCGAGACACCGAAGGATTATTTTGCTACATTTGATTTCTGTGATGTATTAGATAAGTTGAATTTGAAATAAATGAGGTTTTTGAATTGAAGAATTTAAGTTATATAGCAGGTGAGATTACTAAGGGAAAGAATCTTGCAGAAAATCTTCTGAAATACAGCAATGGCATGAGTTCTATGTACAATGGACTCGGCTTTATCAAGATGTCCATGAATTATTACACTGTGCTTGACATTGCAAGGGATTTAAAGGACGATTCTGGACTTCTGCAGATGATAGACAAGGTTAATGAACTTGTTGAAAAGTATATTGTGGATGATAAAAGTGATGATTATGCTGCCTTTGAAGAATTAAACAGCTTCAGGGAACAGATAATTGAAATCATGGAAGTCATTACTGCATATGTTGACAGATTAAGGATATATGAGCATGTTCTTAACCGGGTAGAGTACAGATTTACAGAGGACAAGCTGGATTATGATTATTATAACACTTATATGACTAATGATATAATGCACTATATCCTGTCAGATAAGGATAATGTTGTTATTAATGGCAAGATATCAGAGATGGTAGGACAGCTTCCTGTAAGAATGCTGAAAGACAGATTTTATGAACATATAAGAGATGCATTTACTCTTTATCATGGGGCAGGAAAAGGTTCAATTGATGACTTTTTCTATACATTAAGCACAAGTGCAATGCTTTCGTCCGAGGCTGGTTTTGACAGTTTTCCGGATGTGTATGATATTTATAAAACTCTTGCTGCTGCGGATTATAAGAATATTGATAAGGATGAATTTGTAAGACTTAAGGGGGCTCTGGATATTGCCACAGAGAAGATGACTGATTACGCAGATGTTTATGTTCTTCTTGCACAGGTTGTAAATGATGCCCTTACAGTAGTGCTTACAAGGGCTAATACACTTGACAGAATAGAAGAGATACAGATTGCAAAGAATGTTATTGAAAGAACAAGACAGGGATATATATCCGGAGACAGATTCGAGGATATATCTGAGGAATTTTCTGTATTTGAAGGAAAGCAGGAGCGGATTCTGCAGGTAGTTTCATCAGGAGACTATGCTGTTGAGTATTGCCTTGGGAATTTTACTGATGAGCTTGAAAATCAGGGTCTTTTATCTGCTTATAATTCTCTTTCCAAAACACTTAAACTTCAGTCTGGAAGTGATTTCGTAAAACTTGATAATCCTGTGTTTGATGATATTCCTGATGACAGCTATGCTGATAATACAGCAGAAAAGCTTATTATTGAACTTGATGAGAGTTTTAAGAATATGGATGTTATGGTGAAAAGGGCAGTTATGGCAGCAGTCCTTTCCAGCCTTCCGGTATTTTTTAACAATACAGAGGAGATACAGGGGTATATTAATAATTCTCTTATGCAATGCAACGATGAAGCAGAACAGAAGGCTGTTGTTGAACTTGTAAAGATGATGATTAGTGATAATTAGAATGTAGTATGGGGGATTTGGACATTGAAATGGTATAAGAATCTCTATATTGGAGATAAAGCAAAGAAAGCTAAATACAAAGTCTTTGGTCTTATCCGGAAGAACAGATTCACCATAGATACTTATCTTATCACGATTGCAGACAACCCTGATAATATTCTGGACATCTATTCAGCAAATGTTTTGAAACAGCCACATTTCAAGAAAAAGAACCGAAATGAAATATATGTTGTGGGGCTTGCCAAGGGCAGAGATGAAGCATTTGAGCTGGTAAGAACAATAGTTGATGAGACTTATCACAGGACAGGTAAGGTTGATGTTGCAGATTTTCTTAAGTTTGGAAGCAGATTGAATAAAAAGTGACAATATCTGTAAATATACAGATTGAGATTACAGAAAGGTGGGGCTATGCTTCATGTTATATTGCTTATACTTAAGATAATAGGCATAGTTCTTGCATCTGTCATAGGGCTGCTTCTGCTCATAGTGGCGGCAGTGCTGTTTTCACCGATAAGATACAGAATAAATGCTGATTATCACAGTAAGATTAAGGCTAATGCAGCCTTCTCGTGGCTTGGTATACTTCGGGGGACTATATCTTTTGATGAAGAACTGCGGGTGAAAGTTAAAGCACTCTTTTTTACTTTATACAGAAGTGATGCGCTAAAGAAGGGAAAAAAACCAAAAACTAAAAAGAAAAATCAAGACACAAATGTATTTTCAATGAGTGATGAAGAATTACATTTGTCTGATGATTCCATGGTTGATTCCTGTGAAAGAGAATCTGACAACAAAGATACCGGATATAGTGATAATTATATACCGGAGTCTGATAAAGAAGAAGTTCAAGCTTTAGAATCCGAGGAGCAAAGTAAGAGCAGGAAGAATATTTTTGTCAGGGTTAAGGAAAAGATATCTTTTATACTGGACAAGATTAAGGAAATCTTTGGACTTATATGTGATACAGTCAAAAAGGTCAAGGGTGCAGGAGATAAACTTAAAGAAAAAGTTACGGATGCAAAGGATTTTTTGACATCTGAGGATAATAAGGAATTGTTTCATTTCCTTATTGAACAGTTAAAAGAACTTATAAGAGCTATCCGCCCTAGAAAATACAGGATAGATGCAAAGCTGGGATTTGAGGATCCTGCTGTACTTGGTAAAGTGCTTATGTATATTTCTGTGTTTTATGGAATATCAGGAATGGAACTTAATATTGAACCGGTATTCGGAGAGGATATTAAGGAGGGAAGTATATTTCTTAAGGGCAGGATAAGAATTATTTCAATTCTTATTATTGCATTGAGAGTTTACAGGAACAAGCAGTTCAAAAAGTTTATTTCCAAATAGCAGGAATGTATGCTATAATAAAATATATTTTATGACTACAGAATAGTCGGGATGGAGGATTAAATGGCAGATAATAATTTTGATTCAACAGTTGCATCACTTTTTAAGGGTATGGATGCATTCGTTTCAGCTAAGACTGTTGTGGGAGATGCTGTGACAGTTAACGATACTATCATCCTTCCGCTTGTGGATGTTTCTTTTGGCGTTGGCGCAGGAGCATTTGCAGGAGAAAAGAAGAATAACGCTGGAGGAGCCATGACAGGAAAGGTTACACCTAGTGCGGTTCTTGTAATTCAGAATGGAGCAACCAAGCTTGTCAATATTAAGAATCAGGATGCTGTAACTAAGATTCTTGATATTATTCCAGATATTGTTGATAAATTCAAAGGAAAAGAAGAGAAAGTAGAGATTAATCCGGATATTGATGAAGCTATTGCAAATGTATCAGATTAGTTTTTCATAAGTGGAAACGTCTGGCATATTATATAATATATAGATTAAGGATATTATTATATGTGCAGACTAATTGGTTTTATATTGTTCTGGATTGCTGTGGGCATGATTATAACCCTTTTTATAATGAAGAATGTGTTTTTATGCGTCTGTATTATAATCACACTGATTGTTGTAGGGTATAATATGTTCTGCCATTAATTTGGATGAGATTTTTTATAAAAATATGTTGCAAAACATTTTTTTATCTGATACAATATCTTTTGTTGTGGGTAAATTACCCAATACCGGTAAGGAGGTGTTATTGAAATGGCTAAATGTGCAATTTGCGAAAAAGGTCCTCACTTTGGTAATGCAGTGAGTCATTCTCATAGAAGATCCAATAAAATTTGGAATGCTAATGTTAAGTCTGTTAAAGTTAAGGTTAACGGAGCTGCTAAGAAGATGTATGTTTGTACTTCATGCTTACGTTCAGGCTTAGTTGAGCGTGCATAATCAGTGGGCTTTTTAAGTTAATACCAGTATGTTAAGGTGAATTGCGCAAAACGTAATTCACTTTATTTTTTGGTTTTCATTTTATAATAAAGTTTAGTAAATAATATAAATATGTTTATTTTTTTGCGCAAAGATAGTATAATATTTGTGCTATTTATATACATATTTTTATGTAAAGTTTGACTGCGCAAAACTTGCACCATTTTACATGGGTGTTAACAAATACAAGACGCAGTATGGAGGACTATATATGAAGGGAACTTTGGAGAATAAACTTGGAAAAGTTTTGATTGATTCAGAAGTTATAGCACAGTATGCAGGTTCCACAGCGGTTGAGTGTTTTGGTATTGTCGGTATGGCGGCAGTAAGCATGAAAGACGGCCTTGTAAAGCTTCTTAAAGGAGACAGTCTGACAAGAGGAATCAGTGTTGTCATAGATGAGGATAATCTTATTGAAATTGATTTCCATGTTATCATTTCTTATGGCGTAAGTATTGCTGCTGTTGCAGATAATCTTATTGAGAGTGTTAAGTATAAAGTGTCAGAGTTTACCGGCCTTGAAATTAAGAAAATCAACATTTATGTTGAAGGCGTAAGAGTAATAGATTAATTGAATTTTTAATGCTTAATTGCAGAATGGAGGATAATTGTGGCAACTAATACAATAGATGCAGCACTTGTGCAGAAAATGTTTCTTGCAGGAGCTAAAAACCTTGAATTGAAGAAAGAGTGGATTAATGACCTTAATGTATTTCCCGTACCAGACGGAGATACAGGTACTAATATGACTCTTACTATTATGTCAGCAGCTAAGGAAGTTAGTGCTATTGCCAACCCTAATATGGAGAATCTGTCTAAGGCTATTTCATCAGGTTCCTTAAGAGGGGCAAGAGGTAACTCAGGTGTTATTTTATCACAGCTTTTAAGAGGCTTTACTAAAGAGATGAAGAATGTTTCACAGATTACTGTTGAGACACTGGCACTTGCTTCAAGCAGAGCTACAGAGACCGCTTATAAGGCAGTTATGAAGCCTAAGGAAGGAACTATTCTTACAGTCGCTAAGGGGATTTCAGATAAGGCTGCTGAGATTGCATCCCAGACAGATGATATTGAAGAAGCTATGAGAATTATCATTGAGCATGCTGAATATGTGCTTTCTAAGACACCGGATATGCTTCCTGTACTTAAAGAAGCAGGTGTTGTTGACTCTGGCGGACAGGGACTTGTCGTTGTTCTCAAGGGTATGTATGATGCTCTCACTGGAAAGGTTACAGACTTTACAATTTCGGACAGCAGGCCAGAACAGCCGGAAAGCTTGGTTGGCACAGGAAAAGGTGCAGCAATAGATAATGTTGATATTAAGTTTGGTTACTGCACCGAGTTCATTATTATGCTTGAAAAAGAGTTTAACGAGAAAACAGAGGAAGAGTTCAAGGCATTTCTCTCTTCAATTGGTGATTCTATTGTATGTGTAGCACTTGATGATATCGTTAAAGTTCATGTTCATACCAATCATCCGGGTCAGGCCTTTGAGAAGGCTCTTGAGTATGGACAACTCACTAAGATGAAGGTGGATAACATGCGTGAGGAGCATAACCAGAAGGTTGTTGCCCAGTCAGAAATTCAGGCCGCTGCTGCAAAGGAGGCTATGCAGAAGAACAGCCAGCCTGAAACAAAGAAGGAAGAACCTCAGAAAGATTTTGGGTTTATCACGATTGCTCCTGGTTCAGGAATTGCTGATATATTCAAAGGCCTTGGAGTAGATGAGGTTATTGAGGGCGGACAGACAATGAATCCTTCGACAGAGGATATCTTAAATGCTGCAGATAAAATTAATGCTAAGACAATATTTGTTCTGCCTAATAACAGTAATATTATTCTTGCTGCTAATCAGGCTGCTTCCATTGTGGAAGATAAGTCGCTCATAGTTATTCCTACTAAGACTGTGCCACAGGGAATCACAGCTATGATTAATTTCGAGGCAACAAGGGATGCTGATGAGAACGGTAAGGCAATGACAGATAGTCTTTCAACAGTTAAGTCAGGACAGCTCACATATGCTGTAAGAGATACATCTATTGATGGCAGGGAGATTAAGAAGGATAATTATCTTGGATTAGGAGATAAGGGTCTTGCGGCTGTTGGAACACAGATGGAAGACACTCTTATGGAGATGATTGAGTCAATGATGACAGATGAAGCTGAACTTATCAGTGTCTATTATGGTGCTGAAGTTGAGGAGTCAGCGGCTGAGGCTGTTGTATCTGATATTGAAGAAAAGTTCCCGGATGTTGATGTGGAACTCCAGTTTGGAGGACAGCCGGTTTATTATTACATTGTATCTGTTGAGTAAGGATTATGAATATAACAGAATTAAAGGGAATAGGCGAAAAAACAGCATTAAATTTTAACAGGCTTTCGGTATACACTGTATCTGATCTCGTGGGGTTTTACCCACGGGATTATGATGTGTACCATGAGCCTGTTTTTATTAACAGTATTAATAATGACCTAGAACACACAGAAGTGGCTATTGACGGACAGGTGTGCAAAAGTCCTGATATCTATGGCAATGGACATCTTAAGATTCTTACTGTGACTATTAAGGATTATAATGGGGATTCAATAAAATGCAGCTGGTATAATATGCCATTCTTAAAAAACTCGCTTAAACTCGGGAACAGATACATTTTCAGAGGACGCCTTGTTAATAAGAGAGGGGGCTGGCTTCTAGAACAGCCTAAGATATATACACAGGCAGAATATCGTGAGCTTGCAGGGACTATGCAGCCAATATATCCACTCACAAAGGGGCTTTCCAATAATACGGTGGTAAAGGCTGTAAGACAGGCGTTAGAACAATACAGTACGGGGCTTGAGAAAGAATATATACCTGATTATATAAGAAAGCGTTATAATCTGGCAGAGCATAATTTCAGCGTCGTTAATATACATTTTCCAAAGACTATGGAAGAATATGTGCAGGCAAGGCACAGGCTGGCTTTTGAGGAGTTCTTTTTGTTTACCCTTGCCACACTTACACTGAAATCTGCCAACGAGAGAATTCCTAATGGATATGTCATTAATAAAAGCTGTGAGGCAGATACATTTATTAAAAGCCTGCCATATAATCTTACCAAAGCCCAGCTGCGCACTGTAGAGGAAGTAACACAGGATATGTCGGGAAGCCATCTTATGAGCAGACTTATTCAGGGAGATGTAGGTTCCGGAAAGACAGTTGTTGCAACTATAGCACTTATCAATACGGTTATGGCAGGTTTTCAGGGCGCTATGATGGCACCGACGGAGGTGCTTGCAAGACAGCATTATGAATCACTTACTGAAGGGTTTAAAAGAGCAAGACTTGATATAAATGTTGAACTTCTCGTGGGTTCCATGACACAGAAACAGAAAAAAGAGGCATACCAGCGTATTTCAGATGGAACTGCAGATATTATAGTTGGAACCCATGCACTTATTCAGGAGAAGGTTGAATACAGGGAACTTGCGTTAGTTATAACAGATGAACAGCACAGATTTGGTGTCAACCAGAGGCGCAATCTGTCAGAGAAGGGCAGAAGCCCTCATATTCTGGTTATGAGTGCAACACCTATTCCAAGAACTCTTGCAATAATTTTGTATGGTGACCTTGATATATCAATAATTGATGAGATGCCGGCAGACAGACTTCCGATAAAGAACTGTGTAGTGGATAAAAGCTACAGACCTAAGGCATATACATTTATACAGAAACAGGTTGCCCAGGGAAGACAATGCTATATTATATGTCCGATGGTTGAGGACAGCGAAGCTGTGGAAGCTGAAAATGTGGTAGATTATACTGCAAGGCTTAAGAAGGAACTCCCGGGACTTCGTATAGAATATCTTCATGGCAAGATGCGTCCGGTATTGAAGAATGAGGTTATGGGAAGGTTTGCGGCACACCAGACAGATGTGCTTGTGTCAACCACTGTAATTGAGGTTGGCGTAAATGTACCTAACAGCACTGTGATGATGGTTGAGAATTCAGAAAGATTCGGGCTTGCCCAGCTTCATCAGTTAAGAGGACGTGTCGGACGAGGCAAATACCAGTCTTACTGCATATTTGTCACAGGTAATAAGTCTGAGAAGATAAGGAAACGTCTAGAGATTCTTAACAAATATAATGACGGATTTAAAATCGCAGAAGAGGACCTTAAACTCAGGGGACCGGGAGATTTTTTTGGTGTGAGACAGAGCGGGGATTTCGATTTCGGAATTGCAGATATATTCACTGATGCAAAAACCTTGAAGGAGGCATCAGATTCTGCAAAGGAAATGCTTGAAAATGACCCGGGACTTGAACTTAATGATAATATATATTTGAAACAGAAAGTTGCAGAATATACTGTAAAATGTCTTGAAAAGATTAATCTGTAGCGATGGAGGGATTTTTATGAGACAGATGGAATTTACAATGAGCAGACCTAACCTTGTTAAACCGGGAGATGAGGTCGAGATAACAGAAGGAAAACTTCCGAGCAGTTATTATTATACTATTGAGCCGGCAGTGGCCATGTCCGGTAATTATTCGACACCTGACAGGTTAAAGTCTAGGAAGGGCATTGTTAAAGAGGTTGGAGAGACAAGCCGTGGATATTATGTCCTGGCGGAGTTTGATGAATAACAATTTATATCTGAATAAAGAAAAGACCTCCTGCATATATTTTTTACAAGTATATGCAGGAGGATTTTATGTCTGAAAGAAATGTTGATGCAGGATTTGATCTATACCAGGATATAAAGAAGCGTACTAATGGTGAAATATATCTCGGAGTTGTCGGGCCGGTGCGTACCGGAAAATCCACATTTGTAAAGAGATTTATGGATTTGTGCGTAATTCCCGAAATTAGGGATGAGAACGAAAAAAAGCGTGCAATCGACGAACTGCCTCAGAGTAGTGCCGGAAGCACAATAATGACAACAGAACCTAAGTTTATCCCCGGAGAAAGTGCGGCTATATGTATGTCTGACGATATTAAGATTAAAGTGCGTGCAATAGACTGCGTTGGTTTTATGGTTGAAGGGGCTATGGGGGCAGAAGAAAACGGCGTTGAGCGACTTGTTAATACTCCCTGGTCAAAGGAACCGATTCCTTTTTCTAAGGCAGCCAGAATAGGTACTGAAAAGGTAATAGAGGAGCATTCCACCATCGGCGTGGTTGTTACAACAGATGGCTCATTTACAGGGATAGAGAGAGGGAATTATGTACCTGCGGAAGAGATGGCAGTGAATAAACTCAAGAAGATTTCAAAACCTTTTGTTATAATTCTTAACTGTGTTAAACCTTATTCAAAAGAATCTGTAGAGCTTGCCCGTTCTATGGAGAAAAAATATGGTGTGAATGTATATTCAGTCAACTGTGAACAATTAAAAAAAGAGGACGTAAGCAATATAATATCAGGAATACTTAAGGAATTTCCTGTGTCAGAACTTGACTTTTATGCACCTGCATGGGTTGAGATATTAAAGGATGACCACTGGCTTAAGGAGAATATTCTTAAATCTGCATTAGACATACTTGATAATATAAATGTGATGAAGGATGCCTATGCAGATATTTCCAGTGACTGTGAATACATAGACAGTATTAATATCAGGAATATAGATATGTCAACAGGAAGGGTTGAACTTGAGTTCAAGATGGCAGGTGGACTGTATTACAGGATTCTTAGCGAACTGACAGGTACAGATATTAAGAATGAGCATGAACTTATAAGCATGATAAAGAATCTGTCTGATAAGAAGAAAGAACTCGGTAGTTTTGGAAATGCACTGAGTGAGGTTAATCTTAATGGCTTTGGAGTTGTAACTCCATCGAGGGAGAATATTGAACTTGATGAACCTGTGGTGATAAAAAATGGAAGTAAATATGGCGTGAGATTAAAGGCGAAAGTTCCATCTATCAATCTGTTAAAAACGCAGATTATGGTTGAGATTGCCCCTATTGTGGGAAGCCAGAATCAGGCAGATGACCTTATACAGTATATTAAGAATAATATGAAAGACAATCCACAGGGCATATGGGATACAAATATATTTGGGAAAACGGTTGGACAGATTGTTGAAGATGGAATATATGAAAAAACCCACAATATCACAGCAGAGAGCATGGGAAAAATAAGTGAGACACTTGAAAAGGTTATGAATGAGAATTCAGGACTTGTGTGCCTTATTGTATAGTTTATCAATTCTAAAAATACTTTATTATATTATTTAATTGTGATAGAATTAATCAAGATTTGCATTTGGACGGAGTGTTTAATGTGCATACATGCACAAGGGTGAGGATATTATGGAGAAAAAAGGAACAGGAACTGAGCATATAAGTTACAGACATGCAGTTTTCAGACGGAAAATGCTTGAATTTGAGAAAGTGCTTTTTATTGTTTTGCTTGTAGTAAATATTTCGTATTATCTGGTTGTTTTTTTTACGGATAGGATGCAGAGTACACTGGTTGAAGATATATTAAGGTTTGTTTCTGTATTAGCTGTGCAGATATTCAGCCTGGCTTCTTTTCAGTATATTAACGGCGCAGAGAAGTTTACTAACGAAACAAAGAACAGAGTTTGCTGCATATCTTTATTGGGAGTGTCTGCTGCCGAACAGCTTTTATTCTTTTTCTGTGAACCACTGTGGATATGCACTGCCATAGTTATGGTACTAAGCTCTTTCTTTAATGACAGGAAGGCTATTATTGCTGTATACATTACATCCGTGGCAGTCTGGGCTGTATCTGTATTTATGTGCAGCAATGATGTTCTGGGATTAGGAATTAATACCGGATTAGCGGATATTATTGCGGCTTTTCTTTTGATAAGCTGTATATTTGTTATTTCTCTTTTCCTTTATGGGTTTAACCGCACTCAGATTGAGGATGTTGTTGAGTATTATGATGGCGAGAAGAAGCTTCAGGAAAAACTGTCAATAGACTATCTTACAAGACTTCATTCAAGATTTACCATATATGAACATATCAAACAGGCTATGCATGATTATTATTTTTCAGGAAAAGATGTGTGCGTTGCTATGATTGATATAGATTATTTTAAGAAAGTTAATGATACATACGGTCATGATAAAGGAGATGAAGTTCTTCGGAGGCTTTCCCATGTAATCAGCCAGTATACTGATGAGACAATACACGCCGGAAGATATGGCGGAGAGGAATTCTTAATTGTATTTTCCGGGTATACAAGAAAACAGGCAGGGAAAATACTGGATGGAATGCTGATGAATTTTAGAAATCAGGAGTATGATTTTTTGCCTGATGGTGTTATAATTACATTTAGTGCTGGATATTGTTATCTTGATAATGCAGATATGGAAGCTGAAAGCTTTATAAAATGTGCTGATGAGGCTTTGTATTATTCTAAAGAGCATGGAAGAAATCAGGTGACATATTACAATGACTTGAAATTACGTAACATACAGTAGCTTATTATTACGAGTGTTAGATGAAGGCGGGAGGATACATTTTAATATGAGTAAAGTTGAAGATTATGTGAGAAGTATACCGGATTTTCCGGAGCCGGGAATAATATTCAGAGATGTAACAAGTGTTATACAGAGTCCGGAGGGGCTTAAACTTGCAATTGACGGGCTCACAGAGCTTGTAGGTGATACAGAATTTGATGTTGTCGTAGGACCTGAATCAAGAGGATTTATATTTGGCGTGCCTGTGGCATATAATATGGGAAAAGGGTTTGTGCCGGTCAGGAAGAAGGGAAAGCTTCCTTGTGAGACAATATCCGCTGATTATGAACTGGAATATGGTACGGCAACAATTGAGATGCATAAGGATGCGATTACCCCTGGACAGAAGGTAATTATTGTTGACGATCTGATTGCAACAGGAGGAACTACAGAAGCAATCATCAAGCTTGTTGAGGAACTTGGCGGAGAGGTTGTTAAGGTTTTGTTCCTGATGGAATTGGAGGGACTTAAGGGCAGAGAAAAGATTGCCGGATATGATGTTGATTCAGTGATTAAATATCCGGGTAAATAATTATCAGGGCTGCTTTATGATAAGTAAAGCAGCTTGTTTTTTATATATTAGAAGAACCACTGTGATTGAAATAACAGATAATGAAGGAGGCGATAATATGGCAACACCACACAATAAGGCAGAACTAGGAGAAATAGCTAAGACAGTTCTCATGCCGGGAGACCCTTTAAGAGCAAAATATATAGCTGACAATTATCTTAATGACGTGCAATGCTTTAACAGTGTCCGTAATATGTATGGATTTACCGGCACATACAGGGGAAAAAGGATTTCTGTCATGGGTAGCGGAATGGGTATGCCGTCTATGGGAATATATTCTTATGAGCTTTTTAATTTCTACGATGTTGATAATATCATAAGAATTGGCTCTGCAGGAGCATTCGATGATGACCTTAATCTTAAGGATATTGTTCTTGGAATGGGAGCTTGCACAGATTCTAATTATGCCAGCCAGTTTAATCTTCCGGGAACTTTTGCACCAATAGCAGATTTTGAATTACTGAGGACTGCATACGACGCAGCTCTAAGCGCAAATGTTAATGTCAGGGTTGGAAATGTACTTGCCTCTGATGTTTTTTACAATGATGATAATTCTGTCAATGACAGATGGAAGAAAATGGGAGTGCTTGCTGTTGATATGGAGTCGGCAGCTCTATATATGAATGCTGCAAGATGCAGAAAGAAAGCTCTCACGATTCTGTCAATCAGTGACCACCTTTACAGAAATGAGAAGCTTTCGACACAGGAACGACAGACAGGTTTTTCTACTATGATGGAGATTGCACTTGAGACAGCAGTTTCATTATAGCATATGGGGCATCCGGATGGGATTAATCAGATATATTGTGGAGGGATTATATGACAAACAGTGATATTCAGCTTGTGACATTTATTCTGCTTGTTGTGGCTGTTGGAGTTTATGTGTGTATCAGTAACAGCATAAAAAGAAAAAAAGATGCGGAGAATGCAATTAAAAAAGCATGGGGAAAAAGGGCTGTATTTAATGGTACAACAGAGTGCTTTGAGAATATATCGCATTATTCGCAGAAGAATCCTTCAGAATCAAGGATTGATGATATAACATGGAATGATCTTGGAATGGACAAGGTGTTTGAAAGTATTAATAATACTAATTCTTCAGTAGGACAGGAATACCTTTACAGAATGTTAAGGGAACCTGTTGCAGAAAGCAGAAAGCTTGCTGAGTTTGACAGGCTTGCAGGAGAATTTGCAACTAATGAAAATGACAGACTTACTGTACAGAAGATATTCAGGTGGATTGGAAAAAGCAGAAAAATTGCGGTTACTGATTATATTAGTCTGCTGATTGATATCATGCCGGGGAATAATGCAATACATTATATGTCCATAATTCTTCTTATTGCATCAATACTTGTGACGGTTCTTGTCACACCTGTGCTTGGGATATGGTTTATTATTGCTTCAATTGCATTTTCTATTATCACCTATTACAGATACAAAGCTAAGATAGAGAGCTACTTCAAATGCATTAATGTTCTTGTTAAGATGGTCAGTGCATCTGAGAAAATATGTGAAAGCGGAATACATTTTCTTGAGCCTGAGTGTGACAGGCTTAAGGAACTTATTAATAGTTTCAGCAAAGTGACAAAGGGCTCATGGATGATTGAGTCCGGAAATGTAGATGGCTCTCTTGCTGAAGTTGCCCTTGATTATCTTAGAATGATTACCCATATGGATATTATTAGGTTTAATAAGATGACAAGGATGATTACGGCTAATGAGAAGGATGCCTATGAACTTGTTGATATGTTGGGATTTATAGAGGCATCAATAGCTGTTGCGTCTTTCAGGGAGAGCCTTCCTTTCTGGAGCAGGCCGGAGTTTACGGATAATACAAGAAATCTGTACGTGAAGGAAGTATTTCATCCCCTTATTGAAGAGCCGGTATGTAATTCTATTACAACTGATGCAAATGTTCTGCTCACCGGTTCTAATGCATCGGGTAAGTCAACCTTTTTAAAGACGATAGCAATTAACTGTATTCTTGCACAGACTATTAATACAAGTCTTTCAAGGGAATACAGGGCGCCGGTATACAGAGTGTACTCATCAATGGCATTGAGAGATGACCTTGCCAACTCAGACAGTTATTATATCGTTGAAATTAAATCATTAAAGAGGATTCTTGATGCAGTTAATTCAAAGGGAAGACCCGTTATATGTTTTATTGATGAGGTGTTAAGGGGAACCAACACTGTTGAGAGAATTGCAGCGTCTTCGCAGATTCTTAAGAGTCTTAATTCTGACAAGGTACTGTGTTTTGCTGCTACCCATGATGTAGAACTGACAACAATTCTTAAGGATTGTTTCAGTAATTTTCATTTTCAGGAGGAAGTTACTGAGGATGAGGTTAAGTTCGATTATAAACTTTACAAGGGTCCTGCAACAACCAGAAATGCTATCAAGCTTCTCAAGGTTATCGGATATGACAGCAATATTATTAAGGGTGCGGAAGAGAGAGCTAATCATTTCCTGTCAGAAGGAAACTGGAAATCTTGATAAAACGTGCCGGATGTGATATTATAAATTATTGCGAAAGACATTTTGTTATTAATTCGTGGAGGTGTATATATGGTTGGGCTTATTAGTTTGCTTGTAAGCGAGTTTGTTTACGAGGCAGTCAGATTTGTTATTATGCTTGCATTACTTGTTCTTGCGGTATTGCTTGGCAGCAAAATCCGTAAGGCAGCAGATGCCAGAAAAGCATTGAAGAATGCTGAGGCAGAGAAAGATAAAGAGATTACTGAATAATCAGGAGGAAGTAAAAGTGCAGTACAGAGGTGTGAATGAATTAAGAAGATTATATCTTGATTTCTTTGAAAGCAAGGGACATTTGAAAATGAAGAGCTTTTCGCTTGTTCCGCATAATGATAACAGTCTTCTTATCATTAATTCAGGTATGGCTCCGTTAAAGCCATATTTTACAGGACAGGAGATTCCACCGAAAAGAAGGGTTACAACATGTCAGAAATGTATAAGAACAGGTGATATCGAGAATGTCGGAAAGACAGCAAGACATGGAACATTCTTTGAGATGCTCGGTAACTTTTCATTTGGTGATTATTTTAAGAATGAAGCTATTCACTGGTCATGGGAATTTTTGACGCAGGTGGTTGGGCTTGATCCCGACAGATTATATCCATCTGTATATCAGGATGATGATGAAGCATTTGAAATCTGGAATAAAGAAATCGGTATTGCACCAGAGAGAATATTCAGATTCGGTAAGGAAGATAATTTCTGGGAGCATGGCGCAGGCCCTTGTGGACCATGTTCTGAGATTTACTATGACCGCGGAGAGAAATACGGATGCGGTAAGCCGGGATGTACAGTAGGATGTGACTGTGACAGATATATGGAAGTGTGGAATAATGTATTTTCACAGTTTAACAATGATGGACATGGCAACTATACAGATCTTATTCAGAAGAATATCGATACAGGTATGGGACTTGAAAGACTTGCTGTTGTCGTACAGGATGTGGATTCAATATTTGATGTAGACACTCTTCAGGCACTTCGCAACAAGGTATGCGAGATGGCAGGTGTTAAGTATAAAGAAGACGAGAAACAGGATGTTTCTATCCGTGTCATCACAGACCATATCCGTTCAGTTACATTTATGGTAAGTGATGGTATAATGCCTTCTAATGAAGGACGTGGATATGTTCTCAGAAGACTTTTAAGGAGGGCAGCAAGACACGGAAGACTTCTGGGAATTAAGGATAAGTTCCTATCTAAGCTCTGTGAGACTGTTATTGAGGGCTCTAAGGACGGATATCCTGAGTTAGAGGAGAAGAAGGTATTTATTACTAAGGTTATATCTGAGGAAGAGGACAAGTTCAACAAGACTATTGACCAGGGATTAAGTATTCTCGCTGACATGGAGTCTGAACTTGCCCAATCCGGTTCAAATGTATTATCAGGAGCTGATGCATTTAAGCTTTATGACACTTATGGATTCCCAATAGACCTTACTAGGGAGATTCTTGAGGAGAAGAATATAACAATAGATGAAGCCGGATTTAATACTGCTATGGAAGAGCAGAGAGTTAAGGCGAGAAATGCCCGCAAGACTACTAATTATATGGGTGCAGATGCCACAGTATATGATGAGATAGACCCTGCAATAACAAGCACATTTGTCGGATATGACAAGACAACTAATGAATCTGAGATTACTGTTCTTACAACGGAGGATAATGTTGTTGATGCATTATCTGAGGGTGACAGGGGAACAGTTATAGTTAATGAGACTGTTTTCTATGCAACAATGGGTGGACAGGAAGGCGATTCAGGAGTTATTAAGACATCTGAGGGTGAATTCGCTGTTGAGACAACAATTAAGTTAAAGGGCGGCAAAATTGGTCATGTGGGAACTATGACAAAGGGTATGATGAAGGTTGGCGATGTTGCAACTATGGATGTTGCCTCTGCTGACAGAGCTGATACCTGTAAGAACCACAGTGCCACACATCTGCTTCAGAAGGCTTTAAGACAGGTACTCGGTGACCATGTTGAACAGAAGGGTTCATATGTTGATCCGGAGAGGTTAAGATTTGACTTTACTCATTTCCAGAGTGTTACACAGGAAGAGCTTGAAAAGGTTGAGAGTATTGTCAATGAGAAAATTGCTGAGGCAATACCGGTTGTAACAGAGGTAATGAGCATTGAAGATGCTAAGAAGACAGGTGCTATGGCATTGTTCGGTGAGAAATACGGCGAGAAAGTAAGAGTTGTCTCTATGGGAGATTTCTCTAAGGAATTCTGTGGAGGTACTCATGTTGCCAATACCGGTAATATCAGACTTTTTAAGATAGTATCTGAGTCAGGTGTTGCTGCAGGTGTAAGAAGAATTGAGGCGCTTACAGATAAGGGCGTTATGAAGTATTATGCTGAGTTGGAGAAGATGATAGAAGAAGCTTCTAAGGCAGCGAAAACAGAGCCTGTACAGCTTATAAGGAAGATAAACTCAATGAATGATGAGCTTAAGGCACTTTCAAGCGAGAATGAAAAGCTGAAGTCTGAGCTTGCCAATAATGCACTTGGTGATACTGCCAGTGATATTAAAGAAGTAAACGGTGTAAAATATATCGCAACTAAGGTTGATGGCGTTGATATGAACGAGTTAAGAAATCTTGGTGATAAGCTTAAGGGACAGATTGAATCTGGCGTTGTTGTTATTGTAAGCGCCCAGGGGGCTGACAAGGTAAGCATAATTGCTATGGCTACAGATGATGTTATTGCCAAGGGAGCCCATGCAGGCAATCTTATAAAAGCACTTGCACCTATTGTAGGTGGTGGTGGCGGTGGACGTCCTAACATGGCTCAGGCCGGAGGAAAGAATCCGGCAGGAATTGATGAGCTTATAGCTAAGGTTCCTGATGCAATCTTGACACAGATTGGATAATTTAGGGTTGACGATTTCAGAAAATGTGTTATAATATTTTTTGTGCGATTAGTAAATACCCTATTTATATAGTTTTGCGCACAATTTGCAACAGAAGGGTGGTCAGGAAGTAGTATGTCAAATGTCATCGTTAAAGAGAACGAGTCTTTAGATAGCGCATTACGCAGATTCAAGAGAAACTGTGCTAAGGCAGGCATTCAGCAGGAAATTCGTAAGAGAGAACATTACGAGAAGCCAAGCGTAAGACGTAAGAAGAAGTCAGAAGCAGCTAGAAAACGTAAGTTCAACTAATATTAATAATTAATGACATGGAAGAGGTGGTACATAAGTATCATCTCTTTTTTTTATTTATTCGAATAACATAAGCATACTCTAATTAGAAAGGGTATTTAGTGAATTTGTTATCTTGAGAATGAATTTTGCTATCCGATTGCAGACCGTAAAGCAACGTCGGTACTTAATGAGCAATTTGCGAATTTAGTACCGCTACGTTGCGTCCCGAGCGAGAGCGTGTCTGCAATAGGATAGCAAAATTTATTCATAATATATATGTATTTTTCATATAATAGCAAAAAGGCTGGCGGTGGCTTCTTATGTATGATTTTATCAGCAGTGGAATCAGGTTTGGGGATGCGTGTGGCCTTAGTAAGGATGTTCTGGCAGGACTTCCGGTCATATCAATGCTTGGCGACTGCGAGATATTTATAGAAAATTACAGAGGAATTCTTGAATATTCTAATGAATATCTTAAGGTTTCAACTAAAATAGGCAATATAAGAATTGAAGGTAAGAATTTTGTTATATTTCATATGAATCAGGATGAAATTCTATTAAAGGGAATAATTAATAAAGTTTCTCTAAAAGGAGAGACAAATGAAAAGGATACATAGTTATATTCTTGTTAAAATAAGCGGCTGGGAGAGGGAAAGGTTTATTAATCTTTGCTGTAAAAAAGGTATAACATTATGGAATTGCCAAAGTGATGAGGAATCAGTCACGGTCAGAATGACCCGGAAAGACTTCTTTAAAACAAGGCAGATAAGGCGTAAAAAATGTCATGCAACAGTAAAAATAATAAAAAAAAGAGATGTGAAATATTTTCTTACGAGATATAGAAGAAATTATTCTATCCTAACCGGATTCATCATTGCATTTACATTGATGTTTGTTCAGAGCAGATTTGTGTGGAATATTGAAATTGATGGAAATAATATCAACACAGACAGCACGGTATACAAATTTCTAAATGAGATAGGTGTTGAGGTTGGAGACAAAACATCCGATATTGATACGGAGATGATTGAGAAGCGGATTAAGAATGAGCTTTTCGGTGTTACATGGGTAAATGTAAGGCTGGAGGGAAATGTGTTAAAAATCAGTATGGATGAATCTAAGGCTGATATAATAGATGTTGATGATAACAAAGGACAAAGTATAATATCCCTGTATGACGGAACTGTGGAATCAATAATAACAAGGAGCGGGACTCCTCTTGTTAAGGCGGGGGATGAGGTGCATACAGGGGACGTTCTTGTGGAGAATAAGGTTACTGTACCTGATGATTATGAGGAAAATATTCAGGAATTCAGTGTGGATGCCGAGGCAGATATATATATAAGGACAATTCTGTCATATTATGAAGAATTAGAAGCCGGATATGAGGATAAAATATATACCGGAAAAATAATGACGACATATGGGTTTGACATTGGAAAATATGAGATAAATATTGGATTTCCAAGACGGATTAAGGAGTATACTAAGACGGTTGTAAATGATAATCTAAGAATTGGAAAAAAGTTTTCTATGCCCATTGATATAAGAAAAACAGTGCTTAGAGAATATAATACTAAAGAATGTGAGTATAGCCAGCAGGAGGCGGAACAGTATTTTGTTGAAAAGCTGGGCATATTTATTAAACATTTAAAAGAAAATAAAGTGCAAATAAATGATTATCATGTTAATATAGAAAGAAGCGGGGACATGTATTTTTTTCATGCGGATATTGAAGCGGTTGTTCCGGCTGATTCTGATTTGAGAAAGGTAATGAGCAGCGAATGAGTGAAGTTGAAAGTCTTATTAATATACCATCAGAACATTGTTCTAATATATTTGGACAGTTTGATGAGTATGCTAAAACAATAGAAAAGACTCTGAATGTTACAATAATTGTGAGAGACAGTGCGGTTAAAGTGATTGGGGCAGAGGGGCATGTGGAGGCGGCATCATGTGTACTTAATTATCTGTATGAGCTTTCAAAGCGAGGCAACCAGATTACAAGGCAGAATGTAGATTATGCCATTGCACAGTCTTTTGAGGAAAAGACTGATTCACTTATTGAGATTGATTCTGATACGGTATGCCGGACAATTGCAGGAAGACCTATAAAGCCGAAGACATTTGGACAGAAAGAATATGTAGATGCCATAAGGCAGAATATGATAGTGTTTGGAGTTGGACCGGCGGGAACAGGCAAGACTTACCTTGCTATGGCGGTTGCAATTAATGCATTTAAGAATAATGAAGTTAATAAGATTATTCTTACAAGGCCTGCGATTGAGGCGGGTGAGAAGCTTGGATTTCTTCCGGGGGATTTGCAGAGTAAGGTAGACCCATACTTAAGACCACTTTATGATGCGCTTTTCCAGATAATGGGAGCCGAGAGCTTTAATGCCAATATGGAAAAGGGGCTTATAGAGGTTGCACCTCTTGCATACATGAGAGGCCGGACTCTTGATAATGCATTTATTATACTGGATGAGGCGCAGAATACAACGCCTGCCCAGATGAAAATGTTTCTTACAAGAATCGGATTTGGTTCAAAGGTTGTTGTGACCGGTGATATGACTCAGAAGGATCTTCCGAGAGATACGGTATCGGGTCTTGAAGTTGCCGCCAAAGTGCTGTCTAAAGTAGATGAGATTGCATTTATAAAGCTTACTAACAAAGATGTTGTCAGACATCCTCTTGTACAGAAGATTGTTAAGGCTTACGAGGATTATGAGGAGAGTCAGGCTAAAGCGGCAAAGAGACGGGAGACCAAAAAAGCTGGACAAGCAGTAAGGAGAAAAGAATAATATGACTATTAACATAGAATACGAAGCGAAGGAAAAACTTGCTCTCGATTATGACAAGATAATTGAAGATGTGGTTAATGAGGCAGTTGATTATGAAAAATGTCCCTATGAAGCAGAGGTTAATGTGACTCTTGTGGACAGTGAGGCAATACATGAGATTAACAAGGAGTACAGAAATATTGATTCACCTACGGATGTTCTATCTTTTCCAGGGGTGAATTATGAGATACCTTCGGATTTTGATGCAATAGAGAGTGAACTTGAGAATAATGCTGAGGATTATTTTAATCCGGATACGGGAGAACTTATGCTTGGAGATATCGTACTGTGTGTCCAGAAAATAAAGGAACAGGCCGAAAAATATGGCCATTCTGAAAAAAGGGAGCTTGCTTTTCTTACAGCACACAGCATGATGCATCTTTTTGGTTATGATCATATGACACCGGAGGAAAGTGCAGTAATGGAGAACAGGCAGAATGAAATTCTGGAAAGGTTGGGTATTACAAGATGACAGACCATGAGCTTGTTTTAACGGCGAAGGAAGCTATGAAATATTCATATTCGCCATATTCACATTTTGCTGTGGGAGCGGCCTTACTTACTGTGGATGGAATAGTATACACAGGGTGCAATATTGAGAATTCATCCTTTGGCGCTACTAACTGTGCAGAGAGAACAGCTATTTTTAAGGCAGTCAGCGAGGGGGTTAAAGAATTTGAAGCAATAGCAATTGTGTGTTCAGGTGACAGACCTGCATATCCCTGTGGAATATGCAGGCAGGTTATGTCCGAATTTTTCAACAAAGATACAAAAATTTTACTGGAGGAGGGGGGCAATATTAAGATATACAGATTTGGGGATATAATGCCTGACAGTTTCAAAATGTAGTATATTCTGGTAATAATAGGCCAATACTTTCATAGAGAGAATAATCTTTTGGATGATTTCTTTATGGAGGAATGGTTTATGAGTAAGAAGACATTTGGACTGTATATTGTTTTGATAGCTATGGCTGTTATTACTATTATTCTTGCGATTGTAATATTGGTTATTACCGATGATAAGAACAAGGAGGACAGGCACATTAATGATGAGACAAGAGCTGTTAATCAATCAGAGGTGGAAGAAACTTATGATTATGTATTAAGATATGAGAGACAGTCATTTAGAATATACAGGAATATCACAGATGAAAACAGAGAAGTGTTTTATGATTATGCTGATATTAATGTAGATAACCTTCCACAGGATATAAAGGACAGACTTGTTAATGGAATACATTTTAAAGGTGAAGCTGAATTGTATGATTTTCTACAGACATACAGCAGCTAGAAAGGTTTTATATACTATGGTAAAAATTATTTCAGACAGTACGAGTGATCTGTCAAAGGAACTTATTGATGAGTATGGAATATGTATTATGCCACTTCATATTCTTCTCGGGGATGAAGAATATGATGATGGAGTTAATATAACTCCGGATGAGATATACAAATGGGCTGACGAGAATAAGACAACCCCTAAAACATCAGCTGTATCTGTTGATGTAGCGGAAAATGCATTTAAGATGGCACTTGATGAGGGGTGCGATGTTGTTGCATTTGCGATATCTGAGGATATGTCTACCACTGCCAATGTGATGCGACTTGCGGCAAGAGAATTGGAAGCGGAGGACAGAATTCACGTGATAGATTCTGCAAATCTGTCTACGGGAATCGGGCATCTTGTTATTGAGGCTGCTGTAATGGCTAAAAATGGCTTATCTGCTGATGATATTGAGAAGAATATTATGGAATTAAGACCGAGGGTGAGAGCAAGCTTTGTTGTGGATACTCTTGTATATCTCCACAGAGGCGGACGCTGCAGCGGACTTGCTGCGATGGCAGGCGGAGTTCTTAAGCTTCATCCAAGAATTGAAGTTAATAATGGAAAGATGAATCCTGGAAAGAAGTACAGAGGACGCATGAAGAATGTTGTACTGGATTATGTTAAGGATATGGAAGAAGATCTTAAGAAGGCTAAGAAAGACCGTGTATTCATTACACACTCTGGCTGTGATAAAGAGATAGTTGATGAAGTAAAAAATTATCTTAAACAACTTGATGTGTTTGATGAAATATATGAAACAAGGGCAGGCGGCGTTATATCTTCACATTGTGGTCCGGGAACATTAGGAGTTCTTTTTATTGCCGGAGAATAATTTCAGGAGAAAAAAGTGAAAAAGACTATAATATTAACTTTGTTATTGATAACAGCTCTGGTTGCAAATGGATGTAGCAATAAGAAAAATGTAACAGACATGAAAGATAAAGAAACTACTGTCTCAGCGGTACAACAGGAAACAACACAGTTAAGCACACAGGAGACAACTACTGGACTGACAATGGATTCATTGCTCTAATGGAAGACCAACGGCAGGCTGTGTATCAGTACCAGAGTCTGATATGGCATTTATATT
>CAMEVC010000013.1 GCA_945939115.1 uncultured Eubacterium sp.
AAATACTGGGGTTTTCTTACTTGTCGTTCGGTAAGGACTTCATTGTCGGGAACAACAATACATCCCTGATGGCCTGTGAATCTGTGAGGAGCATTACAAGTCTGTCGATGCCGTAGCCTATACCACCTGTTGGAGGCATACCTACTGCAAGGGCATTAAGGAAGTCCTCGTCTGTGTGCTGAGCTTCCTCATCTCCATTCTCCGCATTCTTATCCTGCTGGGCGAAACGCTCTCTCTGGTCGATTGGGTCATTAAGCTCTGAGTATGCGTTACACATCTCCCATGTATTGATGAACAGCTCAAAACGCTCAACCTTCTCAGGGTCAGATGGCTTCTTCTTAGTGAGTGGAGAAATCGCAAGAGGATGGTCCATAATAAATGTAGGCTGGATAAGTTTCTCCTCGCAGTACTCCTCAAAGAAAAGATTAATGATATCGCCCTTAGTATGGCGCTCCTCGAACTCAATTCCTCTCTCCTTAGCTAAAGCCTTAGCTTCTTCATCAGTCTTAACTGTATCAAAATCAACACCTGCATATTCCTTGATTGCATCATTCATAGTAAGTCTTCTGAATGGCTTTCCAAGGTCGATTTCTGTGCCATTGTAAGTAATCTTAGTTGTGCCACAAACAGTCTGTGCAAGGTGTCTGAACATGCTCTCAGTAAGCTCCATCATACCCTCATAGTCTGTATAGGCCTGATAAAGCTCCATAAGTGTGAACTCAGGATTGTGCCTTGTATCAACACCCTCGTTACGATACACACGTCCGATTTCATATACTCTCTCAAGACCGCCAACAATAAGTCTCTTAAGATATAGCTCTAATGAAATACGAAGCTTAACATCCTCATCAAGTGCGTTGTAGTGAGTCTCAAATGGTCTTGCTGCCGCACCGCCTGCATTAGAAACAAGTGTTGGAGTCTCAACTTCCATAAAGTCTCTTGCATCAAGGAACTTTCTAATCTCCTTGATAATCTGAGATCTCTTAATAAATGTATCCTTAACCTCAGGATTCATAATTAAATCAACATATCTCTGACGATATCTTGTGTCAGTGTCTGTGATTCCATGGAACTTCTCCGGAAGAACCTGAAGACTCTTAGAAAGAAGTGTGATTTCCTCAGCATGGACTGAAATCTCACCTGTCTTAGTTCTAAAGATAAATCCTTTAATTCCGAAAATATCGCCGATATCAGACTTCTTAAAGTCTGCGTAAGCCTCATCACCGATAGCATCCCTTGAAATGTATGCCTGAATTCTGCCCTTAAGATCAGCAATGTTACAGAAAGAAGCCTTTCCCATTACTCTCTTAAACATCATTCGCCCTGCAAAGCTCACATTGATTGGAGAAGCATCCATGATAGCTCTTCTCTCATTGTAATCGGCATTTACTGCCTCTCTTGCCTGCTGCTCATCTAAACCATCTGTGTTAACTGCCGGTCTGTCGCCAAGCAGCTCCTTCTCATGAGCTTCATAGATAGCTCTAATCTCATCTGTGTGATGTGTTACATCATACTTTGTAATCTGAAATGGATCCTTGCCTGCTTCCTGAAGGTTCTTTAACTTATCAATACGAATCTTTATCTGCTCGTTAACATCAGGCTGCTGTCCGTTGTTATTCTCTGCCATGGGTTTCTCCCTTATTCCTATATTATTTAAGATTAGTCATTCTTTACAGAAACAATCTTATACTCAATCTCTCCTACAGGGGCTGCAACTTTGATAGTCTCCCCCTTCTTTCTTCCAATAAGTGCTGCTCCAAGAGGTGACTCATTAGAAATCTTATTATTAAGGCTGTCTGCCTCTGATGAACCTACTATTGTATATTCAATATCCTCATCATACTCAACATCATGAAGGACAACAACACTCTCCATCTTAATCTTATCCTTCTGCTTATCGTTATCGCGAATAACTTCACAGTTTGCAAGAATCTCTTCAAGTTCTGCAATCTCTGTCTCAATATCCCTCTGCTCATCTTTAGCTGCATCATATTCAGCATTTTCCGATAAGTCTCCCTGTTCTCTTGCTTCCTTTAACTTCTGAGCAACTTCCTTTCTTCTGACAACCTTAAGATTCTCAAGTCTTGCTACTCTCTCATCATACCCCTTTTTAGTAAGAAACTGTTTCTCTGCCATGTTTTTATCACCTTTCTTTATAATGATATCAAAACTATATCCTTCTACTTCATTCAGGGAACAAAGCCCTAAATCGTCACAATATTATAAACTATACAGAATTGTCTGTCAATGTAAGTACTCAAGTATCTTGTCAACCATTTCATCAAATTGTAACAGAGATGTCACCTGATTAACCTCATTTCTCAGTGCCGCTGCGTGTTTTATCCCTGCAGTATACCATGCAAAATGTTTTCTCATCTCCCGGATTCCTGTAAATTCACCTTTTATCCTGCACAACTCACCCGCATGCCGTTTTATCATATGGCATATTTCTTCCACAGAAGGCTTTTCTACAACAGTGCCATTATTCATATATTCGGAAACCTGCCGGAATATCCATGGATTTCCTCTGGCTGCCCTTCCAATCATAACTCCGTCGCACCCGGTCTGCTTCATCATATTTACAGCATCTTCACCACATTTGATATCACCATTGCCAATTACCGGAATGGACACAGCTTCCTTCACCTGTCTTATAATATCCCAGTCTGCATGACCGGAGTAATACTGCTGCCTTGTCCTCGCGTGAATAGTGACTGCCGCTCCTCCTGACTCCTGAATTACTCTTGCAATTTCAGGAGCATTTATTGATGAATCGTCGAATCCGGCACGAATCTTTACCGTGAGTGGTTTATCCAGGGCATTTGCCATCGTCTCCACAATCTTTCCCACAAGAACCGGATCTCTCATAAGTGCCGAACCCTCACCGTTATTGACAACCTTTGGCACAGGGCATCCCATATTCACATCGATAATATCAAACTCCCGCTCCGAAAGTCTCTTTGCAATATCTGCCATAATCTGCGGATCTGACCCGAAAAGCTGCAATGCAATCGGATGTTCTTCAGTCACTGTGCGCATCAGGTCTTCAGTATTCTTATTATTATAAAGAACTGCTTTCGCGCTTACCATCTCTGTGCACATAAGCCCGCAGCCCTGCTCTTTACATAACAGACGAAATGGCAGGTCTGTAACTCCTGCCATCGGTGCCAGTGCAATATTATTCTTTATCTCAACATTACCTATCTTCATACTAATCTCTTTATACTAACCGCTTTATACTAACCGCTTTATACTAATCCTGTCTCTCTGATTACCTGAGTCTATGTGTCACTCAATACCCAGAAAGAATACCTTGAAAAACATTTCCAGTGATTCCAGCAGTTCCCGTTTCTCGTACTGGTATTTCTTCACCAGCATACCACATGCTATCTCATCATACAGAAGATCCCCCTCATCCGCAGTTGACTTAAACATAAGATTTCCCTCCGCATCAAATTCCATATCAAGTATTCCGCCAACTTCCTCCGTGAACAGAACACACATTATCTTCAGTTCATTCTTCACATCATCAGGAAGTCTGTCAAAATCCGGATTAAAATAATATTTCTTCTCATATGAATTAGATACACACAAAACTACATTTTCATCAAACATATCCATACAGTCCTCTCACTGAAACCTCACCGGTTCTCACTATTTCTTCACCCTTATCTGTTCTTATAATAAGCTCGCCTTCATCATTGATACCAATAGCTTTCCCAACAATTTCCCTGTCAGGATATATTGCCTTAACGTCCCTTCCCATATTAATAAGCATGGAATTGTACTGTTCCTTAATCCCTGCCAGATTCCGGGTCTTGATAAACTCATCATAATAAACAGCAAACCACATAGAAAATGCAGCCACAATGCTGCTTCTTTTTATACGCTTACCTGTCTGTTCATACAGTGATGATGCCATATCCTTAATTGAATCATCGAAATCTATGGTGTTGACATTAACGCCAATGCCTATGACAACATAATGAATATAATCCATTTCCGCGCTCATTTCAGTGAGTATCCCGCAGATTTTCTTATTATTGAGTACAATATCATTCGGCCATTTTATTCCACTGTCAACCTTATGCCCATCTTCTGCGGCAACCTGGGCTATTGCCTTCTGCATAGCCATTGCTGCCACAATTGTTAGCATTGATGCGCTTGCAGGAGCAATATCCGGTCTTAACAGAAGAGACATCCATATTCCGGTTCCTGCCGGAGAAATCCATGTTTTTCCGCGTCTGCCTCTTCCCCCTGTCTGGCATTCTGTTATAAACAGTGTGCCATCCTGTGCATTCTTCTCAGCCTGTCTCTTTGCCTCATTATTAGTTGAGTCTGTCTCATCGTAATACTTTACCTCAGTAATAATGCCCTCAAGCTTCTCTCCATCCATACTGTACAGCTGGCTCATAATCTCGCTGGCAGTGATAATATCAGGAAAACTTACTATTCTGTATCCCTTATTCTGCACAGAATCAATCTCATAGCCCTCTTCCTTTAGCTGGTTAATCACTTTCCACACTGCTGTGCGGGAAACACCCAGCTTATTGCAAAGAAACTGTCCGGATATATATTCATTTGAATTGCGTAAAATATTTAAAATCTTTGTTTTCATCTCATAATTACCCGCCAGGATATTACTGCCATAAGAATAAGCACCATTGTAACCACAGTGAGGATAACACCGGATACTGTCCTGTCACTCATGTAATTCTTCACTGCAGTAAGTCCGTTTACCATAGCACCTAGCAGAAACTCTACTGAGAAAAGCACTCCGCTCCCGCTTCTTAAGAAAAGTATTATTATGAACACTATTCCTATTACAAATGTAAGCGCTATATTAGCATAATCTATCAGCATTTTCGTCTTTCTATATGCACCACTGGTTGTATAATACATATTACATCTCCTACTTATAAGCGCCAAGTGTAGCAGCCATAACAGCCTTAATTGTATGCATTCTGTTCTCTGCCTCCGCAAATACTACAGACTGCTCAGATTCAAATACTTCATCTGTAACTTCCATCTCGTCAAGACCGAACTTATCATGAATTTCCTTACCAATCTTAGTCTTAAGGTCATGGAATGCCGGCAGACAGTGCATAAATATTGCATTCTTAGATGCATTTTCCATAACTGCCTTATTTACCTGATATGGACGTAGTGCATTAATTCTCTCTGCCCATACTTCGTCAGGCTCTCCCATTGATACCCACACATCCGTATATAATACGTCAGCATCCTTTGTTCCTGCCTTGACATCCTCTGTAAGTGTGACTGAACCTCCGCTTTCCTTAGCCCACTCTTCACACTGTGCCACTAATTCCTTATCCGGGAAATATTCCTTTGCTGTACATGCAGTATAGTGAAGTCCTAACTTAGAGCATACAATCATGAGCGAGTTGCCCATATTGTATCTTGCATCCCCCATGTATACGAACTTAACTCCCTTTAATCTTCCGAGCTGTTCCTTAACCGTAAGCATATCTGCAAGCATCTGTGTCGGATGATACTCATTAGTCAGGCCGTTCCATACAGGCACACTTGAATATTTAGCCAGTTCCTCAACAATCTCCTGACCAAATCCTCTGTACTCAATTCCCTCGAACATTGTACAAAGCACTCTGGCTGTATCTGCTATACTCTCTTTCTTGCCAATCTGTGAGCCTGACGGGTCAAGATATGTAACCCCCATTCCCAGGTCATGTGCTGCGACCTCGAAAGAACATCTTGTTCTTGTACTCGTCTTCTCAAATATAAGCGCAACATTCTTTCCAATAAGAGGCTGTTCTACAATCCCCTTTCTCTTCTTTTCCTTGAGCTGCGCTGCCAGGTCAATCAAATATAATATCTCCTCAGGTGTGTAATCCTTGAGAGTCAAAAAATCGCGTCCTTTAAGATCCATGCCATCCTCCTGTCCGTATGCCCTGTTACATACATTTCATAATTACTAACTGCCCTTCATTCTATCGCAATAAACCCCGCTCGTCAAATATATTAGACTTACCTGTTATGTGCAAACAAAAAACAGATACCCGGGAATAGTCCTGAGTATCTGTTATAAACATCAATTAATGAAAAATGTGGTCTCCTATTATTACAAAGTCAGAATAGTTATTCACATCTACTGTATATAAGGCTCTGAATGAAGTATAGCCTCCTATATTGTTAATTCCTGAAAGTGCCTCAAGCGCTGCCTGCATACATTCAGTATTTCTAGGTCCGCTGCTAAGTCTCGCCTGAAATCTGTCTGAAGGGCCTCCTGCGCCATTAGATGCACCTGAGAACTGTGATCTCTGATATACAACCCCGGAGATTGAATTAGGATAATGTGAACTTCTCACTCTGTTAAGCACCACATTAGCAACTGCAAGTTTCCCTGCATATGGCTGATATGCTGATTCCCAGTCAATAATACATGCAAGAATCCATATATCCTCATCTGATACGCTCATTGTAGGATTATAAGTTATATCTGTTCCTGAAATAGTATTCTGGATTATCTTCTGCCTTCTTGCTTCCTCTGCAGCAGCCGCTGCTCTTCTTGCCTCTTCTTCCGCCGCAATTCTCGCCTCTTCTGCAAGTCTTGCTGCCTCCTCGGCTGCTTCCTTTTCCTGAACCTCTTCATTCGTATAGCCTGTAAGTAGATTATCTGTACCGATTATCTCCACCAATGCCTCTGCTTCATCTCCAAAACACAAAGCCTGTGTCTGAACATATCCTGAGCAGTTTCCTGAAGTGATTTTCGTCCATTCCTTTCCGACAAGCTCAACATCAACTAAAGTGTTGGTATATAATCTTCCAACAACCTGTGCTGATTCTTCATCGGAACTGTCAAAAACATCAAGATAAGGATCCATAAAAGCTACTGCCTTATTCTTATATGTCCCTGTCTGTTCATAGCCAGTCACAAGAACCTCTTCTGTATTAGCTGAATAAGATGCAACCTTAATTCCTGTGTCAGTATTTTGTGGTTTCTCATAGGTAGTTGCCACTGCTGGAAGAACCGGTACTGCAAAAAATATAATCGCGGCTCCCACATAGCAAGCAGCTTTGCTACTTCTAAGTTTCATGATATACTTCCCTTTCCGGCGGCTAACTTTTGCGCGCCAATAAATGTTACAGAATTGTTACAATTTATTACGGAAGTATAATAGCAAAGTTACATTAATTTGTCAAATATATTAAAACCCGCTCATAGAGCGGGTTACAGAATATCTTATAAAATTATTTAGTTCGCTGTCTTACAGCTTCATATGTCAAAATGGTACATGCTATAGCAGCATTGAGAGACTCAACCTCACCCTGCATAGGAATTCTTATAAGTGTATCTGCCTGCTGGGTTATCTGTCCGGTTAACCCGTTACCCTCATTGCCAATGAGGAATCCCGTTGGCCCTGAATAATCTTCGCCAATATAAGTATTCCTGCCATCAAGATGAGCTGCATACACTCTGACTCCTGCATCCTGACATTCTCTTACAGCCTGTGAAAAATCACTTGCGTACACGAATGGCACCCTGAATATTGACCCCATGGTAGAGCGTATTGTCTTAGGATTATATATATCAACTGTATTGGGACTCATTATAACGCCTGTAACACCGGCGCCTTCACCCATTCTTACTATTGTACCCAGATTCCCGGGGTCCTGCAGATTCTCCACAAGAATCAAAAGAGGATTGCCGGAAAGCATATCCTTAACACAGTACTCCTTCATCCCCACAACAGCAAGAATACCCTGTGGTGTCTGTGTCTGTGACATTCTTTCAAATACATTGTCACTTACTAATTCGCAGCAGCTATCCGAAACCCCTTTCTTATTAATAAATGAGTCTATAAAATCCGGATTATTATTTACAAACCGCTCCGAAACATACACTTTAACCAGTCTGTCTGCCGGAACTTCAGATACCATGCGAAGCCCCTCGATAACATACTGGTTATTCTTCTTTCTTTCTTTAGCTCTTGACAGTAAAGACATAACATACTTTACCTGCGAGCTGCTGGTACTTGTTATCATATTACTTTGAAAGCAGTGCGCTTATATTGAACTCATAATCATCAATATCCTTAGTCATTGCAAGCGCTTCATCTATATCATAATCCACAAACTTACCGTCCTTGTATGCCACAAGCCTGTTGCTCTTACCTTCTGCAAGAAGGTCCACTGCATAAGCACCCATTATAGATGCATACATTCTGTCCTTACATGTAGGAGAACCACCTCTCTGCATGTATCCCAAAATAGTGGCTCTTGTCTCAATTCCGGTAGCTGCCTCAATTCTTCTTGCCATACCTGTTGAATGTCCAATTCCCTCGGCATTAATAATAAGATGATGCTTCTTTCCTCTCTTTCTTCCTTCAATAATGTGATTAATAAGAGCCTGCTCATCATTGTCATATCTCTCTGGAAGAAGGATATCCTCTGCTCCGTTGGCAATTCCGCACCACAGCGCAATATAACCTGCATTTCTTCCCATAACCTCAATGATACTGCATCTCTCATGTGAAGTTGATGTATCTCTTATCTTATCAATCGCTTCCATTGCTGTATTGACAGCAGTATCAAATCCAATAGTATAATCTGTACATGCTATATCAAGGTCAATGGTACCCGGAAGACCAATAGTATTAATTCCCTGCGCTGCAAGCTTCTGGGCGCCTCTGAAGGAACCGTCTCCTCCGATTACAACTATACCGTCAATGCCATGCTTCCGGCATACTTCAGCGCCTCTCTTCTGTCCTTCCTCTGTCATAAACTCCATACAACGCGCTGTGTAAAGAACTGTTCCTCCGCGTTGAATAATATCAGCGACGCTTCGCTTGTCCATATCAATTATCTCATCGTTAAGAAGTCCGTTATAGCCCTTCTGAATACCCTTGACTTTCAGTCCCTTATTCAATGCGGTTCTGACAACTGCACGGATGGCTGCGTTCATACCTGGAGCATCTCCACCACTTGTTAATACGCCGATAGTTTTAATTTCCTTTGCCATAACTTCCCCTTTCTATGCTGTCATTATTTTTTCGGTTTTTATGTTACCACAATATAAAAGAAAAATCTCCTTTTTTTGATAAAAATTTGCCAAAGTAAATTTAATATTATGTTGTAGCAACATTTTTATCGCCAAACTCTTTCCTAAGATTATATAAAAGTTCTGATGAAACTCTTACATTCTGGCTTGATGGAAGTGCTATACGCTGTTTCTCCTTTGCACAGTAGATTATCACTGTATCCTTTCCATCAGAATCCTTTATCATATCGAATAAACGCTCCTTTACTGCTTCATATTCAGACACATTCGCAAATCTGAGCCAAAGTTTACGCGGCACACTGTCAAAACTGACAACATTATCAGCAATCAGTTTGGCATCTGAATCAACATTTGCCTGTATTTTACCTGTAACAAATACCTTATTGGTTCCTTCAAGAATTTTTCTGCACTTCTCATATGCATTCGGAAAGAGAATAACCTCCGCACTGCCAACCAGGTCTTCCAACGTTACATATGCCATCTGTTTGCCGGTCTTAGTGGTAAGAACCTTAAGATTTCTTATCATACCACCGATAGTCTGCTTAGAGCCATCTGCAACTTTCGGCTCTCCAGTCTCCTCATCCACTGTGAAATCAGTAGTTCTCGCAGAAATATGTTTCTCCCACATTCCAGTATATTCATCCAGAGGATGTCCGGTAACATACACACCCAGCACTTCCTTTTCTCTCTCAAGAAGATCCTCCTTATCAAACTCCTGTATCTGAGGAACTTTCATCTCCATGCTCTTTTTATCTTCATCATCGGCAAAATCAAAGAGTGACATCTGCCCTGAGATGGCATCCTTGCTCTGTTTTACTGCGGAATCAATCATTCTTTCATACACATTCATCATACCTCTTCTTGTATCTCCAAATGTATCAAATGCACCTGCAAGAATCAGATGTTCAACCGTTCTTTTATTGATTGCCCCCGCCATTCTCGTAATAAAATCCTGCATAGAATGGAACAGTCCATTGCTGGTTCTCTCCTCGATTACCGCATTAATTGTAGGTTTACCCATGCTCTTAACCGCATCCAGACCGAATCTGATATTGCCCTCTTCCACAGAGAATTCTGATACAGAATGATTGACATCCGGCGGAAGAATCTTAATGCCCATTTCTCTTGCAGCAAGAATATACTCTGCCACTTTACTCGTCTTGTCTGTGACAGAAGATATGAGCCATGCCATATAGCTGACAGGAAAATGCACTTTTAAATATGCTGTCTGATAAGCAACAACTGCATAACATGCAGCATGGGATTTGTTAAATGCATATTTAGCAAAATCCATCATTTCATCATATATTTTGTTAGCTGTATTCTCATCAATTCCATTCTTGATACAGCCCGGAACATTCAGTTCTTCATTACCATATACGAAATTCTGGCGTTCCTGTTCCATGACATCAAGTTTTTTCTTTGCCATGGCTCTTCGCACATTATCGCTTCCACCCCATGAATATCCTGCCAGATCACGCACTATCTGCATTACCTGCTCCTGATACACCATACATCCATATGTCGGCTCAAGGATAGGCTCAAGCTGCGGACACTCGTAGGTTATATTTCCTGCGTTCTCCTTACCCTTGATATACTGTGGTATAAAATCCATCGGCCCCGGTCTGTACAGGGATATTCCCGCAATAAGATCCTCAAGACAGTCGGGTTTTAATTCCTTCATGAAGTTTTTCATTCCACCACTCTCTAACTGGAATATACCGGCACATTTACCCTGGCTTATGCATTCATATACTGCCCTGTCATCATACGCAATATTATCTATTGAAAATCCGGGCTCTATCTCTTTCTCGCTCTGTTCTGTCTGCTGTATAACCGTAAGGTTTCGCAATCCCAGGAAATCGAATTTCAAAAGTCCGAGATGCTCAAGTGTCGGGCCTTCAAACTGCGTCACCTTGACATTATCTGCTCCAACTGCGACAGGTACATATTCTCCGACATCTTTCTTACTTATAAGTACGCCAGAGGCATGTACTGAGGCATGTCTTGGAAGCCCCTCCAGTCGCCTTGCCTTATCTATAAGGTCGTGAACCGTCTCGTCTGATTCATAAAGAGCTTTCAGGTCTGGATTTGGCTTAATATCCCTGTCCGGATTGCCATTCATGGCGCTGTCAATTGTCACTCCTACCTTCTGTGGTATCATCTTGGCGATATTGTCAACCATCGCATAGGGAAGATCCATAACACGCCCCACATCTTTGATTACCGCCCTTGCCGCCATAGTACCAAATGTTATTATCTGGCATACACATTCTTTGCCATATTTCTCAATTACATAATCTATTACCTTCTGTCGTCCCTCCGGTGCGAAATCAACGTCAATATCGGGCATTGATACTCGTTCCGGATTGAGGAAACGCTCGAATACAAGGTTATATTTTATCGGGTCAAGTGTAGTTATTCCAAGACAGTATGCCACAAGACTTCCCGCTGCCGAGCCTCGTCCCGGTCCAACCGGTATATCGTGCGTCTTGGCATAATTAATATAGTCCCATACAATAAGGAAATAATCCACATAGCCCATGGAATAAATAACAGAAAGCTCATAAGAAAGCCTCTGGAATATATCATTAGTATCCTCCGCCCTCTTTATTACAACATCCTTACGATCTGATACTATTGAATTCCTTGCCTTTTCTATATACTCACCGACATCAATACCTGACGCTTTGTCGGGATACCTCTTCTTCAATCCCTCATAACACAAAGCGTTAAGATATACCCATGAATTCTTCCCATATTCTTCCGGCACATCAAAAGCTGGCAGCTTTGTGACACCGAATTCAATCTCAACATTACACCTCTGTGCTATTCTGTGAGTATTCTCAAGAGCCTCTGGCGCATATTTAAACAATTCTGCCATCTCTTCTTCTGACTTGAGATAGAACTGTCCGCCCTCATATCTCATTCTGTTCTCATCAGACAGCTTCTTTCCGGTCTGTATGCACAACAGAATATCATGGGCTTCCACATCATCTGCATATGTGTAATGCACATCATTAGTACACACCAGCCCTATGCCGGTCTCATCGTGCATACGCATAAGCTGCGGATTGACGTATCTCTGCTCCGGTATTCCGTGATCCTGTAATTCCAGATAGAAATTATCCTTTCCAAATATCTTCTCATATTCAAGAGCCACATCCTTTGCTGTCTCGTACATTCCTCTTGACAGATACCTCTGAACCTCTCCGGCAAGACACGCACTGGTTGCAATAATACCCTCATGATACTTTGCAAGTATCTCCTTATCGACTCTCGGCTTATAATAAAACCCTTCCGTGAATCCAATAGACACGATTTTCATAAGATTCTGGTAACCGTGATTATTCTCAGCTAACAGAACAAGATGATTATATTTGTCTTCGCTCTGCCCGGCCTCCTTATCAAAACGTGAACCCGGAGCAACATAAACCTCACATCCCAAAATTGGCTTAATTCCAACTTTTCTTGCTGCTTCATAAAAGGCAATAACTCCATACATAACGCCGTGGTCTGTTATTGCAAGGCTGTCCATTCCAAGTGCCTTGGCCTGCTTAGTTATCTCACTGATTTTGCTGGAACCATCCAGCAGCGAATATTCTGTATGCACATGCAAATGTGTAAAACTCATAAATTCTCCTCTTCTATAACAATACAATAATTATGTATCTACCTGACATCCAATACAAAAAATATACCACATTTTTTTGTATATTCATATTCATAATTCATATATTTTGTGATATTCTATAGTAGTTAATTACACTGTATACTTAGTGGGGTGATAATCATGCTTATATCCGACATGGCGCCGGGCACTCCTATTTCATTAGAGCTTTCCATTGCAGATGCCCATTACGAAATTCCTACAACTATTGTGTCTTCTAAACCGGGATATATTCTTATTGCGCCTTTTTCATTCAATGGTACTGTAATAGATTTAGATTCCAGCAGGAATATGGTTATCAACATATATACCATAGATCCCCTAACAGAGAACCGCATAGTATGGAGGAATGTATGTCTTGAAACAATTTCATACAAGACAACATCCTTTGAATCTGCATATTACAAGATTTCAACCAATGCATTTGCGAGTCTGCCATCCACATGTGACAGGCGAAACGCCAGGCGCACCAGTATCAATGCGTCAGGATGGATAATTCTTGATAGAGACGGCTTAAGAATACCAATAACCATTTGTAATGTCAGTGACCATGGATTATCATTTATAACCCCTGATAAACTTGATTCCGTCAGCACTAATATATATATAAACTTCTCGGATGAAGCACACGGCAAGAATTTTAATCTTAATTTCAAATGTATCATTGTCCGTACTTTGCCACACGGGGAAGACCATCTGTACGGATGCAGTATTCCTGTGCCATCCAGAGATTATCTTACATATGTTTTTCTTAAGAAGCTTGATTACAAAATAAACGCTGTCCAGAAACAGGCTGATTTAATTAAATCCGATAAGACCACAGATAACACTGAAAAAGATAACACCGGAAAAGGTTTCCATTCTAATCTGGGAAATCATAAGTCACATAATTAAAGGATGCCGCGGATATGTTACACCCTTGAAGGCTATTACATATCATCCGCGACACCCTTTCATTATATAATGTCTATTTAATTGTTATCCTGTTCTGCCTCTGAATCCGGCTCAGTATCTGACTTCTTATCATCCCTGTTCCCAATATTCTTCCAGATATCACTCTCCGGCTCACCACTCACCGTTGATGAATAACTTCCATCTTCATTGAATGTAACACTCTCTGCTACCTTCTCTGAGGTCGTGAAGGAAGAAGTATCAACTGGTTCCGGAATCCCCTTTGCTTCTCTGAATATCTTCATGAATTCCTTACCTGTAATTGTCTCGTGGTCATACAGATATCTTGCAAGCTTATCGCACACATCCCTGTTTTCTGTAAGAATTTTCTTAGCTTCCTCATAGCATCTGCCAATAAGCTTCTTAACCTCATCATCAACTTCAGCCTCAGTAGCCTGGGCGCAATTCATGGATGCCCTTCCGCTAAGATACTCATCTTCTACCGTTGACAATGCCACCAGTCCGAATCTGTCTGACATACCGTATCTTGTAATCATAGTCTTGGCAAGGTTAGTAGCCTTCTTAATATCATCATAAGCACCATTCGTAACTGAACCAAATACTACTTCCTCAGCGGCACGTCCACCCACAAGTGATATAAGGTCTGTCATAAGCTCATCCTTAGTCTCAAGATGCTTCTCTTCCTCCGGAAAATTCAGCACATATCCCAATGAGCCATTGGTATGAGGAATAATCGTAATCTTCTGTACCGGATCTGAATTATTCTTGATAGCCCTTATAAGAGCGTGTCCTATTTCATGATAAGCAACAATCTGTTTTTCCTTCTTGCTTAAGACTCTCTCCTTCTTCTCCTTACCTGCAACTACAGTGTCAAATGCTCCCAGCAGATCCTTCTGTGTAACTACATGTCTGCCATTCTTGACAGCAGCGATAGCAGCCTCATTAATAATATTAGCAAGGTCAGAACCAACAAGTCCGCTAGTTGCCATCGCTATCTCTTCAAAATCTACAGTATCATCCATAAGCACATCCTTAGAATGAACCTTGAGAGTCTCTATTCTTCCCTTCTTATCAGGTCTGTCAACTGTAATTCTTCTGTCAAGTCGTCCCGGTCTTAACAGGGCTTTATCAAGCACTTCCGGTCTGTTAGTAGCGGCAAGAATGAAAATCCCCTTGGAAGAATCAAATCCGTCCATCTCAGCGAGGAGCTGGTTAAGTGTCTGCTCACGCTCATCATTACCACCGCCATATCTTGAATCTCTGCTCTTACCAATAGCGTCAATCTCATCAATAAATACTATACACGGAGCCTGTTTAGTAGCCTCCTTAAAAAGATCCCTCACTCTTGACGCACCCACTCCGACAAACATCTCAACAAAATCCGAGCCGGCAAGTGAGAAAAACGGCACATCTGCCTCGCCTGCTACAGCCTTTGCAAGAAGCGTCTTACCTGTTCCCGGAGGTCCCACAAGAAGTGCCCCCTTCGGCAGCTTGGCACCAATCTTAGAGTACTTATCAGGATTGTGGAGGAAATCAACTATCTCAGTAAGCGATTCCTTTGCCTCATCCTGTCCTGCAACATCCTTGAAAGTAACTCCTGTCTTCTTCTGCACATAAACCTTGGCAGTACTCTTTCCAACGCCCATGCCGCCCATCATTCCGCCACTCTTGGCTATTCTTCTGTAGACAAATGCAAATATCACATAAATAAACAATATCGGAAGTACATATGCCAGCAGGAATTCTACTATAGAAGAACTTGAGTCCGGAATGTATCCCTCAAACTCAATTCCCTTTCTCTTAAGAAGAGGCACAAGAGATTCATCATTGACATAACCTGTGTAATAGGTATATGAAACACCGGCAATTCCTGATTCCGATTCCTCATCCACAGGTGTAATAAGAATTCTGTCCTGCTCGAGAGCCACCTTCTTTACCTTGCCCTCATCAATCATCTGCATAAAGCTGTCATAGCTTATTTCCTTGTATGTTGCATTCCTAAACATATTGCTAAGAAGCGTCAATCCAATAAATGTAACTACAGCAGCAATAATAATGAAAATTATTAAGTTAACATTCTTCGGTTTCTTATTATTGTTGTTATTGTTTCGATTATTGTTATTGTCACGGTTATCATTATTATAACCATTCCCATAACCATTATTATTATAATTATCCATGATCTTCTCCTGTTATGATAATATGCTTACTAAAGCATTTCCAAATAAGCATGTTTCCATTATAAAGAAGGGAAAAATATAAATCAACTAAAAACTATCTCTTTAATAAGATGTTTATATTTACTTTATATTATTAGTTTTTTTTATTAAACTATGGAAATTTATTATGTATGGCTGTATAATATCGAAGTATTTTTTTTGCATACGCAGATTGGAGGAAGGAATGGCTGTTAAATACGTATTTGTAACAGGTGGTGTTGTTTCCGGTCTTGGAAAAGGAATCACGGCTGCCTCTTTAGGCAGACTTCTTAAAGCCCGTGGTTTTTCAGTTACCATGCAGAAGTTTGACCCTTATATCAACATTGATCCCGGTACTATGAACCCAATTCAGCACGGTGAAGTCTTCGTAACAGATGACGGTGCAGAAACTGATTTGGATCTAGGACATTACGAGAGATTTATCGATGAAAGCCTTAACAAGAATTCAAATGTAACTACAGGTAAGGTTTACTGGTCTGTATTACAGAAGGAGCGCCGTGGAGATTTCGGCGGAGGCACAGTTCAGGTAATCCCTCATATCACTAATGAGATCAAGAGCAGGTTCTACAGAGATTATTCAACAGATGAAACAAAGATTGCAATCATCGAAGTCGGTGGCACTGTCGGTGACATTGAGAGCCAGCCTTTCCTTGAAGCTATAAGACAGTTCCAGCATGAAGTTGGACATGAGAACGCAATTCTCATACATGTAACATTAATACCTTATCTTAAAGCATCAGGAGAGATGAAGACCAAGCCAACTCAGGCAAGCGTTAAGGAACTTCAGGGAATGGGTATTCGTCCGGACATTCTTGTATGCCGTACAGAACATCCTCTTGAATCAGGAATAAAGGATAAGATAGCTCTTTTCTGTAACGTTCCTAAGTCACATGTTTTACAGAACCTTGATGTTGAGATACTTTATGACGCTCCTCTTGCAATGGAGGAAGAACATCTTGCCCAGGTAGCATGTGAGTGCCTTAAGCTCGACTGCCCTGAACCGGATCTCGATGAATGGAGAGCAATGTGCAAGGCATGGAAGAATCCAACCAAGAAAGTAACAGTAGCTTTAGTCGGTAAATATATACAGCTTCATGACGCTTATATCAGTGTTGTTGAGGCCTTAAAGCACGGTGGTGTATTCAATTCCTGCGATGTCAATATCAAATGGATTGATTCCGAGACAGTAACCCCGAATACAGTAGGTGAACTTCTCTCTGATGTATCAGGAATCCTTGTCCCAGGTGGATTTGGTGACAGAGGAACCGAAGGAAAGATACAGGCTATCAGATATGCAAGAGAGAATAATATCCCATTCCTTGGCCTGTGCCTTGGTATGCAGTTATCTATTGTAGAATTCGCAAGAGATGTTATCGGATATGACGATGCCCACAGCGTTGAACTTAATCCTAACACGACGCATCCTGTTATACATCTTATGCCGGACCAGGAGGGCATTGATGATATAGGAGGTACCTTAAGACTTGGGTCTTATCCTTGTGTTCTTGATAAGAGCAGTAAGGCTTATGAACTCTATGGTGAAGAACTCATCCATGAACGTCACAGACACAGATATGAAGTAAACAACGACTACAGAAAAGTCCTTACTGAGAACGGCATGTTGCTTTCAGGAATTTCTCCTGATGGAAGAATTGTTGAGATGATTGAATTAAAGAATCATCCGTGGTTTATTGCCACTCAGGCACATCCAGAATTAAAATCAAGACCAAACCGTCCGCATCCGCTTTTCAGGGGATTTATATCTGCGGCTCTTGATTATCAGGACAAGCACATATAATCAGTTGCTACTGATTATACTCTATATTAAATAGCGCGTCTTACGGCGCGCCATAAAAAAGCACCACCTGACCTCTGTCTGTCAGGTGGTGTTTTCATTAACCTATTACTTGTTGAGTCCGTTAAGAATCTTTTTGATTCTCTTGATTTCATCGTCTTCTAACTTCTGTGATTCACAGATAGAAGCAACCATATCTGCAGCCTTTCCATTATACCAGAAATCAGCCTCTTCCTTTAAAAGCTGTCTTCTGTACTCTTCTTCTGTTCGAAGTGGGTGAATGAATGCTGCCTTACCCCTGCGGTATGTATCAACAAATCTCTTGTCCTTTAACTTACCTACAAAAGTAACAACTGTCGTTCTTGCATATTCCTTACCGTGATCATCTCTTAACTGATCGATAAGATCCTGTACAGGAATATCCTGCTGTGCCTCCCATATAAGCTTCATAATCAACGCTTCACATGGACTTAACTCATTAAAATGATTTCTGCTCATATACCCTCCTTAGGTTAACATATAGATATACGTATGGTTATTATAATACTACTAATTCAATTTTACAACAGAAAAATAGCAATTTTATAATTGAATTACTGAAAGTCTGTAACCTTCATATGTATATTCGACAATTGTAATATTTTTCAGCGTCCCGCATTCATATGCCGACACTGTGTTCTTGTCTATTTTGTATACTATTTTACTCAAAATGTCAAGTACTCCTAAACTCGTTGCTTTGCCATATGCCTCCTTTAATGTCCATATTCTGAAGAATCTCTCATCGGTATCCTGCTCCTTAATCCAGTCCGCCTCCGACTTGTCAAAGAAGCGTTCAGCCAGACTAATACTGGCTTTGCGGCCTCCTTCAATATCAATTCCTACTGGTCTGTCTGACACTGCACAGGCTACATATTTACCCGAATGAGATATATTAAAAAATATTTCCGGATGAGAAAAAAATTTTGGTTTTCCATATACATCACATATAATTTCATAATTATAATTCGAATTATTTGCATTCAGTACAGAATAAAAATCTATATACTGCAAAGGAACATTCTTAGTTTCTTCATCATGTTTCTTTGTCTCAATCCACTTTCCCACAGCATAATTAAGAAGCAATCCTGCCGCAACACTCTGCATGCGGCTGTCAGGATTTTTAATTCTTGCTGCTTTTTCTTTTCTGTATTCAGAAAGAAGTGAATAACCTCTGTCATACTCATTGCTATACCTCAAGGGTTCAATATCTGTTATAAATACCATCATAACCTTATACCACCTCGTATTATATGCCAATCCGGCTCACTCTTACATCATATACCATGGCAGAAGTACTGCTCTTAAATATTTTGTAAAGGGCAGGTACACAGTTATATTGATAAATACAGGACACAATATAAGACACGCAATAAGAAGTACCGGTATCAATGCAATCATTCCTGATTCGCTCCTTACAACCGTTGCCACAATCCATGCAAAGACCGTTACGGCTGCCACATAAATACACATTTTAAATATGTCCGATGCTCCTTGTAACTCACCCGTCACAGCAAGTGTTATAACAACTGATACAGCGAAAAGAAGACTCCCGATAAGTGCATACAGCGGTTTCCCTACAATCCTGTAAGACTTAGGCAGTGTGATAAATGCACCTTTTCCTGCATCAATATAATACTGTACAATTCCAAAGAGTCCCGCAATATAGACGAGTATCATAAGTATAGGTCTTACAGGGAAGGTTCCCGTCTTATCTTCAAGCTTCTCCATTTCCCCGGAATCTGTACTGTCCAGTATCTTAAACTCAATTTTAAATGTTTCATCCCCTGCCAGATATTCAGCATAGCCTTCTCTTATTTTCTCCTCGGCTCGTACTGCATGTTTTTCAAATGCCTTTACAGATTTCACATAATTAATTGCAATCTCCGGCGAATATGCCTTAAACATTGCTGAGAAAAATATCTCATTAGTCATTGAACTCACGAAATCCGACCTGCATATCAGCAGTTTCACAACCCCATCATACTGTCCGCTGTCGAGCTTTTCTGTAAGATTTCTCCCTATAATATATCCACACTCTGTCCCGTTATCCTCAATGTCTCTTTCGAGTGCCTCAGCGGATTCCGCCTCATAGAAATCTACCGAATAGTCTCCATTGATAAGATAATTCTTAGTCATAACAGCACAGGCATCATCATCCTGCATCACTATTCCCACACGTGGTCGTTCCACCCTGTTAAGCGATGAAACATTAGTGATAATTCCTGCAATTATGGGCATCATAACTATAAATGCTATAATGACAGGATTCTTCAATTGTCTTTTTACCAGAAGATAAAGCCAGAATATAAGTCTCATGCATTTCTCCTTATTCTCATTGCCAGTGCCGCAATTGCCTGAAAAATAAATATCCACAATACATTTATCAAAATCCCTGCAGCTCCAACTGTTCCTTTAATTATCTGTCCTGCAAGCCTGAAAAATCCTGCTGTCGGAAGATATGCCCCAACGCTTCTTATCCCTGAAGGAAGCAGAGAGGATGATACAAAACACCCTGATGAATACATAAAAAGCATACCTAGTATAAACAGTGTCAAAACTGAATACACCGGGTTCTTAACTATTGTAAATATGCAGTAAATAAAAGAAAATACTGCATATACAAGAACCAGAATTCCTAAGAATGAACCCGCCATCTCAGCAAAGGAGCTTACAGTCAGTACATTTGAAAGAGCCGGCACCCTCGCCCTGAATGCATTGGCAAAAATAAATAAGACAAGAAATATTCCTGAATATATTAACGCCAACCCTGTTGTTTTACATATTCCCCACTCATATGCATGAATTCCCTGCGATTTAATACTCATGTTCATTGCGCGGCTCTCACCTTTTAAATTAGCTGCGCAGGTGATTCCGCTCAGAATAAGCAGCATCACAATACCCGTGCACACATAAAACTGCACCGTAGACAAGCCATCCTTAACTGAGATATCCCTTGTCTCAAAATAAATACTCCTGTTTAATGCATAGGAAAGATATATTTCGTTAAGTTTATCCTCATGTGACTTCATCTGCGACTTGTAACCACGCAGTATTCCATAAAACAAATCATCGAAAGTGTATATTCCTGACTGGGCAGTAGCAAGATCAGAGCCTCCTGCACTCAGCATTTCTCTGAATATCATTGAGGTGTTATTGACTCCTTCAGAGGAATACACAACTTCAATCGGGGTATTCTCCCCTGACATAATTCCGCTGATTAGCTTTTCCGGCACCAGAACAGCCATAACATAGCGCTCATCCCGCAGTCCTCTTATAGCCTCATCCCGGCTTGTATATTCAAATGTACATACATTACTCACCGTATCTATCTCACTGACATAATTAAGTGCCATTTTGATGTATTTGAACTCGCTGTTCTCTTCCCTTTCATTATGCTCCGGATACACTACAGCAACCTTCATTCTCTCGTCATTATCTCTTGAAGATGCCATACCTATTCCGGCACTTAGAAGGACTACAAAGAATCCAATCACCATAGTGCCAAGAATAATCTTTGGTATAGATATAAATGCGGATTTAATCTGTAATGCGAGAAGTGTTAATTTCTTTTTCATTAATTTCCCCTATATACTTACTCTCTGAATTACATTTATCTGTTGATAACTTCAAGCAGCTCATTACCAATAACAGGCTTTGGCATCTGAGTAAGAACACCATCCTTTAAAAGGTACATTCTGTCTGCCATCTTAAGTTCACCCTCTTCATGGCTTGTTATTATTACTGTTCCGCCGCTTCCTGTATACGCAGACAGATAATTCATAATATCCTGCTTGCATACAATATCAAGGGATGCCCCCGGCTCATCTAATATAAGAACAGGCGGATTCTTCGCTAAAGCACAGCAGATACTCAGCCGCTTCTTCATACCTCCTGACAGCTTATCAACTGTCTTATGAAGATATTGTGATACACCCAGAACTGCCGGAACGCCATTAACTAAATCCTGCTTAAGACTTCTTCCCGTATCACAGTACCAGAATTTAAGATTGTCGTACACAGAAAGATTTTCCATAAGCGGATTCTCCTGCGGCACAAACCCTATATATCTGGAAAAAACCCTGCTATTCTTAAATGGTTCCTTTCCATCCACCAAAAGATTTCCTCCATCAGCCTTAAGGCTTCCTGACAGTATGCCAAGAAGCGTTGATTTGCCACAGCCGTTAGCCCCGACTATTGCAATATATTCTCCCTGTGACGCCTGAAAAGATGCATCCTTTAAGACCACATTTTTCCTGCCATAGGACTTTGTTATATTCATCGCTTCAATATATGCCATACATCCCCCTTTATACATATAGTAATCTGTTGTACATTTTCATCGTATTATGCCTGCGAAACAGTGTCAAACTGACTGTAATAAAGCTTGTTATAAAAGCCATTCTGTCTTAGCAGTTCCTCATGATTTCCCTGCTCAATAATATGACCATCCTTCATGACAAGAATCACATCTGCTGACTGAATCGTTGAAAGTCTGTGAGCTACAATAAAGCTTGTTCTTCCCTCCATAAGCTTTGCAAATGCATTCTGAATCTTAATCTCTGTTCTTGTATCAATAGAAGAGGTAGCCTCATCAAGAATGAGCATCGGTGGCTTAGTAAGCATTATTCTTGTGATACACAGGAGCTGTTTCTGCCCCTGGGATAAGTTGCCGCCGTCCTCTCCTATAAATGTGTCAAATCCTTGAGGCATCCTTTTGATGAATCCATAAGAATGTGCCGCCTTTGATGCCTCTATTATCTCTTCCTCTGTGGCATCCGGCTTTCCCATAGTTATATTCTCTCTGATAGTTCCTGATTTCAGCCATGTATCCTGAAGTACCATACCAAATCCATGCCTTAAGGATCTTCTTGTCATATCTCTTATATCGACGCCTGAAACATCTATACTTCCGCTGTTTACATCATAGAATCTCATGAGAAGATTTATGACAGTTGTCTTTCCGCAGCCTGTAGGCCCAACAATAGCTATTCTCTGACCTTTGTCTACATGAAGGTTAAAATTCTCAATAAGCTTCCTGTCAGGTACATAAGAAAAGCATACGTCCTTTAAGTCAACTGTTCCATCTACCTCATCAATCACTATGGAATTCGGTGAATCCGGAATCTCTTCGTCCTCCTCAATGAATTCAAATATCCTGGCAGCACAGGCAAGGGCATTCTGAAGTTCAGTAACAACCCCGGATATCTCATTGAAAGGTTTGGTGTACTGGTTGGCATAGCTCAAAAAGCTTGAGAGCTGACCTACTGTTATACTTCCGCTTATGGCAGAAAATGCTCCTACAATCGCAACGCTTGCGTACACCAGACTGTTTACGAATCTTGTAGATGGATTGGTTGTAGATGAGAAAAATATTGCTTTGAGTGAATATTTCTGCAGTCTCTCATTAATATCGTCAAATCTTCCTATCGCCTCATCCTCATATCCATAAGCCTTTACCACCTTCTGTCCGCCTATCATCTCGTCAATCAGAGCGGTCTGTTCACCTCTCGTCTCTGACTGGAGCTTGAACATATTGAAAGTTTTTCTGGCGATAAAGCTTGCTACAAAAAGTGATATTGGTGTAATTGCCACAACTGCAAGAGTAATTCTTGCATCTATTATAATCATGAATATGAGGGTTCCCAGTATAGTCATTACCCCTGTAAAAAACTGTGTGAAGCCCATAAGCAGTCCGTCAGCGAACTGGTCAACATCTGCTATAACACGGCTCACAACATCACCATATGAATGTCCGTCAATATATTTTAGCGGAAGCACCTGAATCTTCTCAATTGCTTCATTCCTGATGTCTCTTGTAACAGCATAGGTTATTCTGTTGTTACATATATTCATCAGCCACTGGGATATAGCTGTAATGCCGACAACTATGGCAATATTACATATTATCTTAAGAACCATTGCAAAATCCACATTGTCTGGTCCTATAATGCAGTCAATTCCATGTCCGACAAGGATTGGCACATAAAGGGTGGTTGCAACTGTCACTGCTGCCATGATAAGTGACAGTACTATAAAAAAGCTGTGTTTCTTAAGTCTTTTGAGCAGCTTTGACCATGTACTCCTGTTCTTCATTATGCAACACCTCCCTGAGACCCTTCTTTCTTAAACTGCGAATCATATATCTCTTTATAGATTTCGCAATTGTCAAGGAGCTGCTCATGTGTTCCCATTCCGGCAACCTGACCATCCTCCAGCACAATGATAAGGTCTGCATGCATAAGAGATGCTGCCCTCTGAGAAACAATAAACACCGTCGGAGAATTATCCATTCCACTGATAGCCTTTCTTAATGCGGCATCTGTGGCAAAATCCAACGCTGAGGCGCTGTCGTCAAGAATCAGCACATCCGGCTTTTTCACAATTGCTCTTGCAATCGTAAGCCTCTGTCTCTGTCCTCCTGACAGATTCTTTCCACCCTGCTCTATCTGATAATCTAATCTTCCCTCTTTAGAATCGACGAATTCCTTAGATTGGGAAATTGCCAATGCCTCATCTATCTGCTCGTCTGTTGCTGTCTTATTTCCCATCCTCATGTTCTCTCTTATTGTCCCCTTAAAAAGAACAGCCTTCTGCATTACTATTCCAACTTTATCCCTAAGTGCCTCTATAGAATAATCCTTTACATTGACGCCATCAACTAACACTTCTCCCTCTGTCGCGTCATACAGCCTTGGTATGAGATTTACAAAGCTCGACTTTCCGGAACCTGTTCCTCCGATAATGCCAATGGTCTGGCCCTTCATAGCCTTAAAACTAATACCATCAACTGATGGTGCCATAGAGCCTTTGTAGGTGAGGGAAACATTCTTAAACTCTACCGCCGGAATTCTGCTGTCATCACTACCTTCCCTTACATCACCATCAGCCATGCCGCATTGCACCTGAAATACAGATTCAATTCTTCCTGCGCAAGCCAGCGCCTTAGTTATTGTAATGATAAGGTTAGCAAGCTTTATAAGCTCTACAAGAATCTGCGACATATAATTATATAAAGCTACAACCTGTCCCTGTGTAAGTACTCCGGCATTAACTCTTATGGCTCCAATCCAGATAAGTGCAATAATAGAAATATTTACAACAACATAGGTTAGTGGATTCATAAGTCCCGATATTCTTCCCACCGACTTCTGAAGCCTGTTGAGACTGTCATTATCCTCTTTAAACTGCCTTACCTCATCCTGTTCCTTGTTAAAAGCCCTGATTACCCTTACACCGGTAAGGTTCTGCCTTGTGATTCCGAGTATCCTGTCAAGACCAGCCTGGACATTCTTATACATAGGTCTTGTGACAAGCATTATTCCAAATACAATAACAGCCAGCACAGGAATTGCCAGAACAAACACCATCGCTGCTTTCCAGTCAATCGTAAATGCCATTATCATGGCGCCGAACACTATAAAAGGCGACCTTAAAAACAGTCTCAATACCATGTTAATACCATTCTGCACCTGATTGATATCACTTGTCATTCTTGTGACAAGGGTTGAAGTTCCCAGTGTATCCATCTCTGTGAATGAGAATGTCTGTATGTGTGAAAACAGGCTGTGTCTCATCCCTGTTGCCGCCCCGACTGCCGCTTTGGCACTAAAATACTGTGCCGTAATCGCACATGTAAGTCCAATCACTGCAAGCAGGATAAGCATAAAACACATTTTCACAATATATGCCTTATCTGCATTGGCAATACCATCATCAATGATTGAAGATACAACCAGAGGTACAAAAAGTTCAAATATTGCCTCCAGCATCTTAAACAATGGTGCCAATATACATTCCTTCTTATAATCCTTAAGGAACCTGATAATCATCTTCATACTAATGCTTCCTCCACTAATCCAGTGACAACAGCGCATCCATCAGAAATCTGTAGGAATAACAGCGCTTTCTGCCAAATAAATCTCTATATACTTCATAATTGTAATATGAATGTTCAAACTGTCTTGAATACAAATGTGCAATATCAACTCTGAGCGTAAAATCTGCCTCAACTCCCAGTGCCTCATTGGCTGCTGCCATAATATCTACTGCAAGTATGCCAATTACAGCATTCTTAGCCTTAAGAAGTACATCATAGTCATTGACTGCATCAAGCATATATCTATATACATAGTACATTGCAAGCTGCTCATATTCCTGCTCAAGCTTACTGTGACGCCTGTGGTATTCTCTTACAAGCTCTGTAAGCCCCTTATCCTCCGATAATCTGTCAAGAACATCACGAATGCGCTTCACATGAATATTCCAGTCCGGATTGATAACTTCCATTCCCGGAAAGTCGTCAAAAAAGCACCTTAATCCTTTGATTAACCGCTTCTTTTCCAACATTTTAGTATTATCCTTAAGTTTTCCCAATTCATTAGTTCTATAATCAAAGCTGCAGAACTTCTTTGCAACATTTGCAATAAGCTCATCTCTTTCAGTATCAAGGTGCTTCTGTATCTGCCTTGCATATTCAAGATACATCGCCAGCCTCTCATATATGCTTATATCTCTGTCTGAGATAATACCGAAAGCCGCAATTCTTGCCTGTCTTAACTGCATATATGTAAATGCATCTATATCGTTAGGCTTTGGAATAAGTTCCGGCTCATCCTCCGTATCAAATGTAAGTTCCTCCCGGTATGAAAGCATCAATTCTCCCGCTGTCTTACATGAAGGAGCAATTCCTATCTCCCTCACATTGCCATAGTCATTAATGAACCGCGGAAACTCAGCACAGGTATCGCACAGCCTGTCCTCCCCCAATTCTATATAAAGGTCACAGAGATTCTCATCATTAAGAAACGGGCATCTTCCCCCTTCTTTCAGTGTAAATGTACATTCACCTTCCTCTGATGGAACCATCACACTCTGTAATCTCCTGCCAAATGCACCTTTTACAGTCTTGTAATAGCTGTAGGAGTCCTTGTCCACATCCACATCCCATCCTGCGCAGCACGTATCAGTACAGGCTCCTGCTATGCATTTGAAATCTTTATAATAATGCGGTGTTGTTACCTTCATATATATCTCCAGTTATTTTCCATTAGTTGTCTGCGTAAATAAGTCTGCCACACAAGCTCTGTAATGTGCGGCAGACATAATGTTATATGTTCATATTATTATAGTTATTGTTACTTCTCTTGTCCACAAAATATCTGTATATTGAGAGCGCCCCTATCACTACCATAAGCACCTCTGCCACCATATATGCGTAGTACAGATATGGTCTTGTGGTGGCCGACACTAAAAGCGGCGATGATAAGGCATATTCAAGCATGGCAGTGTCTCCAATATACCTTGACATTACTACCGTACTCATAATAGTAATATTAGGAAGAGACATATTGGCAAGCACTAAGGAAGCTACGATAAAAATGTTCCTCATAATAAAGAATCCGCGGCTCACCTTTGCCTTAGAGAGAAAACTCATAACAATACTCCCTATTATACATACAAGGAATCCAAGATACATCATATACATCTCGGAAGCCATATATGCGGACAGCTCTGCCCCTGAATTATGATATCCGACAAGAAGAGACCAGTATCCAAATATTGAGCGTCCTCCTGTCACACAGGCCGCCAGAATGAATAATAAAAATATAAAATTGCGTCTGTTTAACTTTCTGTAATCCATAAAACCTCTTAATTATTCTTTCATCGTATGTTATTTATTATCTCAAGTATTAACAATTTTTTCAATAAATTTTAATATAATTTGGAGGATAACTTTTTCCATTGAATCCTCGGCAATATATGTGTATAATCATTAAAATGCAAAACAGAATATAGAAAGGAGCACACTAATGAACAAAAGATCCCACCAGCAAAGATTTCTCCTGCTGTGCACTCTTATTACCCTTGTGTTTTCTTCTCTCCTGCTCTCTTCATGTCAGAGCAGCAAGAAAAGGAACACGGTCTTCTCTGCTGATGACCTTCCGGGCAAAATTATCGGCGTACAGTTAGGTACAACCGGCGATATCTTTGTAAGCGATTACGAGACAGATGGTTCCGGAACAACAGTTTCCAGATATAACAAAGGAGCAGATGCTATTCAGGCTTTAAAGCAGGGAAAAGCAGATGCTGTAGTTATTGATGAGCAGCCAGCCAATGCATTTGTCAAATCAAACCCTGACCTGACTATCCTTGAAGAGGAATTTGTCAGCGAGGATTATGCTATCTGCGTTGCCAAAGGTAATCCACTCACTGATAAGCTTAATGACGCAATTGAAGTTCTTATGAAAGACGGAACAATTCAGGCAATTATTAATGACTATATCGGTGACAATGCAACATTTTCAGGCTATGAATCCCCTAAGGATACAAGCCGTACCAACGGAACTCTGGTTATGGCTACCAATGCATATTTCAAGCCATATGAATACTATGATGGCGGCAATATTGTCGGCATCGATGCGGATATAGCCCAGGCCATAGCTGATTATTTAGGCATGAACTTAAAGATTGAAGACATGGAATTTGATTCCATCATTACTGCCGTATCTTCAGGAAAAGCCGACTTCGGTATGGCGGGTATGACAGTAACTGAAGAACGTAAAAAGAACATTGATTTCACGACATCTTATACGACTTCTAAGCAGGTCATAATTGTCAGAGATAATGACTCAACAGCTTCAGGCTTAAGTTTTGCCGAAAAGTTCAAGATGGATTTCATTAAAGATGCCAGATATACATACCTTCTTAAAGGTCTTTTAAACACTATAATAATTGCATTTTTTGCAGCACTTATGGGAGTTGTAATCGGTTTCCTTATTGCAGTCGTACGCTCTAACCATGACAAGACCGGACATATGAAGATTCTTAACTTTATATGCAATATTTATCTTACAGTTATCCGCGGAACTCCTACCATGGTACAGTTGCTTATTATCTATTATGTAATATTCAGTTCTGTTCATATAGATAAGATAATTGTTGCTATTCTTGCATTTGGAATTAACTCCGGTGCCTATGTTGCAGAGATATTCAGATCGGGTATTATGTCTATCGACAATGGACAGTTTGAAGCTGCGCGAAGCCTTGGTCTTTCATATAAGACAACCATGATTTCCGTTATTCTTCCACAGGCATTTAAAAATGTACTGCCTGCCCTTGCTAACGAGTTCATTGTTTTACTTAAAGAGACATCTATCAGCGGCTATATAGGTCTTAATGATCTTACAAGAGGCGGCGATATAATCCGAAGCATTACATATGATCCAATGCTTCCTCTTATAGGCGTTGCAATTATCTATCTTGTGATGGTTATGGGACTGTCACAGCTTGTTAAGAAACTTGAGAGGAGGTTAAGAAGTAATGAGCAGCACTAATCCAGTAATTCTTGAAGTTAAAGATTTAAAGAAATCCTTCGGTGATCATGTTGTTCTTAAATCGATTAACACAACTATCAGCAAAGGTGAAGTTATTGCAATCATCGGACCTTCCGGATGTGGCAAATCAACATTCCTGCGTTCGCTCAATCTTCTTGAGACCCCTACTGCAGGACATGTTTTATTCCATGACCAGGACCTTACCGATAAGAACGTTAATCTGGATGAATTGAGAGAAAAGATTGGAATGGTGTTCCAGCATTTTAATCTCTTCCCTAATATGACAATAAGAAGAAATATAACTCTTGCTCCTACCAAGCTTGGGCTTATGAGCAAGGAAGAGGCAGATAAGAAAGCAGATGAGCTTCTCGCCCGTGTTGGTCTCTCTGATAAGGCAGATGCTTATCCTAATCAGCTCAGTGGCGGTCAGAAGCAGCGTGTGGCTATTGCCCGGGCTCTTGCCATGAATCCTGAGATTATGCTTTTTGACGAGCCAACATCTGCCCTTGACCCTGAGATGGTTGGTGAAGTTCTCGCTATCATGAAGGAGCTTGCTGCATCGGGAATGACAATGATAGTAGTTACCCATGAGATGGGATTTGCAAAGGAAGTGGCTAACCGCTGTATGTTCTTCTATGATGGAGTAATTAACGAAGAAGGGTCACCGGAAGAATTCTTCGGCAACCCTAAGAGTGACAGATTAAAGGATTTCCTTTCAAAGGTACTTTAATCCTGACTGTTAATATCTTTAGAATAATCAACTTTTATGAGACAGAGTCCTTTAGCCGGAGCAGTTGCTCCTGCGAGGGCTCTGTTTTTTACTTCAAGAAGCTCGTACATATTATCCCAGCTTCTCTTCCCCAGACCCACTTCCAGCAGTGTACCGCTTAATATGCGCACCATATACTGAAGAAATCCGCTCCCATGGTATGTCATATTAAGAAAGGAACCCTTCATTGATATATCTATGGAATATATCTGCCTTACAGTAGATTTCTTCATCTTAGGGTTGCCACAGAAGCTGGCAAAATCATGTTCTCCCACCAGAATCTGTGCAGCTTTTTTCATCGCCTCCACATCCGGCTTTCCCTCTACAATATTGACATATTTCCTGTTAAAAACAGGCTTTTTGTCGCCGACATAACATGTATAGCAGTAAGTCTTTCCCTGGGCATTATAACGACTGTGAAACCTGTCAGAAGCTACGCGCACTTCCTGAACACAGATATCTTCTGGAAGGTATCTGTTCATATAGTCGCATATCTCATCCTCTCCCATTCCGGTTTCCATATGGGCATTTGCCACCATACCCTTTGCATGTACCCCGGCATCAGTCCTTCCGGCTCCAATTACTTCTACGTCCTGACCTGTCATCAGGGAAAGAACTGACTCTAGTTTCCCCTGAATAGTCATGTCTGTGTTTGGCTGGTGTTCCCACCCGTAATATCTTGTGCCATCATAAGTAATAAGCATTTTATAATTCTTCATTGTATATCCTTCCTGTACCAAATTTTGTGGTTACCCATAATAATCCTGCTTATCTGGCAAGATTCTCTTTCATTCCATCGAGAAAATCATATATCTCGTCCACAAATGTTTTACCATAACGCTCGTATTTATTCTCACCGACTCCGCTTACAGAAAGCATTTCTTCTCTGTTAAACGGCACCTTAAGACACATATCAATAAGTGTCTTATCAGAAAAAATAATGTACGGTGGCATCCCAACAGAAACAGCAATCATTTTTCTTAATTCCCGAAGCCTGTTAAATAATTCTACACCTCTCTCATTAAGCACATCTTCCGGCTTTCTGGTTCTTGGTGTTGCATAAGCTGATTTTGCCATCTGTGCTGACCGCTTAAGTTTTTCAGCTGTCATAATATCCCAGCCTGAATCCCTTCCTCTTATCCTGCTGCCTGTATCCATATATGCCTTATCTGCCAGCAGCTCTGACTCATCTGCTATACAGTTAGAACAATTATTGCAGTTGTATTTCCCGCCATATGGATTATCAGGTTTCTCACCAAAATATTTAAGAATATATTCCCTCAAACAGCCTGCCGTCCTGCAATAGTCCACCATTGCATTAAGCCTTCTCTTATCCAGCGCGATAAGTCTTGCCTGCTCACTTTCATCTATCTCCGGATTGGGCTCCCTGTGTTCAATAAAAAACTTATTAATCATAATATCCTGTGGCGAATATAGAAGTATACACTCTGAATCTTCACCGTCACGCCCCGCTCTTCCAGCCTCCTGATAATAGTTCTCTATGCACTGGGGCATATTGTAATGAATAACATATCTTACATTAGACTTGTCGATTCCCATTCCAAATGCATTAGTTGCCACAACAACAGGTTTTATATCATATATAAATGAATCCTGATTATCCTTTCTCTCCTGGGGAGAAAGCCCGGCATGGTATTTTGTCACTGAAAAACCATTGGAATTGAGCAAATCATACACCTTCTCAACATTTTTTCTTGTGGCACAGTATATTATGCCGCTATCCTGTCTATGGGATATAACATAATCAAGCACATAGGAATCTTTATCTTTTATGTGCTTAACTTTAAAGCAAAGATTCTCCCTGTCAAATCCTGTGGTAAGTATTGTAGGTCTCTCAAGAGAAAGAATCTGCAAAATGTCATCTCTTACCTTGCTGGTAGCCGTGGCTGTAAATGCACTGATTATCGGCCTGACAGCAAGTTTCTTTACGAAAGATAATATGTTGAGATAACTCGGTCTGAAGTCCTGCCCCCACTGGGATATGCAGTGCGCCTCGTCCACTGTTATCATAGAAATCTCCGCATGGGTTGCAAAGTCCAAAAAGCCTCTCGTCTCAAGTCTCTCCGGCGCCACATATATAATCTTATACTGTCCCCGGGAAGCCAGCGCCAAAGCTTTAGTTATCTGGTTATCTGTAAGTGAACTGTTTATATATGCAGCGTGGACACCTGCCTGATTCAGTGCTCCCACCTGATCCTTCATAAGAGATATAAGTGGTGAGACCACAAGAGTAATGCCGGTCATTAATAATGCCGGCACCTGATAACATAATGATTTTCCTGCTCCTGTTGGCATGATTCCCAAAACATCTCTGCCGGAAAGAATGCTGTCAACCAGCTTCTCCTGTCCCGGCCGGAAAGAATCATAGCCAAAGTACTGTTTTAAAACTGTGTATTTATCCATCTTGTCTGCTCTTTAACTCTCTCTTGCTCTCATACATCTTCTGGTCTGCCCTGCTTCTTGTATCCTCAAAATCCTTGTCTGTATCGGCATCAAACTTTGCATAACCGCATGCAATCTTAATATCCGGACTCTGCGGATTCTTCTTTGTAGCCTTATTCTCTTCCTCGCAGAGCATATGTACACATTTCTCAATATCAACTCTGGATGCATGTTTTATAACTGTACAGAACTCGTCTCCTCCTATCCTGTAACAGTTTCCATATCTTCCAAAAACATCTTTGATAATATCCGCCGCAGTCTCGATATATGCATCTCCCTCTGCATGTCCGAGATTATCATTGCACCACTTAAGATTATTCAGGTCAAAGGTAACAATTCCAATATCTGTATAATCCTTTGTAGAATTCTCCCAATTGTCAAAGGCTGTTCTGTTATACATAGCCGTCATGGCATCTGTTATTGCCAAGTCCCTGTAAAATTCTGCCTTGCGGCCTTCCCTTATCTTCTCCATTGCCTCTGACATACTCTCCGTTGCAAGGGTAATTATGCACACAAGCATCCCCATCTTTCCTACAACATCTGTCTGGTTGAAATTGCTGTAATAAGCTATCAGATCAATTATCACGGATAGAATAAGGGCAGCGGCGGCAATAATATTAGCCTTAACCTTCCTGTCGAATCCTTTTTCCCGTATTCTTATAATAATCAGCCCCGTAAGATACACTAAAGACATTGCCAGCATAAAATGTATAACCTTCACACTCAGCTTATACTCCCATATTCCTGTCATATGCAGCACAAGAAGAGCAATATCTGTAACAGCGAATATTGTACACAAAATATTGCTTGCCAGAGATTTCTTCATCTGGAAGAAATATTTCTCTGCCTGCACAAAAGGAATAGGCATCATCATAAGAAGTGTATACCCTACAAATGAAGCCACTGTTCTGTTCTCTACCAGCATAGTGGCAAGACTTGTCTCATTAAGCGACCAGCATCCTACAATCATTGCATATATTCCAAAATATAGCATTGCCTGAGTATGCATAATACTTTTTCTGCTGCATAACCAGACAAAAACCATAAACAGACCAACAATAAAGATTATCCAGCATATCGCCGCCGGCAGAAGTGAACTTGTTATTATATTCTTCACAATAGTAGTCTCATCACCATATTCAAATGAAACGTCACCTATCTCAATATTGTCATATACACTTGTAAGCTTAACAGTGACATCCGTGGTATAAGATGGAATGATTACTATATTGTAAGAGGTTCCCGGCGTTTTTCCAAAAACTGAATTACCACCTTTAATATAATAAATGCACTGTCCATTAGCATATACTTCCACATTCTGGTGTACGGAAAAGAATGTCAGTGCCATGTTAGTATCAGCCGAACCATTGAGCTTGATATAATATATAGCTTCGTTATTATTAACCGACTCTTTCTTCTCTGGCACAACAGCAACGACAGACTTATTATCAGCTCTTGTTTTTTTATTGAATTCTCCAACAGAAAAACCCACAACCATGCAGACTACAAAACCTAGCAAAAACAGCAGATAAACAACTCTGTTTATTATATGAATATTCTTCATAAAAAAAGCCTCTCTAATGTATTGTTCCGTTAAAATGTCTCACGAATATAATACAGTAGATTGGCTTTATTTTCAAATATTTTCGCAATATTATATATTCTTTGAAAGGTCAGTTGGATTCTCTGAATATTTCAAAGCAGTATCTCTTGAAATCTTTCTTGTCTTAACAAGATTAGCAAGAGAGTAATTCATTGTATGCATTCCAGCCTGAATATTAGACTGGAGTACAGTCTGAATCTGGTTAGTCTTCTGTTCCTTGATAAGGTTGGCAACAGCAGTATTATTAAGCATTATCTCTGTAGCTGCTGTTCTTCCTTCCTGCCCGTCAAGCGGAACAAGAGTCTGTGTTATTACTCCTGTGAGTACAGAAGCAAGCTGGACAACCAGTGCCGGCTGAGCCTCAATAGGACAGGCACTTATGATACGCTCAACAGTCTGTGCTGCACTTCTTGTATGAAGTGTTGAAAGAACCAGATGTCCTGTCTCTGATGCTGTTATTGCAGCATTAATTGTCTCATAATCTCTCATCTCTCCCACAAGGATTATATCAGGGTCCTCACGAAGTGAAGAACGAAGTGCTGTAGCGAAATCAGGAACATCTCTTCCCACCTGTCTCTGATGAATCATTGACTTCTTAAATCCATATACATACTCAATAGGGTCTTCAATTGTGATAACATGTCTTGACATATTATTATTAATATAATCAATCATAGCAGCAAGAGTTGTAGACTTACCGCTACCTGTCGGTCCTGTTACAAGGATAAGACCTGATCTTTTGGTTGTAAGCTGTGCTAAGAGCTTACCCGGAAGTCCAAGATCCTCAAAAGATGGAATATTCGGTTCAAGAAGACGCACACTGGCTGCAAGATTTCTTCTCTGGTGGTATATATTAATTCTTAATCTTCCACCAGTCTCATCCGTGGCAGCGACATCAATATCACGTCCCTCTTTAATCATTCTTATATCATCTTCTCTAAGGACAGAAAACAACATTTTCTCTGTCTCTTCAGCAGTTGGCTTAATATCGAGAAGTTGAAGCTCCCCATATCTTCTCACGCCTACCTCTGCACCTGCTGTAATATGCAGGTCTGAACACTTATTAATTCTTGCTTCTCTTATTAAATCTCTTAATTCCATACTTCCCCTCCGTACTTTGTATTCTTAATCCGAATAACATATAGATACTACCACATAGCCGTCTTTCATTCAATCACACTTTTATCCCATTTTTCTGGCATATATCATAAAGACAGCATCTGTCACAATGTGGTGTTGTTCTCGCTGTGCATACCGCTCTTCCATGGTCAACAAGTCTGTGGCACAGTTCATTTCCCTCTTCCGGCGGCACAATCTTTCTTAAAGCCATCTCCACCTTCTTAGGGTCTTTCTCATCCTTTACAAGTCCTATTCTGTTGGACAGCCTTATACAGTGCGTATCCGTAACTATTGCCGGCTTTCCGAACACATCTCCCATCACAAGATTAGCACTCTTTCTGCCAACTCCGGGAAGCTTAAGCAGCTCGTCAAAGTCATCCGGAACCCTGTCATTATAATTCTCATGAAGCATTTTCATGCAGGCACATATATCCTTCGCCTTACTCTTTCCTAATCCGCAGGGTCTGACTATAGCCTCAACATCTAAAGGATCAGCCTTTGCAAGAGCTGCTATATCAGGATACTTCGCAAAAAGCCCCTTTACAACAACATTTACTCTTGCATCCGTACACTGTGCAGCAAGTCTTACGCTGACCAGCAGCTTCCACGCATCATCATAATCCAGCGTACAGTCAGAATCAGGGTATTCTGTTTTCAATCTTTTAATTACTTCCAGTACACGTTCTTTTTTTGTCATCTTTATGCTGCTATTGTCCCCCTCTTAAATTTACCGGACACAATATGCCGGTTCTCATGTCTTGATTATAGCTTTCGGGGCAGCTTTGCGCAACTTATTATTAAAGGTGCCATATATCATTATTATATTGTCTGATAGTCCTGTCTGATGAGAAGAATCCTGCCTTTGCAATATTAACAAGCATCTTTTTTCCCCATACTGCTCTGTCCTCATAGTCTGCCAAAGCCTGTTCCTTAACTCTGATATAATCCTTAAAGTCAAGGAGTGCCATAAACCAGTCTTTTCCTACAATCTCTTTGTAAAGCCTGTTCAGATTCTCCGGATCACCTGCTTCAAGCATTGTATCGGAAACTATGAAATCAACACATTTTTTAATCAGTTCATCTTCCTCATATAACTTTCTGGCTGAATAATCTGATTTCTCATAATGTGCAATAACTTCATCACTTGAGGCACCAAAGGTATATATATTGTCACTACCTACAAGTTCGGCAATCTCAACATTAGCCCCATCCATTGTTCCTAATGTCACAGCACCGTTTAACATAAACTTCATGTTTCCTGTTCCTGATGCCTCCTTGGATGCAAGGGAAATCTGTTCAGAAATATCACATGCAGGAATAAGTTTTTCTGCAAGAGTCACATTATAATTCTCAACAAGAACCACCTTAAGATATGGACTTACCTGTGGGTCAGCGGCAATAACCTTTCCGAGCGTTAAGATAAGATGAATAATATCCTTTGCAATTATATACGCCGGAGCAGCCTTCGCACCGAATATTACTGTAATAGGCGTCTTTGGAATATTTCCAGCCTTGATATCAAAATATTTGTTAATGATATACAAGGCATTCATCTGCTGCCTCTTATACTCATGAAGTCTCTTTATCTGAATATCAAACACTGATTCCGGATTGATATCTATATTCTGTGTTGTCTTAAGGTATGCCGCAAGCGACTGCTTGTTGTGCTTCTTTATGTCAAGGATATGCTCTATAACATTATTGTCATCAGCGTATCGCATCAGGTCTGAAAGCTTATCTGCATCCTGTCTGTAATCTGTTCCAATTAACTGTTCAATATACTCTGAAAGCTCGTGGTCACAATGGGTAAGCCATCTTCTGAATGTAATACCATTAGTCTTGTTATTGAACTTTTCAGGATATATTTTATAGAAATTGTTAAGCTCTGTATCCTTAAGAATCTCTGTATGAAGCTTTGCCACACCATTCACGCTCATACCATAATGAATATCAATATGTGCCATATGGACAAGGTCTTTGTCATCAATTATATACACTGATTCATCTGTGTACCTTTCCTTTACTCTCCTGTCAAGTTCCCTGATAATAAGCATAAGCTGCGGAACAACCTTTTCAAGATATTTCACAGGCCATTTCTCGAGGGCTTCCGCAAGAATTGTGTGGTTCGTGTAGGCACAACTCTTTGAAACAATTTCAATTGCCTCATCCATTGTAATTACACTTCCGTCCACATCCCCATCTGTAGTAAGGATTCTAATAAGCTCCGGGATAACCATTGTTGGGTGAGTGTCGTTAATCTGAATTACTGCAAGCTCAGGAAGGTTTCTAAAAGTCTTTCCCAGAGCCTTACATTTGTCCCTGCATTCATCCAGAATAAGATGTGCTCCGTTGCTGACCATGAAATACTGCTGGTAAATTCTCAGAAGACGTCCCAGCTCATCACTGTCATCAGGATACAGAAACAGCGTCAGATTCTTACTGATATCTTCCTTGTCAAAATCAATTCCGTCCCCGGTGACAATGCTCTCATCCACTGTCTCAACATCAAACAAATGCAGCTTATTAGTTCTCTTCCCGCCATACACATCAATATCGTACATTCTTGAAACAACACTCAGATTCCCAAAATCAATCTTATAGGAAACATCTGTAGGAATAAGCCAGCTATCAGATTCTATCCACGGATTAGGTACTTCCTTCTGCTTTCCGTTCTCAAACACCTGCTTAAAAAGACCAAGATGATAATTGAGTCCTATTCCATCACCATTCAGACCCTCATTGGCTATTGAATCAAGAAAGCAGGCTGCAAGTCGTCCAAGGCCGCCATTACCCAGAGACGGTTCAACCTCAATCTCCTCAATATCAGTCAGGCTTTTTCCTGCTGAAGCCAGTTCATTTTTAACATCATCATAAAGTCCAAGATTAATAAGATTATTAGATAACAGCTTTCCTATAAGGAACTCAGCGGATATATAGTAAACCTTCTTTCCGTTGTCTTTTACAATTCTATCATTGCCTTTTTCCTTAATAAGCTGCATAAGTGCCTGAAAGCACTCCTCATTACTGCAGTCTCCAAGGCTTTTGCCATAAATTCTCATACTAATCTCATTAAGCATAATGTTGCCCTCCATTTTTGTATATATATTTTATTATATAGTTGATAGAAAAATTCTCTTGCTCTATAATAGTGAAAACTTGTACAATTCTATCAAATTGAGACAAATAAAAGGAATTATCAATATGAAATTGGAAGAATATAAACCTTTGAAAGAAAATAAATCCCACTTCACCACAGACTTTCTCTATAATACATATTTATGCTCTATCCCTCTGGATTTTTCTGAAGTGCCTCTTCACTGGCACAACGAGATGGAGCTTATCTACATAAAGAAAGGATGCGGCATTGTCAGTGTTGACCTGGAACGCTTCATTGTACATGGAGGAGACCTTGTTGTTGTTATGCCCGGACATATTCACTCTATCAGCCAGAACAGCAATGACAGATTTGAATATGAGAATATTATCTTTAATCTCGATATGCTTATTTCCCGTCAGTGTGACCGGGCTACTCTGGAATTTTTTACAGGGATTTCAAGTTTTAGGGGATACTGTTGTCCGGTGATTACTTCTTCTGACAAGCATTATGATGAACTCATTAGTTATATTGATGAGGCTGATAAGATATGTCAGTCATTTCCATGTGGATATGAGATGAAAATTCGTGGCTGTCTGTTTAATTTCTTTTTTGAGCTGGTAAGTTATTTCTATTCTGCTAAAGAAAATACTGTAATATTATCTGATGAGAAGATGGGAAAGCTTAAATCCATTCTTAATTATGTTGAAAACAACTACCAGAATTCAATTTCTATAGGAGATATTTCTTCACACTGCCATTTCAGCCAATCTCATTTTATGAAATTCTTTAAAAGCTGTACAGGAGTATCTTTCATTGAATATCTCAACGATTACAGACTGCTTGTGGCTGCAAGAATGTTAAAATCCACAACCCTTGCCATCATTGACATTGCATCAGATTGTGGCTTTGATAACATTTCATATTTTAACCGGAAATTCAAGGCAAAATACGGAATGCCCCCGAGAGAATACAGGAAATAACTTCTTAACGCAAAAAACCCTGTCTTCACATATAGTGAAAACAGGGGATATTTTATCCTGAATATTATGTATTACATATATCCGTGAGTTCTGTTATAAGCATTGCAGATCATATTAGAATTCTTAATAAGAATATGCATTGCTACGAATGATCCGATACCGCAAAGGAATGAACCAAATATGAGCCAGAGAAGAACTGTTGTACCATTCTCCTGTATCATAAGACCATAACGAGGGCCGTTAGATGCAAGTCTGTTACCAAGATTATAGTACCAGAACCATGCATAAATTCCACATGTTACCATTGATAAAAGAATAAATGCAACAAGTCCTGATGTGCTCTGTCCATCACCTTCACATGCGATATTAACATCATGTGCCATCTTATAGATGAAATAGTAGCTGTAAATTCCACATGTTACAATTGTAAGCAGGATGTATGAGACAAGACCTCTGTCATCCTTTAATCTCTCTCCGCCACCATAAGGTGCCTGATTATAACCGTTATTGTACTGCTGATCCATATTATTTCCCCCGTTCATATTATTATACCCCTGATTAGAGTTTCCGGTAAAGCTCTGTTTCACCTCATTGAAAGCACTTCCAAGTTCCTGTTCTGCTCTGTTTAACATCTGACTTGCCTGATTGGCCATGCTCTTTTCCATTGAACAATCAGCACCACAGAAAGGACAGAACTTCGTTGAATCCGGAATCTGCTTTCCACATTTTGTACAAAACATTTGTTATCCTCCCTCATTTCTTTAGTTCTCGCATGATGCGGAATATGATATTATTCTGTGGCTCAAATACAACAATATTATCATTTCCTGCTATCATTCTGTATAAATAAACTATAACAAATGCCCCGGCTATTGTAAACATAAAAATTTTATAAAATTTTATATTTATTTTAGATTTGCAAAGCATTATAATAAGTGCCACTGGTGGAAGAAAAAACAGAGGATGATACATAAATGCATCCCGAAAATTAAAATGCAGTAATGAAATCCATGCTCTTGACATCCCACACCCGGCACAGGATATTCCTGTCAGATACTTAATAGGACATGTTACCCCGAATGACTCCAATATTATGTAGAGAATCACAACTGCCGCTATTGCGGAAATTGCTTCTGTTCCAGGTGAAAGCCTTCTCTTCTTCACTAATATTTAACCTCCGGCATAAGCTCATTGCTTATAACATCCAGCATTCTCTCCATTGTCTCAAGCTCTTCAGGAGAAAAACGGTTCTGAATACGCTGCATAACCTCCGACAGATATGTGTTGCTGATATTGTAATAATCAATGTATTTCTGAGTTACCTCAAGATGGTATTCCCGCTTATCCTCAGTCGACTGCACTTTCTTAAGATATCCCTTCTTCACAAGATTGTTAATCTTGTATGCCGCATTGGGCGATGAGATACCAGCCATCTCCGCAAACTCGGCAACGGTCGGTTTATCCAGTGCATATATTATCTCCATACAGAATGTCTCAACCGTTGTAAGAGATGTCTCCCTCTCCTGCAGCTTTTCAAACATCTTCTGATAAAAATGCATTTTAAACTTGGTGTACACTCTACTAAACGAATCCTGTAGCAAATCAAACGCCTCCCAGTTCTTATGTAATCTGGCACGATTATAGCAGTTATTCTATTCTATTGCAAATGTAAGCTCCGCTGAAACAGCAAGCTTTCCGCCCACATATGCCTCAGCCTTACCGACTCCCACAGGCCCCTTTCTCGCAATTATTTCACAGGACATCTCAAGAACATCCCCCGGCGTAACCTGGGTTTTAAACTTGGCATTTTTAATACCTGCGAAAAGGGCAATATGTCCCTTATTTTTCTCCTCAGAAAGCAGTGCAACTGCCCCTGTCTGTGCAAGAGCTTCTATGATAAGCACACCCGGCATTACCTTTTTCTGTGGAAAATGTCCTACAAAATGCATCTCGTTGGCTGTTACACATTTGATACCGCAGGCTTTAACCCCCGGCTCACATTCTGTTATTCTGTCCACGAGAAGAAACGGATATCTGTGTGGAAGAATCTGCTGTATTTCATCTGAATTAAGCTGCATATTTATACCACCTTTCTCATAACAATAGAAGCATTATGCCCGCCAAATCCTAAAGAATTAGACATAGCACAGTTAACCTCAGCCTGTCTTGCTTCATTTGGCACAATATCAAGGTCGCACTCCTCATCAGGAACTTTATAATTGATTGTTGGAGGAACTATATCGTTATATATACTGAGCGCTGTAATCACAGCCTCAACTGCACCGCTGGCACCAAGCATATGACCTGTCATGGACTTTGTTGAGCTGACCATAAGCTTAGATGCATGTTCACCAAATGCAAGCTTTATAGCACTTGTCTCGCCCTTATCATTAAGGTGTGTACTTGTTCCGTGTGCATTAATGTAGTTAATCTGCTCCGGAACTATTCCTGCATCCTTAAGAGCCGCTGTCATACTGGCTGCCGCCATGCTGCCATCCTCAAGAGGAGCTGTGACATGGTTGGCATCACATGTTGAACCATAGCCTGCAAGCTCACAGTAAATATGTGCTCCACGAGCCTTTGCATGCTCATATTCTTCTAACACAAGAACTCCTGCGCCTTCTCCCATTACAAAGCCGCTTCTCTCCTTATCGAACGGAATTGATGCCCTGTTTGGATCAGTTGATTTGCTCAATGCGTGCATAGAAGTAAATCCGCCAATTCCAAAATCAGTTATACATGATTCTGCGCCTCCGCACACAATTACATCCTGATATCCGTCTCTTATCTGTCTTAAAGCATCTCCAACAGCATTGGTTCCGCTGGCACAGGCTGTCACAACACATGTACACATACCGTGAAGACCGTACTTAATAGCAATCTGTCCGGCTGCCATATTAGTAATAGCCATTGGAATAAAATGAGGTGAAACCCTGTCATATCCTTTAGTTGAACCTCTCAGGCACTCTCTCTGGATTGTAGTAAGACCACCGATTCCGCTTGAAAGAATAACTCCGCATCTTAATGAATCCTCATTTTCAAAGTTAATTCCGGAATCTTCCACTGCCTCCTTAGCTGCTCCCAAAGCATACACAGTAAAGTCATCCATCTTTCTTAACTCACCCCTGTCTGCCACTGTCTCAGGGTCAAATCCCTTAACTTCCCCGGCAAGAGTTACTGCACTGTTTGTCGTGTCAAAATGTGTAATCTTATCAATGCCACATTTCCCCTGTTTTACTGAATCCCAAGTCTCCTTAACACTGTTACCAATCGGGGTAATTGCTCCCATTCCTGTAATTACTACTTTTCTCATATAGCCATTCCTCCATCTACACAAAGCACCTGTCCGGTAATATATCTTCCTCCGTCTCCCGCAAGAAATGCGACTGCCTCTGCAATATCTTCCGGTCTTCCCATCTGCTTAAATGGTATGCTCTCTATCACTTTCTCCTTAGCAGAGTCGGGCATTTCAGCAGTCATATCTGTCTCAATCATACCCGGGGCAACCGCATTTACAGTAATCTGCCTTGAAGCAAGCTCTCTGGCAAGGGATTTAGTCATACCTATAACGCCCGCCTTACTTGCAGAATAATTGACCTGTCCGGCATTTCCCATAACTCCGACTACTGAGCTAATGTTGATAATTCTTCCGGCTCTCTGTCTTAACATATATCTTGAAACTCCACGCATCATATAAAATGTGCCCTTAAGATTCACATCAATTACTGCGTCAAAATCCTCGTCCTTCATTCTGCCGATAAGGTTATCCTTTGTGATTCCGGCATTATTGACTAATATATCAATTCTTCCTCCAAGAAGGTCAACAGCCTCTTTAATAAGACTTTCACACTCTTCCTGACTGCTCACATCAGCTTTAATTCCATGGACTTCCACTCCGTACTTACTGCATAATCTTATTGTCTCCGCAGCCGCTTCCTCTCCTGAACGGTAGCTGAATACTATGTCTGTTCCTTCACTTGCAAGCTTTTCACATATTGCTCTTCCGATACCACGGCTCGCACCTGTCACAAGCGCTTTCTTTCTTTCTTCCATCGTCTGATTCCTTTCTTTATATGTCCGATTTGTTCAATCTGTCATACTGATACAGCCGCATTATACTCTGTCATAATTTCATCCAGAAGGTCACTGACACTCATAATACGGTCTACCCTGTCAGCATTACTTCCTGCAAAGAACAGTCCGTTCTCCCAGTCTCCCCTGACTGCTGCAATAAGCGCCCTGCTTATACAGTAAGGAATACTGTCATCCTTTTTGCACGCTGTGAGACATCCATTACATTTTCTGGCCCTGAATACCTCACCTTCTCTCAGTCTCTTAAGCAGAGGGCTCTCCACAGCCCTTGCCGGCATTCCCACCGGACTCTTAATTATCTGGATATCTTCTTTTCTGGCATTTACAATGACCTGTTTAAATGTATCATGTGCATCACATTCTTCTGTTGCAATAAATCTTGTGGCAATCTGCACCCCGGCAGCCCCGGCATTTATGTAATGTGCCATGTCAGCACCATCATATACTCCTCCGGCTACAAATACCGGAATATTGCTGTCCTCTTTCGCCACCTCACTGAGCACTTCGCTCAATATCTCATCATTAGTTTTAGCTGTTCCACTCACAAGTTCTTCTTCATTAAACCCGAGATGCCCTCCGGCACGGCTGCCCTCAATAATAAACATATCCGGAAGCACACCAAAATGCTTCTTGTAATGCTTCATAATAATCCGTGCTGCCCTCGCGCTTGAAACAATCGGCGCACACAATGTATCCGTACCCTTGGTAAATTCAGGCAGATTAAGAGGAAGACCTGCTCCTGATATAATTATATCTGCTCCGGCCTCAACCGCACTTATGCATGTTCTGGCATAATTAGACACTGCTGTCATAATATTAACTGCCACAAGACCGGCTCCCTTTGATATCTGCTTTGCTCTAGCAATATGCTTTTTCAAAGCTCTTATATTGGCCTCCAAAGGATTCTTTTCAAAATCCGGTTCATCATAGCCTGCATTGACTGAACTGATAACACCACAGGCACCCTTTGCGGCAACTGCTCCGGCAAGCCCTGACAATGAAACGCCGACACCCATGCCGCCCTGAATAACAGGGATTTCCAGCTTTTTATTTTTTATCTGCATATCCGTCCTTTCTCATGTCCGAATTATTCAATCTTTATTCCGCATCGGACAAACGTCCTACAACCTTCTTATATCCTTCGTATATATCAGTAAATATATCTTTCAGAGGACGGATTTCATTAATCTGGCCTGCGACCTGTCCTGCCATAAGAGATCCATTCATTGTATCACCATCAAATACAGCCTTTCTCAATGAGCCAAGTGTATATTTCTCCAGTTCCATCTTGTCAGCTCCTGCCTTCTCCTGCTTTACATACTCTCTTGACATCTCATTCTTTAAGACTCTCACAGGAGTACCTGCAATACGGCCAGTAACTATTGTGTCGTTATCTTTGGCTTTTAATATTGCAGCCTTATAAGCCGGATGAACAGGACATTCTTCACTTGCAAGAAGGCATGTTCCCATCTGCACACCAATAGCACCAAGCGCAAATGCTGCTGCAAGCTGTCTTCCATCGGCAATTCCTCCGGCAGCAATTACAGGGATATTCACACTGTCAACAACCTTTGGGACAAGTGTCATCGTGGTCATCTCTCCGACATGTCCTCCACTTTCCGTTCCCTCTGCAATAACTGCATCGGCACCAAAACGCTCCACTCTTATTGCAAGTGCTGAGCTTGAAACTACAGGAATAACCATCATTCCGTTTGCTTTCCATTTCTCCATGTACTTTGCAGGACTTCCCGCACCTGTAGTTACGATTTTTACATTTTCTTCTACAATAACCTCTGCCATGGCATCAGCTTCCGGATTCATAAGCATAAGATTAACTCCAAAAGGTTTGTCTGTAAGTTCCTTACACTTTCTTATGTTCTCACGGAGCATTTCAGCATTCATACCGCCTGCTCCGATAAGTCCGAGTCCTCCTGCATTGCTTACTGCCGCTGCAAATTCTCCTGTAGCTATGTTAGCCATACCTCCCTGAATAAATGGATACTTAATTCCTAACATTTCATCTAATCTCATATCTTCGCTCCTGATTCTAACTTTCTATTATTGCACTGCTCCAGCTTAATCCTGCTCCAAATCCAGCCAGAACCAGTTTCATGCCCTTTTTTACGCTGCCGCTCTCCATAAGCTCATCAAGGGCAATTGGAATACTTGCGGCTGAAGTGTTTCCGTATCTGTCTATATCTGTGTAAAACTTATCCTCATGTCCCGGATACTTATTACGCACATGATTAATAATTCTTTCATTTGCCTGATGACAAACAACATAATCAATATCGTCCATTGTCATGTCCGATTTTTTCAACACAGCATCTATTCCCTGCTGAAGCACATTTACTGCAAATCTGAAAACAGCATTGCCATTCATCTTGATAAATGCATCTTTCTGCCCAACACCCTTGCATGTAAGTACTTCATCATCTCCTCTTGTACAGCTCACCTGACAGTAAATACCATCTGAAGCCTTGATAATAGCTGCACCGGCTCCGTCTCCAAAAAGTACGCATGTTGAACGGTCAGAATAATCAAGAACACCTGACATCCTTTCACTTCCCACAAGAAGTATATATTCTGCATCCATTGTATTAAGCAGTGAATGTCCAACTTTTAATGCATGTAAAAAACCTGTACAGGCTGAGCTTAGGTCAAATGCCATAATTTCTTCTTTAAGCCCCAGTTCTTTCTGAACCATACAGGCTGTTGACGGAAATGCGTTATCAGCAGTAGATGTTGCTACAATAACTGCTCCAATATCATTCTTGTCAATTCCGGATTTATCTAATGCTTTTCTTGCTGCACTCACTGCTAAAGATGTACAACTCTCATCCGTGCATTTATGTCTCTGCCTTATTCCGGTTCTTGTCCTTATCCACTCATCGCTTGTGTCAACGATTTCACTGAGGTCATCATTGGTAATAACCTTTTCCGGAAGCGCCCTTCCTGTAGACACTATCTGAATGCCCTTCACTTTCTCTCTCCCTTGCCTCTATAATAAAATGTATTATTTCCTTTTGTTAAACTTATCTATATTCCTGAATTTGTCATACCGTCCATTGACAAGCTCTCTCTTTTTCATTCTGGAGAGCGTTGCAAGTTCTCTGTCAATCATTCTCTCGATATGTGAAAAACATTTGTCTCCCTCAGGAATAATTCCATCGACCAGACCCAATCCATACAGTTCATCTGCTGTAAGCTTCATAATCTCGCTCGCCTCAGGTGCTTTCTTGGCATCCTTGTAAATAATTGATGCGAAGCCCTCCGGTGATAATATCGAATAAACAGCATTTTCAAGCATATACACTCTGTCCGCTGCGGCTAAAGCCAAAGCTCCTCCGCTTCCGCCCTCTCCTGTTATTATTGAAATCACAGGCACGGAAAGCTTTAACATAGTGGCAATGCTTCCTGCTATAGCGTTACTCTGTCCGTTGCTCTCTGCCTCCATTCCGGGATATGCTCCCGGAGTATCAACAAATGCGATTACCGGTCTGTCGAATTTCTCTGCCTCTTTCATAAGGCGTACAGCCTTTCTGTATCCTTCCGGAGAGGCCATTCCAAAGTTGTATGTTATATTCTCCTGTGTATTCTTTCCCTTGCGGTTTCCTATTACCGTAACAGGTCTTTGGTGAAACATTGCAATTCCTGCAACCAGACTCTTGTCATCCTTAAAACACCTGTCTCCGTGAAGTTCAATAAAATCATCGAATATCACATCAATATATTTCATGATGTCTGGTCGGTCACTTTTTCTTGCAGTCAGCACCTTCTCATAAGGTGTGAGTTCTATTTTTCCGCTCATTCCTGACCTCCCGCCTTCTGATGCATTCTAAGTATCTGGTACAGAGTCTGCTTCATGTCTTTTCTCTCTACAATTATATCTATCATTCCATGCTCAAGCAGAAATTCCGAACGCTGGAAACCTTCCGGAAGTTTCTGTCCTATAGTCTGTTCGATAACTCTCGGCCCTGCAAAGCATATAAGGGCATCCGGCTCAGCTATTATTATATCTCCCAGACTTGCAAAGCTGGCACTCACGCCTCCTGTAGTAGGATTGGTCAGATATGATATAAACAGGCCGCCGGAATCCTTAAACCGCTCTACTGCTGCTGTGGTTTTTGCCATCTGCATCAGCGAGAATAATCCCTCCTGCATTCTGGCACCGCCACTGGCACTAAAGATAATAAGCGGAAGTTTCCTTTTCATTGCATACTCAGCCAGTCTTGCAATCTTCTCGCCCACAACCATTCCCATGCTTCCCATAAGGAATCTGCCGTCAAGCACAGCAACCGCTGTCTTTATTCCACCAATCCTGCATATTCCCGTAACGGCTGCATCAAGGCGTCCTGTCTTCTTTCTGTTCACCTCAAGCTTCCTCTCATATCCCGGAAATCCTGTGGGATTAACGGCTTTAAGCGATGCATACATTTCTTTAAAGCTCTTTTCATCGCTTATCATTGCAATTCTTTTATCAGGAGTAAGATTGACATGTGGGTCCGGCTCACTGTCTCTTAACTTGATAAGCGTGCCCCATCTTTTCTTTCTCCCTGCAAATATGTCGTTAATACTCATGTTGCTTTAAATCCTTCCTGAAGCCACTTCTCAATTTCACTGTGATTCTTTTCCCAGAATCCAGTATTATAGGTTCCTCTAATGAAATCAGGGTGATATGTAAGCAGATGCATAAATTCCTGATTGGTTTTTACTCCGTCAATTATCAGTTCCTCAAGAGCTCTCCTCATCCGCCTTATAGCCTCAAGTCTGTTTCTTCCGGTTACAATAACCTTTGCAATCATTGCGTCATAATAAGGGCTTACTTCATATCCCTCGAACAGATGGCTCTCAACTCTCACTCCGAATCCATCCGGAAAATGAAGGAACCTGATAACTCCCGGTGTGGCCGCATTTATTCTGCATTCGATGGCGTGACCACTCACGACTGCCTCCTCCTGCGAATATGATATCTTCATTCCTGCTGCAATTCTTATCTGCTCTCTTATCAGGTCTATTCCTGTAACCTGCTCAGTTACCGGATGCTCTACCTGAATTCTTGTATTCATCTCTATAAAATAGTAATTCCCCTCAGAGTCAATGACGAATTCCACTGTTCCTGCACTGTAATATCCGGCAGCTTTTGCCGCTTTAACAGCTGTGCGTCCCATCTCATCTGCCTGAACTCTTCCAAGAACTGATGAAGGTGCTTCCTCCAACAGTTTCTGGTTATTTCTCTGGATAGAACAGTCTCTCTCTCCAAGGTATATAGTATTCCCGCTCTTATCGGCAAGAATCTGTATCTCGATATGTCCCGGATTGATTATCAGCTTTTCAATATACATATCGTCATTGCCAAATGCAGCTTTCGCCTCACTCTTGGCAGTCTCAAATGCACTGATTATCTCATCCTTGTTAAATGCTTTTCTCATGCCCTTTCCACCGCCTCCGGCAGAAGCTTTGATAAGCACCGGATATCCGATTTTGTCCGCGATTTCTGCCGCTTCCTCTGCAGTCTCAACAAGTCCCTGAGAACCGGGAACAACCGGAACACCACTTTCAATCATAAGCTGTCTCGCAGACTGTTTATCTCCCATCTTACTGATGATATCTGCTGACGGCCCTATGAAGCATATATTGTTTTCCTCACATTTTCTGGCAAATTCCGCATTTTCTGATAAAAATCCATATCCCGGATGAATTGCATCACACTCTGTGAGCAGGGCAGTCTCAATGATTCTGTCCTGACACAGATAACTGTCTGCGGCCTTGGCAGGGCCTATGCACACGGCCCTGTCTGCCGCCATGACAGCAAGAGATTCCTTATCTGCTGTGGAATATACCACAACCGTCTCGATATCCATCTCTCTGCAGCATCTTATAATCCTGAGTGCAATTTCTCCACGGTTGGCAATCAATATTCTCTTAAACAATTCCGAATCCCCCTGTTACTTCAAGACAACAAGCGGCTGTCCATACTCTACCATCTTTCCGTTCTCAGCCTTTATCTCAGCAACTATACCGTCTGAGCTTGCTGTCACTTCATTCATAAGTTTCATCGCCTCGATAATTCCGATAACATCTCCTGCGTGAACCTGCTGTCCAATTTTTACAAACGGTTCCTCATCCGGACCTGCCGCCGCATAAAAGGTTCCAACTAAAGGAGCTTCTATAACCGTGCCTTCCGTCTTGTCAGGTACTGCAGCCTCGTTCTGTGACTGCGGCTTTTCTGTCTGTAACACCTGAACTCTCTCCTGTACCGTCTGCACTTCCCCTGAACATGCCATCCCCTTCTTAAGTCCAAGATGTACACCGTTCATATCAAGTTCCAGCTCAGCACATGAGGAATTCTCAAATCTGTCTAAAAGCCCATAAATATCCTTTAATTCCATACCAATTATCCTTCATTCCCAGCCGGTTAAGCCACATTATTATCAATATAATCAACAATACTCTTAACTGATGTAAGGTTAGGAAGCTCTTCCTCCGGAACAGAAATTCCATAAGCGTCCTCAACAGCCATCATAAGTTCCATTGAATCAAGAGAATCAATGCCTAAATCATCCTTAAGATTAGCCTCTAATGTAATCTTATCCTCTGAGCAGTTAATTGTGTCCATGATTATTTCTTTTACCTTTTCAAATGTCATTTTTTGTTCTCCTTAAATTATTTTATCTAAATATATTTAACTAATATATTTGAGCTAATTATAACATCTGAAAGTTCTTTGTCAATAGTATTTTGATAATCAAAGTATTCTGCTGTTCTATTCCGTCTCAAGAGCCAGTATTATTCCTCCACGCTCTGCATAGTAGCTGCACAGACCACCTGCTTTATAATACAGTACATCTGCATTAGGATATGACTTTTTAACTATATCTGAAATATTCCGGGCAAGCCCTTCATTCTCAACATGACATATTCTTAACCTGCCACCATTATAACCGGCAGCTGTCATAAGCTCTTTAAGTCTTGCCACAAGTTTCTTCTCTCCACGGCATTTAGCAATGGAATCAAGAGTTCCCTGCTCACTGGCAGTACCGATTACGCATATTCCAAGTACCCCCGCCGCTGACGCCACAACCTTACTGACTCTTCCATTCTGTGCAAGATTGTGCAGAGAAAAAAGCGAACAGAAAAGTCTGGTTTTTTTCATATATTTATCAATAGCAGCGCAAATACTGTCAAAATCCATTCCGCTCTTATAGTACTCTGCCAGTTTTTCCAGTATAAGCCTCATCCCAGGTCCTGTACTCTTTGAATCAATAACCTTTGTCTTCACTTCCGGATGCTCTTCAAGATATATCTTTACTGCTGCCATAGCTGAGTTATATGTTCCCGACATACCGGATGTTATTGTCACTACAAATATCTCATCTGCCCCTTCAAACGCATTAGTCCACCCTTCAACACCGGGGCATGCAGTATAAGAGCGCCCTTTGTGCTTCTCTAAAACATTCAGCATATCATGTATATCCATATCAGAATCGTCTGTGAACATTACCTTATCTGTAGAAATTGTCAGGGGAACTGACTGAAAATCAACCCCGCTAAGCTCAGTAATATCACAAGAAGAATCAGCTATAATTTTTGTCATAATCGTTTTTCCTTTCGCGTCATGTAGTTTTTAATACTATGTGATATTGTATTCTGCGACATGTCATGTTACAATTTACAAAAATGGTAAATTTGTACAGTTTATTCCACTTACATAAATCACTGTTATAGTATTTCACAGGGAGGCCATATGGATACCAAGAATACATTTACGAGAATGTGCATAGGAGAAGCGGTAATAAGGCTTCTTAAGAATAACAATTACGACAAAATCAGAGTCACCGCTGTTGCCAGAACAGCCGGTGTATCAAGAATGACATTTTATAAATATTATGAAACAATATATGATGCTCTGACAGATTATCTTAACATCATTATAAGTGAATATCTGGATGAGTGTTCCAGAAATCCGGATAAGGGCAGTTTCCTCGACTACAGCCATATATTATTCGCTCTGGAGTTCTTTAACAATTACAGGGTGTTTTTTCTCACACTTGCCAGCCGCGGACTGCACTCAATCCTCATAAGCGGCATTAATGATTTCATGTTAAAATATTATGTCAACGCCAAAGATTACTCAGTATACAGGCTGTACTGCTACTCCGGAGGTCTGCTCAATGCATTTTTAAAATGGGAAGAGAGTGGCTGCACAGAACCAGTTGAATCTATAGCTGCCACTCTCTGTGAACTGTATAATTAAATTATTGTCACCGCGGGTTATATACACATTCCCGGTCACTCCCAATACCCTAGCTCAACACCCTTTTTATATAACGCAAGACCTTTAGAATAGTATCCATAGGAATTAAAATGTGTCCAGTCAAACCTCAGCTTAGTTGAGATAAAGCCCAGTTCCGCGTATATCCTGTCCATGTTGGAAACTCTGAGACCACAGTCATTCAGACCGTTTTCTATAAGATACACTCTTGTATTAAGAAAATGTTCCCCAAAAGCTTCTCTTAAAGCTTTCTCCCATGTTGTTTCCTGCGTTCCGATATAATCATCTTCCTCCTGCACTACTCCCTCAGCCATAGATGTACCGGGATCATCCGTATCTCCAACTATAATATATTCTGTACACCCTGTGTACTCTATGATTGCCCTGTACTGTGCAATCAGCTCATCATAATCCTCCCAGCCTCCGTTGCTTCCCATCTCAAGCACAAGAATATCATTCCTGTGTTCATAAGCAGCTTTAGGCGTTACAACCGTACCTTCAGGAATATACATATACCGGTAACCTGCATTTTCTTCTGTATTGCATATACGGATTCCTATCTCATAATCCTCCATATCAAACTCCGAATACCTGTTATCAGCCCAGTCCTCATCATCAATACTTATCTTCTTATTAATCTGGCATAACACACCATTGATATATACAGTATCAGGAAACTCATTATACTCAATTCCATATCCGCTGAAATCAAACATATAAACCGGATTTCCCACATCGTCAACCAGGCACACGTCTGAATCTGCATAGTCTGTTATATATATATCCCGGTCTGTATACATTTTAAGTCCTCCGGCTCTCCGGGCAATCTCATACGACATCTCCCCTGATACACCAAAGTTAAATGTTTCAAGACCCGTAAGCTTCCCCAGAGTATACGGGGTAGTATATTCACTTATATCCACTCGTCCGGCTTTAGTAAGAATGTATGCCTCACCGTTTCCCACGCCCTCAATCATGCTGTCACCCCAGCACGAAACCGCTCTTGCAGGGTTACTCTCATCAGAATTCACAAGTATTTCCTGAGCATTAATTATCCTGTCAGGTACTTCCACACAGTCATGTGTTTTATCGCCGCTTTGTCTTATTACACCGGTAATCTTATTAAGATTCCCCAGATTAATATGTCCCTTCGTAAGAACAACAGCACTTGTAAATATTATTCCGGCAAAGACAAATGTAATCACTATCCAAGCCACTACTCTTCTCATATTCATATCATCACCTGTTTCTGCGTACAAAGATAAAGTCCCACTCAATTCTTTGTTATCATGTTATATCATTATTTCTGTTTTACTGCAAATGTATTAATACCCCTTTAACCATATTAAATTATCTCTTGACAACAAAACCCCGCTGGAATAAATTATTTCAGGACATTTTAACATTTACATATTAAATTAACATATTAATAGGAAGGAAACTATTCAATGACCGGCTCATCAGAAATCATGAAAAAAGAACACATTTTTACTAATACAGATTTATGGAAACTTCTGGTTCCTATTATTGTGGAGCAGCTCCTGACCTCACTTATGGGTACAGTGGACACTATGATGGTCAGCAATGTCGGACCTTCTGCAATATCCGCCGTTTCTTTGGTGGACTCAATTAATATACTTGTAATACAGGCTCTGTCTGCTCTGGCAGCAGGTGGCGCAATACTCTGTTCCCAGTACCTTGGAAGCAGCAACCCGAGGGAGGCCAACAGGGCTGCAAGGCAGGTACTTTTAGTTATGGCCGTCATATCCTGTTCCCTGTCTCTGATATGCCTTATTATGCGCGCTCCAATGCTTAAGCTGATATTCGGGGCTGTTGAGCCGGATGTTATGTCAGATTCTCTGTCATACTTCCTGTTTACGCTTTTATCTTTCCCATTTATCGGACTATACAATGCGGGTGCTTCAATACTTCGCGCACAGAATAACAGCCGCTCTCCTATGACAATTTCAATAATCTCTAACTTTATGAATATAGGTGGAAACGCACTTTTGATATTTGCCTTAAATATGGGTGTGACCGGTGCTGCCATATCAACGCTTATATCCCGTGTATTCTGTGCAGTAGTGGTTATATGGCAGTTAAGACGCCCTTCTGCGCCTATACAGATTATTAAATACTATGACATAAGACCTGACTGGAATCTTATAAAAAGAATTCTGTATATTGGTGTTCCCTCGGGAATTGAAAATAGTATGTTCCAATTCGGAAAGCTGGCTATCCAGTCCACCGTATCCACACTGGGAACAGTTGCTATCGCTGCCCAGGCTGTAACTACCATTCTTGAAAACCTGAATGGAGTTGCCGCACTTGGAATTGGTATCGGACTTATGACTGTGGTAGGCCGATGCATAGGTGCGGGAAGGAAGGATGAGGCTGTCTACTTTGTAAAGAAATTATCTGCACTGGCTGAGATTGCCATTATAATAAGCTGCCTCACTGTTTATGCCCTGGCAAGACCTGTAACAATACTTGGCGGAATGGAAAAGGCAAGTGCTGATTTATGTGTGCAGATGACTCTTTTTATCACTATAACCAAGCCCGTATCCTGGGTTCTCTCTTTTATACCGGCTTATGGAATGCGCGCCGCAGGAGATGTCAAATTCTCTATGATTACATCCTGCTTGTCTATGTGGCTGTGCCGCGTAAGCTTAAGTATATTCCTCTGCCGTGTGTGCGGATTCGGACCAATTGCTGTGTGGATAGGTATGTTTGCAGACTGGAGCGTGCGTGCAGTAATCTTTTCGTTACGTTTCCATTCAAGAAAATGGCTTAATCACCATGTAATAGATTAAAAAAAAACGGGAAAACTCCCGCAGAAAGCGGGTGATGGGAATCGAACCCACGTATCTAGCTTGGAAGGCTAGTGTTCTACCATTGAACTACACCCGCATATACACTGAACTGTGCAATGCTCTGATAGGATACCATATATACTACATAAAATCAAGCAGATATTTTATATGCATCTTAAATTAGCCGCGGAAAATATAACGCATAATATCAAAAATATTGCGCAAAAAATCTGTCTTTCGTCATTTTCATGATTATTTTTCAGTATTTCCTCTTATTTATTGTGCATTATGTACAATAAAATGGATTAATCTTTGTACTTTTAATGTATTTTATTTATGTATGGAATGTGATATTTTTAGCCATAGAGGCGCGCTGTTTTGTACATATTGATGGTCACTGCATACAAAACAGAGTGCCTTGTAACTATTTAGTCTATAGTGTATGGGAGGTTTTTTTATTATGCTTAAGAAAGCAAGAAAATGTTTTGCCGCTGTGCTTGCAGTATTATTTGTCTGCTTCACAGCATCACCAGCGCTCACAGCCAGCGCCGCAACTCAGACATCATGGAATTTCAAAGATTCCAGCTTTAAGAGTCTTGGAACAATTAAGGCATCCACAACAATCAATGGTCTCGGTCTTATTGCTACAAGTTCTAAGAAAATGGCAGTGAAATCTAATTCTGTTACAGTCAGTGGAACATCTTACACTTACTGTCTGGCTCTTTCAGGTACAGGCTCTACATCATATCGTGCAGTTAAAGTTCCTGTATCAGGCTCAGATACAATCAAGGTTGTATTAAAGAGTAGCGGAAGTTCTACACGTAATCTTGTTGTAGCTGATTCTAATGGCAAGAAGCTTGGCACAATCTCAGCTAAATCTTCAGCTTCATTAGGTACATATTCATATTCCGGCTCAAGCGGATATGTTTATCTTTACTCAGAAAACAGCGGCATCAATATCTATAAGATTCAGGTTGATTCTTCTGGTTCTTCAAGCTCCGGTTCTTCAAGCTCCGGTTCTTCAAGCTCTGGTTCTTCAAGCTCCGGTTCTTCAAGCTCTGTAAGCGGTGACATCGTTGTAAAAAATGGCGGTACATCTTTGGCAGATGCTTTAAAGAAGGCTAAATCAGGACAGACAGTTGTTATTGACGGAACTGTTAAATCTGGTGCTGTTTCACTTCCAGCAGGCGTTAACCTTGCAGGAAAGAACAATGCAACAATTGACTTCTCTCAGACAAGCGGAAGCTCTGGAAGAGGTATTACTATATCAGGTAACGGAAGCACTCTTTCTAACATAACAATTAAGAACGCTTCTGATAACGGAATATTTATTTCAGGTTCTAATAACACATTAAAGTATGTAACATGCTGCTATAATGAAGATGCTGGTTTCCAGGTAAGCAACGGCGGCGCTAATAATAAGTTCTACAACTGCTACTCTCACCACAATGCTGATGCAAAGGGCGAGAATGCTGACGGATTCGCTGTTAAGCTTCACAGCGGCGAAGGTAACTACTTCGAGAACTGCATTGCTGAATATAACAGCGATGACGGATGGGACTGCTATGCAGCTCACGGTGCAGTTAAACTCGTAAACTGTCAGGCTAATTACAACGGATATTGCAATGGCATCTATGGAGATGGCAATGGTTTCAAGATGGGTGGCGTTGATAATAAGACACCTGGTGTTGCAGCACATCTTGACCCTCTTAAGCATGAGCTTATCGGCTGTACAGCAAAGGGCAACTATGCTAACGGATTTGACAGAAACAATCAGAGTGGTGTTGTTACCATGAAGAACTGCACAGCAGATTCTAACAAGGGTAAGAACTACAACTGGCCACTAAATGGTACACCATCAGCTCTTGGTTATAAAGTAACATTTGGCAAAGCAATCATTCAGGACTGCACTAACATTAACGGAAAGAATAACTTAACAGGAGCAACACTTGTTGGAAACTGCAAGGGATTCTAATATAAAGCATATATTCTAAAGGGGTTTTTATAAAAGCTGCCACTTTTACGAAGAAATTATCGTAAAGTGGCAGCTCTCTTTTGCTGTAGTGTACAGCCCTATTGTTATGTAATTAAAAATTCTGTCTGTAACTGTCATAATCAGATCTTACATATTTAGTCTTATATCCGTGATTCTCCTGTGGACGAAGGTCATTAGGATACATTGTGTCGGAATAGATATTCTCCTGCAGCTCTTTCACCAGCTTAAAGACACTCTCATAATCCTCAATATTAAGAATATCTCCACCAGCTCCATGCCCATGTTCACAGGTACATATAACATCACCGGTTCCACACATCCTGTCAAAAACGCCCTGACTAACAGATACATGTGCCAACTCGGCAAAAGGTTTCATATCAACTCTTTTACCAAGTATTCCCGTCTGTGTGTAAACCCCTTTGTCCGTGATTATGTATTCCGTATTCTTAGCCCTCATGACAGAAGTTATAACCCCGCCAAGATAAATCCACACAGGCATAAGATGAATAAGGAAAAACATAGCCAGGAATCCTCCTATAAATCCCTGTCCTTCTAATGCTCCACCAAATGACATTCCCAGAATCATCATTCCATCAAAAAGTGCCCATATCAACGCAATCGGCAACATTTTATTAAATATTGCCTCTAACACAGATACCTTAATAGACTTCTTTCCGCTCCAGTAGATACTCTCCCCCGGGCCAACCTGATTTCTTAAATCCATTAACTATCTCCCTTCATATTATTATGTTTAGTTACATTTTAATTGTAAATATTAAGAGCGTCAATATTGTATTAATTAATATTCCGCCTCAATCTGACCATATGAATTAATATCAAACTGGCACTTTTAATAATACCTGAATTGTATTATTCTTTCCTGCGAACAAAAATACTCAGGAGGAAAATATAATGAATAATAAAAAAGGGAGCATAATTCAGACAGTCATTGGTGCTGTGCTGCTTATTGCAGGTATCGCACTATGTGTTAATACCTATGTTGTTAAAGGTAATAAGGCATATGCATTTTCACTGCTCGTAGCAATTATTGGAGTTGTAGTGCTTATATCCGGGATATGCGGTATTTTCTCAAAGAAAGAGAAGAAAGCAATTGAAGCAAAGGTGATTGCCCAGGCAGCCTTATGTGCAGCACTCTGCTATGTAGGAGCAACATTTATTAAAATTGATATTCCGGTCGGAACTGAAAGAACAATGTTTCACTTTGGTAATGTGTTCTGTGTGCTTGCAGCACTTCTTATCGGAGGCCCATGGGGCGGATTGGCTGGCGCTGTCGGAATGACAGTCAGCGATCTCACAACAGCGTATGTCACAAGCGCGCCAAAAACATTTTTATTAAAGCTGTGCATTGGTCTTATTGTAGGCTTTGTTGCACATAAGCTGTTCCATCTGTCTAAGGAACATTCTGCCAAGTATGTAACTGTTGCAACCATTGTATCAAGTGCATGCGGAATGATATTCAATATATTTGCAGACCCGATTGTTGGATATTTCTATAAGTCTTATCTTCTTGGAGTTCCACAGGACCTTGCAAAAGCACTGGCAAAAATGGGAGCTATAACAACTACAGTTAACGCTGTTATTGCCGTTGTTGTCGCTACAATTATTTACCTCGCATTAAGACCGGTTATGAAAAAGACTGGCATGTTAAGAGAATTATAATTAAAAAGTCCGGCTGTGATTATTCTGTTATAAAGGCAGATTTAACCACAACCGGGCTTTTATTTTATGTTTATTATTTGTTTTATTAACGTTTTACTTCAACAATGGCTTGTTTATAATAATCCCAACAATCCACAGAACAACTGCGGCTGCCAGAGCCACCAGCACAAACCAGTTGATTTTCTCACTCCACCGCAGTGCCAGAACCATAGCATCCCCTATCAGTGCAAAAACAATAAATGCCGGATGCGTAATAACCGAATACTGTCCGGCAAAAAGTGCATAAAACATAACAACAAACAGAATTACCAGTGCAAATGAAACAACGGACTCTGTTATATGGAAAGCCAGTTTATTCTTGATTTCAGATGCATACACTACAGGAATTGCCATAGAAAATGCAACTATGTACAGAAGTATGAATACCCTTCTTCCTGTTGTAAGGACATCCTGCTGAGTAATCACCTTAAGAAGCATAGCTACGATAAGCACGCCGTATGCCCCAAACTGAATGCCCGGTATTGTATATTCTGTATGTACCATTCCTGACAATAAAATACACCCCACAGCAGCACTCAGTAATATAAGCTGTACATGGGAATTCGACGAAGCCGCTCTGGCTATCAGTATCGCAATCGTTCCCACAAACGATAATATACATAAACCTGCCATGTAATTGTGCAGTCCGTCTGTCAGCAATGCTTTATTAGAGCCGGCTCTTACAAGGCTCTGGATCCTCTCCGCTGTCAGAATAACAAAATATAGTGCAATAAAAATATTAGTCCAAAGATTAAGAATGTTAATTGTTTTCTCTCCCATAGCCGTCATCCCCTTCTTCTATGCCTCTTCGGCTTTCTTAAGCGAAATAATAAGCAGGATTATTCCTATTCCTGTCATGATTTTTCCACATTTGTTCATATTCACTTATCTCAAAACAGTAAATATTCTTATTTCATTATATACTCTTCTACATATTATTTAAACATTATTTTATGCTGAACTTTTATTTTATTATGTCATGTACTATGACTTATACGGAGAAATCTATCTTCTGACCGACCTGCTTTTCTCCAGCAGTCTGCAGGCTGTCACTCAGATTACTATATGAATAGTCCTGAATTTTCTGTAATAATTCTTCTATAGAATTAGCCTGTATAGTGACAGTCTCATCGTCCACTGACTTCTTGAGTCTTTCTTCCCGCTCTTCTTTTTCTGCTTTCTTTCTGGCGGCCTTTTTTGCCTCCTTTTTCTCCTCAGCCTTCTTCTCTATTCGTTCTCTCTGGGCTGCGCTGGATTTTTCCAAAACAGCAAAATAAGAAGCAGTTCCGTTGTCATTAACCTGCATACCAAAGCCCTTAACAGTAGCTCCGGTAGAATTAAGACTACTTCCGAGCTGTGCCATGCCGCTTGCAGCATTGGCAATTATGCCCTCATACTGCTTACGGAAATTCTCATCCTCAGCCATCTTCTCAATTTTCTCTTCATCAATAAGAACTACCATTTTATTGGCATTAGCATAGCTTGCAGCCTGAGCCTTAGCCTGCTCTTTCTGGTCCGTGCTTACCAGAATAAAATCCATGTTAGAATACTTCTTCTTTAACTCCTCGTAATACTTAGATGCTTTTTCACTTAACTGGGGTTTTCCGATAGTTTTATTGCTTTTCCCGCTATCGGATGTAGATTTTACAGAGTCGTCTGCATAAGCAGCTACACTGCTTGCGTAATTAGATATACTATTCATATCCATTCCTCCTTGAATGCGTCTGATATACTGAAATCCTTTTCAGCTTATATATGGGTGGTATTACTTACCGTATTTAATATATCGGCATATGCCGGGGGAAAGTTAATACTTTGTGTGAATTATCACTCAACATACCATTCAACATTCTTCTTGTAAAAGGGTAATGTATAGCTTACAATATTCTTTAGTTACTTGTCTTAAGAGTTGCTTTTATTTACCCTAATATTTGCTTTTCTTCACCCCAACATGGTAACCTGTTTTTCGAAATCATATTCATGTGGTGGTTTATTATCTGTCTTATGCCCGACTGCCAGAGCAATCTGGAATGAATATCCCTTAGGTATCTGTAATAATTCAGAGAAATAATCTTTCCTCTCACCATTCAAAGCATCGTATATACACCCGATAATCAATGTGCCAAGCCCAAGACTCTCTGCTGCCAATGTCATATTCTGCACGGCTATTCCGGCATCTACTCTGCTCCATTTGAATCCATCCTCAGCGCTTAACAGAATAAGCACAGGTGCTTCGTAATAAAAGTTATGTAGCTGCTTATCCTGCCCGCGAAGCCTTCTTTTCTCTTCATCCAGCTCCAATAACACAGGATTATCTCCTTTTACAACGGTAAAATGTACTTCCTGCCTGTTCATCCCAGTAGGTGCCATAAGTCCCGCTTTAAGAATCACATTTAACTCTTCCTGTGTTAATTGCTCTGAACTATAGGCTCTCCCAGAACTGCGACTCTCTATCACTGATAACACCTGATTTGGTTCATTATTGTTGTTCATTCCTGCCGCCTCCTTTTTTATTAATTTACTCTTTTCTCATTATAGCACAAATTTCCTTTGGCACATATAATTATTGTGCTATAATAAATGAAAATACTAATGCCGCAAAAGCGCAGAAAAGAGGTAAAACATGCCATTTATTAATTCAAAAATCAACACTGCAATTACAGAAGCACAGGAAAAAGAGATAAAAACCCGCTTAGGTCAGGCAATTCAGGTCATCCCCGGTAAATCAGAGAACTGGCTTATGGTCGGCTTCGAACCTGAATACAAGTTATACTTCAAGGGCAGCAATGCAGAGCCGCTTGCCATGGTCGAAGTAAGTGTGTACGGAAGTGAGAATCCTGCCGCATTCTCAAAGCTCACCGGCGAGATATGTAACATTTTCAATGATGTTCTTGGCATCTCTCCTGACCATATATATGTGAAATATCAGGCAGTTTCCAACTGGGGTTGGAATGGTGGGAATTTCTAATACAGCAAGAAACAAGCGGGAGACCTGTTATATCTCCCGCTTATTAAATACCATACATCCTGCAATCACAGCACCTATGGTTATGACAAATGTAATGATTATCGCAGTCACATAATCCCCGGTGTTTCCACCTGTAAGCAGTTCTGACGTTGATGTCAGATATATAGGAAGATATGACGAAATCTTAGGAATCATGCCAAGAAGTGTCATTGCAAAATAAATAACACCCACCCCAAGTACAACCCCGCCAAAGGATGTTGTCATTGCGGAAAACAGCGCCATCAAAGCCATAATCATCGTTCCAAAAAGCCAGTAACAGAATGCAGTAAAGAACAGATTGCTCATAATACTGTTATCCCAGTAATAATCACTGTAAAAAAATGTAATCCCATAGCAAAGCCAGTATCCCCCGGTCCAAATCATAATCAGGTTAATACCTTTGGTAAGAAGCACCTTCCATCTGGATAATCCCTTTGTCAGTACCGGAATCAACGTTCCCTTTTGCAGTTCATTTGTGAGAATACCGCCAAAAAGAAGCAACATCACAACAAGTGCCATAGGAATATTCTTATAAAACTGCATCCAGGACATGGAGGCATCCACTGTGCTAACCGTGATGACCATCCCTGAATCCTCCATAGATGCAAGCTGCTCCATCAAAAAAGGTGTCAACTTGGCGATGGCGGGATTCATTAATCCGAACAAAGCAAAAATAACAACTATAATTATGAGCTTACCGGTTCGGTAATACTCCATCCATTCCTTCTTTAAAAAGGCATATGCTGTCCTCATTTCCCAACCACCTCCATAAAAAGATTCTCCAAAGTGTTCTCACACTTTTCTATTCTCTCGATGGCGATAGATTTTTCCAAAAGAAACTGCATAATCTGCCTTACTGAATTCTCAGAATCCACATGAATCTTCAATGTATAATCATCCACTTTAACTGCATTGTGAAACTGCATTTGCAACAGAGAAGAGTCATCTTTGTTCTGCACCACCACCACATATTCCTCTTTGGTATTCATCTTTTTGATATCTCCGATAGATCCTGAGAGCGCCAGTTTACCCTTATGAAGAAAAGCGATTCTGTCGCAGATTCTTTCCACATCAGATAAAATGTGGGTTGAAAACATAATAGTAGTCTCATCTTTGGAGGCCACTAAAATATCCAATAGTTCCTTTCGTCCCAAAGGGTCTAACGCGGATGTTGGCTCATCGCATATTAACAGCATCGGTTTTCCCATTAAGGCCTGGGCAATTCCAAGCCGTTGCTTCATTCCTCTGGAAAATCCCTTGATTTTTTTATTTTCATTTGCAAGACCCACGCGCTGCAAAAGCTCGTCCACTCTGGGATTTATCTCCTTAGCGCTAAGGCCTGTAATCTGTCCACAGAATCGTAAATATTCCCTCGGGGTCATATAGGTATAGAATTCAGGCACATCCGGCAGATATCCAATCTTTCGATTCGTAGGTGTATTTCCATAAACCACTTTTGTACCGTCCACCAGAATCTCTCCTGAATCCATCCGCATCAGGCCAAGAATCATTTTCATGGTAGTTGTTTTCCCGGCTCCATTCTCCCCCACGAAACCAAAAATACTATTTTTCGGAATAGAAAAGGATAAACCATCCACTACTACCTTTGACCCAAAGCTTTTTCTCACATCTGTGACTGTTAACATATCCATGACGTTAATCCTCTTTTCCAAATACAAAATATAAAATCGGACCAATGAACTCCATACCAACAATGGCAACAACCAGCCAGAGTATTCGGTTTCCTCTCTTATAAGTATCATGTTTTAAAATGTGAACGATGGTCACAGCGAGTAAAATAAACTGTACAATTACCAATGGAATTATCAATGGCATCATTTCATTTAGATTAGGCATAATTACATTTCCTCCTCAATTTTCTTTTTTAATCTTTTAAATGCAGTTTCACCGGCAAGTTCTTGCAGCACAGGATGATTAAGCATCGCTAAAAGGTCAGAAACGATAAAGCTTTTATCTCTTGGTAACATATCATTTAAGGCATATTCCGTAGTCCATTCTTCCATACGGTTGAAATACTGCTCAAATGTAAATATCTGCTCCGGGTGCTTCACGAGGTCAATTCCCTGCTCCGCGAATTTATTCAGATAACGGTATGCCTCCTCTTTTTCCCCATAAAGGACTTTTGCCACTGCTGCCTGATAAAAATACTGAATAGCTGCATTTTTATTAACTTCCTCCAAATGAAAGGATTCAATCAGTCCATCTATTCTTCTAATAGTTTCATTGCACCAGTCTTTGTCAGATAACTGTACACTGAGCATCAAAGCAGAGCAGGACAGAATATTCAAAACACTTTTATAAACCAATGACTGCGCATACTTCTCTGCATTGTCCAAATCGCCTGTCATAGCAAAAGTCTGTATCAGCAGCATATCATTAGAACTCGACATGCGAAGTGGATTCTGGCTTTCCTTTAATGTTTCAGTTACTTCCGGATACCGCTTTAATAAAAAGTTAATCATTGTATGTACCGCAACAGCATCCTCTACTACTGTAGTCACTTTGCAATTCTTTCTAATGTGATCACTCCAGCTCTGTGCCTGAAGAAGAACCTCTTCCTGCCTCTTTGGTTCATGTACCAGATTAATATGATTCAATATCAGCACGCACATATAGTTAATGAATGGATAACAATTATAGTATTTCTTTACCTCTTCGGTGACTTTAGCCAAAGCCTCCTCAAAAGAATAATTGACAAAGTCTTTTTCAAGCTTAATATAAATGTCCCTTATCTGCTGGTCATTCAACTGCGGCTGATACCCTAAAAGCTCATCCACACTCACATCAAAAAGCGTCGCCAAAGCAGGGAGAAGTGTGATATCCGGCATGCTCAGCTTGTTCTCCCACTTGGAAACAGATGCCTTGGTAACTCCAATAAAGGACGCAATATCTTCCTGGGTTAACTTCTTTTCACGCCGCAGACGAATAATATTATCTCCAAGGTTAAAATCTGTCATTTCCCGCACCTCCATATACATCATTATACATAGTCAACTACCAGTAAACAATGTACTTTCACGATACTTTACATAGCGAAATCAACTGAAAGGAAACTTTTTCAATTTATTCCATATTTTTTTAAATCTACTTTTCCATCTATAACTTCAATTCCATCAGCCCGAAGGAGTTTCGCCTGAGCCTCCATTCCTCCAAATGCAAACTGCCCCGCAAGCTGTCCTTTAGAATTCACCACCCTGTAACATGGAATACTGTCAGGGTCTGGATTCTTATGCAGTGCATTTCCAACTGCTCTTGCCATTTTTTTATCCCCTGCAAGTTCAGCCACCTGTCCATATGTTGCCACTTTTCCCTTTGGAATCTTCTTCACAGCTTCATATATTCTCCTGCTCGGACTATCTGTAACAAGAGCATAACTTTCAGCAATCATTCTCTTTATATCTTCTTGTGGAACTGTTCCATCAAGAATAATTGTGTTCCAATGCTCCTTATTCTGGTGCCACCCCGGAACCACAGACTGAAAAGCATTTCTCCAGAAATCTCTCCACTCCGGACTAACCTTCACATTAAGATTGATGTATCCATCCCTCTCATAAGTCCATAAGAAAGCTTTCTCACTTTCCTTTACTCTTACAAGCTGCCAATTTTCATCATGAAAAGGAGCCTCCTGATATGTGTCTGGAAACGATAAGCCATATGCTAATGCCTCTTCTCGAGTTCTCATTCCTACGCACCTCCCTTATTCTGTTTATTATTATGTACATATGTGTATTGTCATTTTATCTCATCATAATAAAAATGTTTCTCAATCTTATATTATCATTATACCAGAAAATTAAACATAAAAAAGACAACCGGCTCTTTCAAACCTGGTTGTCTACAGTCAAAAACTTCAAGTATCCTAAACTCATTCCTTAATTTTTGTTTGTGCTGCCTCAGCAGTAGCAGAGTTCTTGTCTTTTGGTAAAAATATATTAAGAACAATTGCCGTTACAAATACCAACGCTACGCAATTTTCCGCAAATACTGCTCTGATGATACTTGGAAAATGTGCAAATATCTCCGGACACTGTGTAAATCCAAGTCCAATGCTAAGTGACAGAGCAACTATCGTAATGTTACGCTGCTCGTAACCACATTTGCCAATCATCTGAACACCACTTACTACGATTGTTCCAAACATCATGATTGTACAACCGCCAAGCACTGCATCCGGCAATGTTGCAAGCACACTTCCTACTGCAGGAAAGAAGCCAGCCAAAACCATAACAAAAGCTCCTGTTGCAATAGCATAACGGTTTACGACCTTAGTCATAGCAACAAGTCCTACGTTCTGACTAAATGATGTGATTGGCATGCATCCAAAAAGTGATGAAATAGAGCTAATAAATCCATCACATGCTATTGAGCCTGAGGTTTCTTTTACTGTTACCTCGCGGTCAAGTCCTGATGCTGCAAGAGCTGAGGTGTCTCCAATAGTTTCCGTTGCCGACACCAGGAAAATAAGTACGAATGAAAAAATTGCATTAAAGTTAAACTCTATCCCAAATGGAATGAGACGTGGCAACGATATTATCTGGACGCCTTGAAGTGCCGAGAAATCAACCATTCCCATGCAAAGTGCAAGTATATATCCGACTACCAGACCAAATAATACAGACAACTGCTTTAAGTAGCCCTTCGCAAGAATATTAAAAATAATACAACAAAGAAGGGTTACCGTTCCAAGTATCCAATTCTTTGCAGAACCAAAATCAGCTGAACCTGCTCCTCCACCAAACAAAGATGCTCCAACTGATAACAGCGAAAATCCAATAGCTGTTACAACAGTGGCTGCAACAATAGGCGAAATAATCTTAATCCAATACTTTGCAAAAAGACCAAGTAAGCCTTCTACTATACCGCCGACTAAAACTGCTCCCATAAGGGTTGCATATCCGTACTGTGCCCCGACAACACACGCGAGTGAAACAAATGTAAAACTAATTCCCATCACTATAGGAAGTCCCGAACCAACTTTCCACAAAGGAAATAACTGTATAAATGTACCAATTCCTGCAATTATCATCGCACTCTGAATTATCATTGCTGTATCTTTAGCGGTAAGGCCACATGCTGCTGCAACAATAATTACCGGTGTAATATTAGCCACAAACATAGCTAAAATATGCTGTAATCCAAATGGAAATGCCTTAAATAAATTGATTTTCCCATCAAGTGTATAAATTGCATCTATATTATTTTTCTCCAATGTTTTTCCTTTCCGAATCACTGTTCTCTAAATTGTATTGTGCCGTTACCTGGATCCATTGAGTCAACAATCGCAAGTGACTCTAACTGATAACCCAAATTACGAATAATCTGTCCTCCAACCTGGAATCCCTTTTCTACCGCAATACCAATTCCCTCAACCGTACCGCCAGCCATATTTACAATGGAAATCAATCCCTGAAGAGCACACCCATTTGCAAGAAAATCATCAATAATCAGAACATGATCATCTTCACTCAGGAACTTCTTTGACACCAGAACCTGGTTCTTACATTTGTGTGTAAATGATTCTACCTCGGCAACATATGTATCACCCTCAATATTGATACTCTTTGACTTCTTTGCAAATACAACCGGTACATTAAAATGCATAGCAACAACACAGGCTATGCCAATACCTGAAGCCTCAATTGTCAATATTTTGTTGATTTTCTTTCCTTCAAATCTTTTCTTAAATTCAGCTCCCATGAGATTAAATAACTGTATGTCCATCTGATGATTAAGGAAACTGTCTACCTTCAAAACATTGCCTTCTTTAACAATACCGTCTTTTACAATACGTTCTTCTAAAAAATTCATCCTAGTGTCCTCCAAAGATACATTACAGTATTTCTACTATAACCCGAAACAGATTGAAGTTTCAAGGAAAAACTCTCTTTTTTCTCTTTTTATATGGTGAATAAGGAGCATAGCATCTCTCTAAACTATAGTATTTACAAAGATTAGAGCTACATTGTGAAGAATAAAAATGACCTGGAAATGAGAAGACAATTCGACTCATTTCTAGGTCATTTATAATACTTTATTCTGTTGGATAGGATAAAGAAATTTGCCCTAAGCAGGATAAATGCCTTTGCCCTTTAACATCATTTTTATTCAAACTCGCCAAGTTCTGGCGAATCAAACTCTATTTCCCGTTATTTTTCTAACCTTTTTAAGTTAGAAATCTCACTATTTCATTTTATTCACACCCTGTTTTGAAACTTTTTAGTACCAAATTAATACCAGCAGCCTTTTTATCATTCTTTGGGTGTCAAGTGGCTTACATTTGATTTAGTATCACGAAGATTAAATGTTATTAATTATCCGATCTTCAAAGATATTATACGCCTGAAACTTCCCCCTTTTCAATTTCTTTTTTCTCTGGTACTACAATTTTAGTACCAATAAAAACAGGTTCTATCCCAGTACTCATCGGCATTTCAGCAAATGTATCAATTTTTCCTTGCATTATCTATTACTCAAATTTTTATGAGGTCTTTTAGATTTTCCATCGCTCAAACCACTATGAGGTACTTTGGATTTTCCGTTACTCAAACCGCTATAAAATAGCTTTGCATATTTAGTTACAAATTAAACAAATCTGCGTGTGTTCCGGTATCAACTAAAGTCAATGTGAGAACATCATTTTCCTTCAGATAAATCAATAACCAATCCGGCTGAATGTGACATTCCCTGAACCCCTGATATTTCCCTTTTAGTTCATGGTCACGATATTTTTCTTCAAGAGGAATATCATTCTGCAGCATAGTAATAACTTTATCTAAAAGTTTCAAATCCAAGCCTCGTTTCTTTGCCAACTTAAGACTTTTCTTAAATTTCCCGGTTAGTATTAATTCATATTGCATTAATCAATATCCTCCAAAGCATCAGAAAAACTTGAGTATCTCTTTGTATTAGGATCTTTGCTGATTCTCTTTGCTTCTTCCATTGCCTCTAATACTTCCGGCTTATACTGTGGCAGTTCAACGCTAAAAGGAAGTCCTCCTCTTAATACACACTGCTTTAAGAATATGTTCATTGCACCGGACATATCCATTCCTAACTGTGAGAAAAGTTCACTTGCCTGTTTCTTTAAATTTTCATCTATTCTTACTTGTGTAGGTACTGTAGCCATAAAATCGCCTCCATCTCAAAATACAATAATAATATTATATGCATCTCTTATAATTAATTATACCGTTTTGATTTACATTGTCAATCATTTGTATTATTTTTCTTGAAATATCATTTACAGGTGATTCCTCCAAAATAAGCTATTTCCGGAAGAATTATTCTCCCAATAATAGCTTATCAAAATCTTCTTTATATCTTTAACTGTGTAACCTGCTTTCTCAATTGTCTCTTTCAGTAAAATTCCCGTTTTTTCATATCAATATTCTCATACATAAACAGTCATCTCCTTTAACAAAACTCACCTTCCGTCCAATCAAATCTTCATATATTCATATATTTGTTTTTGCCTCTTTGATAACTCATCAGTAATTGAATCTGATGATTTTTCTGCTGATTTTTCTGATAATTTATCTGATAAAAGCTTTGCAGAAGTAGAAATTTCCTTACTTTGTTTTGCAATCTCCGCCAATGCATTTCCAATAGCTTCATACTGAATTTTAGGCATGCTGGAAATATTTTGAGCAAATGTAGCGATAGCGGCTTCTACTCCTTCCGTTTTAGGAATCGAAACATTACCTATTGCTTTTTCCAAGCTTTCCTTAACTGCTTGAAGCGATAATATCTTTCTTCCTTTCCTTCATCCTTAAAGGCTGCCAGAAGCTCATTCTGCCATGGGATCACATCTCTGACTTCAATTTCATCTATCTTACTATCTGCAAAATATGGCAAAATCTTTGTTCTTGTGATATGACTTTTCGTCTCCGTTTCATTGTCCTGCCTTCTGAAACTGCCAGACCAACTTACAATGAAGATGATTATGAAAGTGCAGGCTCACCTGTCGCATTAACTTTTGAATATGGATTGGTAAATGATTTCCTTACGGAATGGTGTGAAATGAAAACGAAATTAAATAGTGGAGAGATTTCTCCTAATGAATATTTTGAGTGGAAAATAACATGGCCTCATGCGTAAATGAAACTATTCACGCACAGCTCACTTTAGTACCAAAATACAAAAAACAAGCTCGCAAATGCCCATTTTACTAGGCTTTGCGAGCTTTTGAAAATTATTCAAACTCGGCAAATCCATCACGTTCCTTAATCTGTTTTATTTAAGTTGTGCGATTTTTATGCCTACATTTTATCTCAATTACACATTTTATTCTGACTTACTTATTTTCTGTTGCCAATATGTTGCCACTATTTCCTGTTTGCTAGCTCATCAATAATTCTCTTCTCATTAATATTTCCGTCATCATCCAAATACCCTAGTCTTTTCAATCTCTTTATTGTTAACGCCGAAAAACTACTTTTGTCTCCATTTAATAACGATATTAACGCTCTGTCATTAGGCTCCCATCTATCTTGTATCTCACCAGATTCCATTCTTAGACGTAAACGATCAGCCTCTCTTCGTGCCATGTATTGTTCTCTCTTTAAATACTCAATTTGACGTTCGTTTTCCGCTAATTGTTTTCTATATTCCTCCTTTTCTTTCTCATTTAAATTAGCTTTATCCATTAATTCGTTAATAATCTTATCTTTGTCATCTTTTTGTTCCTGAATTTCTTCAGATTTTTCAGAACTAATACTATCTAAATGAGATATCTTATCATTTAAACTATTGAGTTTTTCTCCAAACCTTTCTTCAATTTTACCTAATGTAACGGACACATCTTTCATAATATCATAAGATGACTTATAAAAATTTGTACTTGTCTCATCTGCTTTAAAATAGAAAAAAATTGAGATAAAAATGGAAAAGAATGCTAATAAAGTCGATAAGATACTATCGAAAGAAAAATCCGTCTTTACAAGCCTATAACATAGCAAACCTATAAACATAACTGTACCAATTCCACCAACAACACAAACTGTTATCTTTATGAGACTTGTTTTGTGCTTCTCTTTCTCTAGTTCAAGCAATTTATTCAAAACATCCATTATATTATTTTCTTGTATCTCATCTACAGATTCTCTCTTTTTCTCAAACATACTATGTACCTTCTTAATTCTTATTTTTAGCAACAAAATGAGAATATTCAATATCACATATAACATAGCAGGCAACCCAAAAGACTGCCTGCCATTTAAAATAATCTGTGTATTCTCGTACTATTCAAACTCTTCCCGAGGTTTTTATCGGCAACTCATAAATGCTGATATTTCCTGCATTTTGGGCACTTCTATTTCGCAAAATATCGCTCTTTTCACATCGTTTTTAATACTTTTAGTAGCAAATTAGTTGCAGTATCCACACCGATATTTTTCCATCGGCTTGATATCATCTACTTTTTATTACTCACAATGAATAAATTCCTGTGGCTGTCAGGTTATCTATTACTCCTGCTGCCACAGCCAAAACGAAAGTAGCATTACCATGAGCAATCAACATAAAAATCCAACTATCAGCTTTAGAATTACTGATGCTGAACGCAAACAAATCGAAGCCCGAATTCTTGCCAGCGGAATGATGAAAAAAGATTACTTTGTTCGTTCCTGTATCTACAACCGAATCTGCGTTGTTGGCAAGAAAGAAACTATATATCCGCTTGTACAGACCATCAATGCTCTGTACCTGCAATTGCTTGAAATGCAGAAGGCATTTACCACAACCGACAGAACCCCTTATACACTTCCTTCTTCAGATGAAATTAAGGAATTACAGACCGAATACACCAATATGCTTTCAGCTATTATCGACCTGCTGGATGGTGCAAAATATCTATGGGAAGGAGACCACCATGAACAACAATTTTAATTTTCAATTTGGTATGTATGATTCTGCTACGGACTCCATCATTGTTAATACTGGCAAGAACTCCATTCTTGTTATCCGTTGTAAAGAATGTAATTCCAAAGTTATCTTTGGTGTAAATGTCAATATTAAAATGTACAAAAAGTGGAAAATAAAAATGTACATTT
>CAMEVC010000014.1 GCA_945939115.1 uncultured Eubacterium sp.
ATATTTAATGTGCAGTTTTGAAAGAGCAATCTTTCATAAGAGATTATCTCTTAATTGTAAGCTGTTTAAGCTTACTTTTTTCACATAGTGAATAATCCTCGATAGCTCAATGGTAGAGCACTCGGCTGTTAACCGAGTTGTTGTAGGTTCGAGCCCTACTCGGGGAGCTAAGAATAAGTGGCGATCACTTGCCCATGAATTCTTTCATATGGCTCCATGGTCAAGCGGTTAAGACACCACCCTTTCACGGTGGTATCAGGGGTTCAAATCCCCTTGGAGTCACTTTATAATATTTATGGCGACATAGCCAAGTGGTAAGGCGTGGGTCTGCAACACCCTGATCACCAGTTCGAATCTGGTTGTCGCCTCTGATTAGCTTTAATCCGAAAGGGTTAAAGCTTTTTTATGTTACGAAATAACTTGTTTGTTAAAATAATCGTGGTATCATTATATAATAACAGTTTAAGGAATAAAGATATATGGATATATTGATATTTACGACCAGACAATTATGTTATAACAGTGGCAATTACTTTGCACACAGGCTTGGTGTTGAATTTGAAAAAATGGGATTTCATTGTATTTACTGTGAAATTCCGGAGAACGCAATCCCAGCTTCAGGAACAGAGACTGCAGAACCTGTGGCTAAAACAGCAGGGAAGAGAGTGGATTGTGATGCAGAAGAGCAGCTAAAGAAGTATTTGAATAAAAAATATCTGGCAATAATTGATTTTAATTCTAAGCTGCCGAGATTGGTTCTTGATGACAATAGTTATTATCTGGACAGTATTGATGCTCCCTTTTATAACTTTATTTTGGATCATCCACTTTATCATCATTCCACACTTAGCTGTACACTTAGGAATTACCATGTCTTTGCGGTAGATGAGAACCATTGTAGGTACATAAAAAGGCATTATCCACATATTCAGGATGCTATACAGTTAGAACTTGGCGCTGATTGTGCAAAAAGGGCTGTGGAATATGGCAGGAAAGAAGATGACATTTTAATAATTGGGACATACAGAAATCCTGATATGTATATGGAGCAGATAATGAAGGCGGATGAGATAAGCCGGAACATAATGCTCGATATGATTCGCAGACTTGAAGAAGATACAGAGATGACAGTTGAAGATGCTTTGTTCAAATGTGATAATGAGCAGGAAGAGGACAAGGCACTAATACTCAATTCTTATTATATGGTGGAAATGTATTATCGTAATTCATACCGAAAGAAGATGGTTGATACACTAGTCAAAGGTAATTATCCGATAAGTATTGCCGGAGAATGGTGGGATGGATACAGCCTTATTAACCAGAGCAACATACGAAGAATTGAGCCTGTTAGATTCGCTGATTCATACGGGATTGTTGCAGAACACAGAGCTCTGGCAGATTCATCACCTTTTTTTAAGAGAGGTGTCCATGACAGAGTATATGCAGGGATGGCTAATCATACAGCGGTATTGTCAGACTATAACCTGTATAGGGATAAGAAATTGCATGGCATTGCTGAATTGTATGACCAGAGATGTAATAATGAAGAAATATGCGATAAAGTTGAGAATATTTTATGCAATGACACATTTTTCAAGGAATTAACCGATAAAGCATATGATGAATATAATAAAAAGTATTCATGGAATATAGTTGCTGGCAGATTTATCAAACATTTTCTTTCTGAATATTGATATATATGGTATAATTATAACAAATTTGCAGTATGGAGGGATATAATGAGAAGACTTGGCAAATGTAAAGCGGCCGTTGCTTTATTATGTATTACTGCAACAGTTTTTAGCGCCTGTGGGAAGAGGACAGAGGCAGTAATTACAGATGGGGAAGATATAACGGATACGAGTGTTGAGTATCCAACATTAGAACAAAGCCATGCAGATATATTTACATATAAGGATTTGAAGATGGGTAACATTACTTATCTTATGACAGAATCCCAAGTAAAAGCTATTCTCGGAAAACCTTCTGAAGAAACTGAGAATAACAACGAAAAGATATATTCTTATAATGAAATGTCAGTAGGATTTGAGAAACTGGATGATAATAACAGACCTGACCCTAATGGGGTATACAAGGTTATTCAGGTTGCATCTATTGGGAATGATGATAAGTTTTCAAGAGATTTGAGGGTTGGGGATACTGTTGATGATATTCTGAAAATGTATTACAGAGATGCTGATTATCAGAATCATCTGTATATGTCAGAGGATAAGACTATGACATATGGGAAACTGCTTTATGGAGATTTTACAATGGCAGAACTTAATAAAGTTAACACTAAAGACCCGGTTGCATATGGAATGATTAATTATAACGGATATGCAAATATTGAGACAGCCGAGAGTTACAATATTGAGTTCACATATTTTGATGGCAGTTATAAAGGTGACAGAGCAACAATGGATGACGACTTTGCAACATTGAATTTTGAAGTGGACAACAAAGGCAAGATAAATGCTATTTCATGGTATTATTATCCGGAGCAGAAGTAGCAGATAAAAGGGAGGGACAGTTATGAAGAAATTTGCAAGATGCGTATTGATACTTATATTAGTAATTATACTTAGTGGAGTTGGAGGATATTTTTATGAAGATAGAACAATTACTCCAATGTATGAGTCGGTTTCCAGACTGTATGTAGTGCCGGGTGTTGAAGCAGAGGCTTCTATCCGGTCAAAGGATGGTGGTCTTAATGATGATTTCACTATTATTTTTTCAAGCGACATCGTGATTGAGAAAGCCCAGAGACTGGCAGAAACATCGGAAGATATATCACAGTATCTCACAATTACGTCTCCTGCAAATAGTAATATTGTTGAACTCAGAGTTGTTAATCCAGATCAGAATACAGCTAAAACATATGTGGATGCCGTTGCTAAATCAGCAGTTAAGACTAACACAATTATTCCTGTCGAGTCAATTCAGATTCTGTCTGAAGGTACTGATAATGGAGTCGCTATTAAACCACATTTGTATCGTAATACATTGCTCATAGCAGGTGCAGCCAGTGCGGTCTGCATATTTATTGAAATTGTAGTTTGCCTTATGATATGTGCATTCAGAAAGAAAGAAGACCACAGCGATGACGAATATGAGTATGAGACAAGATATGGACGGTTGGTATATATAAGACCTGAACTTCTTGAGTCTGAGGAGACACGGAGAATATCGCACAATACAAGAAAATATAATTCTGATGATATTCTCGCTGCATTTGACGATGAAGACGATGATGAATATGACTGCAAATATAATCACAAGCCCGAAAGACATGCAGAGCCAGAACGAGAAGAGAAGAAGTATAACAGAGAATTTAATATTTATAGGGATGAGGATCTTTCAAAACATGAAGCTGCAGCCGGACGTGAGGAATCTAAGACAGAGGAATCCAGAGTAGAGAAACCCAGAGTAGAAGAGCCCAGAGTAGAGGAGCCGGTAATCGAGGAACCGAAGGTAGAGGAGCCGGTAATCGAGGCACCAGTGGTGGAGGCACCGAAGGTAGAGGAGCCAGTAATCACAGAGCCAGTAATTGAGGAACCAGAGGTAGAGGCACCAGTGGTGGAGGCACCGGTAATCACAGAGCCAGTAATTGAGGCACCAGTGGTGGAGGAACCAAAGGTAGAGGAACCGGTAATTGAAGCACCGAAGGTAGAGGAGCCAAAGGTAGAGGCACCTGTAATTGAGGCACCAGTGGTAGAGGAATCAAAGGTAGAGGAGCCGGTAATTGAAGCACCGAAGGTAGAAGAGCCTGTAATCGAGGAACCAGTGGTAGAGGAGCCAAAGGTAGAGGAACCGGTAATCACAGAGCCGGTAATTGAGGAACCGAAGGTAGAGACACCGGTAATCGAGGCACCAGTGGTAGAGGAACCAAAGGTAGAGGAGCCAGTAATTGAGGCACCAAAGGTAGAGGCACCGGTAATCACAGAGCCAGTAATTGAGGAGCCGAAGGTAGAAGAGCCAGTAATCGAGGAACCAGAGGTAGAGGAACCGAAGGTAGAGGCACCGGTAATCGAAGAGTCGGTGGTAGAGGAACCGAAGGTAGAGACACCGGTAATCACAGAGCCAGTAATTGAGGAGCCGAAGGTAGAAGAGCCAGTAATCAAGGAACCAGTGGTGGAGGCACCAAAGGTAGAAAAGCCGGTAATCGAGGAGCCGAAGGTGGAGGAGCCGGTAATCGAGGAACCAGAGGTAGAGGAACCAATTATTGAGGAAACTATAACAGTAGAACCTGTAAGAGAAGTAAGGGTTCTTGGCAGAATATGTAAGTAATGCTGGAAGGAGGAAAGTGCGGTATGTTTAGTGTAAATATTGATAAAATTGTTACTATGACTGACAAAGAGAGACAGTGCTACAACGAACTGGTTGAGACACTTAAGACAGAATTGAGAAGTAAAAAATGTGTCGCAATTATTAATAACGGCATCAGCGCATTTAAACTTGCATATTCATTCGTTGAGACTGGGGACAGGACGATTTTTATTGATGGAGATATAATGTCCGAGATATTTCTTGGTAAATACAGACTTGGCAAAGATTTAAGAGGAGTCACAGATTATATGAGGGGTACTGGAAGAGCACATGACCTCATATGTAAGACAAATAATTCGGATTTGGACATTGTTTTCACAGGAGTTCTGGATGATGGAATAGTTTCTGATGCAGAGGCGGCTATGATGCAGGAACTTATTTCGATTTTTTCGTCTGAATACGACAGGATTGTAGTAAGTTCAGATGCGGAGGGAAGAGTTGCAAAGTATTGTGATGGAACAGTTGTTATGTACAATGAAAGCGAGTTCGGAGAATTGGCAGCGCAGAATTACACTGAAGAGCTTGAGAACAATAAATGTAATGTTCTGGGTGTAGTTATAAATGAATAATATTGAACAGTTTGTTGATTGGGTTGATAAATGTGATAATATAGTGTTTTTTGGCGGTGCAGGAGTATCAACAGAGAGTGGAATTCCTGATTTCAGAAGTCCTGATGGACTATATAACCAGAAATATAAGTATCCGCCAGAGACGATTATCAGTCATTCATTTTATTTGAGATATCCTGAAGAATTCTATAGATTTTATAAGGACAAAATGCTCTATCCAGATTCAGAGCCGGGGATAACACATTTGGCGCTTGCAAAACTTGAGCAGCAGGGAAAGCTTAAGGCGGTTGTCACACAGAACATAGATGGACTTCATCAGAAAGCCGGAAATAAAAATGTGATTGAATTGCATGGCTCCGTACTTCGCAATTATTGTGAAAGATGTCACAGGTTTTACGGAATGGAATCAATAATCAATTCTTGCGGTATTCCGACATGTGAATGTGGAGGTATAATTAAACCGGATGTGGTATTGTATGAAGAAGGTCTGGATGAGGATAATATAACAGCCGCAATAGAGTATATAAGAAATGCAGATATGCTTGTGGTTGGAGGAACATCTTTGGGAGTTTATCCGGCAGCAGGGCTTATAGATTATTACAGAGGCGATAAGCTTGTTTTAATTAATAAGTCACAAACACCATATGACGGAAAAGCAGATTTGCTTATAAATGCACCACTTGCTGATGTATTTGGGCGTTTCATTGAATGATTTCAGTGTGTATTGGTGTTTTATAATCCGGGAAATACGGATTGAATATTAACATGGAGGTAATAATCATGGAAGGAATTATTCCATATGAACCCGGGGATATTGTTGAGATGAAAAAGAAACATCCCTGTGGCAGCAATGAATGGGAAATTCTGAAGGCAGGTGCAGACATTAAGATGAAATGCTTAGGCTGTAGCCATGAGGTTATAATAAAAAGGTCTCTCGCACAAAAAAACACAAAAAATCTAAAAAAGGCTTGTAAATAAATTCTTTATATGATAAGATTTTGTCTTGTGATATATTTTTAATCCTTGTTCCTTCATTTATATTTGTATATATAAGTAAAGAAGGGACCAAAAGACCAGAAGGAGGTGCGACGTAGATGAATAAGTATGAATTAGCATTAGTTGTTAGCGCAAACGTCGAGGATGAAGTAAGAACAGCTACTATCGAGAAGGTTAATGAGTTAATCACTCGTTTCGGTGGTACAATTACAGATCCAGGCACAAGCGAGAAGAAGAAGCTTGCATACGATATCCAGCATATGAGCGAAGGATTCTATAGTTTCATCAAGTTTGAAGCAGACGCAACTGCTCCAGCAGAGATTGAAAGCAGAGTTCGTATCATGGATAATGTATTAAGATTCTTAATCGTTAAAGATGGAGAGTAATTTACAAAATCCCAATTTGTAGATGAGACGTTTCACTTACAACTCTTTTTATAGAAGAGGAGATTAAGTATGAACAAAGTAATTTTAATGGGAAGACTGACAAGAGAACCAGATGTAAGATATTCACAGGGTGCTGACGGTTCCATGGCAGTAGCAAGATATACATTGGCTGTAGACAGAAGACGTGGAAGAAATAGTGATAATAATGAGCAGACAGCAGATTTTATAAGCTGTGTTGCATTTGGCAGAAGTGGAGAATTTGCTGAGAAGTATCTTCATCAGGGAACCAAGATTGTTGTTACAGGAAGAATCCAGACAGGTAGCTATACTAATAAAGACGGTCAGAGAGTTTATACAACCGATGTAGTTGTCGAAGAACAGGAATTTGCAGAAAGCAAATCCGCAGCATCTAATGGAGGAGATTCTAATTATGCTGCTTATACACCATCAAGACCAGAGCCAAGTCAGGCTGCCGGTGACGGATTTATGGCTATTCCGGATGGGGTAGATGATGAGGGTTTGCCTTTCAACTAAGATAGGAGGTAAAAACCATGCCAGATAAGAAGGCTGAGAGACCAGAGGGTCAGATGAGAAGAAGACCAATGCGCAGAAGAAAGAAAGTATGTGCATTTTGTGCAGATGCCAATAAGGTATTAGATTATAAGGATGTTGCTACACTTAAGCATTATGTTTCTGAGAGAGGAAAGATTCTTCCTAGAAGAATCACAGGAAACTGTGCAAAGCATCAGAGAGCGCTTACTGTAGCTGTTAAGAGAGCAAGACATGTAGCTCTTCTTCCATATTCAGTAGAGTAATTTTATTTATTGAGCCGTAGCTGGGAAACCCGCTGCGGCTTTTTTCTGGTTTTAGAGGAGCACTGTGCAATGCCGGAATCTGTTCCGGTATATGGGTTACCTACGCGAGTAGCGATAAGAAAAGACACGATGAGAAAAGACATAGGAAGTATGCTTGTAGTGCAGGGGTTTTAATGCTATAATTATTCTAATTTGATTATGGAGAATAAAGTTATGCCAGATAGTAAGAATGGAAAGAAAGCATTTAAATATAGTGGAATATTAAGGTCTTTTTTTGCATGGCCTTTATATATAGGCGCAATACTTATTGTCATCTGTGCAGTCATGTTTTGTATTAATACTACAGCAGCGACTGTTGTGAGTGTTTTTATGCTTATTTATCTTATGGCATGTGGACTGATGTTTTTCTATCTGAGGCCAAGAATTATGTCAGGAATGGTAGAATTTGCAACGAATTATTCTCAGGTTCAGAAACAGCTTCTGTATAATCTCAGTGTTCCTTACAGCCTTCTTGATAATAACGGAAATGTTCTGTGGACTAATAAAGCAATGCAGGAATGCCTTGATATAAGAAAGGATTTTAGAAAGAATATTAACACACTTCTTCCGGAAGTTACACCAAGCGTTTTTCCCGATAATGAGACAGGTTTTAAGGAAATCCGTCTCTCATATAAGGAGAGGGATTACAGGGCAGAATTAAGATGTATTGACGCTGAGACAATGGCTCAGGGTGTTGATATAATAGAGCACAGTAATAATTCATCTATGTATGTTATGTATATGTTTGATGAGACAGATATCAATACATATATACAGAAACTGAAAGATGAGCGTTTTGTTGTAGGACTTGTATATATTGATAATTATGAGGAAGCTCTAGACAGCACGGATGATGTGAGAAAATCGCTGTTGGCAGGTCTTATTGATAAAAGGGTTAATAAGTATTTTTCTCCAGGAGCAGCCATCGTTAGAAAGATGGAGAAGGACAAATACATCGTTGTGTTCAGATATAAGTACCTTGAAAAGTTGATGCAGGACAGATTCAGCATTCTGGAAGAGATTAAGAGTATTAAGATTGGTAATGAAATGACTCTTACATTAAGTCTGGGAATTGGTACAGGAGCTGCTGATTATGCTAAGAATTACGATATCGCCAAGGCTGCCATGGACCTTGCTCTGGGAAGAGGCGGAGATCAGGCTGTTGTTAAGGATGGTGAGAAAATCCTTTATTATGGTGGCAAGAGCCAGCAGATGGAGAAGAATACGAGAGTCAAGGTGAGAGTTAAGGCGCACGCTTTACGACAGATTCTTGACAATAACAGCAATGTTCTTGTTATGGGTCACAGCATTGCTGATATAGATTCTTTTGGCTCAGCTCTGGGAATATACGTTATTGCCAAGAAGCTTGGCAAGGAAGCACATATTGTGCTTGGAGAGGTGACAAGCAGTATTAGGCCCTTTGTGAACAGGTTTGTCGGCAATGAGGATTACGCGGATGATATGTTCGTGAAACCGGAGGATGCACCATCATATATTAATGCATCTTCTGTAGTAATAGTTGTTGATGTTAACAGACCACAGAGAACAGAATGCCCTGAGCTTCTGGAGAGATGTAAGACCGTTGTAGTATTTGATCATCACAGGAGACAGAGTGATACTATCACAGGAGCAGTTCTTTCATATGTTGACCCATACGCTTCATCAGCCAGTGAGATGATTACAGAGATGATTCAGTATGTGGATGATAATATTAAGCTCAAGGCATTTGAGGCAGATGCGCTCTACGCCGGTATTAATATTGATACAGATGGCTTTAACAGCAAATCGGGACCAAGGACATTTGAGGCGGCAGCCTTCTTGCGAAGACATGGTGCAGATGTTACGAGAGTAAGAAAGATGCTCAGAAGCAATATGAGTGAATATAAGGCTATCGCCATGGCTGTCAGCAGGGCAGAGGTATACAAGGATACATTTGCAATAACAATATTTAATGGAGATGGAGTTGATACGCCTACTGTTGGCGGAGCAAAAGCGGCTAATGAGCTTCTTAATATCTCTGGAATAAAGGCCTCGTTTGTTATAACTCCATATGAGAATAAGTTGTTTATAAGTGCGAGGTCAATTGATGAGGTAAATGTGCAGCTTGTGATGGAGAAGCTTGGTGGTGGCGGACATATGAGTATTGCCGGAGCCCAGCTTACAGATTGTACTATCGACCAGGCTATTAATACAATTAAGCTTACTATTGATAATATGATTAAGGATGGTGAAATATAATGGATGTTATTTTATTGGAAGATGTGAAGACATTAGGGAAAAAGGGACAGATTGTTAAGATTAATGATGGTTATGCCAGAAATTATGTTCTTCCGAAGAAATTAGGAATAGAAGCTACTGCTAAGAATCTTAATGACCTTAAGCTCCAGAAAAAGCGTGAGGAGAAAGAGGCGGCAGAAGAACTTGCAGCGGCTAAGGAACTTGCAGCAAAGATTGCAGAGTGTACAGTAACAGTTTCTATGAAGACCGGTGAAGGTGGAAGAACCTTTGGCACAGTTTCCACTAAGGAAGTTGCAGAGGAAGCCAAGAAACAGCTTGGTCTTGATATCGACAAGAAGAAAATGAAACTTGATGATCCAATTAAGGCATTAGGTACTTATATTATAAATGTTAAGCTTCACAAGGATGTTACAGCTAAACTGACAGTGAAGGTTGTTGAAAAGTAACAGATATCAGTTTGTAGAAAGGAAAAAGATACTATGGACGAATCAGTGGTAACACGGCTGATGCCCAACAGTCTTGAGGCAGAGCAGTCTGTTGTAGGTTCTATGATTATGGACAGACAGGCAATTATAACGGCTGCAGAAATCCTGAAAAAAGATGATTTTTATCATCGTTCCTATGGGATAATGTTTCAGACAATGGTAGATATGAATAATGAGGGTAAGCCGATAGATATCGTTACACTGCAGGAAAGATTGAAGGAGACTGATGTTCCGGCTGAGGTATACAGCATAGAATTTACCAGAGAATTATTGTCTTCAGTGCCGACATCTGCCAATATAAGACAATATGCTACTATTGTCAAAGACAAATCAATATTAAGAAATATAATAAGAGTTAATGATGATATAGCTAACCAGTGTTATGCGGGTAAAGAGAAAACAGAAGATATTCTGGAGGATACAGAGAAGAAGATATTTGAGCTTGTAAAAAGCAAGGGTGGAAAAGAATATGTTCCGATTGACAAGGTAGTGCTTGAAGCTCTGGACAGGATTTCGGCAGCGGCAAAAACAAAGGGTGCAGTTACAGGTGTTCCTACAGGATTTAAGGATCTGGATACTTATCTGTCAGGTCTGCAGCCCTCAGATTTTATTCTGGTCGCAGCCAGACCGTCTATGGGTAAAACAGCATTTGTTCTGAATGTAGCAGAAAATGTAGCAATTAAGCAGGGAATTACAACTGTTGTATTCAGTCTGGAAATGTCCAATGTCCAGCTTGTAAACCGTATGCTTTCTCTGGAATCTACAGTTGATGCGGACAAGATAAGAAAAGGTCATCTTGATTCTAATGACTGGGGGAAGCTTATTGAAGGTGCGGACAGTATTGCAAAATCAAAGCTCATAATAGATGATACGCCAGGTATATCCATTGCTGAACTGCGTAGCAAATGTAGAAAATACAAGATGGAGAATGATCTTGGACTGATAATTATTGATTACCTTCAGCTTATGAGTGGTAGTGGAAGCGGACGTTCAGAGGGAAGGCAGCAGGAAGTGTCTGATATATCAAGGGCACTTAAGGCACTGGCAAGAGAACTGAATGTGCCGGTTGTAACACTTTCACAGCTTAGCAGGGCTGTTGAGCAGCGACCTGACCACAGGCCAATGCTTTCTGACCTTCGAGAATCCGGAGCAATTGAGCAGGATGCAGACGTGGTTATGTTTCTGTACAGAGATGATTACTACAACAAGGACACAGAGCAGAAGGGTATTGCTGAGATAATAATAGCCAAGCAGAGAAACGGTCCAATCGGAACTGTTAAGATGGCATGGCTGCCAGAGCAGACAAGATTTGCGGATTTATCCAGAGATATCCGTCAGAATCAGTAATGTTATAAAGAGATATTAAGCGTAATAAAGCCCCGGTTCATATTATGAGCCGGGGCTTTCAGAATGTATATAATATACATTCTTATTGTACATATTAATATAATTCGGTTATGTACTGTAAAATAACTACTGTGGATTAGGAGCACCAACTGGGCATGTTCCAGCACAAGCACCACAATCTACACAAACATCAGCGTTAATCTCGTAATGAGCAGCACCCTCGCTGATAGCTTCAACAGGACATCCTGCTGCACAAGCACCACAACTGATACAATCATCATTAATTACATATGCCATAATATGAATCCTCCTTAAGTTATCGATTATTGACTGCCTTTGCAGTCATTTTAATGTATTATACGATAGGTTAAATGAAAATTCAATATGAAATACATGTATTATTGACATTTATTCAGGGCAATATTATATTAGATACATTGAGCGGTATCGAGAGATACTGAATCTTATACCTATAACAGGAGGTCGTTATGGCAAGAATTACCAAGGACACTACAATTGGAGAAGCTCTTCAGATAGATGCAGGTATTGTTCCTATACTTATGGGAATCGGAATGCATTGTGTCGGTTGCCCATCATCAGCAGGAGAGACATTAGAGGAAGCTGCTATGGTGCATGGGATTGACCCGGATATGCTTGTTGAGGAGATTCAGAACTATCTTCAGTCAATAGGATAGAAAAGTGTTGTTGAAGAATTAGCATATTCGATTGCAGACTCACTCTCCTTCGGGACGCAACATAGCGGTACTAAATTCGCCAAAATGCTCATTAAGTACCGACGTTGCTTTACGGTCTGCTATTGGATATGCTAATTTTTTCCAATAACACAAATCTAAAAGGGATTATTATAATTATAAACGGTTTAATACATGCAGAGCATGACGGCTGATAATACATTCGCAATGTTCTGTAAAAAAACCTAAAGCATTATCATAGGAAGGCTCCTTGGTGCCATATTCTGATAAAATATTGCATACTCTGTTAAAGTCTTTAGAAGGTACATTTTCTTTAGTGATGACAAGATAGTACCGACTGTCAGCTTTGTTCTTATACAGCATATTACTGTCATGATAAATGTGGTCGACAATTCCGGCAACATCGCTTATATCATCAATTGAATTAAAAGAAAAAACTCTTGAAATAGTATTCCTGACATTGTTATCTGAAATAGATTCCTCTGCTCTGGAAATTTCAGAGCCGGATGATTTCTTGACAGAATCCTTAAGTGGAATAAATTTGTCTTCGGCATCTGAAGAATTAACTGACGAAGGCTGTTTTTCAGAGGTTTTGTTAAAATACTCTTTAACACGGTTAAAGATATTCATAAGTTCGTCCTCTGGAAGACCATTCTCTTCTGAAGCGGCTGCCTCATCATAATCTAATTCCTCCTCGGCTGTAGGAAGTGAGCTGTAGTCAGAAAAACTGTCTCCATCAATAGTTTCTATATCATCAAAATCAAAGTCGTCATCTGAATCTGATGGTGAGAAACGGGAAAAACGTGTGTCCAGTTCTTCAGGATTGTCCACTTTAGTTACAATAAGAACTATACATTCTGATGAGACAGGGATAGCCTCTATCATGACAGGGGTATCCTCTGCTTCAAAACCTAACTCATAAGAAGCTTGCTGCATCATGTCACGAAAAAGTTCTTTCGCTTTATCGCTGCCATAGGCAAGCTCATTAATCTTCAATTGTCTTGATGCCAGATCGGATTTGTTGAGAGTGCATCGAATCTGGTTTTCATTAAGTCTTTCTATTTTCATAAGCCACCTCTGACAATACATCAATGTTATTGTAAGGATATAATACCCATTTTTCATGGATATGTAAAGGCGGGATGAGAAAGCCCTAAAAAAATAAATATAAAAAAATTCAAATATATATTGAAAATTTATTTAGTATAGCGTAATATACATTTAGGAGATGTTTTTCATGTATCGTTGTAGAAGGAGGTGTATAACCAATTTTACGACAGATACGAAATCATTAAGGAACTTTCAAGTTCCGGTCATTCTAATGTATATCTTGTAAGACACCGTATGCTTGATGTATATCGTGTTGCTAAGGTATTCAAGGGAGCTTTTGAAGAGTCTGAAAGACTTCTTAAGGAAGCTCGTCTTATTAAGAATTTAAAACATCCCCATATCCCGATTATTTATGATATTGAACAGAATATTGGAGAAGATAATGATAGTATTTGCATTATCGAGGAATATATTGATGGTAAATCCTTGCGGCAATATGTTGAAGATGAAGTTCGTGTGAATGACCACATGAGTGTTAAGGACATATGTCAGATAGGAATTGAACTATGTTGTATACTGGAATATCTTCATAAGTACAATGAACAGGGTATATTACACATGGATATAAAACCTGACAATATTATGATTAATAAAGAGGGAGAAGTAAAACTTATAGATTTTGACAACGCAGTTTATAAGAATGCCGGAGTGGCAGTAGATAGCGGAAGCCCGTTATATGCTGCACCGGAACAGTATAGTGGAGAAGAAGCTGTGGAACAGTCGGATATATACAGTTTGGGGATGGTAATCTTATTTATGGTGTCTCATGGACATATCAGTACAGACAGGGACCATAACATATCGGGGATATCTAAACGATACGCCCAATTGTACCATTTAATCAACAAGTCACTTCACCATGAATGGAGTCTGCGGTATGGGAGTGTGGCTTTAATGCGGGAAGAATTACAATCAATAATTATGAAAAACAACGGTACCAATGGAGAACTCTCTTATGTTATACAGACTGCAGGGGTGAAATCAGGAATAGGGACAACACATGCAGTCATGTGCATGGCACATTTTTTTCAGAAAAACGGATATAAGTGCGTAGTGATTGACAGGTCGGGAGGTGACAGGCTGTTAACAGAGGCACTTAAAGGAACACTATCTGCAGAAGGAGCCTATATATATAAGGGTATAACAATTATTCCGGATTATGCCGGGGCAATATCTGTGAGTGGATTGAAGGCCGACATTGTCATAGCTGACACCGGTTGTGGCAAAGGCGGATTAAGTTTAGAGGATGACATAGATATTGTGGGCTTTGTAGGGAATAATTATACATCATTACAGGTTATGGTTGCAGATAAGTATTCTCCGGTGAAGGAATGCTTAGAAAACAAGAACGGGGAAGATATAGTGTATATGTTAAATTTAGTCAGCGCAGAGCAGTACTATGAACTTGTATCAGACAGATTTAGAGGAAAGAAATGTTATAGAATTCCGTGCATATATGACTGCTATGAGGATAATCCTATATTTGACGAAACAATGAATGATTTCTTACAGGATAAGCTTTCCGGATTGGGGAAGGTTTATAAACCCGGTAGAATAAAGGAGTGTATTTGCAGATTATATGAAAGCTTTGAGAATATCAAATTTATTATGTTTAAGAAAAAGAAAGGTGGAAGATGATCGGACTGCCATAAATTATAAAACTGTCGGACTGATTGGATTATGCAGCGGTGCCGGAACAACGCAGTTGGGAATCATGCTTGCTAATTATTTTTCTAATGGACTTCATCTAAAAACTGCGGTAGTCAGTACTGGAACAGATGATGCATTTGACCGCATAAAGGAGGAAGTACAGGTAGGAAAAGCCAGAAATTATACTGGCAGCAGACGGGGGTTTTCATATAAGGGGATAGATTTCTTTGGCGGAGTAAGAGAAGGTTTCGTCCATGCCATCACAGAGTATTATGATGTGGTGATTGTAGAGGTGAATCTTGCAGATCTGAAAGAAAAGCTTGCGGATGGTCTGAGGGATGTTATGTCATGTGAATGCCGGATTCTTGTGGGTTCTATGGTGCCATGGAAATACGGGGAGTGTGTGAAAAGACTGAGTCGTATCAGAAGGCTTTACAGCGTTAAGAATATGCCCGTTGTTTCTGTGTCATGGCAGGAAAAAATGGCTAAGAACATGGAACGTGAATATGAAATAAGAGCATTCAGAGCGCCGATGGAAGAGAATCCATTCGAGATGAAAGGGAGCGCCATTCAGATGCTGAAGCAGGTTGTAACCTAAAGAATTTTCGTTTATGTTATATTGCACCAGAAACGGTCAATAGGTATATCACAAAATAAGGCCAGGTAAAAACCCTTTTGCGTGCGGTCTTGGGCATATCTTTATTGCCGGATATCCGGTGATAAAGGTATGTCATTTTTATTGCAACGGTATTATGCATGGTGGTACAATAATATGTATCATGTGCAAAGGAAAGGTTGAGTAATGGAAAAGAACAATGGAAAAAGGATAAGAACACTGATTGTCTTTGCTGCGGCTGTTATTATGGTTGCGGTAATGGTGGTGATGTTTTTAATTGTCAGATATACGCCGACTAAGAACAAAATGAGTGGATATTCTTATTTTGATATAGATAAAGACACGGATAAAGTATTAGTGATAATAGATGGACAGAATTACCCAGATACTGGAATGTATATAGATGACAGGTTATATATACCTCAGAGTTTTATTGAGAATAATGTCAATGTACGGTTTTATTATGACAGAGAAGCTCAATCATTGATGTATACTGACCCTTCGCATGTTTATACATTTGCTTCAGGAAGCAATGAATATTATGATGACAGGAATGAATCATACAAAACAGATTATCCGGTGTCACAGAATGTAGAGGGTGAGTGTTATGTGGCATGGGAATATGTTGCAGATTATACTAACTGTACATATGAGTATGGAGATGAACCGAAGAGAGTCAATATAACCCTGTCTCATGATGCAGTAAGCTGCGTTACAGCAGAGAAAAAGGTATCGGTAAGATACAGGGGAGGAATTAAGAGTCCTGTACTTGAGGTAGTAAAGAAGGGAACGCGGCTTGAGTTTCTTGATGACCTTGATGACTGGATTCAGGTGACGACGCCGACAGGCATTACAGGCTATGTTAAGAAATCAGAGGTGTCAGATATATTTGAATTCGTGCAGGAAGATACATTCAGTGACAATTATAATGCGAATTTAAAGAGCGGAAAAGTTACGATGGCATGGTTTCAGATTGGCGGGGCAGGTGGTAACGACTATGTGGATAATTATCTTGCAAATACCTCCGGTATCAATGTTATATCTCCTACATGGTACAGTATTACAGGTACAGACGGAACGATGACAAGCTATGCCTCGAAGGATTTTGTGAATAAAATGCATTCAAGAGGAATAGATGTATGGGTGCTTGTGGATGATTTTGATACAAATGTTGATTATGCACAATTATATTCAAGTAAGGAGGCAAGAACTAGAATGATCAATACCCTTATTTCCGATGCAGCGTTGTATGGATATGATGGTATTAATCTGGATCTGGAGAATGTAAAAAGTACCTTTGCAAAGGATTTTCTGCAGTTCGTAAGAGAACTTTCGGTGGAATGTAACCGGGCAGGATTGGTACTGTCAACGGATAATTATAAGCCTGAAGTATATAATACATGCTACAACCTTAAGGAACAGGCGATATTTGTGGATTATGTGATAGTTATGGCATATGATGAACATCATGCAGGCTCAGATGCGGGGTCTGTGGCCTCTCTGCCATTTGTTAAGGAAGCGGTTGAAGACACTGTTAAACTTGTTCCAAAAGAGCAGGTTATAGTTGGAATTCCCTTCTATACCAGAGTGTGGACTACTAGCGGAGGACAGACGACAAGCAAAGCGGTATCAATGCAGACCGCAATTGACCAGTTAAACAGTGATGGACAGGTTGCGCTGTGGAACGATGATTGTGCACAGTATGTAGCGTCGTACTCAGTAGGAAGCTCAACAAGACAGATTTGGTTTGAGGAGGAGAAATCATTAGAGGCTAAGCTGAAGGTTATTCAGGAGAACAATGTTGCAGGAGTTGCAGGCTGGAAACTTGGATTGGAGAAGTCGACAGTCTGGCCTGTTATCAGCCAATATAATAAATAGCAAATTATAAGAAAATAGTAATAGAAACGTGTTCTGTGTAATAGATTTATAGAGAATTACAGGTTTCGGTGACAATATGCCTGAAATAAAGAATATTAACAGAACAATTCTTATGCCCTTTATGTCAGTTATTCTTCTTTTGGCAGTGTATCTTACTGCTAATGTACATCTTCCGTTAAAGACTGAACCAGCAGGGGGAGAGGATAGCGGAATAACGTATAAACAACATTTGTCCGATGATGCAGGAAATGGTGAGATAGTTGAGATGAATATTGACTTCTCAGATACCTGCGTGGTTGTGGACAGTGGCCATGGCGGGGCTGACCCGGGTAAGGTGGGGGATGGAGGCATATATGAAAAGGACATTAATCTCGCCATTGCATTAAAGCTGAAAGACCGCCTTGAGGATGCACAGATAAATGTTATACTGACAAGAGATTCGGATGCAGACTTATCTACGGAATCAGATAGTAATAAAAAGATAGCTGACTTAAGGAGAAGATGTGATATAATAAACAACAGCGGGGCTGACATGGTTATAAGTATTCACCAGAACAGCTATGTAACTGCCAAAGCCTATGGTGCACAGATGTTTTATTATAAGAAGTCAGAAGAAGGAAAAGTAATTGCACAGGGAATGCAGAAGATTCTTGCAGATAAGCTTGGCTCGACGCGTCAGATAAAATCCGATGTCAATTATTATATTCTGCTCAATTCCAATCTGCCGACAGTTATTGCAGAATGTGGATTTCTATCAAACCCAAGGGAGGCAGAACTTTTGTGTACTGAGGAATACCAGAGCAAGGTGGCGGATGCATTGTACTGTGGCATTATTGATTATCTTATAAGCAAGATGAAATGATTATGTATTGACAATTAATAATATGAGTTGATGAAAGCTGGCGTTAAAGAACATATGGAAACTATAATAAAGAGAATAACCAATACAGAAGATGATGAGAATATATATGAACAGGCAGGTAAGATACTAAGGGAAGGCGGTCTTGTTGCATTTCCTACTGAGACAGTATATGGTCTGGGGGCAGATGCCCTTGATGCAGACGCATCCGGTAAAATATATGCGGCTAAGGGAAGACCTTCAGATAATCCGCTGATTGTGCATATTGCAAGTGTGGATGCACTTTATGATCTGGCAGAAAAGATACCGGATAAGGCACTCAGATTAGCTGATAAGTTCTGGCCGGGTCCGCTGACAATGATTTTAAAGAAACAGAGTAAGGTGCCGGACTCAATCACAGGAGGGCTTGGGACTGTGGCAATAAGAATGCCAAGCCATCCGGTAGCAGCAGAATTGATAAGGAGTTCGGGCGTTTATATTGCGGCTCCAAGTGCAAATACATCCGGGAAGCCAAGTCCCACAAGGGCAGAGCATGTTATTAATGACCTTTCAGGGAAAATTGATATGATAATTCAGGATGATACAGTAGACATTGGAGTGGAGTCGACTATTATTGATCTGAGTGAAGAAATACCTACAATACTAAGACCAGGATATATCACAAAGGAAATGTTTGAGGAGGTAATAGGAGAAGTCGCTATTGACCCGGCTATTATGGGAAGTCTCAAGGAGGGGATTGTTCCTAAGGCACCGGGAATGAAGTACAAGCATTATGCTCCTAATGCAGATATTACCCTTGTTGAAGGAGCCTGTGATAAGGTGGTCGAATATATTAACAGAGAGACTGCTCTTAAGGAGTCTGAGGGGCATAAGACCGCCGTTATGGCGACAGACGAGACGAGGGGGCGGTATACATGCAAAGACGTTGTATCTGTCGGACATAGAGATGACGAGCTTTCAGTTGCACGGAATCTGTATGCAATATTAAGAGACTTTGACAAACAGGGTATAGAATATGTATACTCAGAGAGTTTTGAGACGAGGAACGTTGGACAGGCAGTTATGAACAGACTTATTAAGGCGGCTGGTCATAAGATAGTTAAGCTGGATTGATGCATTTTGATTAATTATTTATATGTGAGGATTTCCCATGAACACATTTGACAAGGTGATATTCGTATGTAATGGAAATACCTGCAGGAGTCCAATGGCTGCAACGGTTATGGCTAATATCAAGCAGGATATAATTTCTGAATCAAGAGGGATGGTTGTGCTTTTTCCTGAGCCATACAATCCCAAGGCAGTGGCAGTTGCTGCAAAGCATAACATTATTATACCTAATAATTCAGCGAAACAGTTGTTGAATGAAGATTTCGGAAATGATACACTTGTTCTTGCCATGGATTCGTCAATGAAACAGAAGATATATGATGAATACAGCGAGGCGATAAATGTATATACACTCAGTGAATATGCCGGGGAGCCGGAGCAGGAGATTAAGGACCCCTATGGCAAAGGCATGGATGAATATAATGCATGTTTTGAGATAATTCAAAGCCTTGTTACTAATGTGGCAAGTTATCTTAACAGGATGTCAGAAGAAAAAGATGATAAAGGAGAAGAATAATGATAGCAATTGGATGTGATCACGGAGCATTAGAATTAAAGGAGCAGCTTATAGAACATTTGAAGAAAAGAGGAATTGAGTGCAGGGATTACGGAACATATACCAAGGATTCATGCGATTATCCGGTGTATGCAAGAAAGGTGGCTGAGGCTGTTCTTTCCGGAGAATGTGAGGAGGGAATCCTTCTGTGCGGAACAGGAATTGGAATGAGCATGGCTGCCAATAAGATTAAGGGAATAAGAGCTGCGCTTTGCAGCGACTGCTTCAGTGCACAGGCAACCAAGGAGCATAATAATGCCAATGTACTCTGCATGGGTGCAAGGGTTATCGGACCGGAACTGGCTTTCAGGATAGCAGACACATTTCTTGACTCTAAGTTCTCCGGAGATGAGAGACATATCAGAAGAATAAGCATGTTTGAGTAATTGCAGGTATAGAAGATACATTTGTAAATAGCAGGACACATACGAGAGGATTATTCTATGGGCGATAAAAGAAAAGACTATATATCATGGGATGAATATTTTATGGGAATTGCCAGACTTTCAGGCATGAGGTCAAAAGATCCAAACACCCAGGTTGGTGCGTGTATTGTAAGTCAGGACAATAAGATTCTGTCAATGGGTTATAATGGACTTCCCAGAGGATGCTCTGATGATGAATTTCCATGGAGCAGGGATGGGGAGGATAACAAGTATTTCTACACAACCCACAGTGAGCTTAATGCAATACTTAATTATAGAGGAGGCAGCCTTGACAATGCCAAGCTTTATGTGACACTTTTTCCGTGCAATGAATGTGCTAAAGCTATTATTCAGGCGGGGATTAAGACGGTAGTCTATGACTGTGATAAATATGCTGAGACTGCATCAGTCATCGCTTCTAAGAGGATGCTTAATGCAGCGGGAATAAGATATTACAAATACGAAAGAACAGGTCGTGTTGTTAATATAGACCTGTAAGAAAAAGGCTTAGGAATCCGGAGGAGGTATCCTAAGCCTTTGGTTTATTATGACATAAATGAATCAAGAGTTGAAATATATTTCTGGAATGTTCCATCATATATTGCGGCAAGCAGGTTGTTTAACTTGTGAAGAGCATCAGACATAAGCTGATTGCTGATTATTCCCTGAGTCAGGGCATCGCCCATCTCGTCAAGGTCTACAACCCTTATGCGGCCGTCGTTCTCAATGATAACATCTGCAAGAAGGTCGGTAAACACATATGTATCTGTTTCAGGGGTATAGTCTGTATCTATAATATCGCAGTATATATAGGCAAGAGAATTGTCAGCACGGAAGAACTTACTGATCTTAAACCCTTGCGGGATGACGTAATATGAGATTCCATGGGTAAATTCTGCTTTGGGGCGGAAGGTTTCCCATTTTGTTATAATCATGTTCTTATCTATATGAACAATGTCGTCATCCTTAAGATTCACACATTCTTCGGGAATAAGTCTTTTTCTGTATAAAGTTGGCATGACATTCCTCCATTCGTAATTAGATTCACATAAAATTTATTGACAAAATTATATCAGTAGATTGCCAAAATTTCAATAAAATAGCTTGAAAATGTGCAGAGAAAATATATTAATAGTAATAACCTTTTTATGGACTTTTTAGTGTATTTTTGTTAAAATCAAATCAGACTTTTGTGAGGAACATGATATGAAGAATGACAGTAAAGCATTGCGGAATATAGTGCTTATATCACAACTTAGCATATGTGTAATGGTGCCTACCTTTCTGTGTCTGGCACTTGGCATATGGCTGGACAAGAAGTTCGGAACATGGTTCACAATACCATTGCTTTTTATAGGTATGGCAGCAGGAGCAAGAAATGCTTATGTTCTTGCAATGAATTCAGTCCGACAGGAGGAAGCAAGAAAGAAGAAAGAACAGCAGATGATAATTGACCAGAAGGTTGAGGAATACAGGAAAAGGCAGGAAAATGATTCCAGTGACGACAAGGAGTAATATATGTTAAAAAGAATCAGGGATATTAATGAAGCCCTTCCGGGAATGCTGCTTATAGAATGTATGTATCTTGCTATCGGGGAGATAATTATATTTGCTGTGATTCCAGAAAAACGCATGTGTGCCGTCGGATTGCTGGCGGGTGTGATATATGCCATGTTCAGTTCTATTCACCTCAGTCTTACCATAAGAAAAGTTGTCTATGGAGGGGGACACAGAACACAGATGACTCTGGTGCTGGGGTATATGGTCAGATTTCTTGTTATGATATGTGTGCTGGCATTGCTTTTCATATTGAAAGCAGGAGACCTGCTGTGTGCTGTTATCGGTATGTTTTCCATGAAAATAGCGGCATATATGTGTCCGGTTCTTAACAGAAGAAAAAACACAAAAGGGGAAAACAGTCCTGATGCCATAGATCAGGCTGATAAAAATATAATAGAAAAGGAGAGTGAGTAGGTGGGAAGCGTGAGTTTGACTACATTGGTGGCCGGAGATTCAAGTTTTATGATTAAGACGCTGTACACATTTAAACTGAATGGCGTCTCATTAAACATTGACACAACACATGTGGCTCTGCTGCTGGTATCAGTCTTTATCCTTATTATGGCTATAATAGCAAGGATTAAGATTAATAAAGTCGATGCTTCGGATACACCGGGAATGTTTCAGAATGCCATAGAGATTATCGTTGAGATGCTGGGAACTATGGTTGAGGGCATTATGGGTAAGAACGCCAACAGGTTTGTGAATTATATATCAACACTGTTCCTGTTCATTATTATCTCTAACATATCCGGTTTATTTGGGTTAAGGCCACCAACGGCTGATTACGGTGTTACACTGTGTCTTGGTCTTATTACATTTGTTCTGGTTCAGTTCAATGGTATTAAGAAGAACAGGATTAAACACTTTACAGCATTATTCCAACCAATCTGGTTTTTGTTCCCGATTAACCTTATTGGAGAATTTGCGGTTCCGTTGTCATTGTCATTACGTCTTTTTGGTAATGTAATGTCAGGAACAGTACTGATGGGATTGATATATGATTTACTCAGTCCATTTACGGTTGCGTACCCGTCATTACTTCATGCATACTTTGATTTGTTCTCAGGATGCATCCAGGCGTACGTATTCTGTATGTTAACTATGGTTTATGTTAACGACAAGATAGCCGAATAACGGCAAATAATTTATTAGACGGAGGATTTTTAAATGAATATTTCAGGAAGTGAATTTATAAGCGCTATGTCAGCAATTGGAGCAGGTATTGCAATGATCGCAGGTGTAGGTCCAGGTGTAGGACAGGGTATTGCAGCAGGTTATGGTGCATCAGCAGTAGGAAGAAATCCAGGTGCTAAGTCTGATATCACATCAACTATGCTTCTTGGACAGGCTGTTGCCGAGACAACAGGTCTTTATGGTTTCGCCGTAGCTATTATCTTAATGTTTGTAAAGCCTTTCGGAAACTAAAAGAGGTACTAAGATAATAGAAAGGAGGCCTACAATTGAATTTGTCAGGAAGTACATTTGTTGCCCTTGCGGCTGAAGGGCGATTATTTGGTCTGGATGCCCAGCTCCTTTTTGATGCAGCAGTAACTGCAGTCAATGTATTTATTCTGTTCCTTTTACTCACATTTATTCTTTTCAATCCTGTCAGGAATATGCTTAAGAAGAGACAGGATAAGATAACAAGTGACAGAGAGAACGCAGAGAGTGACAAGAAGGAAGCGAGTGCTCTTAAGGCAGAATATGAGGCCAGATTAAAGGATGCTCATAAAGAGGCAGAGGCTATCTTAAATGATGCAAGAAAGACAGCGATGCACAATGAGCAGAAGATTATTGACGAGGCCAAGGCTGAGGCTGCAAGAATCATAGAGAGAGCTAATGTTGAAGCTGAACTTGAGAAGCAGAAGATTGCTGATGAAGTTAAGCAGCAGATTGTAACTGTAGCAGCTGTCATGGCATCTAAGCTGGTTGCCAGATCTATTGATGAGAAGGACAGTAATGCTCTGATTGAAGAGACTTTGAATGAAATGGGTGAGAAAACATGGCTAAGCTAATAGAAGCAACATACGGCGACGCTTTATTTGAACTTGCCGTACAGGAATCCAAAGTGGATGCGTTGTTTGATGAGGCCAGAGTTGTTATTCAAGTTTTTAAAGACAACGAGGAGCTTGGTAAATTGCTTAATCATCCGGAAGTTGAAAAGGGAGAAAAGGAACAGTTTATTAAAAATGTTTTCTCTCAGTTTGTTTCAGGAGATATGACAGGACTTCTCATAACCATGGTCTCAAAGGACAGACAGAAAAAGATAGTGGAGACACTGGAGTACTTTTGTAACAGGGTACTCGAATATAAAAGAATCGGAATTGCTTATGTCAGCACAGCCAGTCCATTGACAGAGAAGCAGAAGAATGCTGTCGTGAGCAGACTGTTAGAAACTACAGATTACAAGGATTTCCAGATGAACTATGATGTCGACGAGAGTCTTATTGGCGGAATGGTCATCAGAATCGGAGACCGGGTGGTTGACAGCAGTATTAAGCATAAAATAAACGAACTTGCAAAGAATCTGTTGAAGATACAATTATAGATATGTGGTATCTGGCAGAGCAGGTTTAATTAATCAGAAAGCGGGTGCATAGGGCTAATGAATTTAAGACCGGAAGAAATCAGTTCAGTTATAAAAGAACAGATTAAGAGATATTCTACCGAACTTGAAGTATCAGATGTTGGTACAGTTATTCAGGTAGCAGATGGTATCGCAAGAATTCATGGTTTGGAGAAAGCCATGCAGGGAGAACTTCTTGAATTCCCTGGAGAAGTTTACGGAATGGTGCTCAACTTAGAGGAAGATAATGTTGGTGCTGTTTTACTTGGAGATTCAAGTAACATAAACGAAGGCGATACTGTTAAGACAACTGGCCGAGTAGTTGAGGTTCCAGTTGGTGACGCATTGACAGGACGAGTTGTCAATGCATTAGGACAGCCTATTGATGGAAAAGGACCAATTGTTACGGATAAGTACCGTAAGATTGAGAGAGTTGCATCAGGTGTTATAACAAGAAAATCAGTTAGTGTTCCTCTTCAGACAGGTATTAAAGCTATTGATGCCATGGTTCCTATCGGAAGAGGTCAGAGAGAGCTTATTATTGGTGACCGTCAGACAGGAAAGACAGCTATTGCGATAGACACTATTATTAACCAGAAGGGACAGGGAGTACACTGTATTTATGTAGCTATCGGACAGAAGGCTTCAACTGTTGCGACAATAGTTAAGACACTGGAAGAATATGGAGCAATGGCTTATACAACAGTAGTTGCTTCAACAGCCAGTGAGCTTGCTCCTCTTCAGTATATTGCGCCTTACTCAGGATGCGCTATCGGTGAAGAGTGGATGGAGAATGGCGATGATGTCCTTGTAGTCTATGATGATTTGAGTAAGCACGCAGCAGCATACAGAACACTTTCACTTCTTCTTAAGAGAGCACCAGGACGAGAGGCATATCCTGGAGACGTATTCTATCTTCATTCAAGACTTCTCGAGAGAGCAGCAAGAATGTCAGATGAATACGGTGGAGGTTCACTTACAGCTCTTCCAATTATTGAGACGCAGGCGGGAGATGTATCAGCATACATTCCTACTAATGTTATTTCAATCACAGATGGTCAGATTTACCTTGAGACAGAGATGTTTAACTCAGGTTTCAGACCAGCTATTAATGCTGGACTTTCTGTTTCACGAGTTGGAGGGTCAGCACAGATTAAGGCTATTAAGAAGATTGCCGCTCCTATCCGTACAGAGCTTGCACAGTACAGAGAGCTTGCATCATTCTCACAGTTTGGTTCAGAACTCGACGCAGATACTAAAGAGAAGCTGGCACAGGGTGAAAGAATCAAGGAGATGCTTAAGCAGCCACAGTACAAGCCTATGCCGGTAGAGTATCAGGTAATAATTATATATGCGGTAACAAAGAAGTATGTACTTGATATCGAAGTTGACAGAATTCTTGATTTTGAGCAGGGATTATTTGATTTCATTGATACTAAGTATCCACAGATTCCAGAGTCTATCAAAGAGACAAAGGAATTGACACAAGACAATGAAAAGGCACTTATAGCAGCTATTGAAGAGTTTAAGAAAACATTTAAGTAATCCTTGAATGTTTGGATTGGAGGTAATGATTTATGGCCTCAATGAGAGACATAAAAAGACGCAGAGATAGTATTCAAAGTACCGGTCAGATTACCAAAGCCATGAAGCTCGTATCTACTGTTAAACTTCAGAAAGCAAAAGGAAAAGCAGAGAGTACACGGCCTTATTTTGATTTAATGTATGAAACTGTGAAGAATATGCTTGCCAAGTCAGGAAATATCAACCACAGATATCTTAGGGCAGGAGAGTCAAGTAAGAAAGCAATTATAACTATTACTGCAAACAGAGGTCTTGCAGGAGGATATAATTCTAATATTACCAAGCTCATTACCGGAAGTGGTATTCCTAAAGATGATGCCATGATATACGCCATCGGAACTAAGGGAAGAGATTTCCTTTTAAGAAGGGGATACACAATAAAGGCAGATTATTCAGAGATGGTTGAGCAGCCAGAATACACGGATGCACGGGTTATATGCGATGAGGTTCTTAATGCATTCACAAGTGGAGAGGTAGGAGAAATCTATCTTGCATATACATCATTTAAGAACACGGTTGTACATGAACCTAAGCTCATAAAGCTGCTTCCGGTGGATGCAGAATCCATGAAGCAGGAAGAAGACGGAGTTGACAATACTCCTATGAATTATGAGCCGGGCGAGGAGGAAGCTCTCAATCTGATTATACCTAAGTATGTGTGTAGTCTGATATATGGAGCAATGGTTGAGTCTGTTGCCAGTGAGAACGGTGCACGTATGCAGGCTATGGACAGTGCGACAAGCAATGCAGAGGATATGATTTCCGATCTGTCGCTTAAGTTCAACAGGGCAAGACAGGCTGCAATTACACAGGAACTTACAGAAATCATAGCAGGAGCGAATGCTATCAACTAATTATATTTTATATGGAGGAAATAATGGCAGAGAATAATATTGGTAAGATTACTCAGATTATCAGTGCTGTAATTGATATTAAATTTGCAGACGGTAATCTGCCAGAGATCAATTCGGCCATCAATATTAAGACTAATGACGGTGGTAAGCTTGTAGTAGAGGTTGCCCAGCATCTTGGTGATGATACAGTAAGATGTATAGCCATGGGTCCAACAGATGGTCTTGTCAGAGGTATGGAAGCCGAAGCTACAGGACATCCGATTTCTGTACCGGTAGGTGAACAGACACTGGGAAGAATATTTAATGTATTAGGCGAGCCTATTGATAACAAGCCGGCGCCTGAAGTACAGGAGTATATGCCTATTCATAGAAAGGCACCTACATTTGCAGAGCAGGCTACTAACACAGAGATGTTGGAGACAGGAATTAAGGTTGTTGACCTTCTTTGTCCTTATCAGAAGGGTGGAAAGATTGGACTTTTCGGTGGTGCCGGAGTAGGAAAGACTGTTCTTATTCAGGAGCTTATCAGAAATATAGCAACTGAGCACGGTGGATATTCAGTGTTCACAGGTGTTGGTGAGAGAACAAGAGAGGGTAATGACCTTTACCACGAGATGATGGAATCAGGGGTTATAGAGAAGACAACCATGGTATTCGGTCAGATGAATGAACCACCAGGAGCAAGAATGAGAGTTGGCCTTGCCGGCCTTACAATGGCTGAATATTTCAGGGATAAGGGTGGAAAGGATGTACTTCTTTTCATTGATAATATCTATAGATTTACTCAGGCTGGTTCAGAGGTTTCAGCCCTCCTTGGACGTATGCCGTCAGCCGTTGGTTATCAGCCGACTCTTCAGACAGAGATGGGTGCTCTTCAGGAGAGAATTACATCTACTAATAACGGCTCAATAACATCTGTTCAGGCTGTATATGTGCCTGCGGATGACCTTACTGACCCGGCTCCTGCGACAACATTTGCCCACCTTGATGCAACAACAGTTCTTTCACGTTCTATTGTTGAACTTGGTATATACCCGGCGGTAGATCCACTTGAGTCAACATCAAGAATTCTTGACCCAAGAATTGTTGGTGAGGAGCATTATAAGGTTGCCAGAGCAGTTCAGGAAATTTTACAGAAATATAAAGAATTGCAGGATATTATTGCTATTCTTGGTATGGATGAGCTTTCAGAGGATGATAAGCTTGTCGTATCGAGAGCCAGAAAGGTTCAGAGATTCCTTTCACAGCCATTCTTCGTTGCAGGACAGTTTACAGGTCTTGAGGGAAGATATGTTCCTGTAAGCGAGACAATTCAGGGCTTCAAGGAGATTATTGAAGGAAAGTATGATGATATTCCAGAGAGTTATTTCCTTAACTGTGGCGGAATAGAGGATGTTTTAGCTAAGGTAGAGAAGTAGAAAAGAGGTTGTAATGGCAGATTCTAAGACAATTAAACTTCTGGTAAACACACCGGACAGAGTATTCTACCATGATGACGCTACATTTGTTGAACTTTCTACCAGTGAAGGCGATATAGGCGTTTATCCGGACCACATTCCACTCACGGCAGTTGTGGTTCCATCTGTTCTCACAATACATCAGGGTAATGAGATTAAGAAGGCTGCGATTCATGGCGGAATTGTTGAGATTCTGAAAGACAAGATAACAATTCTAGCTGAGGTAGCTGAATGGTCAGATGAGATTGATGTGGAGAGAGCTAATGAGGCGAGACTCAGAGCTGAAAAGAGACTTGCCAGCAAGGATGCTGATCTGGACATGGTTAGAGCGGAGGCAGCACTTAAGAGGTCTCTTGCGAGAATTAATGCTGCTAACTAAATAAAATGTATAGACCTTCCATTATCTGGGAATATTTCAGGTAATGGGAGGTTTTTTAATATGGTAAAAGCGTATAGATTTCAAAGATTAATGATAATAGCAGCATTCATTGTATGGGCTGGATTTGCTGCAAAAATTGTAGTTGGAGGAATTAAGGGAGAGACCAGCAATGTATCTGATACATTTTGTGAAAATGTGTACTATGACCTGAAAGCTGAGATTTCAGGGGTTGGAAAGCTGGGTTCCGGTAAGGACAGGCTTGGGGGCAGGAGCGCAGATAAAATGATGCTTGTTGCCATTGCAGATAAACTGGGAATAAGCAGATATGAGATACAGGAAGATGATGAGGGAATATATCTGTCACAGAACTCTGTCAATGGAAGTGTGGACATATATGTAAGAGAAACAGAACAGGGTGATTATCTAAAGATTTCTGTCCAGCTTAATAAGGGATTTGAATGCGCAGAGTGTTACAGTGATATTATCAAGGAGTCTTTTGAAGATTACGGTGTGGATACATGTGTCACCGTCAGCATGAAAGGTTCTGCTATAGGAGATATGTCAGATAAGGACAGAGATAATCTGGCAGACAGAATGTTAAAGATGCTTGACGCTAAGACTGTAACATCAGGTAAAGTGCAGGATTCTTATATGGTATATGCCTATACCAAGGATGTGAAGGACAGCATAAGCCTTGGAAAAAAGAAGATAAATGTGAATATAACCATGAATTATGATGAGATCAGAAATATGACGGATATAACACTTTCAACTCCGGTATACAGCGGGGATTTCTAATTGGGAAGTTGCCTATTGAGGTTTTAATCTAAAGATATTAAAATAGCAGTATATTTACAAAGAATAAGTACAGAGGGTTATTATGGAACTAAGAGAACTTTTAGATAAATGTATCAATAAGAATCTGATTGACCTTACAATAAGCGGACAGAAGATTAAGAATGAGGATGAACCGGCACGGGTTAAGGTGCGCCCTGTTATGATTAAGGAGGAGTTAAAGTATCAGGCCTCTGAGTATGTGGGAAAAAAGGTGCTCCATATCAATTATTCTGAAGATGGGCTAAAAAAAAGGATAACAGAGTATATGAACAGCTTCAGGCAGGCACAGTTTACAATGGTTGACGCCAGTGCCACTGTGCTTTCCTCAAAAAGCGGAACATTGACCTGTAAGTATAAGAAACTTGCACAGATAAAGAGCCAGAAAGAGCTTTCACACAACAGAACTAAGAAATATATTCTCAGGGAAGGTGAGAAGGTTGATTTTCTGGTAGACCTCGGTGTTATGACCAAAGATGGGATTATTGTAAAATCCAGGTATGATAAATTCAGGCAGATTAACAGGTTTCTTGAGTTCATAGAGGATATACTTCCCCAACTTGATAAGGAGAAGGAGCAGACAATTATTGATTTCGGATGTGGGAAGTCATATCTTACATTTGCAATGTATTATTATCTCAGGATAATGAAAGGTTATAATATCCGGATTATCGGACTAGACCTGAAAAAGGATGTTATATCTCACTGCAATGAGTTAAGAACACGATATGGATATGACAGGCTGGACTTTTATGAGGGAGATATTGCATCATATAAAGGTGTTGACTGTGTTGATATGGTGGTTACACTTCATGCCTGTGACACAGCAACTGATTATGCTCTTGCCAAGGCAGTGGGATGGGGTGCGAAAATCATTCTTTCTGTGCCATGCTGCCAGCATGAGGCTAACAGGACGATTGACAGCGATATTAAGTCCGATTATGGACTATGGAATATTAAAGGAAAGATTCGCAGCAATATCAACAGATGCTATAAGAGCAAAGCTTCTTGAGGCAGAAGGATATCAGACTCAGATACTGGAGTTTATTGATATGGAACACACTCCCAAGAATCTTCTTATTAGAGCGGTTAAAACAGGAAATGCTGATAAGAAAGCACTTAGTGATGCTGCTAAGATGAGTAAGGAGCTTAATATCAACCTTACTCTGATGAAGCTTTTGGAGGATTAAATTGAGAAAAGTCAGAAATTTTAATGTATCAGAATCAAAATATTTTATACTGGGTATTATTTTCTGCGTTACAGTAGTAATAACATTTATATCTATGAAATTCGAGCAGATTATGCCATCAGCAACAACGATGTCAGATGCCAGCCTTCCGACAGTTAATATGACTACAGAGGAGGGGGGACATTTTAATGTCCTTCACGGATATACACAGGAGATAGATTCAACGCTGTTTTACGGGAATATTACACCTATGATGAAGGATAGGAAACTTCCGGTAGTAATCAATACATATGGTGAGGAAGTGAAGGAGATATCTTATAAGATACGCTCCCTTGGAGATAATTCTCTGGTTGAGAATACACAGGTGAATGACTATGAGGAATATGACGGTAGAATAAATGTTACTTTTAATATTAAGAATCTTATTGATACAGGTAAAGAGTATGCACTGGAGATAGTTCTTAAGACATCAAAGCATAACGATATACATTATTACACCAGAATTATGTACGGTGGAGAGTATGACCTGGACAAGAAAATTAATTTTGTACTGGATTTCAATGCGGCTACATTTACCCCGGAAAGACTTAAAGATATTGCCGGATACCTTGAGACTTCTAAGACAGCAGATAACACTAACTATGGAAAGGTAAATATCAACTGCTCTTTAAGTCAGGTGGGATGGGGCGATCTGGAACCATATATTGAGAGTGATATCGTGCCGGAAATTATATCTATAACAGATGATGTTGCCATAATCCATCTGAATTATTATATAGGCGCAGCCAATGATTATTCATCTAATGACCGGTATAGTGTGAGTGAATATTACAGAATCAGACAGACTAATAACGGTTTTTATCTTCTTAATTTTGAGAGGGAAACGAATCAGATATTTGATGCAAAAAACGATCTTACTTCTTCATCCAAGATTAATCTGGGAATTAACGCATCTACTGATGCAGTATGTCAATCTGATGCGAAGGGAGTTTATACGTACTTCATAAACCAGGGCTCACTCTGGTGCTTTAACAGCAGCTCTCATGTGTTTACAAGAGTTTTCTCCTTTGAAGGAGAGGATACGGATTCAGTCAGGGAAGGATACAATGCGCACAGTATTAAAATAATGGATGTAGGAGATAACGGAGATTCTACATTTTTGGTTTCAGGATATATGAACAGGGGAGAACACGAAGGAAATGTTGGTGTTTCTTTATGCACATATTCCTATGCTGATAATGATGTAACGGAAAGGTTATTTATACCACTGGCGATTCCATATAACATTCTCACTGAAAATGTGGGAGGAGTTTCCTATGTTTCAGGCGACAAGTTCTACATTTTAATAGATGAGACTCTCTATTCTGTTGACCTTGTAAGTAAGGAGGTTATGACAGAGGTGTCGGGGCTTAAGGAAGACGCATATGCTGTATCCGATAACGGAGATGCCATTGCATACAGCGTTTCAGGCGATATATACAATACTGATACTATAAGAGTGCTTAATATGGGCAATAACAGCGCTTATGAGATAAAGGCAGATGATGAAGATACCTTAAGACCTCTTGGATATATTGAGTCAGACTTCATATATGGAGTAGCCCATAAAACTGACATTGTTTCAAATGCAGACGGAAGCAGAACATATGCTATGTACAAGATAGGAATTATCGATGCTGATTACAACCTTATCAAGGAATATGAGCAGCCTGATATATATGTTGCAAATGCAGAAGTTGAAGGTAAGAGAATTACCTTGTCAAGAATTGTCAGAAGTGGTGACGGATATGTCTCAACTAGTATTGACCAGCTTATTAACAAGGATGAAAATGCAGAAGATAACAGTATACAGGTTGAGACAATAAGCACAGATGCAAGAAAGCAGGAACTTTATATTAACCTAATCACTAAAGTGTCTGACATATCAGTTTCTTACCGCACATCGGGAGAGATAATATTTAAAGACAATACAAGACTTGAACTCGAGGATGATTTCCTGTGGGAAGGAAGATACTATGTGTATGGATACGGGGTATTTAAGGGAAGCAGAACTCAGTTAGAGTCGGCAGTTTCACTGGCTTATGATACCTATGGAACAGTAGTTGACAGCGATTCCAAGCTTGTATGGAAAAGATATAGAAGTACACAGGCATCTATAGATGGTGTTGTGCCGGTTATCAATGGAAATTCTCTTACAAATTCAATTCAGATGTTGTGTAATTATCTCGGAGGAGATGTTAATGCATTATCACATATGAACGGAGGTATGGACGCGGTTGATATTATAAGCAGCATTAATGGAGTTAATGGGATTAATCTGACAGGGATTACCTATGATAAGATATTAAGCTATATCGGAGAGGGTAGCCCGGTTATTGCCAGAATAGGTGATAATCAATATATAGTTATAATTGCATATAATTCAAATGAGATTGCATATATTGATGGAGAAACGGGAGTGCAGAAAACAATCACAATGAATGATGCAGGCAAAATGTTTTCAGAGGGCGGCAATGTGTATGTAACATATTATAAGTAATATAGTTATATGGGATTGAGGAATAATGGCAAAGAAGAAATTATCGAAAAAGAAAAGAAGACGCAGAATGATTAGAAGGCTTATTCTGTTAACAATTCTTTTGGCATTGGTAACAGTATTAGCTGTTCTGTCACCTAAGATAATCAAAGTAATTAAACTCGCACAGGATGCAAAGCAAATTGTGGCGGCAAGTACTGTGGACACGTTCAGGGAGGCAGGAACCACTGTTATATACGATGCAGAGGGTAATGAGTTGTGTACCATGAGAGAATCTAAGGATATGTACTATGTTGATATCTCGCAGATTCCAGAGGGGCTGCAGGACGCATTTGTTGTAATGGAAGACAAGGATTTCTATAAGCACAAAGGTATTGACTTCAAGGCAATTATCAGGGCAATTATTGCTAATACTGAAAATGACGAGATTGTTCAGGGAGCCAGCACAATAACACAGCAGCTTGCCAAGAATATATTCCTTAGTCAGGAAGTTACATGGGAGCGAAAGGTTAAGGAGATATTTGTCGCCAGGGAACTTGAAAAGAAATATTCCAAGAAGCAGATACTGGAATTCTATCTTAATAATATTTATTTCGCTAACGGATATTATGGAGTGGGAGCAGCAGCAAAGGGGTATTTCAGTAAGGAGGCTGGAGAGCTTTCCTTATCAGAACAGGCTTTTATCGCGGCTATACCTAATAATCCCTCAAGATATAATCCACTTACTAATTTCGATAAAACAAAAGAAAGACGCGATAATATACTTACCAGACTTTATAATGATGATTATATTAATTCGATGAATTATTATACTGCCGTGGATTCTGAAGTGGTGCTGTCCCAACAGCCGGTTGCATCTAAGAATAATTCTGTTGAAACCTATGCCAGACATTGTGCTACAGAAGGAATGATGCAGGCAAACGGATTTGTGTTCAGAACTAATTTCATAAGTGATTATGATTATGAGGAGTATCGCAGGCTGTACGAGGAGAGCTACACAGTGTTCCAGCAGAAACTGTTATCCGGAGGTTACATGGTATACACGAGCATTGACATGGGACTTCAGGAAAAGCTTCAGTCAGCAGTAGATGATAATCTTAAGAATTATACATCACAGAAGGATGGAGTTTACGAGATGCAGTCATCTGCAACCTGTATCGATAATACCACGGGAAATGTGGTGGCAATAGTAGGGTCACGAAGCCAGGAGCTGGAAGGGTATACATTAAACAGGGCGTACCAGAGTTACAGACAACCCGGAAGTTCAATTAAACCTCTTATCGATTATCTCCCATACCTTGAAAAAGGCAATAATCCTGATACGATTGTAACAGATGAATATATTCAGGATGGTCCGAAGAATGCAGATGGAACTTATATGGGGGATATTACTTTAAGGACAGCGGTCAGCCTTTCACGAAACACTGTTGCATGGAATATCCTGAAAGAGATAGGCACAAGAGTCGGAAGCTCATATCTTATCAATCAGGGATTTCATAAAGTATGGATGGATAAAGAATACAATGCAATATCTATAGGAGGTTTTACTTACGGAGTCTCTACTGAAGAGATGGCGGGAGCTTATGCTACTATAGCTAATGATGGAGATTACAGAAGAGCAACCTGCGTTGTCAGTATTATAGACCGCAATGGCAAAACTGTATTAGATACATCAAACAGGTCAGAAAAAATATATGATACTGAGGCCTGCAGAATGATGACTGATATGTTAAAGTCTGTTGTGACAGATGGAACAGGAAGAGGAGCTGTGCCGGACAATGTGATTGTGGCAGGAAAAACAGGAACGACAAACTCTAACTATGATTCATGGTTTTGCGGGTACAGTGCGTATTATACTGTTGCAGTATGGCAGGGATATGATTACCCGGCATCAATTCCACAGAACTGTACTATAGGAATATTCAGACAATTTATGGAACAGGCCCATAAGGGGCTTGTAAAGAAGGATTTTCCAAAGTACAGAAGTAAAGGCGGCCAGCAACAGTCAACAGGTGAGACCGAGACGGAGACCGAGACACATTCAGTCTCAGAGACAGAATCAGCTTCAGAGAGCAGCAAAAACGATGAAAGCACAAGTCAAAGGGAGACAGGAGTAATAATAGATAATGATGAAATAATAACTAAACCGTCAACCACAGAAGAAAGTCGAAGTACTACTTCTGACGGAATCATTGTTGATCCGGATAAACCCGCTGAAACAAAAACGAATAGTACAGATTTATAGAATATCCCCGGAAGAATCGATGTTCATTTTGACATTTTCATCTCTTCCGGGGATGCTTTTTTTACTTACCGTAGTGAATTTCGTTATATTCTTTAACTCTCTGCTGGATTCTTTCAACAGGGCTTAAGAGGTTGCTGATCGAAGAATCGTGGTTAAGTGTATCAATAAGGAGAGCCATATACTTACTCATATCAACATTGATATACCAAGGCTTTGAAAGAAGCTCCTCCGGCTGATATACAAGGTTAGTTGTAAGAATTCTGTCGATAATGCCGTTCTCATAAGCTTCGTCGAATTTCTTGAATCCGTTAGTGAACAGACCAAATGTTGTTGCACAGAATACTCTGTTAGCGCCGCGCTTCTTAAGCTCAGAAGCAACATCTATCATACTTTCACCAGAAGAAATCATATCATCAATTATGATAACATCCTTACCTTCAACATTGGTGCCAAGGAATTCATGGGCAACGATAGGATTACGGCCATTAACAATCTTAGTGTAATCTCTTCTCTTATAGAACATACCCATATCAAGCCCAAGTACGTTCGCAAAGTATACAGCACGTCCCATACCGCCTTCATCCGGGCTGATGACCATCATATGCTCGCTGTCAATGTGGAGATCATCTACATTAAGAAGAAGATATTTAATGAACTGATATGTGCATGATACAGACTCAAATCCCTTGAGTGGAATAGCATTGTGAACTCTTGGATCATGAGCATCAAAAGTGATGATGTTCTCAACACCCATATCTGTAAGTTCCTGAAGCATAAGTGCACAGTCAAGAGACTCTCTTCCGGTTCTCTTATGCTGTCTTGATTCATAGAGGAAAGGCATGATAACATTAATTCTTCTTGCCTTTCCGGCAGCAGCAGCAATAACTCTCTTTAGATCAGCATAATGATCATCAGGAGACATGTGATTCTTGAAGCCGCAAACAGTATACTCAAGGCTGTAATTGCAGACATCAACCATAATATATAAGTCATGACCACGAACAGAATCTACAAGAACACCTTTTCCCTCACCAGATCCGAATCTAGGAGTTTTGGCGTTGACAATATAACTGTCTCTTTTATATCCGGCAAAATTAAGAGTAGAAGTATTCTCGTTCTGACGCTGCTCTCTCCATTTTACAAGATAATTGTCAACCTTATTTCCCATCTTGGTACAACTTGATAATGGGATGATACCCAGTGTTCCATAAGGAATAGTTTCAGTGTGTCGCTCATCACGTGGCATAATAAATAATCCTCCATTAGTATAATAATAAAAAATCCATATAAAAATATAATCATTGATTATAAATAAGTCAATGATATATTTCACATAAATAATAGTTAAGCTTTCTTAACAGGGGAAAGCTTCTTCATACATCTAATATCATCCCCAAAAATTCTCAGAATAGAATAAGCACTTACAATTCTTGAAAAAACTCTCTGAGAATATCGGGTTTCGATGTCAGGCATACTCAGATTAGAAGAGATAATAACACTTTTTCTCCTCAACAGCCGCTCATTGATAACCGTAAACAGATTAGAAAAGCTATAGTCAGAAGTCCTCTCTGTTCCAAGGTCATCTATAATAAGAAGGTCGCACTCAATAAAAAATGAAGTGTCAAACTTAGAACTTCCAAAACTCTTATACTCATCACTCTTAAAGGAGTCAAAAAATTCTCCTGCAGTCAGATATATTATGCTGTGGCATGATTCCATCAGCGCTTTGGCAATGCAGTTGGAGAGGAAAGTTTTGCCTACACCTGTCTGTCCGATAAACAGAAGATTAGAAAAACTGGAGTCAAAATTGTCAACGAATTCATGACATACATTAAGTACCTTCTGCATATTATTATATGGTGTGAGTCCTGTGGCTGGGTCAACATCCGTATTGTTATACCAGTCAAAAGAGAATGTATCAAAATTCTCGTTATCGGTTATATTCTTGAGATTAGAATCCTTATATATCAGGTCAATTGCCTTTTTCTTAAAACATATGCATCTGTGTCCGTCAACATACCCGGAATCTTTGCAGTATGGACAGGTATATATATCATCAAGATAATCCGCAGGCTTACCAACTGAAGCCAGGGCAGCCGCTTTTCTGTTGTTAAGTGACTTAAGGTTGGATGAAAGTTCATCAGTATTCGTGGCAGATGAATCTGATTCTATGCGTGCTCTGGCAGTTTTCATGGACAGGTCTATAATTGCCAAATCAATATCTGCAATATCGGGACATATAGCAGTGACTTCATTGTATCGTTCATTCTGTAGATGCCTGTTAGCAGCTCTGATATCGTCATATTGTCTCATGATAGAAGCGTATTGAGTGTTGGTCAATGACATGGCAGTCTCCTTAAAACTAATTATTGTTACTCAGTAAAGAGTTATACCAGTCGTCTGGCTTCTTAGGACGTTGCTGGTAATTGTTGAAGCGGTTGGCACTCTGTTTGATAACCGTACCGCTCTTGGAATTCTTAGAAGATTTACCGGCTTCAAATTCCGCGTCAGCTTTCCTGACATCGTCAGAATTTCTTATATTAGCTGAGTTCCACTTGGTTAGAATTGAATCAGCGTATTCAAAACTTGGCTGGTGTGTTGCTTTCATAGTTCTGTTGCAGGCTTCAATAATCATATCTGTGTCAAAACAGAAAACATCAGTCCACTTGGATATAAGTTGTTTCTCTGTCTGTCCCGGTTCTCTGTTACTAAGGCCAAATGCACGCATTACACCGTACACAGTCTCGTTATGGTTAGATACTTCATCCTTGGCTGCCTCAACAGTATTAATACCTTCTTCAGCCCACGAAAGAGCAATCTTCTCGATATATCTGATAGAAGTCTTACCCTTGGAAACACAGTACTCAATGAGATATTCAATAAGGTCTGCAGGGAAATGAAGAGTATCATAAAAATAAACTATCGCATTAGTCTCTGCCGCAGATAAAGTCTTTCCAAGATAGGTCTGTACAACGAAAAGAAGCATAGAGAAATCATCATTAGATGAGAGCTCGTTAAGCTTATCCGGAGAAGCAGATATCTTAGATGGTTCAGTGTTGTGTGAAGTACCTGCAGCATGCCTGTCCATTGAAAGAACATTGGAAGGTCTGCCGGAATTGGATGTATATCCGGCAACATCCCGCTGAGAGGAATAATTATCCTCAACCTCAGTAAACACATTGTCACGATGTCCGGTATCATCTGTGTTATCAGGACATGGTTCGTTGCCAGGCTTAAGTTCCTTAAAAGTGATACCGCACAATTCCTTGTTATCATCATAGGAAAGAACTACAAGACCCAACTTGTCCCAGTATCTTAAGGCACGCATAACATCGTTCTCTGTCTGGTTAAAAGTATCAGCAAGAGAAGAAATGCTTAAGTTATCCTTTCTTCGAGCGAGAAGATGTAACAGATAAAGATAGACTTTAACAAAATCTCCATTAGCAGAAGGAACATACTGGTCTATAAAAATATCAGAAACTGCAGTATAACCAGAGGCAGTCTCTGAAAATAAATTCAGATTATTCATGGTATAAATCCCCCAACAAAGTTATGAGCAGATTATACCACTGAAAAAAATAAATGCAAAGCGCACCAGGCGCGGAAAGGAGGTTTGTGGACAATGTGGAAAATGTGGATAAATAAAAAATATTCCTAAGAAAACCGCATAAAATATACATTTAAAAATCAACATTTATTATAAAATTATCCACATCTATTCTTCGCCAATTGTCGAACAAAAAATGTGGATAATGTGGAAAACTGTGTTGAAAAATTTCAAAAGTGTGGGAAAGCGACTATTTTAACAAGTCCTCACCAACTTTATAAATATCTCCGGCGCCCATAGTTATTAACAAGTCACCGTTGATACAATTTTTTAATAAAAATTTTTCAATGTCGTCAAAATTGTCAATATATACACAATCTTTACCAAGAGCTTTGATTTTGTCACACAGGTCAGCAGAACTGATTCCAAGCGTATCTGTTTCTCTGGCTGCGTATATCTTGGCGAGAACTACTCTGTCAGCCAGACTTAGCGCATCAGCAAACTGGTCGAGCAAAAGCTTGGTACGGGAGTATGTATGAGGCTGAAATACAACCCAGACATGATTATGTGGATAATGGGCAGCCGAATCGAGAGTTGCACGGATTTCATCAGGATGGTGTGCATAGTCATCAATAATAGTAATGTTATTGAATGTCCCCTTCTTCTCAAACCGGCGGTTAGTACCTTTAAAGCTGGCAAGACCGGCTTTGATATGAGCCATATCAATAGAAAACTTTCTTGCGGCAGCAATAGCACTCAGAGAGTTATATACATTGTGAATGCCAGGAACACCGAGTGTTATAGTATCAGACTTCACGCCGTTTAAAAGCAGGGAATAAGTGCATCTGCCTAATTCATCGTAAGAGATGTCAGCAGCACTGTACATACTCTTAGCGGGGTCTGACCCATATGTGATAACCTCACAGTCAGTATCCTTATAGAAATATTCATAATCGTCAATGTCTGTATTGATAATAAGAGTTCCATCAGAAGGCAGCTTTTCTGTAAAGAGCTTAAATGAATGGCGTATATCATCAATATCTTTAAAGAAGTCCAGATGGTCTTCCTTGATGTTGAGAATGATATTCATGGTTGGGTTAAATGATAAAAAGCTGTTGGTATATTCACAGGCTTCTGCAACAAAATATTCAGAGCCACCGACTCTGGTGTTGCCGCCTATGCTGTTTAATATACCTCCGACTGAGATGGTAGGATTCATTTCTGCACAGAGCAGAATCTCTGAAATCATGGATGTGGTAGTTGTTTTACCGTGAGTGCCGGCAATGTTGATTGCGTTGTTATAAGTTGTCATTATCTGGCCAAGAAGTTCGGCACGGGTAAGCATAGGGATTCCCGCGTTGCTGGCTGTTACAAGCTCCGGATTATCCGGGTGAATTGCTGCTGTATATACAACAAGATCTATATTATTAGTTATGTTACCGGCACTCTGTGGAATGGAAATCAGACATCCATCACTCTTAAGTTCATCGGTAAGAGCTGATGAGTTGGAATCAGAGCCTGAGACAGTGAATCCTTTTGACAAAAGAATCTTGGCAAGTCCACTCATACTAATACCACCTATTCCAATGAAGTGAACATGGATAGGGTTGTTGAAATCAATCTTGTACATGATATTATCCTTCCTTCAATTTAGTGTTTAGTATATTGTATGACTTATCTGTTTATTTTTCAAACCTTTCTTTATTATATGGTGTTTTTTGAAAAATAATGATGAAAAAAATTATACGAAAGTCCGAAAAATCTTTAAAAACTTTTTTACTTAATTATAAATATATGATATAATTTAACCATCATAAAAGCAGTAAAAATTTAACATCAGAGGTGATAGCATGATTAAAAAAGAAATGATTGCGATGCTGTTAGCCGGAGGCCAGGGAAGCAGACTTGGTGTGCTTACATCTAAGGTGGCTAAGCCGGCAGTAGCATTTGGTGGAAAGTACAGAATAATTGACTTTCCACTCAGTAACTGTATTAATTCGGGAATCGATACAGTAGGTGTTCTGACTCAGTATCAGCCGCTCCGTCTTAATACACACATAGGAATTGGTATTCCTTGGGATCTTGACCGTAATGTAGGAGGAGTATCAGTTCTCCCGCCTTACGAAAAGAGTCAGAACAGTGAATGGTATACAGGTACAGCTAATGCCATTTATCAGAATCTTGAGTATATGGAGCAGTATAATCCTGAGTACGTGCTTATTCTTTCAGGTGACCATATCTATAAGATGGATTATAAGATTATGCTTGATTATCATAAGGCCAACAATGCAGATATTACAATAGCTGCCATGCCTGTGCCAATGGAGGAAGCAAGCAGATTCGGCGTAGTTGTAACAGATTCTGATAACAAGATTACTGAATTTGAAGAGAAGCCGGAACATCCTAAGAGTAATCTGGCATCTATGGGTATTTACATTTTTAGCTGGAAGGTTCTTAAGGATGCTCTTATTAAACTCAAGAATCAGCAGGAGTGTGATTTTGGAAAGCACGTAATTCCGTACTGTTTCAATAATAATAAGAGGATATTTGCGTATGAGTATAACGGATACTGGAAGGATGTCGGTACATTAAGCTCATATTGGGAAGCCAATATGGAACTTATAGATATTATTCCTGTATTTAATCTATATGAGGAGTTCTGGAAGATATATACTAAGACAGATACTATCCCACCACAGTACATAGCTAAGGATGCTTACATTGAGAAGAGCATAATAGGAGACGGAACAGAGGTATACGGAAGAGTATTCAATTCCGTTATAGGTTCGGGTGTTGTTATTGAAGAGGGAGCTGTCGTACGTGATTCAATCATAATGAATAACTCATATATCGGAAAGAACACTAACGTTACTAAGTCAATTATTGCTGAAGATGTTACTATAGGTTCAGGAGTTGAGCTTGGGGTTGGTGAAGAAGCTGAGAATGTGAAGTTACCTAAGATATACAATTCAGGACTTGTTACAATTGGTGAGTGTTCAGTGATTCCTGATAATATTAAGGTCGGTAAGAACACAGCCATATCAGGAGAGACAACATTACAGGATTATCCTAATGGTCAGTTACCAAGCGGAGGCATTATAATTAAGGCAGGTGATAATTAATGAAAGCAATAGGTATTATATTAGCTGGCGGAAATAACAGAATGATGCGTGAGCTTTCTAATAAGAGAGCCATTGCAGCTATGCCGATTGCAGGAAGTTATCGCGCCATCGATTTTGCATTAAGCAATATGACTAATTCAAGAATACAGAGGGTTGCTGTTATTACACAGTACAACGCCAGATCACTCAATGAGCATTTAAGCTCATCAAAGTGGTGGGATTTTGGAAGAAAGCAGGGAGGATTATTCGTATTCACTCCAACAATAACAGCAGAGAGCAGTAACTGGTATAGAGGTACAGCAGATTCGTTGTATCAGAATATTCATTTCTTAAAGCAGAGCCATGAGCCATATGTTGTAATAGCATCTGGAGATGGAGTTTATAAGCTGGATTATAACAAGGTTCTTCAGTATCATATTGAGAAGAAAGCAGACATAACAGTTGTTGTGAAGAAGCTGGAAGACCGCTCAGATATTGGACGTTATGGAGTTGTTGCCATGACAGAGGAGGGAAGAATCACTGATATTGATGAGAAACCATTAGAGACTAATCTTTCAACTGTTTCCACAGGTATATATGTTATCAGAAGGCGTCTTCTCATTGAACTTCTTGAGAAGGCAGCAGAGGAAGACAGGCATGAGTTTGTAAGAGATATTCTTGTCAGATATAAGAATATCAAGAAGATATATGGTTATAAGCTCGATTCATACTGGAGTAATATATCAACAGTAGATGCTTACTATAAGACTAATATGGATTTCCTCAATAAGGATGTAAGGGATTACTTCTTCAAGCAGTATCCGGATGTATATTCTAAGGTTGAAGATCTTCCGCCGGCTAAGTATAACTTTGGCGCTAATGTAAGAAACAGCCTTGTTTCAAGCGGATGTATCATCAACGGTACAGTTGAGAATTCTGTACTGTTTAAGAAAATATATGTGGGCAATAACAGTGTAATTAAGAATTCGATTATTCTTAATAATGCCTACATTGGTGACAATGCGTATATTGAGAACTGCATTGTTGAAAGCAACAGTACAATTAAGGCTAATTCAAGATATGTTGGCGAGAATGGCATTAATATAGTAGTAGAGAACAGTCCAATGTATTATTAGAGGTTATGTGGACTGAAGGGTATTTTGACTAAAGTTTAATAGACCGTGGAGTATGGTCTTAGAAGGGGTGCATAATGAATATAACAGATGTAAGGGTAAGAAAGATTGCTAAAGAGGGCAAGATGAGAGCAGTTGTTTCAATTACAATTGATGACGAGTTTGTTGTACATGATATTAAGGTAATTGAGGGAGAAAAAGGCTTGTTTATCGCAATGCCAAGTAGAAAGTCATCTGATGGAGAGTATCGTGACATTGCCCATCCTATTAACACAGAGACAAGAGATAAGCTGCAGAAGCTTGTTCTGGATGCCTATGAAAAAGCCGAAGATGTTATAGAATAACGGCAGTCTAATACATGAAATGTTTTATAAGCCAGTCTGTGAATGCGGACTGGCTTATTTGCGCGAGCGATGATAATATATAAGAAAACAAGGAGGTCTGTCCCTCTCCTCGCAGGGGGCTCGGATTTTCCTTTGGAAAACAAGGAGGGACATATGTATATAATCGCAGGACTTGGTAATCCGGGAAAAGAATATATGGGAACAAGACATAATGCAGGTTTTTCGGTAATAGATGAACTGGCAGACCAATATAATATAAGTGTGGACACAGCAAGGCATAAGGGACTTATCGGAAAGGGAGTAATAGCCGGTCAGAAGGTAATTCTTGTGAAGCCCATGACATATATGAATAATTCAGGTGAGTGTATAAGAGAGGTTATGGACTATTACAAATGTGATATAGATGATTTGCTTGTTATCTTTGATGATATAAGTCTGGATGTGGGGAAGCTGCGACTGCGGGCAAAGGGCAGTGCAGGAGGACATAATGGTATCAAGAGTATCATTGCCCATATGGGAAATGATAATTTTAAACGTATCAAGTTCGGTGTGGGGGACAAGCCAAAGGGCTGGGACCTTGCAGACTGGGTATTGGGAAAGTTCCCTACAGAGGAGTATGAGACATTGAGAGCAGCCAATAAGCGCGCCTGTGAAGCAGTAGAATGTATTCTTACAGAGGGAATTGAGAGTGGAATGAACCGGTATAACGGATAGTTTGTGCAAGAGGTTGATATGAAGGCAATATATGAGTCGGTACAGAATATGGCCGGAGTCGAACAATTGAATAAAGAACTGGCAAAGTCAGGCGGAAGAACAGTCATGGTGAGTGGATGTATTGATACGCAGAGGATACATTTTTCAAGTGCCATAGCAAAGGATTATAAGTTCCAGCTTATTGTGACAAGTGATGAAGGTAAGGCAAGGAGCATAGCTGAGGATGCAAAGTTCTTTAACAAAGATGTGATGTATTATCCAGCTAAGGATGTAATATTCTACAATGCAGACATTCAAGGACGGCAGATAGCCGGAGAGAGAATACGTTGTGTGGCTGCAATAATTGATAAATTGAACAAATCGGACATAAGTGACACAGGGGAAGATAAGAGGAGAACAGAGGAAGATAAGACAGAAGCAAAGGAAGAACCGCTGACAATTGTCACAACGATAGATGGTATATCAGATATTCTCGTTCCAATAGACAGATATAAAAGAGCGATGATTGAGCTTAAGACAGGCGCTATTGTTGATGTGGATGAATTGTCAAAGAATCTTACGGATATGGGGTTTGAACGCTTCGGAATGGTAGAGGCAAGAGGACAGTTTGCCATAAGGGGCGGTATAATAGATATTTTTTCCTATACGGACGAGGCTCCTGTAAGAATTGAACTCTGGGATGATGAGGTGGATTCAATCAGGGCATTTGATGTGGAGAGCCAGAGGTCAATTGAGAATTATAAGAGTTATACAATATTTCCGGCTACAGAATATCTGTTTACAGAAGATGAAATAGAAAAGGGAATTGAAAAAATCAGACATGAAACTGAGGAACAGCTTTTGCTGTTTGGCATTGACAAAAAGAAGCGGACACCGGAACAGATAGAGGCGGGAAATCATCTTAGAAGAATGTTTGATGATGCTTCAAGGACACGGGATTACAGTAAATTCATATATACATTTGCTGAAAGAATCAGCAGTTTTGCAGAGTATTTTCCAAAGGGAGATACTCTTATTGTCGTGGATGAGCCTGCCAGGTTAAAGGAACATAGCGACATGACTTTCTACGAGTACAGCGAGAGTATGAAGAACAGACTTGCAGGAGGATATGTTCTTCCTAGCCAGACACATATGTTTATGAATATTGAAGAAGCAGTACTCTCCATGAATGGACACAAGCAGCTTCTGCTAACGACTCTGGATTATAATCCCGAATTCTTTGGAGTGGATTATTCAATGCATATTGAAGCCAGAAGTATAAGTTCATATAATAACAGCTTTGAATATCTGGCAGATGATATAAGCAAATATAAGAGAAACCGTTATGCTGTGCTGTTAGTGTGCAGTTCAAGAACGAGAGCTAACCGAATTGTGGAAGATTTGGGAAAGCTGGGGATAGAGAGTTTCTATACAGAGGACAGCAGTAAGTCCTATGGCAGAGGTCTTGTTATGGTTACTTATGGAAGCCTTCACAGGGGATTTGAGTATCCGCTGCAGTCCTTTGTATGTATTGCAGAGAACGATATATTTACTGAGAAGAAACGGAAACGTGTAAAGAAAAAAGAATACGACGGAAAACGAATAGCAGGCTTTAATGAGCTTAATATTGGCGATTACGTGGTTCATGAGAACTACGGAATAGGTGAGTATAAGGGTATCGAAAAGATTACTGTCGAGGGCGTTGAGAAGGATTATATTAAGATTGCTTATGCGGATAACAGCAATCTGTATGTGCTTGCAACGCAGCTTGACCGCTTGCAGAAGTTTGCCGGTTCAGATATTGAAAAGAAGCCGAAGCTTAATAAACTCGGTGGACAGGAATGGGGAAGAACGAAATCCAAAGTCCATTCTGCTGTTGAGGAAGTGGCGAAAGACCTTGTTGAACTGTACGCTACAAGACAGCGAATAGAAGGTTATCAGTATGGCCCGGATACAGTATGGCAGCAGGAATTTGAGGAAATGTTCCCTTATGAGGAAACAGCGGATCAGTTGGCAGCCATTGATGATACGAAAAAAGACATGGAAAGCCATAAAGTAATGGACAGACTGATATGTGGTGATGTGGGCTACGGAAAGACGGAGGTGGCAATAAGGGCGGCTTTTAAGGCTGTCCAGGAGGGAAAGCAGGTTGCATACCTTGTGCCGACTACGGTACTTGCCAGTCAGCATTTCACTACATTTGAACAGAGAATGAAGGACTTCCCCGTAACAGTTGCCCAGTTGTCGAGCTTCAGGACATCTGCCCAGAATAAGGAGACTGTGAGTGGTCTCAAGAAGGGCATGGTTGATATAGTTATAGGTACACACAGACTTCTGTCAAAGGATGTCTTTTTTAAGGATCTCGGACTTCTTATTATCGATGAGGAACAGCGGTTTGGGGTTACACACAAGGAGAAGATTAAGAAACTCAAGAATAATGTGGATGTTCTTACACTCAGTGCAACGCCGATACCAAGAACGCTTCATATGAGCCTTGCCGGAATCAGGGACATGAGTGTGCTGGAGGAGCCACCTGTGGACAGGGTACCGATACAGACATTTGTGACTGAACATAATGATGAGATGATAAGGGAGGCTATAACAAGGGAGCTGGCAAGAAATGGACAGGTGTATTATGTGTATAACCGTGTCAGAAGTATAGATGAAGCAGCAGCACACATACAGGAGCTTGTTCCGGATGCCGTGGTTGCTTACGCTCACGGTCAGATGGACAAACGACAGCTGGAGAGGATTATGTGCGACTTTGTTAATAGAGAGATAGATGTACTAGTGTCTACAACAATAATCGAAACAGGCATGGATATTTCAAACTGTAATACAATGATTATTGAGGATGCAGACAGATTCGGACTTTCGCAGCTATATCAGCTTCGCGGACGAGTAGGAAGAAGCTCCCGGACAGCCTATGCATTTCTGCTGTACAGAAGAGATAAAGTGCTGACTGAGGTGGCAGAGAAGAGACTCAGTGCCATAAGAGAGTTCGCAGACTTTGGTTCAGGATTTAAGATCGCAATGAAGGATCTGGAGATAAGGGGAGCGGGAAATGTGCTTGGAAACAGCCAGCATGGCCACATGGCAGCCGTAGGATACGACCTTTACTGCAAAATGCTTAATCAGGCAGTTAATAACTTAAAGGGTATTAAGACTGAATATGAATTTGAAACAACAATAGATGTGGATGTAGATGCTTATATTCCTGCGACATATATTAAAAGTGAGTATCAGAAGCTTGATATATATAAGAGAATTGCGGCACTTGAGAGCATGGATGAACTAAATGATATGAAGGATGAACTGTCGGACAGATACGGAAGTGTTCCGTCCTGTGCAGATAATCTTCTTATGATTGCACTGATTAAGTCCAAAGCGCATAAGCTTGGATTTATAGAGATAAAGGGTGGTGTGAGAAGTACAGATAACGGTGCAGTCTGGAGAACTGTGATGACAGTATATCCTAAGGCAGAGCTTAATCCGGATGCGCTTAAAAAGATGATTGACGATTATGGCGGCGCACTGCAGATGAGGATGGATGCTAACCCTGCACTTATATGGACAGTAACGAAGAAAAAATTCACTAATGCCAGGGAATATCTTAAAGGACTAAATGCACTGATGGATGTTTCGCTGGAAAAACTTCCGGTAAAATAAATGTTGACATTGAAAATGAGTGTGTTATAATTCATAACAGTTTAGCGCTTTAAAGCGTAACGGTTTAAAGCGAAACATTTTCAGGAGGAAACAGGTTATGGCAGAAAACAGGGGTAATTTGACTTCATACAGACCGGATATAAAGGTTATGGACTGTACATTAAGAGATGGAGGTCTTGTAAATAATTTTGAATTTACAGATGAATTCGTAAGGGATCTTTATGAGGCAAATGTGGCAGCAGGCATTGACTATATGGAATTTGGATATAAGGCTGACAAGGATATATTTGATGAAAAGGAATTCGGAAAGTGGAAGTTCTGTAAGGAAGAAGATATCAGGGATATTGTTGGAGACAATGACACAGAGCTTAAGATTTCAGTAATGGCTGATGTCGGAAGAACTAATATGAAGAGAGATATTCCACCTAAGTCAGAGTCAGTTGTTGATATGATAAGAGTTGCAACCTACATCAATACAATACCGGCGGCAATCGAGATGGTTAACTACTGTGCTGATATGGGGTATGAGGTTACAGTTAATATTATGGCAATATCTACTGCAGGGGAGAATGAGTTAGACCTTGCTTTAGAGCTTCTTGCATCACAGAGCAAGGCGGGATATATATATCTGGTAGACAGTTACGGTTCATTATATCCTGAACAGGTAAGACGTCTTGCTGATAAATATATCAAGATTGCTGAGAAGTATGGAAAGAGTGTGGGCATACACGCACATAACAACCAGCAGCTTGCATTTGCCAACACAATTGAGGCATGCTCAATCGGTGTGAGCCTTCTTGATGCAACAGTAAGCGGAATGGGAAGAGGAGCAGGAAACTGTTATTCAGAGCTTCTGTTAGGATTCTTAAGAAATCCTAAGTTTAATATTGTGCCAGTGCTTAAGTTTATTGAGAAACACATGGTTCCACTGAAGAAATCCGGTCTGGTATGGGGATGTGATGTGCAGTACATGCTTACAGGCCAGACAAACCAGCATCCGAGAACTGCAATTGCTTTCACTAAGGAGGAGAGAACTGACTACGCCAGGTATTACACACAAATTACCGGAGATGAGTAAATGAAATGTTGACATGACATTTTTAAGAGCGTAAAATGTGTTCAAATCAATGTAAAACAATTTTATTTTACATCAGCATTTCTAGATGAAAGGAAGTAGTTAACAATGGTAGAAAAGAAGAATATTGATTGGTCAAGCCTTGGCTTTGGATATGTTAAGACTGACAAGAGATTTGTTGCCAACTATAAGGATGGCGCATGGGATAACGGAACACTTACAGATGATGACAAGGTTGTTATCAGCGAGTGTGCAGGAGTTCTTCAGTATGCCCAGACATGTTTTGAAGGTCTTAAGGCGTATACAACAGAGGATGGTCACATTGTTATGTTCCGACCAGATATGAATGCAGCAAGAATGAAAGACTCATGTGAGAGACTTGAGATGCCGGTATTCCCTGAGGATAAGTGGGTAGAGGCAGTTGCTAAGACAGTTGAAGCTAATGCAGCATGGGTTCCACCTTTTGGTTCAGGTGCAACACTTTATGTTCGTCCATATATGTTTGGAAGCAATCCGGTTATTGGAGTTAAACCTGCCGATGAGTATCAGTTCAGAGTATTTACAACACCGGTAGGACCATACTTTAAGGGAGGCGCTAAGCCAATCGTTATCAAGGTTTCAGATTATGACAGAGCAGCACCACACGGAACAGGTCATATTAAGGCAGGTCTTAATTACGCAATGAGTCTGCATGCTATTGTAACAGCGCACGAAGAAGGATTTTCTGAGAATATGTACCTTGATGCAGCTACAAGAACTAAGGTAGAAGAGACTGGTGGGGCTAACTTTATCTTTATTACTAAAGATGGCAAGTTTGTAACTCCAAAGTCTAATTCAATCCTTCCTTCTATTACACGCCGTTCATTGGAGTACGTTGCTAAGGAGTATCTTGGATTAGAGGTTGAAGAGAGAGAAGTCTTCTTTGATGAAGTAAAGGATTTCGCAGAGTGTGGTCTTTGTGGTACAGCAGCGGTTATCTCTCCGGTTGGCAAGATTGTCGATCATGGTAAAGAAATCTGCTTCCCAAGCGGAATGGAGAAGATGGGTCCTACAATCCAGAAACTCTATGATACATTAACAGGAATCCAGATGGGTAAGATTGAGCCACCTAAGGGCTGGATATATACAATTGCATAAGAGGTGCATATGTCAGAGATTGGGACTAATGAACGTTTATTGTGTTCTGATGTAACACTGGAAGATAGCAGAAAGATAGAGAGAATACTTAGAAGGAACAATATATCATATTTTGAGAAGTGGAATTTCCATACAGGATTTTTCAAGTTTCTCAAGAATAATAAGAATACAAAATGTGATATATATATTCATATGGATTCATTAGATAAGGCTAGAGAAGTATTAGGTGATATGCTTAAGAATTAACAACAATATGAAATGTCTATAAAAGGGTCAAAGTAATTTACTTTGGCCTTTTTTTGTGTTAAAATTCCCTTTACCTTATACGAAAGGAATAAAAAGTATGCAGGAAGAGGGAATTGAATTATTAGAACAAGAGTATGTAGAGCATAGTAAGAAAAAAAGAGTGCTGAAGATATTAGGCAGAGTGGGAGTATGTCTTCTGACAACAGTTGTTCTGCTTCTTGTCGGGCTGTTGGGAGTGGTGCATATTTTAGAATTTGGGCCTTCTAAGGCAGCACGCAATCTGTTTGTTAATTCCGCACTTGAGTCAAGTGCAGGAGGAATTCTTGTGACGCTGTTTTTTTCAGATGAAGAGATTGCACAGATGAGAGCGCTCAATTCAGTACAGAAGACAGATGAGGTAACGGATTCTTCATTGATATCTGATACATCTGAATTATCAGAAGAAGAAAAGGCATCACTGGAGCTGATTGAGATAGAGAAGGATACATTCAGAGGTAAATTATTGATAGTAAGAGACCCTTCGAGAGTAATGGTTGGGACAAGCGGCGAGTATGGAAGAGACTGTAAGGGTAAGAAAGTTGCAGAGATAGCAGAGGCATATGGAGCGGTTGCAGCAACTAATGCGGGAGGCTTCTATGATGCCGGAGGTGTAGGTTCAGGAGGTGAACCGGACGGACTCGTAATATCAGAAGGCCAGTTAAAGTGGGGTTCTCTGGGAACAACATACGGTGTTATAGGAATAGATAACAATAATGTATTAGTAGTTGGCGATATGACAGCACAGAGTGCTATTGACAGGGGTGTAAGAGATGCTGTCAGCTTTGGCCCGGTACTTATAGTTAACGGTGAAGCAGTGGAGGTTAACGGAAGCGGAAGCGGTCTTAATCCGAGAACTGCGATTGGTCAGAGGGAGGATGGTTCTATTCTTCTTATGGTTATAGATGGACGACAGGTGAACAGCCTCGGTGCAAGTTATTCGGATATTATTGACCTGATGCTGGAGTATGGGGCTGTCAATGCAGCCAATCTGGATGGAGGTTCATCATCTCTTATGTATTATAATGGAGAATATATTAACAGTTGTGCATCAATGTACGGCCCAAGAGATTTGCCAACTACAATTATAGTTAAATAAATGAGTATAAAGGGCCATATTTTCATGGAGAGACAATGATAGGTAAGATTAAGAAGATTCCATTATTCTGGAAAATATATATAATAATAGTTACATTAGTTCTGGTTGGCTTTGTTGTTGTATGGACTATGCTATGGTCATCTCTTAAGGAGTATGAACAGTCCAGACCTGAGTATGCAATTAGTAATGTGATTTCCCAAATTGAATCACAGGATACGGATGAGTTTATTAAATATGTCGAGACTAATGAGACAGCCTTTGAGGGAGAAGCTGTATTAGAGCAGGCAGTTAAGGATTATACTAAAGATACATTTGCTGAAGGAGAATGGACATTTACTAAGAAATCAGGTGAATACACTAATGAAAGACCTGCATACCAGTTAAAGAAAGATGGGAAGAAGACAGATTTAGTCGTATATTTCACACGTCAACAGGATAACAAGAAGAAAAAATGGGTGTTAGACGGCATCAGCGGGCTTAAATGTATGGGAGAGTCATATACGATAGTTGTTCCTGAGAATTCAAAGGTGATGATTGACGGAAATATATTAGGCAGCGAATATGCAGTGGAGACAAAGGATGCAGAAGTACTTAGCAATGTAGCCAAGTACATTAAAATGCCGCAGACAACAACATATATAGTAGACTCTGTATATTGTGAACACAGTATTAATGCTAAAGGACCTGTATATGACAATGAACTTGAACTAATCAGCAGTTCAGATAACCAATATGTATATGGGTTTGAAGCTGATAAGAAGCTTATATCAGAACAGGAGAGCAGGATAATAGATATAACGAAGATATATGGCAGATATGTAGTTAATTATGAAGGGTTTTCAAAGCTGTCCTCATATATTCTGCCAGGTTCTTATGCGTATTCCTATCTGTCCAAGATATCATCAACCAACAGATGGCTTGAGGTAAGTAAGGAACCTGAGTTCTCAGATATGAAGGTATTTAATTACCAGTCCTATACTAAGGATTGCTTTTCATGTGAGATTTCTTTCAATGAGAAGGTAACATATGACAATGGCAATGTTCAGGAATATCCGACCCATATAGAATACATATTTGTGAAGCGAAGCGGCAGATGGTATATAGCTGATATGGTTTTACATAAATAATACAGGAGGCAGTCATGATGTAACATGGCTGTCTCCTGTATTGTATTAATGCTTATTCTTCGTCTTTAGGTAGAGACTGCATATACTGATGCATAGACTCTGCCACAATCTTGCTGTGAGCCACAGCTTCAACCACAGTCCTTGCACCATTGACAACATCTCCTGAGGCAAATATTCCCGGACGGCTTGTATGACCGGTTTCATCAGCTTCGAGAAGACCTCTGGCAGTAGCCTTAAGACCTGTAGTTGTGTTAACTATTCTGTTCTGAGGCCCCTGACTTATAGATATAATGACGCTGTCAGAGTGATACAGCTTGTCAGAACCGTCGATATCAGTAAAGGTTCCATCTTCGTTCTCAATAATATCACGGAATATAACACCGTTATCCTTAATCTCAACAGGGCGCTTGTTATATTCAAATGTAATTCCCTCAAGCTGAGCATAGCTGAATTCATACTGGCTTGCGGCAACCTCTTTAGTTATAGAGAAGCATATTACATTGCGTGAGCCCTTTCTCTTAGCTGTTCTTGCAACATCCATAGCAGCGTTGCCGGCTCCGATAACAATAACGGTCTCGCCCAGATTATAACTGTCAGGATTGTTAAGATAGTTGATGCCGAAGTGAACATTTCCAAAGGTCTCTCCTTTGATGTGGAGAGAATTAGGCTTCCAGACACCTGTGCCGATGAATATTGACTTATATCCGTCACGGAATAAATCATCAATTCCGATTGCACCGCCAATGGTTGTATTAGGCCTGATCTTAATACCTTTGAGTGTCAGATGTCTGTACTCAATGTCATCAAGAACACCCTTCGGAAGTCTGAACTCAGGAATACCATATCTTAAAACGCCGCCAATCTTGTCCTTGCCTTCAAATATGGTTACCTGATATCCATACCTTGCAAGAATAATAGCGATTGTAATACCTGCGGGACCGGAACCTATAATGGCAACTCTCATGCCATTAGAAGGCTTAGGGCCTTCTGTCATCTGGTTAGCATATGTACTTGAAATATAATTCTCAATAGTTGAAAAATGTACGGGAGCCCCCTTCTTGCCAAGAACACAATGTCCTTCACACTGATTCTCGTGGTTACAGATAAGACTGCACACGGTGGTGAGAGGATTATTCTCAAAAAGCATTTTACCTGCTTCGTTCAGCTTGTTCTCCTTAAGAAGACGAATAGCCATTGGGATGTTGGTATTAATAGGACAACCCTTCTGACACTGTGGAACCTTGCATTGAAGACAGCGGTTCGCCTCATCCATTACATGTAATGCCATAAATCTACCCCTTTCCAAACACTTTATAGATAAATCATAACATTTTTGAGAGCGTAATTAAAGAGGGAGTTTAGGAAACTTAAGTTTCTGAAACAAGGGTAGTATCCTAGATTTTTTATACATAATATAGTATGATATATCTTAATGAAAATGTATGCTGTCGGGGGCAGCAGGGAAGGAAACGTTAAGATGCCAGTAATTGAATATTTGGAACGAAATGCCAGAGAATTTCCAGACGAGGTGGCTTTGGTAGAACTTAATCCTGACGAGAAGGATACAAGGAGAATGACATGGAAGGAGTTCGAGCTTATTGAACCTACATCCTACTCTCCATACCGCAGGGAAATCACCTGGAGTGTATTTAATGAGAAAGCTAACAGATTTGCCAATATGCTTATCGGCAGAGGAATCAAGAAGGGAGATAAGGTAGCTATCATTATGTACAACTGCCTGGAGTGGCTTCCGATATATTTCGGAGTGTTAAAGACAGGTGCAATAGCAGTACCATTTAACTTCAGATATGATTCAGATGAAATATTTTACTGCGCTGAGCTTGCTGAGGTGGATGTGATAGTGTTTGGGCCACAGTTTATAGGAAGAATCGAGGTCAACGCAGAGAGACTTTCTAAGGGAAGACTTCTCATATATGTGGGAGATAATTGTCCAAGCTTTGCAGAAAGTTATCGTGAGCTGGTTGCAGACTGCTCAAGTAAAGCACCTGATGTGACTATAACAGAAGATGATTATGGTGCTATATATTTCTCATCGGGAACGACAGGCTTTCCGAAGGCTATTCTTCACAAGCACAGGAGTCTTACGCAGGCTGCCGAGATGGAACAGAAGCATCACAGTACAGGAAGAGAGGACACATTTTTATGTATACCGCCGCTGTACCACACCGGAGCAAAGTTCCACTGGATGGGAAGTCTTGTGGCGGGGAGCAAGGCAGTTCTTCTTAAGGGAACTAAGCCGGAGACTATTCTTAAGGCAATATCAGATGAGCAGTGTACAATCGTGTGGCTTTTAGTTCCTTGGGCGCAGGATATTCTTGATGCTCTGGACAGGGGAGATATTAAGCTGTCTGACTACAAGCTTGACCAGTGGAGACTTATGCATATTGGCGCACAGCCGGTTCCACCTTCACTTATCAAGAGATGGAAAGAGTATTTTCCTAACCATCAGTATGACACGAATTATGGTCTTTCAGAGTCTACAGGACCGGGTTGTGTTCACCTTGGGGTTGAGAACATACATAAAGTAGGTGCTATTGGTGTTCCGGGTTACAGATGGGAATGTAAGATAGTTGATGAGGCGGACAATGAAGTAAAGCAGGGCGAAGTTGGAGAGTTATGTGTCAAGGGTCCGGGTGTCATGACCTGTTACTATCGAAACGAAGAGGCAACTAAGGAAGTCCTGAAAGATGGATGGCTCTACACAGGGGATATGGCAATGCAGGATGAAGATGGCTTTTATTTCCTTGTAGACAGAAAGAAGGATGTCATAGTAAGTGGAGGAGAGAATATATATCCAGTCCAGATAGAGGATTTCATAAGAAGATACAATAAGGTAAAGGATGTGGCAGTAATAGGTCTTCCAGACCACAGGCTGGGAGAGAAGACAGCGGCTATCATAGAGGTTAAAGAAGGAATGACTTGTACCAGAGAAGAAATTGAGAACTTCTGCATGGATCTTCCAAGATATAAGCGTCCGAAAGAGGTTATATTTACAGAGATACCGCGCAATGCTACAGGCAAGATAGAGAAACCGAAGCTTCGTAAGATGTATGGGGCAGACAGACTGGTTGAACAGGAAAATAAAGCGTAAAGAATATTAAATCAGACAGATACAGGAGATAGATGTGACAAGATTTGCTATATGTGATGACCAGGAAGAACATTGTGAAAGACTGGAATGTTATATAATAAGTGAATATGATAAATATATGGGTTCAACTGATAAGGCAGAGACTTATATATATAACTCAGGAGAAGAACTTTTTAATAGATATGCAGAAGATAAGATAGATATTTTTTTTATTGATATCGAATGTGGGAATATGAATGGGTTTGATATTGCCAGAAGGATTGTCAGCAAGAAAAAGAATGCTGGAATTGTGTATTATACGTCATATTCTGTATATGTTTTGGATGCATTTGTATGCAGACCGCTGGGATTTATTAGGAAGGACTATATTGAGCAGGATGTTACAAGAGTAATGTATAATATCTGTGATTTTCTGCGGAATGAAAAAAGAGAGCTTGTTATAAAGAACGGCAAAGTTATAAGCCTGAACAATGTTTCTGTGGTAGAAGTATTTATGCATAATGTGGTGTTTCATGAAATTGGTTCTGACATAAAAATCAGAGCAACTTTATCTGAATACGAAGATAAACTGGAGCATTATGATTTTATCAGAATATCAAGAAGTGTAATGGTTAATCCTGACTATGTTGACAAAAGAGAAAAAGATTGTCTTATTATGAAGGATGGAAATAGATACAATATAAGCAGAGACAGATTGCCTGAGGTAAGGAGAAGGTTTGTATGACATACATGGTATTTGAAACACTAATAAATTTATGTCAAAGCATAATAGTGACAGCGTTCCTAATTAAGTGCCTTCACAGCAAAAGGAAAGATAAAGAGCGGGTTAATTATATAATTGGAGTTCTGGGAACCTTTATATATCTGGAAATTTCTAATTATGTTGTGTTTTTTGAAAGTGTGGGAATATATGCATATATGATATTCTCATTAATATTTAGTTTTGCGTTGTTGAGCGGAACGGCCATTGAAAAGATATTCTATAATATATTGATGTTATGTAGTCTTGTGGGGGCATCTTTATTAGGAGGCGGGATTGTGTCTTTATTTACACAACGAGATTATTTGGATGTTGTAGCCATTAATACATCAAGAAGGTATATTACTGTAATTCTGGTGCAGATAATATTAATACTTATATTCGGTGTAGTAATAAAATTTAAGAATGTACAGAAAGATAATGATGGTAAATATATGATAGTTATGACTTTTATCCCTGCAGTGTCTGTTATTATATGTTGCCTCATAGTTTACAGGGCGGATAAAAGCTATGAAATAAATGTGTTATATACATATATTGCTGTTATAGGAGTCATAATTGTTAATATTATAAGTCTTATTCTGCTTAAGATGGAACAGAAGATATATGACCAGAAATTGAAGCAGCAGATTATGATAAGTGCATATCAGCAGAAAGAGAAGGATATAGAGACTATACTTGATATGCAGAAACAGGGAAGTAAGCAGCGGCATGAGTTTAAGAATATAATCATACTTATGAAAGAGTTAATACATGATGGCAATTATGAATATGCAGAGCAAATATTAGACAGATATGTTTTAGAGCACAGTACTACATACAGCCCTGAAATAGTCAGCAATAATATTGTAATCAATTATCTTCTGAATCGTAAGCTTAACCAGTGTAAGGATTGCGGTATAGACATGAGCTGTTATGTACTCGGTAATATTTCTGGAGTTGATGATATGGATATGTACATTCTTCTTGAGAATCTCTGTGATAATGCTATAGAAGCATCTGAAAAATGTGATAATCCTGTCATACAACTTCAGATATTACCAGAGGGAAAGAAGCTGTATATAGAAATCGGTAATTCAACAAAGGAAAATGTCTTAAAGAATAATCCGGATATGAATACAACGAAGGAAGATACTGGTTCACATGGATTCGGACTTATGAATGTGAGAGACATAATAGAGAAATATGAAGGCAAACTTAATTATGAACAGCAGGGAGATAATTATCTGTTGTGTAAAGCAGAGCTGAATACTATCTGTCAATAAGAAAAAGTGCAATTCGTGCCGTTTTTCTACCATTCGTGCCAAAGTGCTTTTTTAGTAATAAAAATCAGTTATAATCGATGTATAAAAGAAAGGGAATGATGTGTATATGATTCATTCGTTATCATCGAGGATAGCTGATTTTTTTGTTGTACGGAATGTGGCTAAAGAGGAAGAAAAAGAAGAATATGTTTATGGGATAGAACTTATTATATCCGGAATTATTAGTGTAGGCATAGTTGTTTTTATTGGTGCTGTTACAGGAAGCATTTTGTATGCGCTGTTATATAACATTATGATGGTAGTAATAAGAATGTATACAGGAGGATACCATGCAGAAGAAGATACTTAAGGGACTGGCTGACGCAGCAAAAAAGACAGCCAGAGCATCTGTTAATTCAGCATCTTTCTTTGCAGCTTATCAGCCTAAAGAGCCTGATAGCCTGAAGAAGAAAGATAAGTAACAGAAGAGAACGTGTAACTAATGACGGTTGATATAGGTATTATCAACATGCTTTATTGAAAAAGGAGAATAATATGACTGATTTAAAAGGTTTTATTACAAAGGGGATATTAACCGCAATGGCGCTAGTTAGTATTGGATCTGCTTCACTTGGGATAGTTAAGGCTAATAATTGGGAAGATACAGCCTATGAATTTAGCTTTGACTATAACGATGATTGGACAGATGTTAGGCAAAAAGAAGATGATAGTGCATCATATATGAAGTGCATAGAAGCATACGATGAAGATTGCGGTTATTATGCATGTGTATTTGGATGTGATGATTATGGTAGAAGTGGAGCAGAAAGGTGTAGCCATGAGTATGGATATAGCGAGGGTGTAACACGTTTTCATTCCAACTGGGTTAAAACAAGCCATAATTATGCATATTTTTATGCATATTCAGATAATGTTGCAGCATATGGTGGCGTATGGAGTCCGGATAATTATAATGGTTATAAATAATTAGATATTTTAAATCAGGTTTTGGAATAATATGGTATTTATTGTTTCAAAGCCTGATTTTGCTTTTTTATAATACATATGAATATAACATTTATGTAATAAATAATGTAGAGGTGGTTATGATAAGAAAAACTTTTTTTTTGATGTGCATATTATCAGTATGCTTTATTGGATTAACAGGTTGTACAGAACAGAAAGTTTCAGATATATATGAGACAAACATTTCACAGAATAAAGTTTCTAATATAGAATCAAGTTCTCAAAATAATATTGAAAAAAAAATAACGCTTTCATATCAATCCATTAGTAACGAAGTGTTTTATGTAAATGAAGGTGAATCTGCAGAAATAAAAAACAGGAAGGATGATTATTTAGTGATAGTCGAGGAGGTAAGAGCTGTTGATAATATTTCTGAATTTTCAGAGATAATGGATCAGACTTATGAAGATAATATTAAATATTGGTATGAAAATATAGATAACAATGCAAAGCTTAATAATAATGGTACTTTAAAACCTGATGTAACAGGAGTAGACAGGATATTTTTATTGGTAAAGTTATCTATAACAAATAACTCTGATAAGAAAAGTGTGTTTAATTCTTCTGGTTTTAAAACTTTTAATATAGATAGAGAACAAAACAAATATAAAGTATTAAGTGAAGGATTTGAATTCATAGATAAGGCTGATGAAGAACCTGTAGCGAAAAATCATTTGACACTTCAAGCAGGAGAAACAAAGGAAATAGTTATAGGCTCGGCTGTACCTAAAGAAATTATTACAGGGTATACAATGGTAAGGAAAGAAGGAGAGTCCGGATATAAAGATGTAGTTGCAGAAGGTTCCTCACTTGAATCATTGTATATGTATTACAGTGTCACAGGGGATATGTTTCCTAAGGGAACCAATGTGTTTAAGCTTGATGTGGAATATGCAGGAAAGTAGGTCATATTATGGGGCAAATAATAAAAATAGAAATAGAAAGAGCATTTAAAAGTAAGGGATTATGGCTTTCAGTATTTATAGGAATGGTTATTTGTATAGAGCATATTTTTAGAGTGGTATCGCCGGTAGCGGAAAGACCGTTAGATTTTTATATATATGATAGTGCAGTAAGTATGCCGGCTAGTGCATTTCAGTTTTGGGTTGAGGCGGGAAGTTCAAATTTTGAGGGTGCATTGATGGTAAGATTATTTCCAATACTTGCTGTGATGCCATATGCTGTATCTTATCTTACAGATATAAAGAGCGGAATAATAAAGAACTATTACATAAGAACATCTAAGATTAATTATCTGACAGCAAAGTATGTGTCAGTATTTGTGACCGGAGGATTCGCAGTTACATTTCCGTTATTGGTGAATTTTCTTATAACAACAGCTTGTCTTCCATCGATTGTATGGCCAATTGGTGTTTTTACAGTAAATGCTAATGGGATGTGGTCTGATATTTTCTATTCACATCCATACATATATATTTTTATGATGCTGGCCCTTATGTATATATGTGGAGGATTATTATCAACATTGGCACTGGTCTTTTCTAATCTGGTTGATAATAGATTTGTCGTAATTCTTGCACCATTTATTATATGTGAGTTTACTAATGCAATGATAAGGATTTCGCATATAAAATGGGTAAAAAAAATGGCACCAACTTATCTTTTTAATATAGCGCAAACATCACCAAAATGTGCACAGTCATACATTGTATATATTAGTATAATGATTATGTTAGGAATATTTGTTTATTTCATAGGGGGAGTGAAGCGTGAAACATATTGATATAAAAAAATTTGCCGAAAAAAAAACATGTATTGTTTTAACTATAATACTGTTTATAATACTGTCCATATTGTATATAGCGGGATATATTGATATAAATAAACGATTTCCAAAACCTAAAGAGGAATTATATGAGACTGGGCAGTATATTGAATACAAAGACGGAATTAAAATAAAGGGGTTAGGGGTAGAATATTGTTCTTCAGAGCAGTTTAAGGAAAAATACCTCCCTGATGATAATAGCAAATTTGATCACATAGTTGTTAAGATAATGGTATTTAACGAGACTGATACAGTAATAGATATGGCATATCTTAATCAATATTTTAATTTGGTTATATATCCTGCCGGATACGAAAATCAAGGGGAGTGCATATTAGATAATAATTATATTAAACCGAAAGAAGAACGTGAAATATATATTGGATATAATGTGTCTGAGGCAATATTAGCAAGTGAAAAAAGAGAAAAGGTATTAAAGCATGATATTATGTTTTGCCTTAAGGCATATCCAGTAAGACAGGCAATAGTTTTTAAGGGGATTGAGGGATATGAAGAAGATAAATAAGTTATTGGGTTCGGTAGAGATTACCCTGACATTATCCGTTATTCTGTATATAGCATGTCTTATACCTGTACATACTGTAAAAAGACTTACAGATTCTGAATTAATGTTAAGATATGGGACACCATGCTTGTATGATGTTATTATGGAAATATCAGTATTTGCATTGTGGAAATACATATTGCCAATAGTACTGTTTTATATTTTGTATCTTCTAAAGTATGAACTTAATAGTGCAGTAGTAATAAGGATGAAGAGTGTAAGAACAATATGGATTAGTCTACAGAAAAACATAGTATGTAGTTCATTTTTTTTCTCACTTTATATTACTATTATAACATTTATTGAAGGTTATTTCATGACAGGGGAAATATGTAATTGGAACGATACTAATAGTAAAGCATATGAAATAGTTATGAGACCGTTATCAAATATTCCGGAATTGTGGGAAATAACCATTGCTTATGCTGTTGGAATATACACAGCATTATATGTATCTTCTACCATTCTTATGTATATATGGTGGCTCACAGATAAATCGTGGCTGGGATACATGGCAGCAATCTGTATATTGACTATAGAGAATCTGTGTAAAAAGGGTTATCTGTATCGATATTATACTTTTTCAATGGCATATTATGAGGGGATAAATGTATATACAAATATTCTTTATCCATTGGCTTTGTCTATTGTTTTGATGCTTATTACCCCCTTTATCATAAGGAGAAAGGATTTCTTGAAGTAATATGAAAAATGTTATATTTCAGATACGATATGATATTATTAATGGAATAGTGCATCAGTGGAAGAAGTTTATGCTGCTTGCAGTTGTATATGCAGTAATTATTGCGGAATTTCTTGTGCGGTGTAAGTTAAAGCATTTGTCAGGGACATTCACATCATCAGATGTTGTCTTATGGCTATTCAAGGGGATGGACTGGATAAGGGATACACAGCGCAATATAGAGATACCAACAGCATACATACTGCCTAATATATTGATAGCATTTATTATAGGTAACTATCCTTTTAAGGATATTAACGGATATGGTGGAATGGTGCTTATGAGGGCAAGAAAGAAATCAGTCTGGTGGATTTCAAAGTGTGTCT
>CAMEVC010000015.1 GCA_945939115.1 uncultured Eubacterium sp.
TTCTTGCCATAATAAAAGGCCTCCTATGATTTATTATTTTATCATAGAAGACCTTTATGGTTTTATTTAATTTACAGAAAAAGTTTCATACACTCCTTCAGTAGGTATTTTTTTGCCTACTAAATACTCAAAATGCGACTACTTGTAGGTAACATGATATTTAGAAATCAAGATCAATCTCTATTCCCTTGATATCCTCATTAATCAATTTATTTTCTTTCATTATCCTGACAATCTGCTGTTGGGCTTCTGTTACATAGTCAACATCGTTGTCTCTAATACCGGCACTAATTTCTAATTTATCCGTCTCTGCCTGTCCTTCAATAATTTTCTGCTGTTCTTTTCTTTCTTTGCGTTTCTCTTCTATTTTCTCCTGCTGCTCTTCCTGCTTTTCATCTGCCTTTTCAGCCTTCTCTTTATTCTCTTCCATCTGTTCGTCAATATTATCTTTACCTTCAGCAACAAGCAAGCCTTTAACTTCTCCCTCCACAGCATCTACTATCTGATCTGCTGAGTCTTTAGCTTTTAACATTTCCTGCGACTTATCTCTTTCTATCTTGGCAAGTGCTATTGACGAAGTTGTACAGGCAATCTTAAGCTGCTTCTGGTCTATTTCGTCCTTGAAATGTATCTGGGATGAATTAATTTTAAGCGCTTTATCCTGATACTCTGTAAGCGGAGTATTCTCCAATTCCTTTAACCGGTCAAGCTCTTCCTTTGAAAATGTATCCTCAGCCGAACCATATCTGTTATTCTGATACTTTTCTAATAATTCAAGGTCTTTCTGTTCCTGGGAATCTTTTTCAACTCCATATTCAATACGATATGCTTCTTTTTCATTCTCCAGGTCAGAAACTTTTGCTTTAAGTTCTGTAATTTCATCCAGCTTGTTAAGCTTATCCAGTTTCATATCATCGATATTCTTATCTGTCTTATCAGCGGATTTCCATGCATCTGAAATAAGCTTCATAGCCTGTTTTCTTGCACGAAGTCTTTTAGAATTAATCTGATTATCCTTATATGGTCTAAGATTAAGCTCTGATGCATTAATTGTTTTCTTGTTCTTAGAATGGCTTCTGGTATTGTCTGCTTTCTTATCTGCATTATTTACATCCTGTACACCAGCCTGATTATTCATTGTGCTTCTTATCGTAAGTGACATATGCCCTCCCTGTTATAAACCTTTTATCCCAAACTCCATTTCGGGATTCCCAATTGTTTACATATATATCGGCTTAGTGAACAATTATCATTATAGTCGCTTCTTGTATATAGTAAATTAATATGGTATAGTCTTACTGTCAATGTCTTATGAGGGGGACTGAATATCATGAAATTTGCGAAAAGAACTGATATAGTTATGACCATTATATATACCGTTATTAGCATTTTACTTATTGCCGCATTTGTATTATCACTTATATATGCTAACAGCATGATGAATTACTTTGATGCCGGAAAGCTTAACAGCAGCAATTATTCTCCTGATGATGTCACTGCAGGCTACAGATTATTAGGTCATCTGTTCTATGGTGGATTTTCTTTTGCAGCATCACTTGTACTATATGTAGTTGCAATCTATGTTGCCATTTTCGGATTGCCACTTGTTATCATTACTATTTTTGCTTACATTGGCATGGCATTATTCAAGAAAACTAAGAATCCAAAGCATATCAGAAGAAATCTTATTGTCAAAATCATATACACAGGCATATGGACTATTCTTGCTCTTATTATGACAATCAAGGATATCGGATTTGTTATTATATTTGCAATACCTGCAGTTATACTTTCCATTCTTATTGCCGCTGTTTATGGCATGAGAGAACATGAATATTTCTCTGAATATTAAGATACTACTCTTCCTTCACTTATTTCAATAATTTCATCTGATAGCATCTCCAGTTCTTCTTTATCATGACATGCAATTATAATCACTGCACCTCTTTTCTTTTGTTCCTCTAGAATTTGATGTATTTTTTTTGCACCATCTTCGTCCAATGCATTTATCGGTTCATCTAAAATAATAATATCAGGATTTTCCATAAAAGCTGCTGCAATTCCAAGCTTTTGCTTCATACCTAACGAATACTTCCTATATATTCTCTTGTCATCTGGATCTAATCCAACCTGCTCCAAGGCTTTTCTGATTTGGTTATCATCAATTTTATTTTGAATAGATGCAAGAACCTTTAAATTTTTAAATCCGGTATAATTATTTATAAATGATGGATTCTCAATAAGTACGCCTATACTTCTTGGGAATGATATTTCTTTTCCCAAAACCTCTCCATCAATTGAAATTGTTCCACTTGTCGGCGTTATCAGACCACATATTGCGCGCATAAGCATTGTCTTTCCAGAACCATTCTTGCCTTTCAAACCATAAACCTTCCCACTTTCAAATTTCAAATTTATATTTGAAAGTATCTCATTCTTTTTTATTGTCTTTGACAGATTATTGATTTGAATAACCATTTTCCCTCTTTTCTTTTACATCATTATAAAAAATCAATATAATTAATTTTTCTTATTGATTCACATGTAAATAATATACTTAATAAAATTCCAATAACTAAACCAGCTGTAATATTTATACCATTATCTGTTATCAATGAATTTCTAAATAACATAGATATGTTCCCCAAAAGAAAAGGTGATGTAATATAAACACATAAAATGTTGTAGCCCAAAATAAATGCAAATGCTAATACCCTTCCAACATAAATATTTAAAAATATCTGAATAATTGCCTCAAATATTCCATATATCCATGGAAATACTGCAATCCACAAACCTATATCCTTTTCTATTTTAACTCCGCAGATATACGAAAAATAATTATAATGTATACTAGAAAAATCCGTACTATAAAATACTGTATAAATCATTACCCCTAAAAATACACATAAATATATCATTGAAACTTTTAGAAATACATCTCTTATCTGACATATCATATAATGTTTACGCGAATTTGATTTTATTAAAATCCATTCATCTTTAATAGAATTTTTTACATATGGAGCAAAATATCCACTTGCCAATATAAATAATTGAAGAGTAATCCATATGAATGGAATCTTAAAATTCCGGTCTTCAACATTTTTTAATTTCGGAATTCCTCCAAGAATATATAATATATTGTCTTTAAATGATATATTGCACTCTGATAATCCATTAATTGGGGTCACACTATCAATTCTAATCTGAAAATAAAAGCAACACATAATGGTAAAAAATATAACCGCCAGATATAAAAAAATATTTTTTCGAAAAAAATTTTTCATTATATTATTTATGACCTTTTTCTATAAATTCTTTGTGCTCCGAATAAATATATCCACAACAATATATACATAGAGCAATAATAAACAATCTAACTATTGCGTTTATTGACTTAAGACTATTAGTTCCCCAATCCGTAATAATATAATTAAACCGCGAAAAGAACAGAGGAACATATGTAGGATGGATATCACTAATTGCTGCACCTATTATAAATATCAAAGGTAAGAAACGCAAATCCGTTATCCATATAATCAACTGCGAAAAAGAAAAGCATACTACAGTCTGCATCATCAAAATCATCAGCGCCTTCAAAATAACAATGACAAAGCTGATATTGCTTGTTTTTCCCATGCTTTGTAATGCATATGAACTATTAAACTGATTCCAGTTAATTAACCCTCCGTCTTTACAATAAAACATAGCAAAACTCATAGTAATTATCAGAACAAATGTGCACAACCCTAAAGAAATACAAAAACTTGTTTTTATCTGTTTATTCCATAGTCTGCGTCTATTCTTCACCTTTAAGACTTTCATGATTTGAAAATCATCTCTTGTCACATATAAATAATAAATTTCAAATAATGCAATAATTTTAGATATATTAACAGCATTTGTTATAAATCTCAATTCATCTAAAATACATTTTTCTCCCGGATATTTTATAAAGCTGGCAGCAAACAAAATATAACCGGTAAGCATAATTACAATCATGCCAAGAATTTCATTTATATACTTTCTCATACTATCCCTTTTATCTTTCTTTTCCAGTCAAATCAAGGGCAATAAACCGGTTTTGCTTTTTAGTCACTGATGATATTCCTGTCTGTCCATCATTAGGAAATATACATATATCATTCTTTTTCACAGCATTTTCCGGAACCAGATATACCAATTCAAAACTAATCGAATCATTTACCCCAAAATCATATAATATTCCATTATTTCCAAATAAATCTTCCGTATTGGGTCTGTATATATAATCATCTGAACTATGGTATTTGTATTGCGCAATTCCTTCTTTGCTAACTTCAATATAGCAGTTTTTTTTAGGTAAATATGAAATGCTTTTTTCCCCTATATTTTTTACTGTAAAGTCAACATATAGATAATAATAATCCTTTAATATTGTTCCATCATTATCAAAATTATCCTGTCCAAAATCTTCTTTTAATCTTTCTTTAAATTTAATACCATCATCTAATTTCCTGCTATATGAATAATCTGTCACTGTAATTTGTTGTCTTTCAATTGGTTCCGACTTCCCATTATAATAAAATTCTACTTCAACAGGTTCTCCTGCCTGAAATATCTGCGAGACATCAATCTGTACCTCTCCATCATCAAAAACAGAAGTTTGCTTTTGGTTTTCTTGTACTGAACTGCTTTTTCTATCTGTTTCATTATCTTTATTATCTTCTTTTGCTACAAACCATCCGTTTTTTAATGCAATTATCATGCAAACAGACATAACAATAATTAATACAATCGAAATTATTTTTTTATATTTTCCATTATTCATATTCATAGCCATCCTCTTTTATTTACACTTCATAATAATTGCCTGCGGATATGTGCTTAAAACAAGCTCACATTTTTCTAACGGTGGGGAATCCCAGCTTTTTTTTGATATAGCATACTTTGAATTTACAATACTTGTAATAAGATACACTGTTTTTGTTTCTCCTTTAATTAACTCTCTATCTTTCCGCAGCCTTGCTGTATTCCACATACCATTTGAACATGCACCTATCTGAATACGATTTTTTGATACTAACAGCGTCGTTTTCTCCTCATCCCCGACATAAGTAACATCAACACCTATTACTACAATCTTCTGTTCATAAAAATTTTCTTCCTGCTGGCTTTTTTCAAAAAATTGCCTTGCTTCTTCTATATCATCATATACATTTACACTACGAATCTTATAAACAATGTCATTAAAGCAGCACTTCTCACCAAATTCGTATACATATTTATCCACCTTATCACTATATACATTAACATAGATTATTCTCGAAACTATACATATAATAATTATAATTACTGCAATTATCTGTATTCTCCTTTTCATACTCACCACCTAAAGCATATCTTTTCTTTTTCTTATCCTATTAATATAAACAAGCATCAATATCGATAAATATATTAACATCTGAAGAATTATCTGTAATAAATCGTCCTTCAAAACATCATTAAATCGGAGATATTCCCACGAAGGGACAAAATCATCTTTCCAAAAATTACTAATAATAAACCCGAAAAAATATATGCAAAAAGGTGAAATCATTACAACATAACTGTTAGAAAAAATATATGTTGCTATATAACAAAACAAATTCAACAATCCGAATCCAACAAATGTTGCAACCATAAACAGCAAACAATATAATACCGGTTTACTATAGAATAATTCGGAAAAAAAATACGCATCACCCATAAATTGTTTCAGACAAGGAAAAACATTTTCAAATGGAAGAAGCATTGCACTGAGTAAAAAGCTTAATAAAAAAGGAAATACTGCACATATTCCACCAGATAAAAACATTACTATCAGCTTTGCCGAATAGAAATTAATTTTTTTCGTTCTGGTAATAATATTGTAATAATAATGATTATTTTCATCTATATATAATGAATCACCATATGGAAAAGCTGCTAAAATTGGCAGCACTGAATATATTATTGTTCTCATTTGTCCATAATGCAGTCCAATCCATATTGAAAATGCTCCCGGAATATTATCGACTTTTCCAGTCCACGAATTATCAAGCAAAAAAGGTATTGTTTTCGTTTTTATATCAATACCGTATGAAATAAAATCATATATAATCAGCGCCGTCTCAATTATTAAAACAATTAACATTCTTTTATTTTTAAATGCTCTGTCAAATTCTATCTTAAATAGCTGCTTCATCTTTTTTTAATTCCTTTTACCATTGATCACTGTCCGGCATCCACATACCATGACCTTCATACATAGCGTCTGTCACAGACTCTCCTCTCAATACTGCTTTAGAATATCCGCTTTCTCTTACCCAATTATATATATAACTATTCTCACCAGGAAATAACTTCACTTCCTGTTTTCTGATAGTTTCATCTATCCCATACTGTCCATATCCAACAACCGTCATAACCCTTCTATCATTATACATAGAATCTCCTTTTTTAGTAAAAATTGATTCATATAAAAGAGAGCATCCAAATCACTAGATGCTCTACATTATAACGATAAAATTATTCATTTTATATACGCTTGGCATAAACTGTTTATTTCTGGCACAAACTGTCATGATTTCAACAAAATAACCTTACAATTCATCATTTGGTTATTTTCCTCATATGTAATTTCTCCGCTGTACTTGTCAACTATTTCTGTTATACTTTTCATGCCATATCCATGTAATTCATGGTTCCTCTTTGTAGTCAAAAAAACAGGATTAGTTTTTAACACACTTTTTGCTATTGAATTTTCAACTACAATCTCAATAAAACTTCTATCATAGATTTCCAAATTCACAATTTTATCTTTTGATCGTTCTGCAGCTTCAATTGCATTATCTAACAGATTTCCTATTAGTATGCTAAGATCAACGTCATGCACATCTTTTATTTTTCCAAATACAACACATTTAAACTCCACATCACTCTGTAAGCATTTAGTTCTTTTGTCATTAATAATGTAATTTATCACTTGATTATCACAATATTTTGTATATCCGAATGCATCCACCTTAGTTTCAATTAATTCATCCATATATTTTTTTGCATTCTCGTATTCATGTTCGTCAATAAATCCTTTTGCTACAATAATACTATGTTTTATATCATGTCTTAGTTTTTTTGCCTCATCATACATCTTTTCTATGCGTTCTATCTCGCTATATTTATACACATATTCAAGCTTTTCTATTGTTTCATCCATTCTTATCATTGTATGCTTATAGTTAAATATCAGTAAAAATGATACAATAAATTCTATAACAAGAGTAATTCTCAGAAATTTATTATTCTGATTTACCCATTCTCCAACAGGTACTACCGAATAATATACCATTATAGAATAACAAATTGAATTAACCAAAATGCTTAGTATTATTTTATTTTGCGCTGACTGTTCTGATAAAAATCTATTTATTACTCTGAACAGCACTTCATTAAATACAATGTACACTCCATATAAAAGAAAAGTCAGCATCACATCAGCAAAATTTCCATAAAAAAAACACTGAATGTATCCTGTCGTACACAAAACAATTACCATTGAAGCGATTATTTCTTTCGTCAGATATTTCATTTCTTTTATAATCAGAGTCATAGTCAGAATAAACAATACCGGTATATTGACTGAATACCCTCCAATCCGCATTTTCTCATTTCCTTGAAATCCAAACCCAATTAATAGAATTGCCAATACAGATACAAGTAATGTTAAGCGTTTCTTTTTTTCTATAACATCTAATACACTTTCTGCAGCAATACATATAATTGAGATATATGCAGCATACATAATCACAGGAAATATCTTATTCATTTTATCCTTCTCACTCAACTGTTATTTTTCACTTTAAATCTTTCATATTTATCTATAAAATTCTGATAATAATTTCTACTTATAGCCATTGATTTTTTATTCGATAATATTAGATTGTGTTTATCAATTTTATCAATATGCTTCATATTAACCACGACCCCTCTATTTATTTCTACGAAACCTCCCGATATTAGTTCATCAATATGATTACTTATTTTATCCCTGATTTGTACATCTTCTGCAAATGTTGATACAATCACGTCATGCCGGAAATTCTGAATCATACATACATCGTTTACCATAAACATTTTCTTGTGTTTCAGCTCTCCCATAACAATAATTGTATTATTTATAGTCAACTGTTTAATTACACGAATCATAGCCAGCCTAAATTCCTTAGAAAACAACCTCTTCCTGACAAACCCTAATGGTCTGTATTCAAAAGAATCATACACAAGATTTTCATAAGTCGTAACAAATATAATGCTTAACTTCTCATATTTTTTTCTCATTTCATTTGCAATTTGAAAACCATCCTCTGACCCTAATTCAATATCCAAAAAAACTACATCTATTACTACGTTATCTAATAGCTCTTTTAAATCCTGTCCTGAATTACAACATATCAGTTCGTAATCAATCTCCGCAAATTCTAATTTCATTATTTGGATAATCGTATCTTGTTCTTGCTTACAGAAATTTTCATCATCATCACATATAGCTATTTTAATCATAATCAATTTCCCATATTGAAGAATAAGCAGGCCAATATGACCTGCTTTTCATCTTCTCCAATCACATTTATCAATTTTTATAAATGAAGCACTCTTTCTTTAATCTCCTGAGTTCTTCCCTGATTCCAGAACTGTGTTCCGATATAACCGCAGGTACGTCTTGCAACATTCATCTTATCCTGATCACGGTTTCCGCAGTTAGGGCACTCCCATATAAGCTTTCCGTCATCATCAGTAATAATCTGAATCTGACCTGTATAACCACACTCCTGGCAATAATCACTCTTTGTATTAAGCTCGGCATACATTATATTCTCATAAATATACTGCATAACCTTAAGAACGGCAGGAATATTGTTCTGCATATCCGGTACCTCAACATAGCTGATAGCTCCACCTGGTGACAATTTCTGGAACTGTGCTTCAAACTTGAGTTTCTCAAATGCATTTATATTCTCTGTGACATGTACATGATAACTGTTAGTAATATAATTTCTGTCTGTTACTCCAGGAATCTTGCCGAATCTCTTCTGGAGACACTTGGCAAACTTGTAAGTTGTTGACTCAAGCGGCGTTCCATAAAGCGAGAAATCAATATTGGTCTCTGCTGCCCACCTCTTGCAGGTATCGTTGAGATACTGCATTACCTTAAGTGCGAATTCTGTTCCTTCCGGATTAGTATGTGTAACACCCTTCATGTAATATGTACACTCACATAATCCTGCGTATCCTAAGGATATTGTCGAATAGCCTCCATAAAGAAGCTTATCTATTGTCTCACCCTTCTTAAGTCTTGCAAGCGCACCATTCTGCCAGAGAATAGGAGCAACATCTGAAGGTGTGCCCTTTAACCTGTAATGTCTGCACATAAGCGCTCTCTTACACAGTTCAAGCCTTTCATCAAGAATGCTCCAGAACTTATCCATATCCTTTCCTGATGAGCAGGCAACATCCACAAGGTTGAGTGTTACAACTCCCTGATTGAATCTTCCATAATACTTAGCCTTATTGTTCTCATCAAGATACGTTGTAAGGAATGAACGGCATCCCATACATGGATAACAGTTGCCATTGCCGTTAGCATCAACCTTAAGTTCCTTCATAATCTTTTCTGAAATGTAGTCCGGAACCATTCTCTTAGCTGTACACTGTGCAGCTATCTGTGTGAGGTACCAGTACTTAGAATCCTCATGTATATTATCCTCCTCAAGAACATATATAAGCTTAGGGAAAGCTGGTGTAATATACACGCCCTGCTCATTCTTAACACCCTGTATTCTCTGTCTTAACACTTCCTCTGTAACTAATGCAAGGTCATCTCTTGTCTGTCCTTCCGGAACCTCATCAAGATACATGAATACTGTTACAAACGGAGCCTGTCCGTTAGTTGTCATAAGGGTAATTACCTGATACTGTATCATCTGGACACCGCGCTTAATCTCATCTCTTACGCGAAGCTCAGCTACCTCTCTTATCTTATCATCTGATGCCTCTATGCCTGTCTTTTCAAACTCTTCCCTTACCTGTGAAATAAACTTTTCACGGCTTACCTGTACAAAAGGAGCAAGATGCGCAAGGGATATGCTCTGTCCTCCATACTGGGAACTGGCAATCTGCGCAATAGCCTGCGTTGCAATATTACATGCAGTTGAGAAGCTATGCGGTTTCTCAATCATTGTCTCACTTATAACAGTACCATTCTGGAGCATATCCTCAAGATTGACAAGGCAGCAGTTATGCATATGCTGTGCAAAATAATCCGCATCGTGGAAATGTATAAGTCCCTGCTCATGTGCATCCACAATATCTGCCGGGAGAAGAAGTCTCTTAGTGATATCCTTGCTGACCTCTCCAGCCATATAATCTCTCTGAACACTGTTGACAGTAGGATTCTTATTGGAATTCTCCTGCTTAACCTCCTCGTTATTGCACTCCAGAAGGCTCAGAATCTGTTCGTCCGTTGAATTAGACTTACGAACAAGTGCTCTCTTATAGCGGTATGTTATATACTTTCTTGCAACTGCAAATGCTCTTAAATTCATAATCTGGTTCTCGACAAGATCCTGAATTTCCTCAACGCTTAATGACCTGTTCATCTCTTTACAGATATTCTCAACATTATTAGATATTGTCTCAATCTGTTCATCTGACAGTCTCTCACTGTGAACCACTTCATTGTTGGCTTTAGACACGGCAGCCATAATCTTTGTGATATCAAATGTTACTTCTGATCCACTTCTTTTAATAATCTTCATACGTCAAACCCTCACATATATCTATAAAACTATCGCTACTTATTCCGCAAACGAAGTTAATTCGCATCACTTATGCTTCCCCTTAAAACTTACAATTCACGAAAAAACCTGCCCCGGTGCGCTGTAAAGCGTATTGTCCCCGAGCAGGTTTCATTATACAACATGTAGTTTATCAAGTCAATCAAAAACACAATATCTTGTAATAAAAAAGTATCTATATTAAATCATCTTCTCTCAGTTTCAGCAATAACGCTAATAAGGGAGGCTGCAATAACAGCACACTCTATTTCATACTCTGCCCACTGGGAAGATTCTTTACACCTGTCAATAGTGAATAATCCTTTAATATCATCTTCAGAACCGATAATACACTGCACTGTGGAGAATACTCTCTTCTCTCTCATGGCTGTTCCAAATTCCGATGCCATATCTGTCTGTCTTCCCACAAACCCTACCACAGCATGGTTCTTTCCATCAAGAAGCTTCTTAAAGCCTTCCGTATATACATAATCGGCATTCAAAGAGCCTCCAAGCTCAGCCCCAAGGAAGTATGCCTTATTAAGATTAGGTCCCCAATACAGATTAATGCTGTCTAATTTAAAGGAATCATACATATGGCTAAGCAGCTCTGATACCGCTTTTCTCTTATCAGAAGAGAAATTCTCCATGATTCCTGAAAGGAAACGAAGTTCCTTCATCTCCCTTCCATCATTAACATTCTTCTCCTTAGAATTAAGAGAATTCTCATAGGATTCCTTGTGAAGATCATCCCTGAAGAATACATATCTGTCTCTGCCCTTCTCCTTAGCAACATATAGGCAGTAATCCGCTTTTCTGAACAGTTCCTCATATTCAGTTCCGTTGTTAGGGCTGAATGACGCTCCAATAGAGCAGGTTATCGTTATATCCTCAAAGTCATTAACAAACTCCCACTTAATCTGGGTTCTTATTGCCCTTAACATTCCTCTTAATGCATGTTCATCGTTAATGCCGTTGAATACAATAATGAATTCATCTCCACCAATACGTCCTACAACGCCATCTTCACCGACCACCTCTTTCAGCTTCCTTCCAACTCTGGCAAGAACCTTGTCTCCATACATATGACCATATGTGTCATTAACCTTCTTAAAATGGTCCACATCAAGCACGGCAATAGTGACTCTGTTCTTCTTTTCTTTCTTAAGACACTTGACAGCATATTCCGTTACAGTCTTCTTATTGTATACATGAGTAAGAGAGTCATACTGAAGCTCTTCAATCATATCAGCAACCTGATTGTAACTGTTGAGTCCCTCTTCAGGTATAACCCTGCCAATAACAATCTTGCTTCCATCGTTCTTATTCATGACAGTACCTATAAACCTCAGCGTCTCCATGACCTTATTATAGGTGCGCATGCTTGTATTGAACTTAATTGAAAACATCTGAGCATAAGATCTCACTTCTGATATGAAATTAGTAAACATCTCTCTGTCATTCTCCGCTATATAGCCCTCTGACAACATCTGATGTTTCCACTCATCAATGTCACTCTTATATATTACATCCCTTGAATCCACATCGTACCGGTACATACTGAATATGTTGTTGTCCTTGTTATATGTAAATGTATATTCCTTATCCAGTCCAAGAAGAATCTTATGCTTTGATACATCGTCTCTTAAGCTCTTATTGGTGTCCTCCATAGACTCAACATCCATAAGTTCTATATCCATATTATTGCCGTTGCCAACACCACGCTGTGCATATATATACATATGGTTATAACGCAATCTTTTCTGTGCATCTGTAAAACGGAACATCTCGCTCTTGGCAGCTCCGTCATAACTGTCAATAAATGCCATCAGTCTTTCCTTGTCTTCAGGTACCACAACATCCAGCAGCGTCTCAACAATCTTGCCAAAGTATTCTTCAAATGCCTTATTAGCAACACCGATAACATAATACTTGTCAATAGATGCTATTCTTCTGTTCATCTTGTGAACTATTTCAAATTTCTCATTTGACATAACCCCATCATTATCACTCATTCGCATTCCCTCTTATTCTATCTATTATTGTAACAGCACCATTTCAAAATCCTTATTAAAATTATATTATATATATTGCCGTTTTACAAGTGCCTCAAATGAGTTTTGTTAAATTTTTAGTACTTTGGTACTAATACAAAATATAGTATTTGCTTTTCTCTTACGCTGTGATATAATACAACATATTGTTGATTTGCGTTTGATTGCACTATAAATATGAGGAGGTTTTCTAATGGAACGCGTAAAGTATAACAGAGTTGAGGTTAATCACGGAAACATGGCTAAGAAGTTTCCGGTATATGAAATTTATCTTGATGGAGTTATAGTGACAAAGGTGTCATCTGAGAATGAAGCCTTAGAGATGGTGTCACGTTGGCAGGAAATCTACAAGTAAGATGTAATCAAAAATGTGCCGGATACTTTAATTGTATTCCGGCACTATTTTTATAACATTTTCTTTTTTCGAAGAACCCACATTACAACAACACATATAAGAAGAATTATTCCCGTTATTATCTCGAATCCAAAAGGTGTCTTTGCAAAGGGCATCCACTCTTCAGCCACATTCATTCCATATATTCCTGATATTATCGTTGGAATTGCCATTACAATAGTAATTGAAGTAAGGTACTTCATGACATTATTCAGTTTACTGTCAATTACAGATGACATAAGTTCCCTTGTACCATCTATGACATCTCTGTATATAGTTGTCATCTCTATAGCCTGCTGATACTCGACCATGACATCCTCAAGAAGTTCCATATCCTCAGGATACTGTTCAAGTCTCTTATATCTTCTTAATCTCTCCAGCACAATACTGTTAGCTCTTAAAGAAGTCGCAAAATATACCAGTGTGGATTCCAGTTCGTGCAGCTCAATAAGGTCTGTATTACTTGTGTCCCCGTCAACACGCTCCTCTATCTCAATTCTTTTCTTATCAATCAGGCGAAGATTAGACTGATAAACAAATGCTGAGCGGAACAATATCTGGTATATAAAACGCATTTTCTTCTTCGTGCTGAATTCCCTTACTTTATTCCTCACGAAATAATTGATAATAGGCGTGTCCACCTTGCACACAGTAATAATTGCATCACTCTTTAATATAATACCAAGAGGAATTGTTGTGTACATCTTCTTCTCATGTCGCACCTCAGTTGTAGGAATATCTACAAGAATCAGAGTGTATCCATCTTCCAGACTTATACGCGAGCTTTCCTCTTCATCCAGTGCCGATGCAATATCTCCCGACTCAATCTCATAAAGCTCTGCCACTCTTGTCATTTCCTGGCTTGTCGGATTAACCATATTAATCCAGCAGCCCTCCTGTACCTCACTCAGTTTACTTAACACCTGTTGATCTGTTCTGTAAATCTCTACCATAAATCCGGCCTTTCATAATTATTATTTCATCATAATCGTCCCTGATGCGTCTCATAATAAACTGTTTCAAAGGCTCATCGAAACTTCTGTATATACGGTTTATTACTTCACATATAAGAGGATTTCTGGTCATCATATATCCTGTATTAAAGCCAAATGTGTCAAATATATCCTGGATTGTACCCACATCCGGCTTAGACTGTCCATTCTCGATAGCAGAATATCTTCTCTCCGATATTCCCAGAAGCTCTGCCATCTTTCCCTTCCCCATATTGTTAATCCGTCTTATCTCTGCAAATGTATAATTAACCATAACATTTTCCGGCACATCAAGTTCCATGCCATTAATAATCTCAAGTATGACTCTATGGTAATAAGCCATCTTCCTTTCATCTTTATACCCGAATTCCAGCAAGCTGTCAAATAAACAAAGCATATTTCTGACAAAAACTTTTTTCCTTGGGCCTGGACACGCCCCATACAATTCCATAAAAGGATTATCCTCTTCTATACCATGCAATATATAGTCGGGATTCCAGTCCAGCTCTCTTACAATTCTCTCAACCATCCTGTATGTCACCGGCTGTTTTCCAGTCTCAAGTCTCGCCAGATAATCAGGCGTAATGTGAAGCTTCTCCGCCGCACATTCTCTTGTCATTCCTCCCAGACTGCGGCACTTTCTGAGTCTTGCACCTATCTCGTACATAAATTCCTCCATGTATCACACGACCTGTAATATATGACTATAATATACGATAAGTGTTAATTCCCCAGTACTACATCCTGTAAGGTATACACGATTAATCTATAATTATTCAGTATCCTTCTTTTCAGATGTACATTTGCTGCTTCTTAAGCCGCAGGAACCGCAGTTACCATCGCAGCCTTTACCAAGCCCGCTTTTCTCATGTTTATAAGAAACCGCCATGTACATACCTATTACAATAACCAGCAGAATTCCTGCTGACAATATTGAACCCAGATTCATGCTACTCACCCTTATATGCCTTTCCTATCTCACCTGTAAGAGACGCCAGTATCTTTAATATCATTGTACGTTCCGTTCTGTCTAAAGCCCTGAAAGATTTCAGCACTGTATTGATACTCTTAAACTTCGCAATGCTGATTTCTGACAGATTCTTAGCCCCACTGGCAGATACCAGTGCGAACAATGTATCTACAAATTCCGCTCTCTGCTCATATGACAGACCTTCTATCCATGCACTTAATGCCTTGTTAAGCTTACGGCTTCTTGGACTTAAATCCTCCATCTTCTCGAACTCAGGACCGATAACCTGCCATGACATGGAATCATGCTGCATCACACCTGTCTGGCTGCTCTTAACAACATCATAATCCTCTCCGTGGTTAAGCAGCATTCCGACAACTGAACCATATGGTACAATGCTTTTAATCTTAGGGAGAATTGCAATGTAATCGTCTTTCTTTACAAATTCACTGTCAAATCCCGGACCGTCATTATTGTAAACAGCAATAATCCTTTTCTTAATTGACGGTCTCGCAAAAACTGCGGCATATACCGCCAGGTTTCCTCCCTTGGAATGTCCTCCGAATATAAGCTTACCCTCCGGTCTCTCAATAGTTGTATCCACATATTTCACCGCATCTTTCTGCGACGGAACAGGAGATATGAAGCTCATATTAAAATCTTCTTTCCAGCCAACAAGTGTATCATCTGTACCCCTGAACGCGATATAAGTAGTTCTGTTATCAATTCTTATATGAAAAGCTGAGAACTGCTCCTCCTTGCCGCCATCTACATAATCAACATAATTAGTAAGTACTAATGAACCAAATCTCTTTGTGGCTGCCGCTTCACGCATAAGAAATGGTGCTTTGCCAATAAATGACTTACACCTTTTTATCTCCTTCTCATCGTGGATATCAAAAAAAGTAGCTGATGCCTCAGCCAGGGTAATACTTTCAACACTTCCGGGTACCGGAACAATTCCAGCCATATCTACATACGCAATCTGTGCAAGTATTAGATTGTCCACATCATTAAAGGGCGCCTGGCTAAAATCCAGATCTCCTCTCCATTTTAAATAATCGGAAACATTGCTCATAAAAACTACCTCATATGTCTACGCATTTTCCTCTCGGAAATCTTCTTGGTTACAAGCTCCTTCCATACAGAAGGGGTAAATAATATAATCAGTGGAAACAATTCCAGACGTCCCGCAAGCATATCAAACATCAAAACATATTTGCTAAAATATGTATAGCTGCTGAAATTCTGTGTAGGACCTACTCCCGCAAGTCCCGGGCCTATATTGTTAATTGTTGCCGCCACTGCTGTAAAGTTGGTCACCAGGTCTTTCCCCTCTATGGATATAAGCATAAGGGAACCTGTAAATATTATTATAAATGTAATAAAATATATACATACAGACCTGGAGGTCTCACTGTCCACCGGCTTTCCTTCTATCTTGATTGTTCTGACGCTCTTAGGATGAATGTATAGCTGAATTTCCCTTACAATCGTCTTGAACCCTATTATACATCGTGACACCTTAATTCCGCCACCTGTACTTCCTGCACATGCACCGATGAACATTATAAGAACAATCACCGTTTTGGACAAGGACGGCCACAGGTCATAATCCACGGAAGAAAATCCTGTAGTAGTGATAATCGAAGCTACCTGAAACATGGCAGTTCTCAGTGTGCGCTCGACAGCTCCGAGGCTTCTGTATATATTTGCAAATATAATGGCTGTGGATACTATAATTATTCCCAGATAGCATCTTACCTCTTCCATTCTGACAGCCTTCTTAATCTGACGGAGTACAATCAGATAATACGCATTGAAATTAACTCCGAACAGTATCATAAATATCGTTACAACCCACTGAATATATGGTGAATAGCCGGAAAGACTGTCATTTCTCACACCAAATCCACCGGTTCCTGCTGTTGCCATAGCAGTATTGACAGCATCAAGAAATGACATTCCTCCAAACAGAAGCAGTATAATCTGCATTACTGTCATTCCAAAATATATAATATACAAAATTCTTGCTGTATACCGCATTTTAGGCACCAGTTTCCTGACAGATGGCCCCGGGCTTTCCGCTTTCATCAGATTGATATTGGAGCCTCCCGTAAGAGGGATAATTGCAAGCAGAAATACCAGAACACCCATACCTCCAATCCAGTGTGTGAAGCATCTCCAGAACATTATACTCTGTGACAGGCATTCCACATCATTGAGAATACTTGCTCCGGTTGTTGTGAATCCTGATACTGTCTCAAAAAGTGCATCTGTAAATGAGGGAATCTCCCCGCTGATAAAGAAAGGGAGACATCCGAATATACTCATTAATATCCAGCAAAGCGCTGTAGTGACACATCCTTCTTTCAGATAAAATACAGTGTTACGAGGCTTTTTAATTGTCATGAGTACACCGCACAGGGTACACAGTACAATAGTAACCAGAAATGCGTATGTAGCATCCTCCCTGTACACAATTCCGACAATTACAGGAATCAGCATAAGTGCGGCTTCTATTTTTAAAACATGCCCAAGAATATATCTGACAATAGAACTGTTCATATCTGTTCCTGACCTCTCTTACTTAAGAATATCTGTTATTGCATCAAAACCGGTGTGAGTAGTAACAATAACAACAGTATCTCCAACCATAACGCAATCTGTACCACTCGGTATAATTATCCTGCCATTGCGGTTTATAAGTGCAATAAGCAGATTGCTTTTTAATTTAAGTTCCATAAGAGGTATATCTGTCACTGCTGACTCCTTGTCGACATTAAACTCTATCGCTTCTGCCTTCTGGTCAAACAAATGATACAATGTCTGAATATTATTACTTCCCATGGACTCTTTCTTAGCTCTGACATATGCAATAATTGCTTCCGATGTGATATATCTTGGATATATGACACTTCCTAAATCAAGGCTTTCAATCACACTGCCAAATCCCATTCTCGTAATCTTGGTTATACATTTGGCTTTAGAGATCTTTCTGGCATAAAGGGTAAGCATTACATTCTCCTCATCGATTCCTGTGAGCGGAACAAAGCTCTCTACATACTCTATTCCCTCTTCCCTTAACAATCCCTCATCGGTACCATCCCCATTGATTACAACTGCCGCTGGCAGCTCTTCGCTGAGTTTCATGGCTCTGTCTTTATCATTCTCAATAATCTTGACATTAATACCCATGTTGATAAGCTGCTTAGCCAGATAATAAGCTACTCTGCCACCACCTACAATCATGGTACTCTTAACCTGATGTGTCTGTAATCCAACACTGGAAAGAAAATGTTTAGCATTTTTTCTTGAAGCTATAAACGAAATCTTGTCCTCGGCATGAATAACAAAATGTCCGGAAGGAATAAACACCTCTCCATTCCTCTCTATGGCGCATATAAGCACCTTTGATGATGCAGCCTTGGAAATCTCCGCAAGAGTGTGGTCACACATCAGATTGCCGGATGGAACCTTAATCTTAATCATCTCCGCCTGTCCATGTGCAAATGTACATATATCCAGTGCTGTCGGCATACACAATACACGTGCAACTTCATTAGCTGTTTCTAATTCCGGATTAATAATCATTGCAAGCCCAAGTCTTCCCCTGAGGAACGAAGCTTCCTGACTGTACTCAGGCGTCCTTACTCTTGCTATTGCTTCACATCTTCCTGCCCTCCTGGCAAGCGTACAGCAGAGAAGATTAAGCTCATCAGAATCCGTAACTGAAATCAGAAGGTCAGCATCATCAATTCCCGCTTCCTTCTGAACTGCAAAGCTTGCGCCATTCCCCTCTACCCCCATAACATCATATGTGCTGGTTATATCCTCAAGCCTCTTTCTATTCTTATCAATAAGAGTAATGTCATGATTCTCTCTGCTAAGCCTCTCAACAAGGGTGGCACCCACTTTGCCACCGCCAACAATAATAATATTAAGCCCTTCTTTTCTGGACTTACCCCTCAATAGCATAATATCCTCCCTGTTCCTGATATTATTTTGATATATCCTTTAATTCCGAAAGCAGTTCCAGATCAGACTGCTGCACCTTAATATTAGACGTTATAGGCTGCTCTCCCGGATTAGTCACTGTAATCTCAATAACAGTTCCCTCTCTCAATCCTCCGGCAAAACACCTGTTTAGAAAAGCAACAAATTTCGGATGATTATTTTGAAACTTGTTCCTGGCATTCATTAACTTAATAATTGACCCTGGATTCATAAGTAATCTCCATTCTTTTTCATTAATATTTAACAGTATGCAAAGTATACCATATTCTTTAAAATTAATAAATTTAAAAAAAATCAAAAAAATTGTTGACAAGATGTTCTTAATCCGTTATTATCATAAATGTGCTTGCGCGAGTGGCTCAGTGGTGGAGCACCTCCTTGCCAAGGAGGGGGTCGCGGGTTCGATCCCCGTCTCGCGCTCTTTTTAATTTTAGCGGAAATGCTTTAAAGCATTTCCGCTATTTTGATGTATAAGAAAAATTGTGGGACATAAAACTTTACCACTGTGAAAGCAGCTCTCCAAACACATCAAGTGCATCCTGCACAACCTGTGGTGAATTCATATCTATTCCGCACAGCTTGAGAAGTTCAATCGGATGTTTACTGCAGCCACCAGATAAAAACTGTCTGTATCCTTTAATGACTGACTCATCCCCGGCAAGTATTCTGGAAGATATAGCAATTGCCGCAGAATACCCTGTTGCATACTGATACACATAAAACGGCGTATAAAAATGCGGTATTCTAGCCCATTCACAGGCTATTTCCTCATCTATCACCATATTTTCACCAAAATACTTCTCGTTGAGCTGTCTGTACATTTCGCACAGGCTTTCGGCTGAAAGCACCTCTCCCCTCTCGGCTCTTGCGTGGGCTTCCATCTCGAATTCAGCAAACATTGTCTGCCTGTAGAGGGTTCCCTTGAACTGCTCGTAGAAATGATTGAGAAGATATCTTCTCCTTTTCTCGTCCTCCGTGTTCTTTAACATATACTGCATAAGCAGCGCCTCATTACAAGTTGAAGCCACCTCTGCCACAAATATCTTATACCCCGCATAAATATATGGCTGGCTTGTATTGGAGTAATATGTGTGCATTGCATGTCCCATCTCATGAATAAGTGTAAACACATCATTAAGCGTATTCTGATAATTAAGAAATACATATGGATGTGTCCCATAGGCTCCCCATGAAAATGCTCCCGAGCGTTTTCCCGTATTCTCATACACGTCCACCCAGCCATTGTCAAAGCCTTCCTTAATATGGGAAACATACTCCTCTCCCATTGGCTCTAGTGCCTTAATCACTATTTCCTTGGCCTCTTCATAGGTTATTTTCCATGATATATTCTCTACCATCGGTGCATATATATCATAAAAATGCAGTTCATCCACTTTGAGGGCATTTTTCCTTATTTCCACATATCGGTGCATCTTGTCAAGGTTCTTATTTACAGTGTCAATAAGATTCTTATACACACTCTCAGGTATGAATGAGCCATCAAGATACATATCAAGCGTTGATGCATATCCCCGGGCTTGTGCATAGAACATCGCCTGCTTTACATTCCCGTAAAATGCCGATGCAAGAGTGTTTATATAAGCCTTATACTGCTTATAAAGCGCCTCGAAAGCATCTTTTCTTACTGTCCGGTTCTGGCTTTCCATAAATGTAACGTAATTGCCGTTAGTAAGTTCTATTTCTGTTCCATCCTCACTCTTTATTTCCCCGAACCTGACATCTGCATTGTTAAACTTAGAGAACACCTCATTTGGAACTGTGGACATCTGTGAAGCCTTTGCAAGAAGAGCCTCCTCCTTCTCAGAGAGAGTATGCTCCTTCTGTGCCAGACAATCCTCTATAAAATGTCTGTATTCTGACAATTTATCATTACATCTGAAGAAATCTGCCAGTTTTTCCTCAGGAATAGATACAAGCTCCGGCTCTAAAAATGCGTATTTCTCTGACACTTTCATGACTGCTATCTGCGCTTTTCCGGACATTTCCTGATATGTTGCATTGCCTGTATCCTCGTAATATTTCATAAATGCATATACGTACACTTTCTCCGCCACATACTCTGCGTTCTCATATTCCTTTAATGCATTGTATAGATTATCGGATGAATCCCCTATATGTCCCTTATATGTTCCGGGCTGTCCTGCATCCCCGCAAACCTTTTTATAGTCCTTTTCCCAGGCCTCATCTGTAGAATACAGGTCATTTACAGCCCATTTAAACTCATCGTCAATTTCACTTCTTACTGGCATTCTTTTCCCTCCCATATATTGAATAAAATGTGCGCTAAAAGGAGCTACGTGCGCCGCAAGGCGCAAACAAAATGAGTCCATAACAGCCCAGGCTGTCACAGACTCTTCTTTCGTATATTAGTCAAGTTCCGGCAGATATGCTGATAATGCTATCGCAAGTGCTCCCTGGCCTATATGGCATGCAACCGAAAGCGACAGTGGGTCCATATGGAAATCATACTGTGGGAAAGTCTTCTTCACAAGTTCAGCCAACTCCTGCGCCTCCTCCGGATTACCTGAATAAGCCACCTCCATATGCATCTTACCTGCCTTGGCATATTCTGCAAATCTTGTATCGAGATCATCCTGAATGGCCTTCAGCATTATCTTCTTAGCCGATGCCTTTCCTCTTGCCTTGGCAAACGCATCAAGCTTCTCCCCCTGTATCTGGAGTACCGGATTCAGCTTTAACATTGTTCCTATTGCCGCTGCTGCCGGTGTTATTCTTCCACCTTTCTTAAGATACTTAAGGGTTTCCAACGTAATATATATACTGGACTCCATCTTATGCTTTTCAAGAATATCCTTAATCTGCTCTGCACTATAACCTCTGTCAGCCAGCTTCATTGCATCAAGAACAGACTGCCTCATAGTTACAGATATTCTCTGGTTATTGACTACCTGCACCTTACCGTCATAATCCTGTGCTATCATAGTTGCTGTCTGACATGTGCCACTCAGTCCACTGGACATAGGAATATATACCACTTCATCATTATCCTTAAGAAGCTCGTCAAATGCGTCCTGCATCTCACCGATTGACGGCTGTGATGTGGATATGTCAGCATCACCCTTTAATCTCTCATAGAATTCTTCCTGTGACAGACTGATATCTTCAAAATACTGCTCACCATCAATAAAAAACGGCATTGGCAGTACTTTTACTCCTAATTCCTTAGACTGTTCCTGTGTAATTCCGCTATTACTGTCTGTAAGTATGGCTACTCTACCCATGTATATCCTCCCAACAACCTATTGCCTGTTATTCTTTAATTCTGTTATACTTTCATATATACTTTTATATAGTAAGGCATTTTAGCTTTTTTGTAAACCAAAGTTCCTTATTACAATGTAATTTTTTATAAATCAGGAGGATATATATTAACATGGAATACATTTTTATTGAATCCATGGACAAGAAAATACAGGCAGCTTTCACATCTTTAGTAAATGCCTGTGATGGCTATGAGCCTTTCTATTCTTACGAAGCTGATTCAAGGTTTCTACAGTGTGCTCTTATCAGTTCAGATTGTGACAGGGTAATCATTCATGGATTTGTTGGCGTTATGATTGACCCAGAATCCAAAACCGCCGAAGTCTCGGGAATGGTGGAGCCTGCTTACAGGCTGAAAGGTCATTTCCGTGAAATGATTACGATGTGTCTTAAATGTATTAACAGACAGGGAGATTTTAAACTTCTTGCACCGGTTAGTGCATCCTCCCCTATAGGCTCACTATGCGGTGAATATGCATTTTCTGAATATTTATATAAGATTAATTATTCTGATTATTCTTCTTTTCCGGCACCGGCATGCCTGGAACCTGAAGGAGCAGAATATTTTCTGGATGAAAATGAATTTCTTATGTATCTTCCGGCATATGAAGAACCTGTGGGAATTCTTGAACTGGACAGGCAGAACACATTTGTCAATATATACGGTGTATATGTAGATAAATCCTTAAGAGGCTGCGGTATCGGCACCTGCCTTATGACACATTTTCTCAGGGAATACTTCAGCAAGGAATACTTCGGTAATAACCGTCTACCGCTTGTGCTTAATGTCTCAGGACGCAACCCTGCTGCCCTGTCATTATATAAAAAATGCGGCTTTACCGAAGCAAGCCGCATTAATTATCATTATATCAATTGTCGGTTCAGTCCTGATTCTTTGCTGCGATGACATCGCCCATATCATACATTCCAGCCGGCTTTCCTGCAAGGAACTTGGCAGCTTCAACTGCTCCCTTTGCAAATACTGCCTTGGAATGTGCTGTGTGCTTGAACTCTATAACCTCATCCTCACCGGCAAATATTACTTCATGCTCACCGACGATTGTTCCGCCCCTTACTGCGCTGATACCGATTTCCTTAGGGTCTCTCTTCTGCCTTAACTGGCTTCTGTCATATCTGTAGAAATATCCATCATCCAGAACTTCCTTCATGGAATCTGCAAGTGCAAGAGCTGTTCCGCTCGGCGCATCCAGCTTCTGATTGTGGTGCTTCTCAACTATCTCGATATCATATCCCGCAGATGCAAATACCTTGGCTGCATCCTGAAGAAGTTTAAATAACGTATTAATTCCTAAAGACATATTAGCTGACCTTAACACAGCAGCCTCCTCTGACGCTGCATTAATTGATGCTATCTGCTCATCGCTAAGACCTGTTGTGCATATTACAGCAGGTATCTTAGTCTCCTTAATATAATCTATAAGTGCATCCACAGCTTTAGCTGAAGCGAAATCAATGATAACGTCCGCCTCCACGCTGCACTCCTTAAGAGAAGCATATACCGGGTATGGGTTATGTCCATCATCGCGAAGGTCAATACCTGCCACAATCTCTACATCAGCATCATTAGCAGCTATTCCTGTGATAACCTGACCCATATGGCCGTTACAGCCATGCATAATTATTCTTGTCATCTTAATTCTCCTGTCTGTTAAAGTATTCCGTAATTAACCATTGCCTTCTTTAATTTCTCAAGATTAGCTTCCTCCATCTCGCAAAGAGGGCTTCTGAGTGGTCCCATATCCCATCCCATAAGATTAAGAGCATGCTTAACAGGAATTGGGTTAACCTCACAGAATAACGCATCTACAAGCTCAAGTGCCTTAAACTGAAGTTCGGCTGCCTTAGCCACGTCTCCTGCTGCAAATGTTGCACAGATATCATGTGTCTGCTTAGGCGCTACATTTGACAACACAGATATAACTCCCTTTGCACCGATTGACATCAGCGGAACAATAAGTCCATCCTCGCCTGAGTACATATCAAGTCTTCCCTCTGTGAGTGCCATTGTCTTAGTCTCCTGAGCAAGATTGCCTGTGGCTGCCTTGATACCCACAATATTGTCAACATCCTTTGCCAGCTTTGCTGCAGTCTCCGGCAGAATGTTGCAGCCGGTTCTACTCGGAACATTGTACATAATAATTGGAAGGTCTACGGACTTCGCAACTGCTGTATAGTGCTGGATAAGTCCCTTCTGTGTAGCTTTATTGTAATATGGTGTCACAACAAGACATCCGTCAACTCCTGCCTTCTGCGCTTCCTTTGAAAGATAAATTGCTGTCTCTGTACAGTTAGAACCGGTTCCTGCAATAACAGGCACTCTCTTCTTAACATAATCAGCAGTAAACCTTATTGCCTCCACATGTTCTTCGTGTGTGAGTGTAGAAGCTTCCCCTGTTGTTCCACAGATTACTATTGCATCTGTTGAGTTGTTAATCTGATAATCGAGGAACTCTCCAAGCTTTTCATAATTAACTTCTCCATTTTCTTTCATTGGTGTAATTATTGCTACACCTGCTCCGGTAAATACTGACATACCATCCTTCTTTCCGCTGTTTACAGCATTTAATTATGTAAAATGAGCCAATCTGCTCATACAGACTGGCTCTTAAAGAAATCATTGTAATAGTCCTTTAAGTAGCTCTCCATCTATCTGATGACAGTCGTAAAACTATTAATCCTACGCCCAGCAAGACTGCTCCGGAAACACTCCCCTTCGGCACTTTCCCCTTTTATCATCCTTCACATGCCTTCCGGGGCATCCGGATAACTACTCTTGAATCGTGCAACCTCTACCTTCCGTAGGGATAACCCCTACAATTAAGTTGACTATATCACTCTGATAATGTTATGTCAATATAAAATTAATCTTCGTCCTCGACAATGTCAATCTTGCTTACTGACACCTCGTATGCTACTCTTCTCTCAACCTCATCCTCACCTATCTTCTTAGTGTATTCCCTGCTCTGTACTCTGCCACACACCTGCAGATGTGAACCAACCTCAAGTCCACCGGCAAATCTGGCATTCCTTCCCCATGCTATACATGGTATGTAGTCAGACTTACCATACGGTCTGTTAACAGCAACTAAAACATCCGCTATCTCTCTTCCAAGAGGTGTTTTCCTGTATATTGGAGGCTTGCAGACATATCCGTCAAGAAAAATCTGGTTAGACTTTGACTGCTCTTCCGGCATCTCATCTTCTTCTAAGAATCTTAACTCCCTTACAAATATTGAAAGTACAAGCTTGTTCTTAGTTCCCTCGTGACGGTTGTATGATCTGAACTGTCCAGCGACTTCAATCTTCATTCCTCTGTAGTCTTTAGTGACATCTATGAGCCTTTCTGAAATCATTAATGGAATTACATCCACCATGTCACTCAATCGGTTCACAGACACATTTGCAATGTAGAAGCCTTCTCCAAAGACCTCATGGCTGAATGTGAACTCTGATACAATCTCCCCTATGATGCACACTCTGTTGTTTTCAATTACTTTATCAAGCATTCTGTATTTCTCCCTTCTTTGCCAGCATTAAAATGCTTTATGGCATGTGCTTTATTTTCTCTAATATGTATATTCATCTTTTCCTGCAAATATTACAAAAAATTTTTGAATTATCTGTGTACAAAAAATGAAAAAAAATTTATAGACTTAGTATTGTTTTTTAATAATATTGTGATAGAATATAAAAGTTGCTAATCATAGAAAATTTATATAAGTATTATCAGGAAGGACTTTATTGATGAAAACAAAACGTGAAGACATTCGTAATATTGCAATTATTGCCCACGTTGATCACGGTAAGACTACCCTTGTTGATGAGCTGTTAAAGCAGAGCGGAACTTTCAGAGCTAATCAGGAAGTTGCAGAACGTGTAATGGATTCCAATGATATCGAGAGAGAGAGAGGAATCACTATTCTTTCTAAGAATACAGCTATCACTTACAAGGATACTAAGATTAACATTATTGATACTCCCGGGCATGCAGATTTCGGTGGTGAAGTTGAACGAGTACTTAAGATGGTTAATGGCGTTATACTTGTTGTAGATGCATTTGAAGGTGTTATGCCTCAGACCAAGTTTGTTTTACAGAAAGCTCTTGACATGAATCTTTCTGTTATAGTATGTATTAATAAGATAGACAGGCCTGAAGCAAGACCTGAAGAGGTAATTGACGAAATCCTCGAATTGTTTATTGATTTAGATGCCAATGAGGAACAGCTTGACTGTCCTTTCATCTTTGCATCAGCTAAGTCAGGTTATGCAATGGCTAATCTCGGCGACGAGAAGAAGGACATGCAGCCTCTGTTTGACTGTATTATCAATAATATTCCGGCTCCGGAGGGTGACCCTGAGGCGGATACACAGATGCTCATCTCTACTATAGATTATAATGAATTTGTGGGCAGAATCGGTGTTGGAAAGATAGATAACGGTAAGTTAAAGGTTAATCAGGAGGCTATGATTGTTAATCACCATGACCCAAGTGTTAAGAAGCGTGTGAGAATAACTAAGCTCTACACATTTAACGGTCTTAACAAAATAGAGGTCAATGAGGCAGGAATTGGAGAGATTGTAGCTGTTTCAGGTATTGCAGATATTCATATTGGAGATACTATCTGTTCTGTAAACAACCCTGTAGCCATTCCATTCCAGAAGATTTCTGAACCTACTCTTTCTATGGATTTCATGGTTAATGACAGTCCTCTTGCAGGTAAAGAAGGAAAGTTTGTTACTTCAAGACATTTGCGCGACAGACTTTTTAAGGAATTAAATACTGATGTCAGCCTTAGAGTTGAAGAAACTCCTGGTGTCGAGAACTCATTTAAGGTTTCTGGGCGAGGTGAGCTTCATCTTTCTGTTCTTATCGAGAATATGAGAAGAGAGGGCTATGAATTCGCAGTAAGCAAGGCAGAGGTACTCTACCATACTGATGAGCGTGGCAAGAAGCTTGAACCTATGGAACTTGCCTATATTGATGTTCCGGATGACTGTTCAGGCTCAGTTATACAGAAGTTAAGCCAGCGCAAGGGCGAGCTTCTCGGTATGACACCAATTAATGGTGGCTACACAAGACTTCAGTTCTCTATACCATCAAGAGGTCTTATCGGATACAGAGGTGAATTTCTTACAGACACCAAGGGTAACGGTATTATCAATTCTTCATTTGAAGGATATGAAGAATACAAGGGTGACATTTCTTATAGAAAGAATGGTTCCCTTATCGCTTATGAAAGCGGTGAAGCAATCACCTATGGTCTTTTCAATGCTCAGGAGAGAGGTACTCTCTTCATCGGACCTGGTGAGAAGGTATACGCCGGCATGATTGTTGGCGAAAATCCTCGTACAGAGGATATAGAGGTTAATGTATGCAAGACAAAGCATCTTACCAACACTCGTTCTTCAAGTGCTGATGAGGCTCTCCGTCTTGTTCCGCCTAAGATTCTTAGTCTGGAGCAGGCACTGGATTATATTGACACCGATGAATTACTTGAAGTAACACCTAAGAGTCTCAGAATCCGTAAGAAGATTCTGGACCACACACTAAGATACAGAGCTAACAAAAAGTAATTTATTATTAAGGAGGATTAATTATGGATAGCGATTTAGGAGCAAAGGTTAAGAAGTTAAGAATAGCACACGGACTTACACAGGAAGATGTTGCCAAGGCATTAGAGGTTACTCCGGGCTACATAAGCAATGTAGAAAACGGCCGTAATCTCATGACTCTCAGAATGCTTTCATACTATGCAGAACTCACTGGTGTATCTCTTGATTATCTTGCAGGAAGCGTTGACAAATCATACCAGAACACAGCTCTTGATAATGAAATCATGCAGCTTGTGCAGAAAATGGATGTTGACTCTAAGGAAAAGCTCATCTCAACTATCAGAATCTGGTTTTCAGAGAATAAGTAATTAATTTCATGTATATTTAGAAACATGTGCCTCTAGGCGCAAGACGCACTAAAAAGCTCGTCAAGACAAATTATCCTGACGAGCTTTTATTATATTCATTATTGTCTGATTTGATATTATTATTATCAGCTTTGAATTGATTTCATCTGATAGAATTCTCCCTTGAGAGCCATAAGCTCGTCATAAGTTCCATATTCAACACAATGTCCATCCGCAATAACTGCTATCCGGTCTGCACCCTTTATTGTTGACAGTCTGTGAGCAACAATAAATGTTGTTCTGTCTTTAGTCAGATTATTAAGTGCCTCCTGTATCAGCTTTTCAGATATACTGTCTAATGCTGATGTTGCTTCATCCAGCACTATTACCTTAGGATTCCTCATAAGTGCACGGGCAATAGAAATCCTCTGTCTCTGCCCTCCTGACAGCTTTCCGCCATGCTCTCCTACAACAGTATCAAGACCATCCGGCAAGGAATCGACCAGTTCTCTTAAATTAGCGGCATCAACAACCCTGTCAAGAGTCTCATCATCCACATTTTCAATTCCATAGGTTATATTATCCCTTATAGTTCCTGAGAATAATATTGAAGTCTGAGGAACAACTGCCAGATGCTTTCTGTATGTACGAAGATCAATATCTCTCATGTCATATCCATCCACAGTGACTTTTCCTTCATTGGCAAAATTAAACCCTATAACCAGATTGAGAATCGTTGATTTACCTGCACCGGACTCTCCTACCAGTGCTATTGTCTGCCCTTTGTCTACATGCAGGTTAAGCTCGTGCAAAACCGGCTTTTCTGTATTATTATATTTAAATTTAACATCCTTGAAATCAAACTCACCCTCAACCTTTTCCAGTTCGAGCTTGCCATCATTGCATTCTACATCCTCCTCCAGCAGAACCTCTCCTATAGAATTAACGGATTCCACGCCCTTGGCGATAACCGGTATGAGAGACATAAGAGATGATATCTGGCTGACTACGGTTGCAAAATAGCTCTGGTAAAGCGTTATATCGCCTGGTCCAACTGTTCCCTTTAATGCGAGAAAACCCGTAAATCCAAGACATACAACCTGAAATATCTGGAATATGGCCCAACCCACTGAGCCAAACAGAGATTGTATTATATCCAGCTTATAACCTTTTTCTGCCACAGCAAAAAGCTGCCCACTCATTTTGTTGACTTCTTCCTCCTCAAGTGCATGCGCTCTTGTGACAGGAATCAGTTCAACCATCTCCATCACCCGGGCAGAGGTTTCCTCCATCTCTTTACGGAACTCTGTGTTTCTCTTTTTCATTACATTTCTAAAGAAAACCATTGTTGCTGCAGCTAAAGGCGTTGTCAGCAGGAAAAACAGAAATACAATCAGGCTCTTTGAGATTGTCACCACAAGTGCAACCCCTATATTAAGTGCGATATTTAGTATGCTTAAGAACATCTGCGTTGAAAGGGTTTCCACTGCTTCAACATCCCTCATTATCTTAGACTGCAGCCTTCCTGACTGCGTCTCCTTATGAAATGAGATTGAAAGCTGCTGCAATTTCCTGACCAAAGCTTTTCTAAGACCTGTCTCTGCATATCTTGTAGCAAGCGACTTATATCTTGTGTACATATAATTCATAGGCACATTAAGAACAACCAGTGCTACCATGATAACAGCCTGAATAATAATATTTCTCAATGTATCTGCTGAACCGCTTGTAATATCATTAATAATATTGGCTGTGACAATTGGCAGAACCCATACCGGTGCATGCTTAATAAAGAAGAAGAAAACTGCAAGAAAAAACTTGTTATAATTGCCTCTGTACAGACCGATAAGAATCCTGATTGGATGGCCTTTATGCTTTTTATAACACTCTATAAACCAGTTTTCAACATCAATTCCCTTTGGTGCGTGTAAATTCATTATATTACCCTCGATTAGTATCTCTCTATCTTGTCAACATTATCTGCAACAATTGCTTCTCCATCACAGCCCTCGATATTGACATTCTTTAATATAAGCTTCTCAACATTGCTCACAATAAGCCCCTGTCTGCTTGCCTCATCACAGCCCAGCATCATGGCAGCAACCCCTGATTTGGCATCATCAGCATAGCTGAAATTAATATTCTCAAATGTGAGCTTTTCAACTTTACTTTCCGGAAGACCACAGATATAAGCTCCGGCAACATGACAGTTCTTAGCATCAATATCCTTGAACGTCAGACTCTTGATTGATGGTGTCCTGTCGTCAACCGGCAGAGGTTTTCTTGAGCCAACATACTCAGTCTTTCCATCAGGGTCGCAGAAATAGAAGCTGTTCACAACAAAAGGTGTCATGACATTATCCATGTCTATGTTCTCAAATGAAATATCATCAAGGACTGACAGCTTCCCTCTTCCTCTTCTTGTCTTAACACGAAGACCTCTGTCCGTGTTCATAAACACACAATCTCTTATATGAACATCCTTAACACCGGCAGCAATCTCACTTCCCACTGTCACGGCACCATGTCCGTCTCTCATACAGCACTGGCGTACCGTCATATCCTGTGTAGGCGTCTTCTCCTTCTGAGCCATATATATCTTGCCGGATTTAATTGCTATACAGTCATCTCCTACAGAAATATATGTACCGAGTACAAGTACATCCTCACAGCTCTCCGGATCAAGACCATCAGTGTTATGTGAATTAGCAGGATTAAGTATCTTAACATCAATAAACTTAAGATGTTTACTGAAGTACGGATGGATTGTCCATGAAGGTGAATTCTGGACTGTTATTCCATGCATTGTAACATTACTGCAATTATTGATAAAAAATAGTCTTGGTCTCCATGCTGTATTTCTTATCTTACAGTTCTTCCACCAGTTATCGTGTGTTGTACAGCCATCGATAACTCCCTCTCCTGTAATCGTCACATTTGAACAGTTAATACCACATACAATCGCAGAAAACATATCAAGTGGATTGCCTTCCCATGAACCAAGGTTATAGTAATCAGACTCGTCATAAGTCTCAATCTGCCCTGGAAGAATAGGAAATTTCTCTCTGTCTGTAAAAGCAGAAAGCACTGCTCCTTTTGCCAATTCTAATGTTAAATCGTCTTTTAAGAAAACACTTGATATCTTGTAAACTCCCTCCGGCACTAATACTCTAGATTTCTTAGGTGCAGCCATGATAGCACACTGTATTGCATTGGTATCGTCATGCTCGCCATCTCCATATGCTCCAAATTCTCTTACGTTAAGAGTAACATACTCATAATCTGTCCTGAATTCAAGCTCTCCGCATGTCTGTCCTGCATATTCAGCCGTAATCCTGTAATCTGTATCCGGCTTTAATCCATAGATTGATGTTACAACCTTATTAGTCTTAATACATTCACCGCCGTTAACACACAGTGTATATTCTTCTTTTGAATAATATTTCCCGCCATCGTCCAGTTCTACCACAGCACTTCTTCCTGTTGCCATAACTAATTTTAATTCCATAATACACCTCCATGATTGCGGCCATAATCCTGATACTCCCGGTTTCTGATATATTCGCTGTATGCGAATATATATGCTGCAGTCTCATACACCTTGTCCTTAGCTGCCACTTTTGTCTTAGTCGCCTGTTCGAAAATGCTTTCTGCTAAACCAGCATATTTCTCTGTCTGTATGACTCTCATTCTGCAGCCCTTAAGAATTGCATAAGAATATATCAGCTTTAATTCTTCGCTCTTTCCGGCAACGGTACTCTTCAATATCTGGACAGTTTCCTTAAATATATCTCTTAATCTTGCAAATATCTCATATAACGCCTGATCCATTACCTCCATAGTGTCAATAGTTCCTGCAGCGTACAAAGAAAGCGCTTTGAATGCATCCTTATCGCCTGCTAAAGCCGCCTTCTTAACCTGTGGGAAGAGATTATTGTGAAGGGCGTTAAACTGGGCAATTATATCGTTATAATGCTCTTTGCCACCATTCCTTGTCTCATAATTCATATAAAAGCTGAGTGCGGTAAATGCTGTGCACAGGCATTCCCTGCCCTCCTGCGAAATAAAATATCCAGCTTCAGTTCTTGGCTGAGATATTGTCTGCCTGGCGATATTCACGGCCACATCTGCCATCCCTGCACTGTAACATACATTACCATACATATAATTGATAAAACTATTCTCTGAGACAGAAATATTGTCCTCTGCGACTACCTTATCAAGTCCCCTCCTGATATATTCCTCATACTCTCCATTGTACATAGCTTTGTCAGCAGCTGCTAAAGCATTAAGAAGCATAGCTCTGTCATAATCATCTGCACTCTCACAGTCAATTTCCTGTAATACACTATTAATGTATTTCTTGATTTCCTCAATATCTTTCACTCTTCAATCCTCCTATTATATGTCTATTCAACCGGCTTATAATTAAAATAATCAAATTCGGCATACATTGGTAAATCTGCCTTTCCTGCATAACCGTAAACACCTCTGTCCGAAGTCGTATTACCTGCGTGGGCGTACATTCCAACCATAGCTCCCGTAAAGCGCTTACCTGCAGATAAGCCCTCATCACATAAGTAATATACATTATTAAGTACTGTCAGCTTTTCGTAATTCTTTTCATCATAACTATACAGAAAAACTCTTGTCAGATAGTTAGTCTCAATCCTAAAGAAAATGTGTCTTTCCTTTGCATTCACATCAATCTCTTCATGGCTAATTACCTCATCCCCAATCACTTCAACCACCCTGACAACCATATTGTCGCCATCTGATGGTCTGAATACTCCGAACTTAAGAAATGTATTCTCATCATAATAACATGTGAGTCCACAATCCTGGCCCGGTTGAAGGACAGGTATTCTCATCTTAGCCTCAACATTAAACCTGAAATGCTGTTGCCTCCTTAAAAGCACATTTTTCGCATAAATGCTGTTTAAGTCATATCGGCTTCCCTTAATCTTAACGTAGGAATTAGCCAGCACAATTCCATCCATCTCTGGAACTCTGGGAAAACACCAGTCACAGCCAAGGTATGAATTCCTGAAATCATCGTTATATTCATCCTCAGCATTTTCTATATCCTGTGGCAAATCCGGCTTAATCTGTAATGCACTCGGACCATCAAGATTATTAACTATCGGCCATCCGTCTGCTGTCCAGGTTATGGGATCAAGAGCAGTCTCTCTTCCCAAAATACTGTATCCGGCACCAATTTTCCTTCCACACAGATAAACCATATACCACTGTCCATTCTGTGTCTGAACAGGTTTGCCGTGTCCACACCGCTGGATAATGGCACTCTCGTCATTCTGCCTCATAATAGGATTATATGGACATGGTTCATATATTCCCATCAACTCACGGCTTCTTGACACAGTGATTCTATGCCCCGGACCTGTGCCGCCCTCCGCTTCAAACAGATAATAATATCCATCTTTCTTAAGCAAATGTGGTCCTTCAGGAGCTCTCTTATTATCTCCATAATAAAGCATCGTAGCCTTGGAAATCTGTCTTGTTGCATCACTGCTAAGTTCAAATATTCTGGCTCCCCTGTTAAGAAGCATATATCTCTTACCGTCATCATCGTTAAAAATTGATGGATCAATTCCATCTTCATCAATAATGGCAGGCTTTGAGTAAGGTCCCTCTGGGTGTTCTGAACTTACCACAATCTGTTTTCTATAAACAGTCCCATCATCATTCATGCGATATGTAGCTGTTATATAATATCTTCCCTGATAATATGAAATATCCGGGGCCCAGTAACCTCTTCCTCCAGACAATTCATCAATATTAGCCCAGTCAGGATTAGTTATTGCATAACCAATAATTTTCCAATGTATAAGATCTCTTGAATGGGAAACAGGTATACATGGATAATATATAAAGGATGAGTTGACCATATAGTAATCTTCTCCAACTCTTACAACTGATGGGTCAGGGAAAAAACCTGTTCTTACCGGATTATGATAACAATCCTTTAGGTCAGCTCCCACCACACTCTTAAAATACTGCTCCAATTCAAAGAATCTGTTCTGATGAGCTATCTCATAGGGAGTGAGCAGATTATTATTCCCCTCTGTAGGAGAAAGCCCTACACGTTCTACAAGATACCGGCACGAATTAACATTTCCTGACATAGCGGCATAATGCAACATACCATTATGATTATTATCATATATGTTCATGCTGGCTCTCGAATATTCAACAATATATTTGATTATATCAATGTTGCCTGTCTTAGCAGCAAGAAAAGGCATTGCAATCCCACTAGAATCGACTTCATCAATAAGATTAGGGTTTCTTTCAAGAATCCTTTTAATTTCACTGACATTCTCTATGTATATAGCATCTTCAAGTGTTCTATTAGTATTCAATTTACGCCTCCATACAATAATTTATATTATTGTACCATGACACAGATTAATATTCTACTATTTGCATTATTTTGGCAGATAAAAATACAGTTTTTTCTTCATATAAAACAGATATGCCTCCTTAAGAAGCGACGTGCGCCGCAAGGCGCACTAAAAAAGGCGGTTCCGATAAACGGAACCGCCTTAAAATCCAAAATATTAATTACTCCTTAACAGCACCTACATTAACACCCTGTACGAAATACTTCTGACAGAATGGGTAGATAATCATGAAAGGAAGAATAGCAACAATAGTAGCTGCATTAGAGATTGTCTCTGGGTTAACAGCACCATCATTAGGAATATCACTATCAATAACCATACTTCTCAACTGAATCTGGAAATTGAAAAGATCATTCTTGTTAATATATAACTTGAAGTTTGTATAATCATTCCAGAAGCTTACTGCAAACATCAAACCGATTGATGCAAGAGCAGCCTTTGAAAGAGGAAGAACTATCTTGAAGAAAATACCCATTGGTGAGCATCCATCAATCTGAGCTGCCTCAAAAAGTGACTCAGGAATACCTTCAAAGAAGTTTCTCATAAGTACTAAGTTATATACATTAATTGACATTGGCAAAATAACCGCCCACAATGTATTGATTAATCCTAAATCCTTAATAACAAGGAACTTTGGAATCATACCACCATCGAAAATCATTGTGAACAGAAGCATGTATGCGAAGAAGTTTCTTCCCGGCATATTCCACTGAATCAATACATAACCACCAAGTGTTACAACTAAAAGTCCGACAAATGTTCCAATAATAGTTGTAATTACTGAAATCATGAATGGATGATACAATGTTGATCTTGTGATAACTGCCATGTATCCGCCCCATGAAAACTGCTTAGGTAACCATGTGAAACCATATGATGACTGTGCATCAATTGAGCTAATAATTACTCGGTAAATAGGAATCATAATTGCACATGCAATGATTATAAATAATACTGCATTGACAATTGGGAATATTTTGAATTTCTTCTTTTTCTTTTTATATACTAATGTTGTATTATCACTCATTATCTATTCCCTCCTATACAATTCCACGTCCACGTACTTTCTTACTTGCCCAGTTACAACTGAGAACTAAGATCATACCTACGAACGATTTAAATAAACCTACGGCAGTTGTATAACCATAATCTGAGTTACCACCACCGAATGTCTTAACATAAACATATGTCTGTAATACCTGTGACTTAGAATATGTTATAGGTGACTGTAATACGAATACAGATTCGAAAAGGTTCATAACCTTAGCAAGGTTAAGAATGAATACTGTAATAATAGTATTAGCAAGGGCTGGTAATGTAATGTAAATAAGTCTCTTATATCTGTTAGCGCCATCAATCTGGGCTGCCTCATACAGATCAGGACTGATACCAGACAATGTAGCCAGGAACAAGATTGTTCCCCAACCTGTATCCTTCCAAATATTCATGATATAGAATGTACCACGCCAATAAGCTGTTGTATTCATGAAATCGACTGGCGAATTAATCAATCCTAAATTTATAAGAATTGAGTTGACTGGCGCATTATCATATGGAGCCAGCATCATCTTAAATACAGATGCTACAACAACCCATGACATGAAGTGAGGAAGATAGATAATTGTCTGTACTGTCTTCTTGAAAAGCATGTTCACAATCTCGTTCAGAAGAAGAGAAATAATTACGGCTGCACCAGTATTTAAAATCAACTTAATAATTGACAAAATTAATGTATTTCTAAATGCCTGCCAGAAATACACATCGTTTGTAAACATTGTCGCAAAGTGGTAAAGACCAATATAATATGGATTACCTATGACATAGCATGTGAATGCATAACGACAACCAAGCATTGGCCAGTAGTTAAATAACATAATCATTACAAATACTGGCAAGAACATAAGATAAAAGCCTCTGTGATAATAAATCTTACTTGAGAGACTCTGGTTAATTGAATTAGAAAGATACTTAGCATCTACATTAAGCTCTTTCTTAAAAGGTTTCATAATATCAATGAAGCAGCCTATAACAGCAATAATAACACCTATTGCAAAAACAATGACTCCACATCCTATATGATATGAATTGCCCTTATAGCCACTGCTGAGAAGATCCATAAGATTATGAGATACATAGTTAAGTCCACCACCCATAACCTTACCTTCTACACTGTCAAAATCAAAGGCAACAAATGATACAACTGTTAATACTGTTGCAGCAACTGTTGGAATAATAGAAAACTTTTCTTTTCTGGCAACTACAAGAATAATGCCAACAACGATACATGCAATGAATAAATACCATATTACCGGCATACTGATATTCATGTAGCCGAAAGCATATGCCTTTGGATATACACCTTCCTTAAGCTTCTCACCTGACTGTACGAATGGTAAAAGGCTGGCAATAAGCATTATAATAAGTCCGATGATGGCCATCAGTTTAATGTTGCCCTTTGGCTTTCCTACTGCTGTACCGCACTTTGGGCATATTTTAGCTTTCTTAGGAAGCTCTGTCTTACAAGATGGACACTGCATTTTTTTACCTTCTTTCCTAATAATTTATCGTATGCCTACCAAATAAATTTCATAAGCAAATCTTTTTTCAATACAAGCGGCGCGGATTTCTCTGCGCCGCCATATTGAATATTGTGATGCTTACGCATCATAAATTGAGTTTTAAGTTAAATTACTTAACTGTCTCGTTTAAAGACTCGATAACAGCATCAACCTTAGCACCAACCTGCTTATTGTAATCAGCCATTGCCTCATCATATGACTTCTCACCAAGAACTACCTGAGAAAGAACCTCAAGTCTCTTTGTGTTGATATCAACGATGTTATTGTTAAGAACTTCTGTAGCAGGAAGTACTTTTGCAATTTCGCTGTTAGCATTGAACATCTTATAGCAGTCTGTGATGATTGGATTTACTACCTTGTTACCTGGGTCTTCCTTGCTGCCGAAGTCAGCGATTGCAAGCAATGGATCAACATGGTTCTTTGTCATAAGTTTTGTTGGATCCTCTGGTGATGGAAGGAAGTGGAACTGTCCTTCTGTTGCTGTATATGACTTTCCTTCTTTTCCGTCCTTACCCTTTAATGTGTAAGTCTCAGCCTTGTCATCCCAGTGAGTTCCCTTAGCACCATACTGCCAAGCCATCTGAATGTCACCACCATCAAGCATTGTATCGATGAAGTACTTGAAGATTCCCTCAGCCTTTCCATCCTCATATGCCTTGTATGTGATTGACCATGCTGGAGCAAGACGCTCAATGTACTTACCAAGTTCCTTGATAGGCTTGATAGCGATAAGGCTATCTGTCTTATCTGGAAGGTTGTTTGTAAGATTGAGTGCCCATGTACCTGCCCAGTATGTGAATACTGCAGATGTTGTAGCCTTGTCTGATGACTGCCACTTCTTACGAGCATCTGATGTTGACTGGTTCTGTGATGCCTTATCAAGGATGTTATCACTAACTGCAGTCTTAAGTCTCTCCATAGCCTTCTTCATAGAATCCTGAGCAAATCCATCAACATACTTGTTTGTCTTAGAATCAAGATAGAATGTGAACTGTGCATCCTGATAGAACTCTGGAAGGTAGTTAGTATATGGTGCCTCTGGCTTACCCTGGTGACCACCAGCTACGAAACCTGATGTAGAGATAACGAAGTTCTTGTTATCTGAAGCAGCCTGAATCTTCTTAAGCATTGAATAGTACTCATCATATGTCATTGTCTGCTCAGCAACCTTAGCTGGATCTAAACCAGCAGCCTTTAATGCAGAAGCCTTGATATATGTACAGCAACCATTACCACGTGTTGGAGAAAATCCGTAAAGTGCCTTCTCACCGTCTGGACCTGCAACAACGTTAGCAGCCATAACTGAATCAGCCATCTCTGTAAGTCTTCCTGAATTCTTAGTAGCTGACTGCTCCCAAGCATCTGTCATATCCCAAAGATAACCGTTAGATGCAAAGTTAGCAAGATAATCTGAGCTAAGAAGAACTACATCTGGAAGATCTCCTGATGCGAATGTGTTCTTAACTGAATCATAGTAGCTTGAATGCTCTGGACGAATCCACTCGATGTCAAGACCTGTAAGTTCTTCATAGTACTTATAGAACTCTGCAGCACCGTTAGTTTCCTTAACAACAGTACCATCTACCATAACTGTGAACTTACCAGGCTTCTCAACTGATGCCCAGTCTACTGTTTCCTTCTGGTTCTTTGATTCCTTGTTTGATCCACAAGCAACAAGACCAACTACTGATGTAAGTGTTAAGCCTACAGCAGCAAACTTCTTTAATGTCTTTTTCATAAACCTTAAAACCCTCCTTAATTTGGTTCGCGAGGCGACAAACCTCGTGTCGTGTTTTTGACATAGTTATATTAGCATTTTTGTACTATTTTAACAAGGCTAATTTTAACAAATCTTGTATTTTTTTTGCTCTTTCTGTGAAAACCCTGTATTTATGCGCCTTCCCATGTTCACATTTTTTTAATTTTTTTCAAAAATTAAGGTGCAATCATTTCATGAGAATAGTTTTTCTTCATATAATTTTCAAAATTTTATGTAAAAAATGCACTATCACCATCTGCATTTTTATATTTTTTTATATCACTTTTACATAAGAAAACAACAATTTCAGAAAAAGCAGCCACAGTATTGTTATTTTTTACCACTGTTAATTATTTATTCACATTTTCTATACAGTAAGACTGCCTGTGTCGTCTCTGTACATTTTCATATCTGTGGCGTTGCGCAGGCATACTTTCCCGGATGATATTTCTGTCATCTGCTTTGCAAGAAGAGCCTCTGCCTGTTTTTCCATCATCAGTTCAAATGTTACATTTTCTGCATATTCTGTATTCACAATTGTAATATCATTCTGAGAACACAGATATTGTACCTTACCAACGTAATTATAGTCCACATCAAGAAAAGCGTGGACTCCTTCCGTCAATTCCCCAAGTCTGCAGTTTTCCAGTGCTTCCTTTGACGCAGCCGTATATGCGCGTATCAGTCCGCCGGTTCCAAGGAGCACTCCGCCGAAATATCTCGTTACAACACACAGACAATTACCGCATCCGCTCCCGGAAAGCACTTCCAGTATAGGCTTTCCTGCTGTTCCCGAGGGTTCTCCGTCATCTGAAAATCTCTGTATCTCGCATTTATCCCCAAGAACGTAGGCATAACAGTTATGCCTTGCATCCCAGTATTTTTTCTTTAGTTTCTCTATGATAAGAGCAGCCTGTTCCTCACTTTCAATATTATAAATGTTTGCGATAAATCTGGATTTCTTATCCGTAAATTCACCTGTTCCGCCTGTAATAATCTTTTTCATAATATTATAATCCCTCTTCAACAATGTAATTTCATATTGTTTGCCTGTAATTTCTTTTTATGTTATAATATCATGACTTTATTAAGGAGGACAATATATGAATTATGGTGGTAAAGGCATAAAACAAAAGAAAAAACTGCTTAATTCAGCTACTACCAAGCTGGGCACCAAATTAGGTATATTTTTCATAAAGCTGGCTCTGGTCGTTTTAATTGCTCTGATAGTTTCCGGATCATGTCTGGCTTTCGGAGCTTTTCAGGGAATTATCGAAAGCGCCCCGGATATTGAATCTATCAATGTAGAGCCGGAGGGCTTCGCGACCATAATATATGATTCGGAGGATAATGAGATTCAGACTCTTTCCTCTGCCGGAGCTAACAGAATGTATGTGACGATTGACCAGATTCCAAAGAATCTCCAGCATGCATTTATCGCTATTGAGGATGAGCGGTTTTATGAGCATAACGGTATTGATATGAAGGGTATCCTTAGAGCCGCTTCTGTCACATTGACAAACGGACAGCTCTCACAGGGTGCCAGTACTATAACCCAGCAGCTCCTCAAGAACAATGTTTTCAACGCATATAACGAATCTACAATAGAGAAGATAAAGCGTAAGGTTCAGGAACAGTATTTAGCTGTAAAGCTTGAAACAGTAATGTCAAAGGACAGTATCCTTGAGAATTATCTCAACACTATCAATTTGGGCAATGGTTATTATGGCGTACAGGCTGCTGCCAAAGGTTATTTTAACAAGGATGTTTCAGAGCTTACAATAAGTGAGTGTGCGGTTATTGCATCTATTACAAAGAGCCCAACCGGACTTAACCCGATAAGATATCCTGAAAAGAATAAACCAAGACAGAATCAGGTGCTTCTTAATATGAAAGACCAGGGTTATATCACTCAGGCTGAATATGATGAGGCCATGGCGGATGATGTCTATGCAAGACTTGAGGGAATTGAACTTGCAGGTTCATCTACAGTTACTTATTCATACTTTGTGGATGAGCTTATTGAGCAGCTCACCTCTGACCTTATGACACAGAAGGGTTACACTGAATCCCAGGCTACTAATCTTATATACCGCGGCGGTCTTCAGGTTTACTCAACCCAGAATACAATGATGCAGGATGTTGCCGATGAAGTTATAAACAATCCTGATAATTATAATGACAACACACATTTTTCAATTAATTATGCTCTGACAATTAAGCAGACTGATGGCACATTCTCATATTATTCACATAACTCAATGTTAAACTGGTACAACAAGACATTGGGTGATACATCCTTCAGTCTTACTATGACCGATGAGGAAGCTGCCCGCTCTTATGTTGAGGCATATAAGGCGGAGCTTCTCAAGGAAGGCGGAACCGTTTATTCAGAGACATTGACATTTACTTTACAGCCACAGATTTCTTTCACCATAATAGACCAGAAAACCGGTCAGGTTAAGGTTATGGTCGGAGGCCGCGGCGATAAGACTTTAAACAGAGGATTAAATCGTGCAACTAACGATGTTGCCAGACAGCCGGGTTCAAGTATTAAGCCTCTTGCAGTTTATGGACCGGCACTGGACACAGGAACATACTCACTTGCTTCAGCTATCGACGATGCTCCTTACTATTACACAGGAACTGATGCGAAGCTTGTAACCAACTTTACCAAGGGCGAGTACCGCGGATATATGACACTCAAGGCCGCCCTCACCGCTTCACAGAACGTTCCTGCAGTAAAGATTCTGACAGCCATCACTCCGCAGGTAGGTTATAACTACCTTGAGAAATTCGGTATATCAACTCTTGTATCACCGAAAAATGCTATCAATGGCTGCCATGATGTTGTACAGTCTCTCGCACTTGGCGGTATGACAAGAGGTGTATGTAATATAGATATGTGTGCTGCATATGCCACAATAGCTAATAAAGGAACCTACACGAAGCCAATATACTATACTAAAGTTCTTGATTCAGATGGCAATGTTATTATCGACAACTCTGTTCCTGAGACAAGAAAAGTACTCAACGAGAATTCTGACTGGCTTCTTATTCAAGGACTAAGGTCCGTAGTTACATCCGGTACAGGAACAAGCGCCGGATTTTCGAGCCAGCCTGTTGCAGGTAAGACAGGAACCACCCAGTTTGACAGCGACAGATGGTTCTGCGGTTTCACTCCATATTACACAGCCGCAATATGGGTTGGTTATGACGATAACTCAAGAGCATTAGGTAATGTCGTAAGCCATAATTATATATGGCGCACAATCATGCAACAGATACATGAGAATCTCAACCTTGATGAGGGCACATACGAACAGCCAAGTGGAATTGTGGAAGCTGCTGTATGCTCTAAGTCAGGACTTCTCCCTGTTGAGGGATTGTGTGACCACGATCCTAATGAGAACTGTATTATTACAGAATACTTTACAGAGGACACTGTTCCTACAGAATACTGTTCTACCCATATTAAAGTTACATTCTGTAACCAGTCAGGAGATATTGCAACATCGGGATGTCTTAGCACAACAACTAAGATAATGCTTAAGAAATCTGCAAGCAGTCAGTTAGGAGCAGGTGTGGAAGGCTCAGAGTTCAAGACATGGGATGCAGACCGTTCAATAACAGATACAGAATTATCTAAGTTATGTTCACTGCACAGTGCTTCAACCAAGAAGCCATCAACCGGTACATCCGGAAACGGCACAACTAATGCCACTACCGGATCTGGTAGTACCACTAAATCAACACATGATACCTCTTCTTCCACAAATAGAAGACCATAAATATATACCATAAAAGGCGGTGCATGACTCTAACCATGCACCGCCTTATTTTATGCCGGTATATCATTCTTTCTTCATCTTCGGTTCAAACACCAGTGATGCTATAAATCCGAATATCAGTGCCGCCGATACTCCAACTGCACAGGCTGTAAATCCTCCGGTAAACAATCCAAGAAATCCCTGTTCATCAACCGCTTTCTTCATACCTTTCCACAATACATTTCCGAAGCCTGTCAAAGGAACAGTTGCTCCTGCTCCGGCAAACTTTGCAAAAGGTTCATACACCCCGATAGCGCCAAGAACTACCCCTGTTGTGACAAGAATAACCATTATTCTTCCCGGCATGAGTTTTGTTTTCTCCATAAGAATCTGTGTCAGCACACATATTATGCCGCCACACACAAATGCCCTTATATAATCCATGTTGTCATTTCTCCTTTCTCTCCAGAATTACACCATGGGCTATACCCGGTACACTTTTTCCTTCATTGTAGCTCACTGTCGACAACAACGCTCCTGTAGGAACAAATAACACTCTTCTGTATTCACCTGATTTGAGCTTTTTCATAATATAAGTGCTTAGCACTACTGCGCTGCACCCACATCCGCTTCCTCCGGAGCATTTAGTTTCACCCTCATAAATAATCATACCGCAGTCCTTTAACTTGTCTGCAATATTAATCCCCCGCTCCACAAGAAGGTCATTCAATATTCTGTTTCCTACCTGCCCCAGATCTCCTGTGTATATGGCATCATAATAATTTCCCTTAACTCCCAGATCCTTAAAATTAGTCTCAATAAGGTCTGCTGCCGCCGGAGCCATACACGCTCCCATATTCATCGAATCCTTCACTCCGTAATCTACAATCTTTCCTGTAGTTACTCCTCTTATAATCACGCCTGTTTCACTCTCAGGATTCTCTGAACTGACAATATAGGCTCCGCTTCCTGTTACGGTCCAGGTTGAAGCCTCCGGCCTCTGATTACCGTATTCCAGAGGATACCGGAATTGTTTCTCTGCACTTGCAAAATGACTTGAAGCAAGAGCAATAACATTATCTGAATACCCTGCGTTGATACTCATTGCTGCAAGACAGAGAGCTTCTCCCATTGTAGAGCAGGCTCCATACAAACCAAATAAAGGCTTTCCGTATTTTTCAAGGCCAAAAGATGTTGCAATAAGCTGTCCCAGCAAATCTCCTGCATAGATATAATCCACATCATCAATATTAAGTCTTGATTTAATAAGCAATTTATCCACAGCCATCTCCTGAATTCGGCTCTCCGCCTCCTCCCAACTGTTAGCTCCGAACATATCATCCTTGACAATTACATCAAATTCTTCTCCCAAGGGGCCTTTTGCCTCCTTGTTACCCACCACAGTGGCACTGCATCGTATATATACATCTTTTTCAAACAACAGACTCTGCTTTCCTACCATAATCCTCGTTTCCGCGCCTTCGCCGCGCCATAGTATTTTTATTTAGTCTGTCCTGAAAAAGTCATAATATTCATTATTTTATCAATATATCCAGCGTATGCGCTGCTGCCCCTAACAGTTCACTTCTCTCACAGGTTGCAAGATGATATTTATAAAACATCTCAAATTCTTCTTCGTCAAGCTGGTTAAGATACTGCCTGATATAATTAGCCGGCCCGTCAGGCGTGACAATCTTTACCCTTTCAAGTCCGGCATCTCTGTTTAGCTTATCAATATCCTCAAGACGCACATAATCATATAAATCCTGCGGTGAAGATTTCGTGTGAAAATCATCTGTCAGCCTGCCCTGCTCCATACATTCCCTGATATGACGCTCTTTGAAAGCATATGTAATAACACCATATTCATTCATAACATATGCGACTAATATGTATCCACCCTTTTTAGTTATCCGGCACGCTTCCCGAAGTGCCTTAAGCTTGTCCTCATGTCCGAAAAGATGATACATCGGTCCAAAAAGAAGGGTCACGTCAAATGTTTCATCACTGAATCTTCTAAGCTTCAACGCATTTCCCTGATACGCCTTAACCGCTGAATTCTTTGCCTTAAGCAGCCCAAGATTATGCTTTACAAGCTCAACCGCTGTTACATCATATCCTTCCTCAGCCAGCGCCACACTGTAACGTCCTGTTCCTGCGCCGATATCCATTATTCTGATATCCTGCACACCCGCCTCCTTAAGACTGTCTATGCACTGATGAATATATCTCATGGATGTGCGGTATTCAATCTGTCCGTGGCGCGAGCCAAGCCTTTTTTCTTCATTAAATTTATTGTAATAATCCTCTAAAAAAGTTCCCATCTATAACCTCTTCTATTCCTTTGTCTCTAAAGATACGCTGTCTCTCATAATAAACGCAAATTTCCCTGATTCTATCATACCTATGGCTGTTTATCAAGAATTCTAAATCACATGAATAAGTTTTAACGCCCAGTAAATAAGTCCCGCACACCAGCTAAAGAAAATACCATACAGTATTACCGGACCTGCAATAGTAAATATCTTGCAGCCAATTCCAAAGACCTTTCCCTCTTTCTTATACTCGATAGCCGGAGCGGCTACGCTGTTTGCGAAACCTGTTATTGGTACAAGACTTCCCGCCCCTCCAAATGTGGTAATTGTCGGATATATATTTAACCCGGTGAGAAGCACGCTTATAAACACCAGAATAATTGTTGTATATAATGCTGCGTCTGTATCAGGAACCTTCATGCTCTTACATACATTTAAAATAATCTGTCCAATAAGGCATATAATTCCGCCGACAATAAATGCTTTAAGACATTTTAACGCACAGTTTCCCTTTGGTGTAACATTTTCAACATAAGCATTATAGCTTTCATTTCTTTTTTCAACATCTACAGGTTCAGTTGTTTTTCCTGCAAAATCATTTCCCATCTTCTCTTCCATGATACCCCCGTCAATACATATACAGATAATATAAAAGCTGCCCCAATGCCTTTCCCGCCGCAACAGAGGCAACTATGAATCCCAAGCCGGCTCCTGCACCTGCCCTGTGAATAAATATCGGCAGCCCTTTCATAGTCTCTGCAAGACTAATAAGGAATGTTCCGATAAATATTCCTGAGATTAATCCAAATATAATGCATCCAACTATGCCAACATTCACATGAAATCCCAGCACATACATTACATTGGCAACAGTCGCACCAATTATTATAAATTCCTCATACACAAAAACATACTCCGGAGTATCGCTGACATCTGCATATCTGTTTATCACTCCTACACTTGTTATAAGAGAAAACAGACCACCCGCAGTAACAACTCCGGAAAACAGGCCAATTAACACAATAAGAACTATCATGAATCACCCCTGCCCTTCCTGTCTATAACAGAGCTTGCAACTTCCTTATTATACTTGTCCATCTCAACCTCCAATGGCGTAGGTGCCTTAGAAATCTTATGTCCGGCAAAATGGTCGTAGAATATAACTATTCCTGCAAATAATCCTATTGCATAGGCTATTTCCATTACATTGGTACTTTCATATGATGACGCGCCAAGGAGTTCATATACCCTGTCAAATATGTCCGTTGTGCTTACATCATTGTTGTATGCTATAATTCCATATCCACTGCCCACCATAGTAATAAAGCATATAGCAGCCACCTTTATCCAGTGAGCAGCACCCTTCTTCTCTTCTTTCTTATATTCCACGACAAAGTCGCATTCTCCCAGAAACTCCACATCCATCTGGGGATATTTCTTCTGTATTTCATCCACAACGTAAATAGCATCAAATACCTTTCTTCCAAATACTTCCGGCTGGAATTCTGTCAGAACAACATGTCCGATTTTTTCAATCATCTTTTTATCCTGACAATAGATTCTTGCGACATCTCCCATGGTCACCTTAGGCTTATACACATCTTTTTGCTGTTCAAACTTTAAATATATCTTTTCCGGCATAATTACCCTCCGATGCTATTATCTGCCACATCCCTGAAAATATACATTTTTTATGCAAAAAGCCTTTTTCTCATCCCGCTAAGTATTTTTTTCTCCATTCTGGACACCTGCACCTGTGATATCCCGAATTTTGCCGCAACCTGACTCTGAGTCTGGTCATCATAATACCTCAGTGTAATAAGTTCTCTTTCTTTTGCCGAAAGGTTTTCCATAATCTGCCCAAGCGCTACCCTTCCAGAGGCTTCCTCCCCAATATCGCCTCTCTGCTCAAGCCTGTCCATAAGCATTATCTCGCTTCCGTCCCCCTGGTAAATTGTTTTGTATATAGATTCCACTTCAAGGGAAGCTGACATCGACAGCGTTATATCTTCCACTGAAAGCTCTGCTTCACTTGCAATCTCTTCCACCGAGGGCTCTCTGCCAAGTCTCTCCCTCAGTGTCTGTGCTGCCCTCATGCTTTTCACTGCATTTTCTTTTATAGAACGGCTTACCTTCACCATTCCGTCATCCCTCAGAAACCTTCGTATCTCGCCCGTTATCATGGGAACTGCATAGGTTGAAAATGCGACATCCATATCAAGATTAAAATTGTCAATCGCTTTAATTAGTCCTATACATCCTATCTGAAAAAGGTCTTCCTGTTCAACTCCTCTTCCTTTAAATCGTTTTATAATATTCCATATAAGTCCCATATTCTCTGTAACCAGCATTTCCCTGGCATTCTGGTCATTCTTGTGTGCTTTGGCAATCAATTCCCTGGTACGATCCTTAGCTTGATCCATAACACACGCTCCGATTACTCTCCTATTTTCTTTCTCATAAGTACCGTTGTTCCCTTTCCCGGTGCGGATGCCACGCGAAGGTCATCCATGAAAGCTTCCATGAAAGAGAAGCCCATTCCGGACCTTTCCTGTTCAGGTCTTGTTGTATACATTGGCTCCATTGCCTTTGCTACATTTTCAATCCCGGCACCATCATCGTGAACCTCAATTATTATCTGGTTTTTGATTCCTTTTAGACGCATCCTCACCTTTCCCGGGCCATTATCATAACCATGGACTATGGCATTCGTAACCGCCTCTGACACAGCAGTCTTGATATCCTGAAGTTCCTCTAATGTGGGGTCAAGATATGTAACAAAAGCCGCCGCAACAACCCTTGCAAATGCTTCATTCTCAGATTTAGCCTCAAATAATAATTCTACATTGTTATTCTCCATCATAATCTTGCCTCCTGCCCCTTTAGCTCATATATATTGACTATCTTATGAAGCCCCGAAATAAGCAGTATTCTTTTCACGCTCTCCCTGACTCCCACAATGGTAATATCTCCTTTGTCCATGACTTTCTTGTATCTTCCCATAATCAGACCAATCCCTGCACTGTCCATAAAATCCACTTTGGTAAAATCAAATACTATATGCTTTACCCCTCTTTCATCTATGACTTCATCAATTATCTGGCGCATCTCCTCTGCAAGATGATGGTCTAACTCTGCATTCATACTGATTATCATCTTATCTCCATTAACCATGTATATATAATCCATATGCTGTAATTCTTCCTGCTCATTTAAAGCATTACTCTCATGAGAATCTCCCTGTATAATATCCTGTCTTAACATACCAATTCCCCATTTCTATCATTAATAAAAATTGCGCAAAAACCCCTGACAAAGTTATTCTCTGTCAGGGGTTATCTGTAAAAGTATCTTATCAATGTGAACTAACATATTCATTAGCTTCTTTGTAATATCCGCTTGTTGCGTAATCGTCCACAATATATTTGTAGTATTTCTTGGCATCCTCAGTCTTAGCAAGAGCTACATATGATTTAGCTGCATAGTAGGCCGCATCTGCGCTGTTATTACATTTGTATGATTTAACAAAATTATCTGCTGCCACTTCATAGTTGGACTTATAATACTCAGTCATTCCCGTATTATAGAATGTCTGGGCTGCTGTCGGAAGAACAGCAGAACCAATGGTATTATAAAGAGTCTTGGCCGAATCGCTAGGAAGCGCACTCACATCAACATCCACAAGCTTCTGGGCTGCCTGTGTCGGATTATTAGCAATATATGCATTAGCCGCCTCTATTACCGCTATAAGCAGTTTATTGCTTCCCTCCGTACCGTTAACTATATTATACTGCTCCTCAAGCGCCTCCTTCTGGGCTCTGATATCTTCCAGTTCCTTCTGCATGGAATTAAGCTCAACATTACTTGAAGAGAGCTGTTCACTGTATTCCTGAAGACTTTTCTTATAGTCTTGTGTAATACCCTTATTTCTTGCCGGAACTATCAAAAACCATATAAGCGCGGCTCCTATTACAACGCCCACAAGAACATTAATAATTGTAATTGCACCATTGCTTGGCTCCTTGTAAGAAGATTTCGGAAGTATAACATCATTGCCGCTAAGAGGCTTTTTATCAGGTATTTTCTCCTTTCTCTTAGGAAGAAATGTACCGGATACATCTGCTTTCTTAAGGGCAGTTCTCTCATCTATCTCCTTAAGGTACATACGCGCAAGCGTATTATTCCTGTCTATGGCAATAACACAATTCAGGGTTTTCTTCGCTCTGGCAAGCTCATCCTGCTTAATATACAGAAGTGCAAGCAGAAGCTGTGCCTTAATGAGCTGTGGATTATTGGCCACAACCTTCTTCAACTGAATAAGTGCCATATCATAATTACCTTCTTTGGCATACTTCAGAGAAAGGTTATACTTCTTAATTGTACCGGTAATCATCTCAAACCTGTTCTGATTCATCTGAATCTTCTTGATATATGTTCCCGCGATATTGTCATCAGGCGAGAAATTCTTACTTACAACCCACTGGCTGAGTGCCTCCACAACATCTCCCATCTCGCAGTATACAAGACCGAGAAGATTTCTTGCATTAGTGTTATACTTATTAATCATCAGACTGAGCTTAAGACTCTCCACCGCACCCGTCAGATCCCTGACTCTCGCTTTATATAATCCTGCATTATAATATGCATCTGAAGCCTTAGCCGTTTTCTTATAGACTCTGACATCCTCTCCACATTTCGGGCATGTATCATTCTCTGTAAGAAGGCTTCCACATTTAAAACATCTCATATGTCCACCTCTCACTATTTGTCCGAATTCTTTCCATTAAGTATCCTGGTTATGAGGTCTGTGATATCAGGAACATCATTATTGTAAATGGCATCCTCTGCATCTTCCACTTCTAGACTTGGCTGAAACTTCTGTATCTCTTCATCAAAATTAATCATTATCTGTTTTCCTTCCTTTCAATGCGCTCTTTACATCTCCAACAAGATATAACGAGCCTGTAGCAAACATTAATCCGTTATCCCATCTTTCTATTGCCTCAGACACATCTTCACACACACATACTGCACCTGATGTCAGATGTGCCTCAAAGACTCCTCTGATTATATCAGCCGAAAGCTTTCTTGCACCTCCTGTAACAGTGACATAAATCTGCTTAAAATGCTTGCAGCCGCATAGTATATCAACCATTTCATCATAGTTCTTATCGCTGACTACAGAAAAAAGAAGTGTTGAAGGCGGCAGTCTGCCGTTGTCATACAGGCTGTTCACAGACTCTGTAAAACTCCTTATCCCCTGTGGATTATGAGCCCCATCCACATAAAGCCCATCCGCGACAAGTTCCATTCTTCCTTCCCATTTCGTCAGTTTTACTGCTTCCCTGACTGAGTCCATATCAAGAACAAGTCCATATCTGTCACTAAGAACGGCACACACTGTCAATGCAAGGCTTGCATTCTCCATCTGATACAATGCATTCGTGCTTAACCGGAAGCAATCATTCTTATAATACTCATTATGAATCAAAAAATCAATATAACCATATGTATTTTGTATCAGTTCAAATGTATTGTTGTCCACCACATAGCAGTCACTGCCCTCTCTGTCTGCCTTTTCTTTTATTACCTTAAGGGCATCTCCTACTATTCCACTGCACACAACAGGAATTCCCTTCTTGATAATTCCTGCTTTCTCACCTGCTATCTTCTCAATCGTATCTCCAAGAATAGCAGTGTGTTCCAGAGAAATAGTTGTTATAACTGATATTAACGGGAATTCCACCGCATTAGTTGCATCAAGCCTCCCACCAAGACCTGTTTCCATAACAACATAATCCACCTCTGCCTTTTTGAAATAATACATTGCAATCCCCAGCAGATAATCAAAATACGCAAGCTCTGTACTCCTCACCCGCTCCACATATTCATAGGCTTCCTCAAATTCCCGACTGGAAATCTTTTCTCCGTTAATCTGTATTCTCTCACGTATATCAACAAGATGTGGAGACGTAAAAAGCCCTGTTTTATAGCCGTTCTGCTGTAATATTCCGGATATATACGCACATGTCGAACCCTTTCCGTTAGTTCCGGCAACATGTATAATCTTTAAATCTCTTTCCGGGTTTCCCATATCTGAAAGCAGTCGTTTTCCCCGTTCCAACCCTGTAAGCTGTGCATATTGACCTATTGAATTAAGCTTGTCCACAATCTTATCGTACATTTAAGAAAACTTCCTTTCCCCTGCTATATTCTCTGCAGCATATCACATACACCCTATTCCGGTTATTGTCCTGTTATCAAATGTTATGACAGCCGTCCTCCGGCTCCCGGTATAGGCGCGTATACTATCATCGTCAGACACAGCACGCATTGAAGCTGAATCGTGTGCTTCCTTCAGTACTTCCTCAATATATCTTAGTTCCTCCGTACTAAACTGTTTTACTGCAGCTTCAAATACCTCTTCATCAAATGTAAATCTGAAAAAGTATGCACACCATTTTATTTTCAGTTCTTTGGCACGTTTTGCAGTCTCTTTATTCACCGTCTCACTGACAATTTCCAGATACCGCCTCTTCTCCCCGGTATTCTTCTTACTCTCATCAAGTTCTCTGCTCGCATCATGAAGTTTCTTTTTCTTTTTGTCATAGTCGTCCATGCTTCTGTCAAGAGAGCGCTTTGTCTCGTTAACTTCTGCGTAATAGCGTTTTGTTTCATCCTCAGGCTTTCTGTTGCTCATATAATCTTCCTTGACACTCTCGAGCTTTAAGAACTCTTCCTGAACTCTGTCGTATGATTCTGATGCCTCCTCATATTTCTGCCTTGCATCCTCTAACCGTTTCTTCTTTATCTCCTCTTCTCTCTCACATTGCAGCAGTTCCTTTGTTGCATTATCAGCCTGAATGCATGCATTTCTGTACTCTTTTTCTTTCTCCTCTGATTCTTCCTTTTTATCTGCTGCAACGTAGGATGGCATTAAGTCGGCAGGAACATAGAATTTCTTATCTCCGCCCATACTTACCTTCCATATATACCTCACAGCCTGCATCTTAGATATCCTTGTCATGTTTCTGACAGCCTGATACATTGTCCTGATTTCCGCTTCCGCTGCCATAAATGCATCTGCTCCAAGCAGCTTTATTGCAGTTTCAAGCTTCGCGGTACCCTTCTGCTTTCTTAGGGAATCTATAATACCTTCACCATTGAACTTTTCCGGTACAAGTGCCTTCTGAAGCTGCCTCTTCACTTCCATAGACACAATTCCGAGCTTCCTGCCTGTCAGCTCCCCATATGCTTTCTTCTGGGATGGTGTAAGATTCTTCAACTGGTTCATCAGGTTGTTTAAAAATGCATTGTTATATTTTATGCTTATTTCCTCAATTTTATGAGCGGGAGACATATATTTGTTGATTCCATACACAGAAGCCGCCTCATCGATAATTCTTCTGGAAATCAATTCTCTTTCAGCCTTATTATTCCTTTGCTCCGGTTCCGGAGTACAGGCAGCCATCGACTCAATTCTCTGTATAAGCATACTCTCAAGCTGTTCCCTGTCGCAGACCTTATATTTGATGCAGTCATCCCGCACTATATCTGATACTCTTTTTATATCATAATCAATAGAATTCTTGAAACCAAAGCTTTGCGTAAATGTATTGGCAACATCTGCAAGGGCATTAATAACCCTGTGCCCTGTCTCCTTTACCGCATTAGACAGATTGACATTGTCTATCAGCGCTATCTGCATACGTATATCATCATCTGTCATATTGCTAATCTCTGAAACAATATCTGCCATACAACCGCCTCCGATTATCTTATTATATGCTACATCAGCCAGCAGTCAGAATTATACCACAGGAAAAGCAGGTACACCTCTATAGCTGCAAGAACTGCCATAACAATCCATCTAGCCACCCTGTTTATGCGCATGAGAACATCATGGATTCCCACAAATACAACGTATGTTCCTATAGTAAATCTGCATGTACTCATAACATGGGATGTAAGTGGCACCAATAAAGATATTATCCCGAATACAGCCATGGCATAATATTTTCTGTAAAACATGTAACCATACAGCACTAACACAGCAATACAAAACCATCCCATATAGGTATATCTTGGTTCAATCTGTCCGGTACAGGCTTTCCACAGAACTCCCACAATCGGGAAGTACTCATCATCACGCCATGCGATCTGTACATTCTTGAATGCCCATGCATCCCCACAGAAGAAATAAAGATACATCATATAACAAAATGTGCCTAACGGGCATAAGAGAACCGAGAGTATTTCTTTAGGTCTTGCAAGCATTTCAACAATGAACTTTTTCAATGAGCCAAAGCTTACCCTTGTATGAATAATATCAATATACAACTGTACAATCAATGCGAATACAAGAAGGCATCCCACTATTCTGGTTGCACTTGAAAATGCTGCCATCAGACCTGCCAGCATATATCTCTTGTTTGACAGGAAATAGAAGAACAGCACTATAAACATTATAAACATAGCTTCTGTATATACTGAACTGCAGTAAAATGTGTATGGTGCCATAAACATCAAGGCTGCCATCAGCGATGCGCTCTCTTCAGTAACCTGTGTCTGCTTCGCAAGAATCCTGACAGCGAAGAATACAGCGATTATAATACAGCAGTTAGATACAGCCATCCCTATTACATACGTGTTTACAAGATTAAATGTTATTGTCTTAAAAAATGCACACACAATTACATATAACGGAAAAAACGCCCAGTTTGCCTGAGGGTCAATATCTGTAGGAAATGTGTATCCATTATTGATTATATATGCATATTTCTTGGCATCCCATTCATTCATAAGAAATATAAATGAATGGTCTGTCCCCTTAATGACATTATAGACAGGAACCATAATAAGCATAATCCCTCTGGATATAGCAAATATGATGAGAATTCTTAACAGCAGTTTTATATTCTCATTATTCTTTATATTGCTCATATAATACCTCACTTCACTATAACCATTGTGCTATAGCTTACCCACTATAATAATTTCACTACAATACGGTATATTGCTGACGGTATTGTACATATTGCAGGTATTAAAAACATTGCAACAACTACAATTCCAAACAATCCAATATATATATATTGTGCACAGTACTTAGCCCACTCAGGTGCTTCTGTTTTTCTGAAGTGTCCAAACACAAGACACGCCACAAGTGTAAAAAGAACCAATGCAGAGATAAGTGCGCCGGTTTTTCTGCCCTTAGGTACGAATGTAAACACCAGAGTATTTTCACCCTCATGCACTTCCACACCGGTAAACAGACCAGCCACTTCCTTCGTCTTAACTTTCTTGCCATCAAGCGTCACAATCCAGTTATCACTTTGGACAACAGGAATAAGTGCGCAGTTTTCACCCGGACCTGCCGTTATCTTTACTGTGAGAGAATCATTGGTGTATGACACCTGTGTCTTTTTATTCTCATACATTTTACACAGGGAAGACATTTTATCCATGTCAAGATATCCCAATGTAATCTTGCATTTTCTAATGTATTTTGACTGATCATATTCAACCTTTATCTCGACATTCTCGTCCTCAAATATACCAAGATATACAAGATTATTGTTGTAATCCGTAAAATACGCTGTATTATTCACATCTCCCAGTGTAGGGATAACCACAGGATTTTCATTGACATAAATATGAATTCCGCTTTCGAGTTTAGATGCATTGGCGTCGCCATCTATATTGGACATATCAGAAATACTCATATATACTGCATTTCTTCCATCAACATATATATTAGTAGTCTTTACATTACCGTTTCTTACCGTTTCCGGATATACTCTTCTTACAAATGTTTCATTATCACCAGTCATTGCCTTATACATTCTGTTGTGATATGTTATCCAGTCAACATTTGTCATATCAAGCTTAGTAAAACTGTCATCCACACAGAATCCAAAAGGCAGATTATAATTAGTGCTGTACAGACTGTAATCGCCTTCTTTTCTCTCCAGCGTGTACAGGTTGCTGTCAAGCTCATTAATATTGACTGCCTCCGTCACATGAAGAATTGAATTGGTAAACACGGTTCCACCCGAATCAAGCAGCCAGAGGAAATACTTAGAGTATCCCCATCTTCTTGCATAGCTTTGTGTGTCATCCTCAAGGGCTGCCGTAAAGCTTGATAAGGCTCCTCTTCTTAATATAAGAGGATAATTAGCATTAAGGCTTATATCCGGATTAACAATACGGTCTGTAGCCGACTCAGCAATGTCCAGACTATCCGATACATTATTGGCATACTGTACATAATCACCTATCTGGTAATCCTCATATGTGTAGAACTTAGGCGGGCCAATGAGGGAATATGCACCTATAAACAGTTCAACCGCTATAAGCAAAATAACTGATTTGCAGTTAAATTCCTTCTTCCTGACGGTAAGCATATATATATACACAGCAGTCATTATAATAAGCACAGCCATAAAAAATGCAATCGCTATGCGCTCATTGTTATCAGGAATTAAATTGTACGCTGCAGCATATCCTGCACATATCAGAATAGCTGCAACAGATTGTATTATTATTAAAGACTTATTAATTGCGAAATCGCTAAACATCTTTTCGCCGTATTTAGCAGCGATACATATTAATGTAAATGCTATAAGATATCCGTTTCTTAAGGTATACCCGTTATAAGAGCCAAAATGCCACATAAGGTTAGCTGCTTCCATAATAACAGGTCCTAACGCAACCACAAGCATGGCAATAATATACTTAAGTTCCTTCTTATCTGCTTTGTATTTCCTTATTCCCATCACTATTACTGCAATGACAAAAGCCATTCCGTAAAGCATCATCCATCTTTGCAATGATGCCATTGCACCGTCAGTAACTATGGAACTTCCAAGCCATCCAAGATATTGCGAAAGAATACCCTTTCCTGAGCCTCCGCGCTGTGATGAGCTAAGCTGCATAAGAACAGGCACCAGCACAAATGCTGACAGCCCTATTCCGGTAAAGGTTCCAATTCCCACATTCCATGCAGTATCCTTCCACTTTTTCTTCTCCTGCTCAAGAACCATTCTCACTCCACATATAAGGAAAATATATACGAGTGACATTGCGCTTAAGTAATAGTTAACTATAAAACAAAGCGCAACCATACATATATAGGACAATTTCTTTCCTGTTTCTATCATATGGTCATATGCCATTATGAGCAATGGGAATAAAGCAACAAGGTCCATCCATGGTGTAAAGCATGAGCCATAGAGAATTACATATCCACAGAATGCATACATACACGCAAAGGTTACTTTCATGCAATACTGAAGCTTACTGTATCTTCTGTTAAGAAGCGCATACATTGCCACTGCCATAAATACCATCTTAATAACAGTGAGCAGTGAAATGCTCTCTAATATATAGTTTCTCGGTATCAGATATAACAACAGATTGAAGGGACTTAACATCGAAAATGCTGATATACTCATAGACACATTTGTTCCAAGACCAGTGTACCAGTCAAACCACAAAGACGCCTTTCCATGCATCCAGTCCCAAAGGTGTGCATACAGTGGAGCCACCTGCTGCATATTATCAAAATAATCTATACGGTTGCTGCCAAATGGCCATATTCCTTTAGATATGAGAATGATTACCATGACGATACAGGTAATTACACCCGGCAGAGCATATTGTGTAATTTTCTTAAACACTGACTTCTTATCCAACTTTTTCATATAAAAAACCTTTCTATTATTCTTACATAAAATCTATCATCTTTGGAATCAGTTATTATAAGCCTTATCATCCAGGCTTATGCTGTAAAGCGTAAATGTTACATTGTCCGATACAAACTTTACCGTAAGCAGTTCATCTGCATTAACATGCCCTATATCTATCTGTGTTACACCCTTTTTGTCAATACTGCCAGCCAAGGTGTCGTTGACATAAACTAAAACTCCATAATCCAAAGCATTATTTACCTCATAGTCTGTTATGTCACATACAAGCACAGCATTGTCTGCAGATGTCTTAGGCACATAGTATACATATGACTGTCCTGCTGTGTTCCTTGTTCCTTCATATCTTTTTTCCTTCTGCCATCCCTGTCCTTTACGGCTGCACACAGTTTTATTTATCTCCCATCCTGCTCTGTCTTTATATTCGAGACAGTACTCTTTTGTTCCAAAACTATACTCAAGATTGCCATATCCCGGCCAGTCTGTCAATTCATGTGTAATATAATACATTCTGTATTCTCTTCCAACCTGCGGGTTTTTTCCCCACCATAAAACCAATACATAAAATGCAGCAAGAACCACACATGCTATATACAGCACATACCTTGCCATATTCTTCTTCATACATACCTCCACACAATTTATTCAGATATGTCTACGATATTATAATATAAAACATTTTTATTAATCTGCCAACCAAAATAAATAAAGTCCCGGAAATTCACCATTTCCAGGACTTCTCCATATAATCTTTATTTTAGATTTCTATTAATTAGCTGTTAATCACAGATTAACATACACCCTGAGCGAGCATAGCATCAACAACCTTCTCAAAACCAGCGATATTAGCACCAGCAACGAGGTCAGCCTTTCCGCCTACTGTCATGTTATATCTCTTAGCAGCATCTGAAATGTTAGCGTAGATTGTCTCCATGATTCCCTTAAGCTTTCCATC
>CAMEVC010000016.1 GCA_945939115.1 uncultured Eubacterium sp.
TAAACTCATTATAACATGGAGGTTTTTTCTTGAAGCTAAAGCTTTCTGGGAACACACCTGCATAGCAGGTGGTTTATTTTTATTGCCGATACAAAAAAAATCCCACCGGAAATTACACCGGTGGGATTTAATTATATAATCAGTTATGATATATTATTTTACTGCTCTCTTTCTTCTGAAAAGAACTGTTCCACAAAAAACTATCATACTGAATACTGCAAGCATCATATACAATGCTATTGGTGTTACATCACCTGTTTTTACTCCAGTATTGTCACTTTCACTAGAAGACTCTGAATTCTGAGATTCACTTCCCTGAGATTCATTTCCCTGATCGCCTTCACCAATATTCTGTGGAACCTTCTCAAGAGCTGCTATTGCTGCTACAATCTTACTAGCCATATTATCTAAGTATTCCTGTGTTGCACCAACATATCCTACAGAGTTAACAAGTTCCATTACCTTATTATAAGAATCCTCTGTATATAATGATGGATCAAGAGCCATTGCCTCTCCAACCTTCTCAGATATCTTTGTAAGGTCCATAGCATAGTACTCATAATATACTGGATTCCATCCATTAAGAACAGTGTTTTTAGCAGATACCATATCACTATCTATATAGTCCTTAACAGCCTCAAGTGTCTGGTTATCACCCTTACAGAATTCTCCTGTAGAATATACAACCTTACCAAACTCAGTATTATTGTATTCCTTGAATACTGCTGAAGCTCCCTGACCTTTACTCATTTCATTCCAGCCCTGTTCATTAATAAGACCATTTGTTTCTGTATTGATGAATGAACAGTTAGAATTAGCACCCCATGTTCTTCCGTAATATCCCTTTACGCCTGTTCCTACACCATCTGTTGTAACAACACAATTTCTGAATACATAAGGACTTGTCTTAGGAGCAACAATATATCCAACCTTACCATTATTCTTCTCATCATTCTTAAATGTCTTCCACTGTAATTCACAGTTATCAAATACTGCTGCGAATTCACCACAGATATAATCTGTATTTCCACCTATTACACAATCTTTAAAATATACATGATAGTTATTATTAGCGCTTCCATTTCTTCCAAGAGTATCCTGTGATGAAAGTATATTACAGTTATAAACTTCAATGTTATCAGCATCGATATAGAAAGCATTAGATCTTTCCTTTGATGCAAATGCTGTCACATCTGTACCCTCCACTCTATCAGGTATACCTGATGCAGTATGGTGAACATCTGTAAGTTCAGCCGTTGTAAGCTCATAATTATATGTGTTCTTAAATGTTGTATTCTTTGCAATGAAATTATTTCCCCTTACAATAAATACACCACCCCAGAGGTTTCCATCACCTTCTGTATATGAATATCTATCTCTTGCAAGTCTTTCATTGTAAAGTCCTGTACTAGGATCTATTGAGTAATAGAATGTACCAACTCCATAGTACCATGAAATCTCATGACCATTTCCGTCAAGGGTAATATAAGGAGCATCTACAACAACCTGTTCAAATAAATCCTTTTTAAGGTTAATTGTTATTCTGCCAGCTTCACCTTCAGGTCTGTTTGTCATTCCTTTAATAGCTGAAACCGCCTCACTCATTGTATCATAGTCACCAGGAATATTAATTGTTGACTTATATGGAACACTCTGAGTTACAACTACTTCTTTAAGATAAGATGTCTTTGTTCCTGTAAATGTAATAACTAAATCGCTTGAAGCATTAATTTCAAACTCATCAATCTGGCTTGTTGACTTTGAAGTAACCTCATATGGAGTACCGTTAATTTCAAATGCTGCTTCATAATATGCTTTAACAGTTACAACCGAAGGTCCTGCTACAGGTACTGTAATTGTTGCACCCGGCTTAGCAGTTAAATCACTTCCTCTTGAAGAAACTTTTCCTGTATGTTCAAAAGTAGCAATAGCATCCGGTAAGAATGAACCATAACTTGATGGGAACTCAACCCACACTTCATTAACATTCTCGCCAGTTTCTTTAACTGATACTCTGTCCTTAGTAAATCCTCTGTTAGTAGTTACGACACTTGTTTCATATTCACCTGGCTTCATTGCACATGAATAGCTTGTACCTGATATAGTAGCTATGTATTCACTACCATTTACCATATTAGTAAACTTAAGTTCTGTAACAGTTCCAGCTTCTGTACCTGTAATATTTCCAGTAAGATTAACATCTGGAATGTTGTAAAGACTTACAACAACTTTCTCGCCAGTACATGTAAATGAATTTTTATCATCAACCAAAGCTCTTACACCACCATCATTAGTAGATACATTATATGTATGTCCCTTTGAAAGTGTTACTGATGTAGTGTTTTTATTAAGTGTAGCTACCGGATCTCCACCAAGATCGCTGTCTGTAAAGTATACTTCAAGATTATCAAGAACTGCTGCATCTGCACTTATATTCTTCTGCTCTACTGCAACTGTAGCGTTAGAATCCTCAATAAACTGATAGCCAATATAAGCCATATTATTTGTCTTTCCTGTTGTAGACATTACATATGTCTTTCCTGCCTCAGCTTTAAAAGAAAAGAAATCTGCTGAAACATCAGAATCAACATATGGATTAACAGCGTCTCTTTCCCCTGTTGCTGTATCGAACTTCCAAACTCTTAAAAATGATGTACTCTCGAAATATATTTTGAAAGTTCCTGTTGCCTTTGCCTCAAATTCTACACAACATCCATCGCCAGCATTTGGAATGGTAGGAATATCATTGGCAGTTGCGTGTCTTGAACCAGCTTTATATCCATTTACTTTCTGACCATCTCTTACAACACCTATAGCTGCAGAATACCCCTGTGTAAACTTTGTTGTACCATTACCTATCAACCTTATTGTTCCAGCATTACCGTACTCGTATGCTCCAGGTTCAACGATGCCTTCAACTGCAAGTTCATCAAGCCACACCTTAAAATTGTTGCTGTCACTTGCCTGTGCCTGTGTAAGACTTTTTGGCAAAATCTGAGTTAGACTTGCTACCAAAACCACCGCAAGCATGCACGCGATAATTTTTTTTATTTTTTTCATGCTAATTTAGCCCTCCTTATATTTTTTGCGGACACCTCCGCTAGATTAATTACTACTATATCTCAATGCCTTATAATTAACAACTTATATATTTGTATTTTACATGTTGATTACAGTATTTTTTAGTGTTATAATACATTTTGTTGCAATATACATAAAAACGAATGCATTTTTTAGTTATATTTCACAAAACATTTTTGCATAGAGGAAACATTATTATGGAAACAAGAACAAGCACTATTTCAAGATTCAGGATTGACCATGCTGTTCATCCGCCACATTATTCAATGCACTCAGCGCACAGCCATACCTATTTCGAATTATTTTATCTGATGCATGGGAGCTGCACAATATCTATTGATGACAAGTCCTTTACGCTCTCTGAAGGTAATATAATATTTATTCCTGCTGATTCAATTCACAAGACATCATATATAGGGGAACTTTCTCCAGAAAGAACATATATTGAATTCTCACAGGACTATATTTCAACTATCAATGAATCTCTCGGTAAAAACTGGGCTTCTATGAATCTGTGGGGACATATTCTGTATATTGAGAAAGAAAAACGTGAGTTTATTGATTATATTTTCAAGGAAATCCAGAAGGAATATAATATTGTCGACAGATACTCAGACTGCTGTATCCGGGAGCTTTTTCAGCTGCTCATTATATATATTATCCGCCTCGACCGCAGTGCAGATAACACCAACCCGTTTCTTACGAATAACAATCCTAATAATAAGATAGACTCCGAAATGATTAGCGCTGCCAAATATATTGCGGAGAATTTCAAAAACAACATATCATTAAAAGATGTTGCAAGCTACTTAGGACTTAACCCTTCGTATTTCTCAAGCAAATTTAAAGCGTACCACAATGTTGGATTCTCCGAATATCTCAGAAACACCCGGATTACCCATGCTGAATGGTACCTCATTGAGACTAACTTAAGTCTTTCTGATATATCAGCAGAATGCGGTTTCTGTAACTCTAATTATTTCGGAGATATATTTAAACAGGTAAATGGTGTTTCTCCTTCAGAATTCCGAAAAAACAACAAACCAAAGAAAATGTAATTTTTCATTATATATGCATCACATATAAAAGGAACAGGGGAACCAAAACCGCTAGGCCTTGAATCCCCTGTTTGTCATATTATCCGAACTCATTTCATTGCCCATGCCACCCTTGGAATATGTAAGTCCTGCATAGACTGTCTGAGTGTTTCTCATAAGAGGCTCTGATGTATCCTGCTTACTCACTTCATAGAATGAACCCCGCAGCCTCTTTAAAAGTCCTGAAACCCGTTCCAGTTCATTCTTATCCATACTGACTGATGCAGATATAAGAGTTCTCTTGATATGATTGTATATCATAAACAGATTTCCTGATATTTCATACTGCATATCAAGACCGACCAGAAGCTGGTCAACAACCTTTCCCGCCATATATATATTGTTCTGTATCTTAGCCGGTTCCTCTTCACTACAGGCATCCCTGAGATACTCAATTCCCATATCGTACAGGATAACCACAAGCTGTGAGGCCGTAGCCTGCGTAATTCTGTACTGATAAGTCTTTATTGACTCCTTTGTCATACTAAACTGTCCTTTCACACAATCTTAAGATAGTTACTGAAGCAGCTGGAGAACCTCTGCCGGTCTTTCATTAGCCTGTGACAGTATAGATGTGGCTGCCTGTGTAAGAACTGTCTCAGATGTGTATGTCGTCATCTCCTCAGCCATATCTGTATCTATCATTGCAGATAAAGACTTTGTCAGATTCTCATTGGATACATCAAGATTATTAGTTGTGTGATCCAGTCTGTTTTCATAAGCTCCAAGTCTGGAACGGATTTCATTTACCTTGCTGATTGCATCATCCACAATAGATATCGCCTGTGATGCAGTATATTGTGTCATAACATTCATATTCTCTGTTTTAAGAGAGTATGTAGTAATCTCTGGTATATCTATAATAATAACCTGATCCTGGTTAGCTCCTACATGGATGCTCATGGTACCCACATCTGTAACTTCCTGATTGATAGTTCTGGCTGTTCCTGCACTTCCTGTAGATTGTCCGTTATTATTGCTGTCATCAAACACTGTTCCTGCTGCGTTCCCCGGAACATCCAGAGAAAATTCCTTATTGTTAACATCTGTTACAGTAATAATAGTTCCCTTTGTTGAAAGAATTGCTGAATCTGCAAATCCTACCCGTACCCCCTGTGCATCTGATGCGATTTCTGCCTTAACGTCACTTCCCTCAACGGTTATTCCTTCATCAACTGCTGCCTGTGGAATTCCGAGAAGACCTGCAAGCTGGTCATTAGTGCATGTTATATTAATCTTCTGGTCGCTTCCATACTGATTAGTCATGATAACAAGTGTTGAACCGGCATAGTTTCCTGTAGGCTCATAACCAGCATATTCCGTACCATTAACCGCAGTATCATTATTAAGACTTGCTACTGTAAATGCTGAACCTCCTGTCTTATTGACTCCATCGATAATCTTACCCATAACATTATCCAGTGTATCCCCCTCGGATATATCTATGCTGTAGCCATTAATCTTTATTGTTCCAGCCTGTTCCTCAGTTATTGCTGCTGTCGCTGACATTGTGATGGCGCCTGAACCGATGGCTACAGCCTGTCTTGCATCCTGGGTAACTGTTATTCCATAAATCCCTGCTGTATAATTATCCGATACAGATAACTGTTTAACCCCCTGCAGGTCTGAATAAACACGCCTTGACAGATTACCGTTAATAAGTGGCTGTGTATTAAATTCTGTCTCTGCTGATATTCTGTCTATTTCTTTATTAATCTGGACAATTTCATCCTGAATTGCCGCACGCTCTTCGTCTGAATTCACATCATTAGCTGCCTGTACACTCAATTCCTTCATTCTGGCAAGCATATTCTGGATTTCATTAATTGCACCTTCTGCTGTACTTATAACAGATATTCCGTCGGCAGTATTGTTTTCTGCCTGGTCAAGGCCTCTCAACTGAACGCGCATTCTCTCTGAAATAGCACACCCGGCGGCATCATCCTTTGAACCGTTTATCTTGTAACCTGAAGAAAGCCTTTCAATTGAAGTGGAAAGATTATTCTGTGATTTCTGTAATGAATTATTGGCAATAATCGCTGCCACATTTGTTCCTATTCTCATAACTTATGCCTTTCTATATAAACCAATGTGTTCGTTGTTCATACATAATATATCGGCTTCCACGGTAAAATCTTTAGCCTGCAAGCGCTCTTACTATAACTCCTGCCATCTCGTAGAGCCTGTCCGTTGCAATAGAATCCGCTGCTTTATCATAATTAATGTATGGAACATCGTCAGATTTTCCTTTGTAGACATCCACATTTTTCAAGCCAAACTCACTTCTTAGTGCCTCTGCCATATCATCAATGGCATATTCGGCATCCTGCACCATTTCCCTGTCCGTCACAACAAATATATTCATATTGTCTTCATCTGCTCTGGCTTCCACTGAAATCTTTCCAAATGTTTCACTCTGCATCCTTACAGAAATCCGTCCCTTCTGCTCCCCATCCTGCACAAGGGTAAGATTAATCATCCCGACATCTCCATTACTTGTAGCATATGGAATCCTGTAATCATGTCTTACAGCCAGATTCTTTATATATCCTATTGTACGTTCCTTCATCCTGAGGTCCAGAAACTCCTCGTAGCTTAAGTCAAGCTCTGTATCTAAGTCTCCAGCCTGTGATATAGCCTCCTGAAGTTCCTGTTGTACCTCATCTTCCATCTCATCAAACATAAGAGACAACTTTTCCTTATGTCCGATTTGTTCAATCGATTCACGGGCATAATCTTTAGTTGTCTTCTTTCCTCTGATATCCGGAAACTGTCCTGACTCTAAAAATGCTTTGACTGCCTGCACATTTCCTGTATTAACATCAAGCTCTGACCTTCTAATCTCTCGAAGTACACTGGCTCCTGCATCTGCGGCTGCTGCCTGCGCTTCCAGATATTCTTCATAATATTCTGCCTCGGCCTTCTCATCATAAACAGCTTCAAGCTGCTCAATGAAGTTTTCCACAGACTGGTCTCCAATTCCGGTGGTGTTATCCACATTTTTCAATGTGTTCGGTGTAACTAATGCACCATTTGTGGAAAAGAGCGCACTGTAATAATTAACGGTTCCCTTTACCTCTGACATTCCTGTTGTATCGTCCACTGTGCGTTCCATTCCATAATGCTTTCTGGAATTATATGCCGTCATAAGACTGCTCATGGTTATTGTTACTCCCTGCTTAACTAATGCACCTGCTGCCACACCGGCATCCTTAGTAAATATATTCATCATCTGATATATCCCGATAAACTGCTTTCGCTGTTCCTTAGTAATGCCTCCCGTGCGGTCTAACTTATAAAGGAATTTCGAAAACTTCTCCTCATTATCTCTGGAAGCATTCTGATTCATCCCTACCAGGTACTCATTGACCTCCTCAATGCTTGCGTTCATTGGATTCACGCCATCTTTAATCATATTAAGTACTGTCTCCGGCTTCATATTCTTTATCAGATTATTGAGCATAGCATTAACTGTCTTGACTCTATCGATATTCTCATTCGTCATCTCCATACTGTTTGCTGCAAGAACCTTAACTGCTTCACGGTCTTCTCTGGTTCCCTCAAGCCCCAGCTCCTTAATGATGTCCTCTGCACTTCCATTTACTGCCTTCTTAAGAGAATCCCCCAGGTCGCTTCTTACCTGTGTTCCGACTGCTTCATATGTATTAGCGGCTCTGTCAAACATATTGGCGAATACCCTCTCCGGGTTGCGTACCATCTGGTCAAATGCTTTTCTTATCTCCAGAACTGTCTCATATGGTATACCCGCTTCATCATACATACCATCTGCCATTTCATAACTTTTAAGCATACCATTAAGCTCGTCCATCGGTGTCGTAAGAATTGGCACGTTATTCTTAACAAGAAATACTGAGGCACTGGCACTCATCATAATCCTTGTCTCGACAAGAGTATTGTACGCCTTGTCTATATCCGGCTGTTCACCATCTGTCTCTGGCAGACTGTTCTTTATCTCACCTTCCTCCGGCTGTACTTCCTCCGGCTGTACTTCCTCCGGCTGTACTGCCCCTGTATAATCCGGATTAAACACTCTTGCATCGATTTCCAGCTTAAGACTGGCTATTGTAAATGTATTTCCCTTTGCAATTACGCTGGCAACATCACTGTATTCTGCCTTGTCAAGTGTATCAAGCGCTGTGATAATATCATCCACCGGGGATTCCACCAGACTCGTCTGCCAAGCCTTACCTCCAAGCTTCATATTATCCAGAATCTTATCCAGCACATAATCCATATTATCCTGAAGACTGCCCATATCCAGACTGTCAAGCTGCGCTTTATATCTGAGAGTCTGTTCCGTTACCGGAATCTGGTTATCTATGAATGCTCTTGCATTATCATAATTCTTATCATTAACCTCAAGTCCTGCATCAGCTATAATCTTCCCAATCCCCGGCTTTAACGCTTCAAAATCTGCATCAGAAATGCCTGTACCGCTATTTCTGCCTCCTGCCAGACTTACTGCCAGACCTGACTTGGATGCAGCCTGTGCCTGATATATCCCTGCAATAGTAGGTTCGACATTATTAGCCACCATATAATTCATGGTATTCTCTGTAAGCGGCTTAAGTTCTTCTGCCTTTAAAAGAGCATCCTTGACCTCTGCAATACTTTCATCATTTACTGCAACATTGGCATCGGACATACGGCTCTCAATAGAGTTGGCAAGTCCTGCACTTCCTGTAACACTTTCTATCTGCTCCTTAGATACACCTGTCCCGAAACTCACATAATCCTCACAATGCATGGCAAGTTCAATCTTAATCTTATCTATAATATTAACCATATCATCATCTGTTGCATCAGTAAGGTTAAAACCATCCTCGTCAATCTTTACTGCATCTGCTCCTGACAGCTTCATCATAAGTGCCTTAAGACCAAGCTTTGCCCCACTGGCGCTCGCCATTATCTGGCCCTTTACATCGTCGGCCTCTTTAATAAGGCTCTCATATGTGTTGTCACCCGTACACTGCACTCCTCCTGCAATTACTACACCTGCAAATGTATCTGCAACCCCGGATGGTTTTTCATTTGTTTTATTCTCTTTATAATTAATGGATGTACCTTTAACTGCTGCATCCTGATTAAAATTTGCTCCCGAAATAATATTTGTCATATATACTCCTTATTCTGAAACGCATTATTACTGTACAGAATATTTCGGCATAACCCAGGCTTTTATTAACCCTGACACACAGCAAAAGGGAGACCTCCCCAGAGATACTCTCTGAGAACGATCTCCCTTTGCGAAAGGAAAAAGAAAATATAAAGAAAGGAGCATGTAAGCTGTTATTATAAATCAAAGCTTCGTTGGCTGTACCTTAGATACATCACCATTGAATTCGTATACACATATTCCGTACTTATTCAGATCAACAAGAATTGACTGCGGATATCCGTCGCTGTCTCCTTTTGCTGTTCTTATGCTCTTCTTCTGGTTATCCTCATCATCACCAAGCACAAGCTTATATGTAGTTTTGAAAGGAACTCCTACCCTGTACTTCTTTCTTTCCACTGGCGTGAAATTAAGTACAAAAAGAAGATTCTTCTTGCCATCAGGACTTATTCTCATAAATGAGAATACGCTGTTGTCCTTATCGTTGACATTAATCCATCTGAATCCTTCACTGCTGTAATCTGTTGCGTACAGGCAAGGATATTCTTTATTAAGATACAGACATTTCTTAGTAAACTCCTGAAGCGCCCGATGGCTGTCATCCTCTAACAGATACCAGTCAAGAGCTCTCTTCTCACTCCATTCATTCCACTGACCGAACTCCTGTCCCATGAACAGCAGCTTCTTTCCCGGATGTCCGCACATATATGCATAGGCAACCTTAAGATTCTTAAACTTGTCCTCCCTGTCACCAGGCATCTTACCAAGCATAGAACACTTGAGATGAACAACTTCATCGTGTGAGAGAACCAGTATAAAATTCTCACTGTATGCATACATAAGTGAAAATGTCATCTTATTGTGGTTAAACTTCCTAAAATATGGGTCGAGCTTCATATATTCAAGGAAATCATGCATCCATCCCATATTCCACTTAAAGGTGAAACCAAGACATTCTCCGTTATCCGGGTCACCGCTTACCATAGGCCATGCTGTTGACTCCTCTGCAATAGTGATAGCCTGTGGAAAACGTTTCTTTAACATACTGTTAAAATGCTTCAGGAAACTCATTGCCTCAAGATTTCCGTTATCTCCGTATTTGTTAGGAACCCAGTTGCCCTCTGTCCTTCCGTAATCCAGATAGAGCATGGATGCCACAGCATCCACCCTCAGTCCGTCAACATGGAATTTATCTACCCAATACATTCCATTAGCAATAAGGAAGTTAGATACTTCATTCTTCGAATAATCGAATACCTTAGTACCCCAATCAGGATGTTCACCCTTTCGTGGGTCTGCGTACTCATATACACAGCTTCCGTCGAAGTTGGCAAGACCATGTGCATCTCTTGGAAAATGTGCAGGAACCCAGTCAAGTATTACTCCAATGCCCCTAGAATGCATATAATCAACAAAATACATAAAATCCTGTGGCGTTCCGTATCTTGCTGTAGGAGCATAGTAACCTGTTACCTGATATCCCCAAGATGCATCAAACGGATACTCTGCAATTCCCATAAGCTCAAGATGTGTGTATCCCATATCCAGTACATAATCCGCAAGCTCAGGAGCAATCTCTCTATAATTGTAATATCCGTCCTCAGTGCCATCATCCTTTTTCTTCCACGAGCCAAGATGACACTCATATATTGATAAAGGTTCCTTTAGATGGTCTTCCTTCTTCTTCTTCGCAACCCATTCCTTATCTCCCCACTTATAATTATTGAGATTAGTTACCACAGATGCCGTATCCGGTCTTAACTGGGCTGCATTAGCATAAGGATCAGCCTTGTAAATTGCCTGTCCACTCTGTGAGATAATGAGATACTTGTACATATTACCTTCTTTAACACCAGGTATGAAAAGCTCATATATTCCACCTTCTGATATCTTCTTCATGTCATATCCATAGGCGCTCCAATTATTGAAATCTCCAATAACGAAAACATCTTTCGCTGCCGGAGCCCATACTGCGAAATAAACACCTTTTTTTCCATCCTTTTCCACAACATGCGCACCCATCTTATTATATATCTCGTAATGAGTTCCCTGTCCAAAAAGATATGCATCCAGTTCTGTTATGGCAACCTGCTCGTATTTCTGCATATTCTTCATAAAATCCTCCATTATATTAAATATATTCTCTTATCCTGCACGACGCTTATGGGACTTCCGCATTTATCCCATCAATTAATAATATATTACCACATCATCAGATTAATTACTACATTTACTTTGCAAAAAAAATGTTCAATCTTCATATATTGTGTTATACTGTAAAGCGACTTTGCAAGATTAATTAGAAAGATGAAAAGGAGTGTCTATTTCTTATGATATACTACATTGTTGACTTCAGTTATACGAATATTATATCTTTTGTCAGTATCCTGTTCGCATTTGCATTTACAATAGCTGCTATCTGCCTTGGAAAGAATCTTCTTCCAAGAGATGCCGGTAGAGCTTTTGCAATCAATGGAAGTAAATCCGTAGGTAAACCCCGTGGCGCAGGAATGATATTCATACTTACATTTACAGTAACATGTGCCCTGTTCGTTAACTTAAGTGCAGAACTTATCATTTATCTTATACTTGTACTCGCAGCCATGTTAAGCGGTTACCTTGATGACAGCGCCACATCCCCATGGGGCAATCTTAAGAAGGGCCTTATCGACTTAGCAATCTCAATCATGGCAGCAGTAACATACCTTCACTATAATCCGAATACATTTGACCTTGCATTCTTTGGAAAGACAGTAGTACTCAATCCTGTTATATATGCCATTCTCATCATTATCCTTATATGGGTAAGCATCAATGTTACTAACTGCTCTGACGGCGTTGACGGTTTGTGCGGCACTCTCTCAGTTGTCACACTTGCCACAGTTTATGTGCTTTTTAAGAGATTTAATCTTGAGCCTGACTACAGGCATACCGTCCTTATAATGATTGTGTGTATATTGGGCTATCTCTGGTTTAACGCCTCCCCAAGCAGACTGCTTATGGGCGATGCCGGTTCCAGAGCCATCGGAATATTTATAGCATTTACATTCCTGAAGCTTCACGCTCCACTGCTATACATTCCTATGGCGCTTATACTTATTCTTGATGGCGGACTTGGTCTTATCAAGGTTTCTTTCATGCGGTTCCTCCATATCAACCTCATGAAAAACCTGCGTACACCAATCCACGACCATATGAGAAAAAACAAGGACTGGTCTGACACACAGGTTGTATTCAGATTCACAATCGTACAGATAATCCTTGGTCTTGCTGTGATATATGGTTTGATGTAACATGGTTTAATGTAATATTGGGTTTGTTGTAACACCTAAAAAGCGTTTGCTGGTTCTATTCCAACAAACGCTTTTTCTATATTCACATGTTCTCCTGTCTTTCTTCTCTTGCAAGCTTTTCTGCCTGCCTTCTCCTTCGGCGGTGCTCTCTCTCCTTAATCTGCTTCTCGTATATCTTAAGAGCTCCATTCTCATCCGTATTCTTCATAATCCGCACAACATAATACTTGCCATTATCATTCTGCTTAACCCGGAACCTTCCCTTGATAAGACCATGCTCATCACATGTGAACAAACCGTAATAGCACTTCGAATTAGTTGCAAACCATTTAACCAGCCTTGTCATAGGCTTCCCACACAGGTAACATTTGCATGAACGTACTATTCTGTCGTCAGCCGCTTTATCCCTGGTTGCAAATCCCTTGGATATATACTTTTCGTAAGTTCCAAAGTTGAGATAGACCTCTTCCTTTCTTGTTTCCGGTATTGTAAATGTGTCTATACTGCAAAACTTCTTAACATTATCAAAATCCAGTGTCTTCATAATCCTTGCAGTGTATCTTGCATCGCTCATGGCTGAGTGATATTGCTCATCTCCGGTAATCCCCTGTTCCTCAGTGGCAGACTTAAGATTCATCCTGCTTTTCCCATCAGAGAAATTAATACTGTACAGTTTCTGAAGGTCTATATAAAGTACCGGTTTTGCAAAGGGCTCCTCTACACCATAGTACTTCATATTCCTGCGAAGCTCCATTACATCAAGGCTTCCCCATGTGACAAATGTATAATCATCCCCACACCATGTGAGAAATTCACTAACTCCTGAAATGAAATCCGTTCCCTTGTCTAAGTCCTTCTCCGTAATATTAAGTATCTTCTTAACATTGCTTTGGAGCTTTGTGTATACCCTCGGCTTGATAATACATTCCCACTCATCAATTATATCCAGTTGTTCATTTACTTTAACTGCACCTATCTGAATTATCTCAAAAGGAAAATGTTCCTCAGAAAATTGTTTTCCCTTGGCACTCTGATTCCACTCGAGATCCATAACAATATAATTCATAAACACTTTCCTCTGTTATTGACAAAACTATATTAATGATTACTCTTCTTCGTAGATTACCTATATTATAGCGTGTATATTATTATATGTCGATGGTTTGTTGACCATTATTGTCTCATTTTTACCGATATTATCTTATAATATCAAAATAAAAGTCTGTTCTTCCTCTTTTACTATAATTGGCTACTTATCATTAATTCGACAAACCGGAAGTGTTCCGTCTCTGCAAACTGGAATCTAGTGACCTCTTTGAATGAATGATGTTTCTTGTCTGTGGGGTATTTTGCCTGCGGGGTATAGACTCTACAAAACATCAATCTATACCCCGCTTTTTGTTTCTTTCTTGCTTCTAAACGCGTTGAGCGGGGTATAGATACCGCAAAACGTTCATCTATACCCCGCTATCATTATCATTACCGCAAAATCAAATGTTCCCACCCAGAGTCGAACTGGGGATTGAGACTTAGGAGGTCCCCGTTATATCCACTTAACTATGAGAACTTAAGGCTCTAAACAGCCAAAGAGAATTCTAACACAAAAAGGGTAGAAGGTCAATGACCCACCCATGAAGTAATTGTTTTTGAAAATTGTTTTACTAAATACATTAACACAAAAAAATCCGGAATCCAGACGAAAGTCTGGTTCCGGACCTTTATTAACTAGTTCTTATATTATGTTACTGTAATTTGAACTTATTGATTGCTTCCTTAAGTGATGCGGCAATTCCATCAAGTTCCACAGTGTATTCGTTAAGGTCATGCATGGTCTGCTCAACATCCACTGCAGATGCTGTAACCTCTTCTGATGCTGCGGCAGTCTCTGTTGCAACTGCTGCCACATCTTCCATCTTGCTTACAACATTGTTTCTGTTAGCATCCATCTCTTCATTAAGTTTAGTAATGTTATCAAGACCTTCTTTAAGAGCATTGACAGAATCTGAAATTGTATTGAACAATTCCTTAGCATCCTTAATAGAAACATTCTGTTCCTCAATAATCTCAACACTCTCGTCCATAGTCTTCTCAACCTGTTCAGACTTAACAGTAATCTCATTAACAATCTGCTTAATCTCATCTGTTGACTGCTGTGACTGCTCAGCCAGCTTTCTGATTTCATCGGCAACAACTGCAAATCCCTTACCGCTCTCTCCTGCTCTTGCAGCCTCAATTGAAGCATTGAGCGATAACAGGTTAGTCTGCTCTGTAATCTCTGTAATAGCGTCTGATATAAAGTTAATCTTCTCTATACTTCCAACCATCTCTGAAACTACATTCTTTGATACCTTAGAGTTATCTATAGAACGCTGTCCCTTTGTGATAAGGTCATCAACAATAACAAGTCCCTTGTCACTTAACTTCTGTGTCTCAACAGACATTGTGCTTATATCTGTCACATATGCCTTAGTTTCTTTCAGTCTGTCTGCGAGATTCTCAACCTCAACAGTAGCTGTCTGTGTACTGTCAGCCTGTCCGGAAGCTCCGATTGCAACGCTCTGGATTGCCTCTGATACCTGACCTACAGTCTCTGTTGTCGACTTGGAAACTCCTGAAATCTTAGAGGATGCATCTACAATAACACCACTCTTTTCCTCAACTCCCTTGATAAGTGCAGCTACATTTTCTACCATCTCATTAAAGCTGTTTTCAAGGTCTCCGAATTCATTCTTCTTCTTGACATTAATTCTGTTAGTAAGGTCTCCATCTGCAACACCCTTCATATTGACACCAATCTTTTTAAGTTCCTTAGTTATAGAAGCGGTGACAAGAAGTGCTATTATTATACCAACAACAAATGCTATAATACCGAAGAATACCGTATTAATAATCATCTTGTTAACAGTTGAAGCTGTCTCTTTAGAACTTACAAATCCAACAAGTGTCCAGCCTGTAACGGCATCCTTTGATGCTACTATGTGAACATTCTCATTATTGATTAACTCATCAAATGAATGTGTTGTGTCGTACTCTTCCTCTGAGAGATTCTTCATTGTTTCCCAGAACTTAAGATCTGATACCTTGTCTGATACATAGTGATTATTCTCATTATCCACAAGAATCTCACCGTCACCATTAACAAGTACTACAAATCCTGTATTAAGAAGTCCAATACTCTGAACATAATTGGTTATCTCATTGAAATCGATATGCATACCTACTGCACCGTAATTAGAGCCGTTAGTATACTTTATTTCCTGTGAAACTGTGATAATTGTCTTATCAAAGTCCTTACTGTAATATGGTTCAGAAAAATAAGCATAAATGGTATTTCTTGCCTTAAGCCCCTTACAATCTGTATACCAGACTTCCTTCGTCTTATTAACGCCTGTCTCAAGACCACCCTTGCTTGTTGTCTTTCCTGTCTCCGGATTATATTCAGCCCATCCGTTGACTTCAAGACCTGTATTGGTTGTAAAGAATGCTCTCTCTGCTCCGTTAGTTACTTTAACAGATGCGATAAGAGAATCCCTTACTGCTTTGACATTATCATCAAGAGTTCCCTGATCCTCAAGATGCTTAATCTCATTCTTTCTGGTAAGAAGATCTACCGGCTGGGATAGTGTCTTAAGGTAAGTTGTAAACTGCTTCTGTGCTTCATTCAATGTCTGCTCACTTGTTACATTCATGTTCTTTTCCATGGATGATGTTGTAGTAGTAATTGAACTTACTGCCAATAAAACAATCGGTATGGTAATAGCTACAATGAAAAACAAAACGAGCTGGAAGCCTAATTTTCTGAAAATTTTCATGGCTTTCCCTCCTTGATTAATAGTATTTAGTTGACAATCTTTCGTTTCACGATGTGCCTTGTCCATATGTTAACACATTTGTACAATTATGTAAAATAAAATAAAGTAATGTTGCCCTAATCTCTGTTGATTATGTTTAATCTGTAAAATGCACATTCCCCTGAAGCCATATCTGACCCTTGAATCTTCTTCCAACAGCCGGTTCTCCCATAAGGTGTGCCTTGTTAATTGCCGTTGTTATTATCAGGCTGTTGCACTCAAGTACCATCACATATATCTTCTCTCCGGTATATATATTTTCCTCAACCTGAAGTTCAAGAATTTCACCAATAACTGAATATTGGTCGCATTCAACACCACATGGCATAAATGTTGAATCCACAATAGTAAACACATCTTCTTTCATAATTCTTTGTGAAAGTTCATTATATGTATCTATATCTTCTATTGTAAGACTTTCTATGGCATTTTCATCGCCATTCTTGGCAGCCTGAATAAGATTCTTCCTTGTTATATCCTCTTCCCTGCTCCTTGCTCTTTTCTTTTCCTTCTTTATAGGGAGCAGAATCATTCCTCCAAGAGAGAGGGCTGTGAGAGATACTTTCTTATTCCTGATAGGCTGTCTGCATATTTCATTCCTGATATCAGGATTGAATTCCGGCACAGGAAAATCCTTACCGCTATACAGATACTCAAGATAATCCATCACGTTCTGCAGAAAAAAAATAAGTGTAACTCCGGTCTTTAATTCATCACATATTACTGCATAGGATTCCTTATCCAGATGTCTTTCTATTGTCATCTCCTCATTGTCACTTACAGTTTTTCCCACTACGAAAGGAAAATAGTATTCATACTTAAATGTATTTTTATCGAATCTTCCAAATATATATAACCCTGTTGACTTACTTAACCGTAAGATAATAACGCCACGATTAAGCTTTTCGTGGCGTATAACAAATCCTTCTTTTATGCTTTCCTTAATTCCGGTTTTAATAAATTTCTCTTCCGCCTTGGATGTCAGATTGTCGAATCCAAGAGCTCTTGCATATAGGTTCATAAGCTTCTCCCGTTGCTCTACTCCGTATCTACTATAAACATGGTGAGCTGCTTCATGAGATTATATTCTACATTCTCTGTAAACGGAGTTCCATCTGCATGTTCTGTCATCCTGATGACTGGTCTGTCTGCAGCCTCTTTATTCTGTCTGATTACGACACCCTTCTCCCCTCCGTTGGTAATAACTGTACATCCCACAGGATATGCAGCCACAGATTCAAGAAATTTCGATGTTATTGTAGGATCATATTTGGTTCCGGCATGAACTTTGATATATTCTATTGCCTCATATATCTTCATCTTCTCGCTGCCAATTCCGCTTATCATACTGTCAAAATCATCGCACACAGAAACCAGCTTCACCTCTGGCTTAAGTCTTTCTCCCCTGTGCTGGAACGGATACCCTGAGCCATCAATTCTCTCATGATGGAATAACACTATCTCCTTGGCTGTATCAGAAAGCCACGCTTCATCCTGAAGGGAACTGTACCCGTATATTGTATGTTTCTTATATTCAGCAGCATCCTTAATTGTCATCTGATTCTCACTGATATTAATATAAGAAACATTAATATATCTCAAACCTATATCGTGCAGTATGGCTCCCATAGACACATTATGTACCTGCTTATCACTCATCTTGAGACGCAGCGCCATAATGGTAGACAGCGCGCAGACATTAATACAATGAGTGTACATATCAGTACTTACATTCCTGATTTCTGTAATATTATTGACAACTTCCGGTTCAGACAGAACAGAGTCAAGAATTCTCTGCGCCTCCTCTACAATAACCTTAAGTTCCTCATTATGCTTATAAATATGCTTCTCTAATATCCTCTTTACTACCTGTTTAGAATTCTTCGCAGTCTGTTCTACCTTATACGGATATCCCTCTTCCTCTGCGACATGTTCTTCAGATGCAGATTCTCCGGTTACTCCTTCTTCCTCATCTTTTATGTAAACTGTCTTCGTACCCAGGTTTCTTACCCTCTCTATAAGCTCATGTGTCAATACAACATCAGCATGTATAAGTACCGCTTCCCCGTGCGATAAAATTGGAAGAGCTAATATATCATTTTCTTTAAGATTATCAATACTAACCTGTTTCATATCTGATTCTCCATTATTAACTCATTACCTGTTAACCCCATGTTCTTAGGTAAAAGATACCACATTTTTCTTAATAATACAATGAAATGAGCCAAGTTTACCTTATATCTTATTTCTTTTTTTTATTGTGTTGACTTATATTATTAATGGTGTTATAGTGACATTGTTAAAGTTTTATCAATCCTATTTCACTAAATTTTTTGGAGGTAATGTTATGTCAAAAAATCTTACTGAGAATTACCCAATTGTTGACACAGTAGAAGCTTTGGAGGAAAGACTCGATAGCGTAAGAAATGCACAGAAGATATTTGCAACTTACTCACAGGAGCAAGTTGATAAGATATTCACTGCTGCTGCACTGGCTGCCAACAAAGCCCGTATACCGCTTGCGAAGCTGGCTGTTGAGGAAACCGGAATGGGCGTTGTAGAAGATAAGGTAATTAAGAACCATTATGCTTCCGAGTACATTTACAATGCTTACAGAAATGTCAAGACATGCGGTGTTATTGAGGAAGATAAGTCTTATGGTATTAAGAAGATTGCAGAACCTATCGGTGTTGTCGCTGCCGTTATACCAACTACGAACCCGACTTCTACTGCTATCTTCAAGACTCTTATCAGCCTTAAGACAAGAAACGGTATTATCATAAGCCCACATCCACGTGCCAAGAAATCAACTATAGCTGCTGCCAAAGTTGTTCTTGAAGCTGCCGTTGCTGCCGGAGCTCCGGAAGGCATTATCGGATGGATTGACATTCCTTCCCTTGAACTTACTGATACTCTTATGAAAGAGGCAGACATTATTCTTGCGACAGGTGGTCCGGGGATGGTCAAGGCTGCTTACTCATCAGGTAAACCGGCTCTCGGTGTCGGTGCAGGTAACACTCCTGCAATCATAGATGAATCAGCTGATGTTATCCTTGCTGTCAACTCAATTATTCACTCAAAAACATTTGATAATGGTATGATATGTGCGTCAGAGCAGTCTGTTATTGTAGATAAGAAAGTCTATAAGGCTGTCAAGGACGAATTTATGAAGAGAGGCTGCTATTTCCTTAATAAGACCGAGACAGAGAAGGTCAGGAAAACTATCATCATTAACGGTGCTCTGAATGCCAAAATTGTTGGACAAAAAGCCCACACAATTGCAGCTTTAGCAGGTGTTACAGTACCTGATGAAACTAAGATTATTATAGGTGAGGTTTCATCCGTGGAACTTTCTGAGGAATTTGCTCATGAAAAGCTTTCTCCTGTACTTGCAATGTATAAGGCTGAAGATTTTGAGGATGCCCTTGCAAAGGCGGAACATCTTATTGCTGACGGCGGCTTTGGCCACACTTCTTCTCTATATATTAATATTGAGACACAGTCTGACAAGATTGCGGAATTCTCCGAGCGTATGAAAACCTGCCGCTGCCTTATCAATACTCCGTCTTCTCAGGGCGGTATTGGTGATCTGTACAACTTTAAAATGGCTCCTTCACTTACTCTGGGATGTGGTTCCTGGGGCGGCAACTCTGTATCTGAAAATGTAGGAGTTAAGCATCTGCTTAATGTTAAGACTGTAGCTGAGAGGAGAGAGAATATGCTTTGGTTCAGAGCACCTGAAAAGGTTTACTTTAAGAAGGGCTGTCTGCCTGTTGCACTTGACGAACTTGGAACTGTTATGCAAAAGAAGAAAGCATTTATTGTTACCGACCAGTTCCTTTATAAGAACGGTTATACCAAATGTGTTACTGACAAGTTAGATTCCATGGGAATCCAGCACACAACATTTTATAATGTTGCACCCGACCCTACACTTGCCTGCGCTAAAGAAGGCACTGCTGCCATGAGGCTTTTCGAACCGGATGTGATTATCGCAATCGGCGGCGGTTCTGCAATGGATGCTGCTAAGATTATGTGGGTTATGTATGAGCATCCTGAAGCTGACTTCCTCGATATGGCAATGAGATTCATGGATATAAGAAAGCGTATTTATACATTCCCTAAGATGGGAGAAAAGGCTTATTTTGTAGCAATATCTACGTCTTCCGGCACCGGTTCGGAGGTTACTCCTTTTGCTGTTATCACTGATGAGACAACCGGACAGAAGTATCCTTTAGCGGATTATGAGCTGCTTCCTAAGATGGCCATCATCGATGCTGATATGCATATGGATCAGCCTAAAGGGCTTACAGCCGCATCTGGTATTGACGCTCTCACCCACGCTCTCGAAGCCTACGCTTCAATTATGGCGACAGAATATACAGATGGTCTTGCACTGCAGGCTATGAAGAACATCTTCCGCTATCTTCCTGACGCATATGAGAAGGGGGCTAATGATGCAGTAGCAAGAGAAAAGATGGCAACTGCATCTACCATGGCCGGTATGGCCTTTGCCAATGCTTTCTTAGGTGTCTGCCATTCACTTGCCCATAAGCTCGGTGCTTACCACCATCTTCCTCATGGAATTGCCAATGCACTTCTTATAACAGAAGTTATGCGCTTTAATGCTGCCGAAGTCCCGACCAAAATGGGTACATTTTCACAGTACCAGTATCCTCACTGCAAAGCGCGTTATGTTGAATGTGCTGATTTCCTCGGAATTCAGGGCAAGAATGATGACGAGAAGTTTGAGAATTTAATTAAAGCTATTGAAGAGCTTAAAGCCAAAGTCGGCATTAAGAAGACAATTGCAGATTATGGCATTAAAGAAGAAGATTTCCTCGCAACACTTGATGAGATGACTGAGGCTGCATTTGATGACCAGTGTACAGGTGCCAACCCTAGATATCCTCTTATGAGCGAAATGAAAGCTATGTATTTAAAGGCATACTACGGAAAGTAATTTTAATAATTTATAAGAAAGGAAACAGGTTTTATGAAAAAATATTTAGCAAAGTCTAAGTTAAAATCAGTCTATGTAGAAAATGGCAAAGCTACTAAAGTTTTTGCCAAATCTTATAACAAGTCGGATGTCTTATATGAAGCTCTTAATACCGCACGTGTTGAGGATGCCGGAGTTAAGCTTCCTAAGCTTCTCGAAGTAGCTGTAACCGATGGAAAATGGTCTATCACCAGTGAGTATGTTGAAGGTCCTACCCTCACCCAGCTCATGGAAAAACATCCTGATAAGATTGATGAATACATTAATAAAATGGTTGAATATCAGGTTAATTTCCAGAAGAAATCCAATCCTCTTCTTCTGGTGTTAAAGGATAAAATGATTAGACAGATTAATTCTGTTGACGACCTCGATAACAGCGTAAAGTATGAACTTCTCACCCGTCTCAATTCCATGAAGAATCACACAAAGCTCTGCCATGGAGATTATTGTCCTGACAATATTATTGTTTCTTCCGACAACAATGGAAACATCAAGGACATTACAGCCGTTGACTGGGTACACGCAACACAAGGAAATGCTTCTGCTGATATCGCCAACACCTTCCTTCTTCTTAAGTTACAGTTTGGTGAAAAGAGTGATATTCCAGAAAAGTACATTAACAGATTCTGTGAGGTAACTAATACAAAGCACTCTTATGTTAACGAATGGCTCCCGCTTGTAGCTGCTGCCAGACTCACTAAGAATAAAACAGAAGAGAAATCCTTACTTGAACAATGGATAAATGTAGTAGACTTCCAGTAATCTTTATGTCAAAAAGGCAACATATAGTTCTGCAGTTTAGGCACGCTTGCGCTGCTCTCGCCTCGCAACGGATACTAAATTCGCGCGTTGCGCTCATTAAGTACCGGCGGGCTCAAAGCACCTGAAACTACATGAACTATATGTTGCCTTTTTAGTCTTTGAAGACGCCGCACTAATTTCTTAGTGCGACAGCCCCTTTATATAACTTATCCACATTTTCTGTTAATAAATATTATTAAATGTGGAAAACCCCCTATTTATGCGAAGTATTTTATCCACATTTAGGTGAAATCACTTTACTGGAACAAGCTCTGTCTTTCCACCCATATACATACGGAGAGCCTCCGGAATAAGAACTCTTCCGTCAGCCTGAAGATTGTTCTCAAGGAACGCAATAAGCATTCTTGGTGGAGCAACACATGTATTGTTAAGTGTATGCGCAAAATACTTATTCTTGTCCTTACCCTGAACTCTTATCTTAAGTCTTCTTGCCTGGGCATCTCCTAAGTTAGAGCATGAACCAACTTCAAAGTATTTCTTCTGTCTTGGTGACCACGCCTCAACGTCGATAGACTTAACCTTAAGGTCAGCAAGATCTCCTGAACAGCACTCAAGTGTTCTTACCGGAATATCCATTGACCTGAAGAAATCTACTGTATTCTGCCAGAGTTTATTAAACCACATCATACTGTCCTCCGGTTTGCAGACAACTATCATCTCCTGCTTCTCAAACTGGTGAATTCTGTATACGCCTCTCTCCTCAATGCCGTGTGCACCCTTCTCTTTTCTGAAGCATGGTGAATAACTTGTAAGGGTCTTCGGAAGCTCCTCCTCCTGTGTAATGGTGTCAATAAACTTACCAATCATTGAATGCTCACTTGTTCCTATGAGGTAAAGATCCTCTCCTTCAATCTTGTACATCATGGCATCCATCTCATCGAAGCTCATAACACCGGTAACAACATTACTTCTTATCATATATGGAGGAATACAGTATGTGAAACCTCTGTCAATCATGAAATCTCTTGCATATGAAATAATTGCAGAATGAAGTCTTGCAATATCTCCCATAAGATAATAGAAACCATTACCTGCAACCTTACCTGCTGCATCCATATCAATTCCATTGAATCTTTCCATAATTTCCGTGTGGTATGGTATTTCAAAATCAGGAACTACCGGCTCACCAAACTTCTCAATCTCCACATTCTCGCTGTCATCCTTACCGATAGGTACACTTGGGTCGATGATATTAGGTATTGTCATCATAATCTTAGTAACCTTCTCGTTAAGTTCCTTCTCTGCTGCTTCAAGCTCCTCAAGGCGCTTTGCATCTGCATTTACCTGAGCCTTAACTGCCTCAGCCTCCTCTTTCTTTCCCTGTGCCATAAGCGCACCAATCTGCTTAGAAAGCTTGTTTCTGTTGGCTCTCAACTCATCAGCCTCTGTCTGTGTAGCACGAGCCTTCGCATCCAGCTCAATAACTTCATCTACCAGTGGAAGCTTTCTGTCCTGAAATTTATTCTTAATATTCTGTTTTACAATATCCGGATTCTCTCTGACAAATTTTAAATCTAACATGACTCCTCATTTCTGTGTCCACATTTCTTTGACACTGTTTTATCAAATGACATTATGCACCTTTTCGTACATATTTTCAATTACTAATTAATATTAATATAATTACTGCAAATGTTTTCCTGCATCCAGTTACATCTTGTCCTTCTGAACCAGATCATTGACTTCCTGGCTTAATTCCTCATCTCCCATTCTTCCTGCCATAGCCTGTTTAACAGCCTTCTCCTCTTCTTTTCCGAGTTCTATATAAGACTTTCCATTAACAATCTCCTTGATATAGGCAAAGCATCCGTCATTGCTGTGCATTACATTGACAACATAACCATTATCCTTCTTATCAAGCATACACAGTGCAAAACTTAACTTTCCGCCCATTTCATGGAATGCATCATACTTATTAACGCCAACTTTCTGGAATGTAATCTGCATTTTCTCATATATATCCTTGATTGCCTCAGTATTATCTGAGCTTGTCTTCTGAAGATTGATAATGTCGTCTGTATATTTCCTTACCATCTTCTCCATGCTCTTTCCATCTGAGCCTTCCATCATCATCTCGTACTTTTTCCTCATTGAACCTGCTTTACATATAGCAACAATAGAAAGAACTATTGCAGCTATCATGACAACAAGCATTCCAATTATCACATAAAGTGTATCTACTTGAAACAAACCAAACACATCTAACATGATTTTTTCCTTTCTATCAATAAATATACACCATGTTTTTATCACACAAATGTTAAAACACATTGCAATTAATTCATTAATTGCTTAGTTTTCTTAGCATGTCGTATATTCGCTCTAATTCTGCCTGTGAATAATATTCTATTTCTATCTTACCCTTGTTATTATTCTTGTTTTTTATAACAACCTGCGTACCCATAATTTTCTTTAATTTTTCTTCAAAATCTCTATATATGAAATCATTCTCCGGTCTTGTTTTTGCAACAGGCTTATCCAGTTTATCAAGATTTTTTACAAGTTTTTCAACATCTCGCACATTTAACTTTTCATCAAAAATCTTCTGAGCAATAAAGTACTGTTTATCTTTATCGTCAATACCAATTATTGCTCTTGCATGACCACTGCTAAGTTTTCCCTCAATAACCATTTCCTGAACTCTCTCATCCAGCTTAAGAAGACGAAGAGAATTGGTTATTGCTGTTCTCGATTTAGCAACTTTTTCAGCTACCTCATCCTGCTTTAATCTGTAATCCTTTATAAGTCTCTGATATGCCTGGGCCTCTTCAATTGGATTAAGATCTTCTCTCTGGATATTCTCAATAAGAGCAATTTCCATAACTTCCTGTGATGAATAATCTTTTATAATAACAGGGACTTCCTTAACTCCTGCCAGCCTTGCTGCTCTGAATCTTCTCTCACCCGCAATTATCTGGTAATTCTTATCCATTTTCTGAACAAGAAGAGGTTGAAGGACACCATATTGTTTTATTGACTCTGAAAGTTCAATAAGTGCATCCTCATCAAATGCTTTTCTTGGCTGATTCTTATTAGGTTCAATCTGTGATATCTTTAACTTAGTTTCTACCGGAACTTCTTTCACTAATTCCTTAACAACTTCTTTTACAACTACTTTCTCCTCATCAGTATCTGCTTCTGGAATCAGAGCACCTATTCCTCTTCCCAGACCTTTACCCAATGCATTTGACTTTGTTGTCTTTGTTGTTTTAGTTTTCTTTAAATTACTTGCTACCATATATTCCTCCACTCATTTTTATTATTTACCCATTACTTCTTCTGCTAATAATCTGTAACTCTCTGCACCGGATGATTTAGGATCATATAGATTGATTGGAAGTCCATGGCTTGGTGCTTCTGCTAATCTGATATTTCTAGGTATAATTGTCTTATATATATTCTGTTTGAGATTATCTTTTACATTCTCTACCACCTGAAGTGAGAGATTAGTTCTTGAATCGTACATTGTAAATACAACACCTTCAAGTTCGAGTTCAGGGTTCAATTTCTTCTTAACAAGATTAATTGTATGTATAAGCTGAGTTAAACCTTCCAATGCATAATATTCACATTGAATTGGAACCAACACTGTATTAGCCGCTGTCATCGCATTGACAGTAAGCATACTTAATGATGGAGGACAATCTAGTATTATATAATCATATCTGTCTTTCACCTGAGTAATGCTGTCTTTTAATGTATACTCTCTATTTTCCACATCTATTAAGTCTATTTCTGCTCCTGCCAGATTAACATTAGATGGCAATATATCAAGATTATCAATTACATTTGCAATAATTGCATCTCTTATATCGCATTCTTTCAATATAACTTCGTACACCGTTCTTTCATTACCTGTTTTTGCTAATCCAAAACCACTTGTTGTATTACCCTGTGGATCAATATCTACAACAAGCACTTTCTGTCCTACTTCTGCCAGACATGCTGACAGATTAATTGATGTAGTTGTTTTGCCAACTCCGCCTTTCTGGTTGGCTATTGCTATTATTCTTCCCACATTACGCCTCTTTTTCTATACAGTTCTTGTCATGTTTCACGTGAAACATGACATTTCTGTATCATGTAAATCAATGTTAAATATTGACTTGATTATTATATCATGATTCGCACTTCGTGCTTGACGATTTCTTCAAAATCTATCGCAATCGCCATTCTCCGCTCACGATGAACAGACTATACCTGCTCCCGCTCACTAACATTCATTATAACATACATTTATGATAATTGTTATACAATTATATATTATTTTTATGTTTCACGTGAAACAATTATAAAACCTATGATAATAATCAGATGTCATAAGTCAGAAAGGTATAGACATCTCATTAAAATCATAGGTCATACAATCATTTATATAATACATTATTATCACTTTATTGAAATAATATTATTCTTAATAGCAAAAACTGCTGCCTGGGTCCTATCAGATACGCCGATTTTCTTAAAAATATTTGACACATGATTCTTAACTGTTCTTTCACTTATATTAAGAGTCAATGCAATTTCTTTATTAAAAGCTCCGGAAGCTATCATTTTAAGAACCTCTAATTCTCTCTTAGTCAGGTCAGACACTTTTTCCTTTAGAACATCCCGTTCTGTCAGACTTACATTAAGAAGCGGCATAAGGCTTGGTTCAATATAAGTATCACCTGAATAAACAGAATATATTGCTTTCTTTAATGTATCAAAATCTGAATCCTTTAACACATATCCATCACAACCGTTATCAAGAGCTTTAATAAGATAATCAACTTCATTATGTATTGTAAGTATAATAACCTTGCATATCATTTTCTGTTGTTTCATAATATTGAGGACCTGTAATCCATCAAGATTAGGCATATTAAGATCAAGTAAAACAATATTAGGTTTAGTCTTATTAGCAAGATTAAGACACTCATACCCGTCTCCAGCTTCACCTACCACTTCAATACCCGGGTCCATTTCAAGCAATTGTTTCAAACCTTCCCTGATCATTCTGTGATCATCAGCTAATAATATATTAACTGCCATTATAAAAACCTCCCTCAACTAATTGGAATCTCAATAGTAAAATGAGACCCTTTATCATTAACATAATGTATATTTCCCTTTAACAGAGAAACTCTTTCCCTCAACATTATTATCCCGAAACCTGTATGATTATCTCTGTCCTGAATACATTCATCATAGTTAAATCCACTTCCGTCATCTGAGAATTTTAGAATTATCCTTGAACTGTTAACCTCAATACATATATTAATATGAGAACATCCTGAATGCTTAATTGCATTGCTGTTCAACTCATTGATTATTCTCATAACAGAAATTGAAATAGCTGAATCAATATTAAGGTTATCGTCACATATTACAGATGTATTATAAATAACATTTTCCGTTTCCTTATCAATTCTTTGAATCAGATTAATTATAGCAGTCTTAAATCCTAAATCATCAAGACTCATTGGTCTTAATTCAAATATTATATTTCTTAATTCATTCACACTGTTTTTAATAAGTGATATTGAATTGGATATCTCAAGCTTACATCTGTTAATATCCTTATCAATAATCTGGTTAATAAATTCCTGCTTATGAATTAAAGCTGTAAGATTCTGAACAACTGTATCATGAATATCTCTTGATATTCTCTGTCTCTCTGACTCTATATAGTTAATAATATTAACTGGCTGTTCTAATGTTTCACATGAAACATTAGAATCTGAATTCAATATATCCTTAAGAGACTCAATTTTGTTGGTCAACTCATCTCTTTCTTTATTCAACAGAACTAACTTGTGGGACAAATCTGATTTATTATTCTTAAGAGTAAGAATTCTAACATCAGATTCTTCTGAAGATATTGATGTGGAATGTAGAATATCTTCTGTCCAATCCTTTTCTTTTATTAATTTGTTAAGATTCTTTTCAATTGTTTTCAATTCTATCTCAGATGAACGAATATCGTCTTGAATACACTGTAAGCTGTCTTTATATCGTATAAGTTCATCCTGAACATACTTTACACAGGAATCTGACATATCTACCTCATATATATAATATAATTAATAAATTATCAATATATAGTACCCATATACATACATTATTTATAACATTTATGCTATTTTAAGAAAATAATACTCTATTACTCAAAAGAAATAAAGTACTTTTTTACTATTTAGAACTATAAAAGTCAAAAAAACCTAAAAAAGTACTATATATACCACATTAATACAGAAAAATCTCATTGCCACATCCGGAATAATAGAATATAATTATGTTAAGTATAGGTATTAACAGTACACGGATTTCCTTTGGAGGCAATATGAATAAATGGCAGAAAATTGGACTTGCAGTAGGTATGGGTACTGCAGTCATTACTACAACTCATTTAATTAACAGCTTTATATTTAAGTCATCAACTTCTAATAATTACACAGGTAAGAGAATTCGCAGTAATTATCAATGGAGGTTTGGTAATATAGCTTATATTACCGCTGGCTCAGGTTCACCTTTACTGCTTGTCCATGACCTTAACTCTTACAGTTCAAGTTATGAATGGGAACAGACTATTAATCAGTTTGCAAAGAACCATACTGTATATGCAATAGATTTACTTGGATGCGGTCATTCTGATAAACCTAATCTCACATATACAACTTATATGTACACACAGTTAATCAATGACTTTGTACTCAATGTTATCCGCACTAAAGCTGATGTTGTTGCTACAGGTAACGCAACTCCAATTGTTATTATGGCAGCATTTAATAACCATGCATTATTTAATAAAATAGTGCTTGTTTCACCTATCTCGGTTGAAGATGCTTTTAAAGGTCCGGATAACTTAAGCGTAATCAGACGTTTTATTCTTAATATGCCTGTTGTTGGAACTTCAGTTTATAATATTTTATTTAATAAGCCATCTCTCAGGCGCATTCTTTCAGAAAAATGTTTCAAGGGAGGAAAGGTTCCGGCAGATTATATCAACGCCTGCCATGAAAACGCCCATCTGGGTGAAGCCTCTGCCAAGTATCTGTTTATAAGTACAGAGTGCAATTACACTACGGTTACTATATCCAGAGCATTATCAGAGCTTGATAACTGTATATATATGATTAATGGCATGAATAATAATAATGATGTAATAGAAGAATATATGGATATTAATCCTGCCATTGAGAATGTTATGATACAGGATTCCAAGAGACTTCCACAGGTTGAACAACCTTTAGAATTCATAAGACAGGCTGAGATTTTTCTTAATTAACATTTTAATATTGCACATCTATAACTAATTAATCCCTGGTTATCCACATTTTCTGTTAAGATATGTGAATACCAGGGATTTTTTAGTCCATTTTCGGATTTAGTATCAGAGAGGTTCTTTTCCGGGCAGACCTGCTTTTCTTGGATATTTGCCGGATGTAGGCTTAATCTTCTTAATGTACACAAGAGACCTTTCTATATCTGAGTAAGGAAGATTGAATTTATCTACTTTTTCTACCTCTCCTCCAAGAGTCTTAATTGCACGTTCTGCATTTTTTAACTCCTCATCAATATCTCCTGACTTATATGCCACAAAATATCCGCCAACCTTGACAAATGGAAGATTATATTCCACAAGCGTAGCTAAATTAGCAACAGCTCTTGAAACACTCACATCAAAATGTTCCCTCAGATTACTATTTCTTCCTCCATCCTCGGCACGGGAATGAACTGCCTCTATTCCTGTTAGTCCCAGGTCATCAATAACCTGATTAAGAAATTTTACTCTCTTATTAAGAGAATCCAGAAGTACTACATTAATTTCAGGATGTGCAATCTTAAGCGGAAGACCAGGAAATCCTGCTCCTGTTCCGACATCTATTAATGAAATGCTTTCTTTATCATGTCCGATTTCTTCAATATGAAGTACCAGACTATCCACATAATGCTTTAAAAGAACCTCTTCGTAATCCGTAATTCCAGTCAGATTCATAAAGCTGTTCCATTCCACCAACAGCTCATAATACTTATCAAACTGCTCATATTGCTGGTCTGATAATGTAATACCAATATTCTCAAGGTTTTTCTTAAATGTTTCGTTTACCATATTAATCTCCATTCTTCACATTTTCACAAGAAATCTTCTTAATGCTTTCTCCTTAGTGATTCAAGGTAAACAAGAAGCACGGATATATCTGCAGGTGAAACACCTGATATTCTTGATGCCTGTCCAATTGATCTTGGCTTGAATTTGTCAAGCTTCTGCATGGCTTCCTTTCTTAATCCGCTTATCTGGTAATAATCCAGAGTATCCGGTATAAGCTTATTTTCAAGCTTTTTAAAATGCTCTACCTGCCTTAACTGCCTGTCTATGTAACCCTCGTACTTCAGGTTGATATTAACCTGTTCGCACACATCCCATGGAAGCTGTGGTCTGTGCCTGTCTATTGGTGCCAGAACATCATATGAAAGTTCAGGTCTCTTTATTAATTCTGCGAGAGTAACACCTGTTGTCAGCTCAGTACTGCCATTCTCCACAAGAAGTTTCTGAATGTCTTCCCCTGTACCGATGTTAACTGATTTCACTCTCTCAATTTCTTCATTGATAAGCTCAATTTTCTTATTGAGTCTGTCCATTCTGTCCTGGCTGATAAGACCAACCTTATAACCATACTTTGTAAGTCTTATATCAGCATTATCCTGTCTTAATATAAGCCTGTATTCTGCCCGGCTTGTCATCATCCTGTATGGCTCTGCTGTCTCTTTTGTTACAAGGTCGTCAATAAGTACACCGATATAACTCTCTGACCTGTCCAGAATGAGTGGTTCCTCTTTCTTTACATAGAGTGCGGCATTAATTCCTGCTATAATTCCCTGCGCCGCAGCTTCCTCATATCCTGAACTTCCATTAAATTGTCCTCCGGCAAATAGACCTTCTATTTTCTTAAACTCAAGTGATGACTTAAGCTGAACAGCATTGATACAATCATACTCGATAGCATAAGCATTGCGGACAATCCTCACATTTTCAAGACCGGGAACAGTCCTGTACATAGCATACTGTACATCCTCCGGCATAGAACTGCTCATACCTCCAAGATACATTTCATTAGTATAAAGTCCCTCCGGCTCAATAAAAACCTGATGTCTGTCCTTATCTGCGAATCTTACTACCTTATCTTCAATTGAAGGGCAGTATCTTGGCCCTGTTCCATGTATATCACCTGAGTAAAGTGGTGACCTGTCGAGATTATCTCTTATAATCTTGTGAGTGTCTTCATTAGTATATGTGAGCCAGCAGCTTACCTGATCTTTCTGTATACTCTCCGGGTCTGTCTCAAAAGAGAATGGTACAACTCTCTCATCCCCAAACTGCTCTGTCATTTTACTAAAATCAATAGACCTTTTATCAACTCTGGCAGGTGTTCCCGTCTTAAATCTTCTCACTTCTATTCCGTTATCAATGAGTGACTGGGTGAGGTGATTAGCTGCCTGAAGTCCATTAGGACCCGTATGATAACTCACATCACCATATATACATCTCGCCTTAAGGTAAACACCTGTACAGAGAACAACTGCTTTCGCAATATATTCTGCGCCAGAGACAGTTTTAACTCCGCCTATTCTGCCATCATTTACAATAATCTCCGAAACCTCAGCCTGTCTTATATGAAGATGCTCTGTATTCTCTAATACACTTCTCATCCTTCTGCTGTAATCAGACTTGTCGGCCTGTGCTCTCAAGGAGTGAACCGCCGGTCCCTTTGATGCATTCAACATTTTAGACTGTATAAATGTAGCATCTATATTTTTTCCCATCTCTCCGCCAAGAGCGTCTATTTCCCTGACAAGATGTCCCTTAGAACTTCCTCCGATATTCGGATTACACGGCATCATTGCAATGCTCTCGACACTGACTGTAAATATAATTGTCTCAAATCCCATTCTTGCAGAAGCAAGTGCTGCCTCACATCCTGCATGACCGGCACCGACAACCACGACGTCATATTCTTCTCTAATATTAGGCATAATAAAAAATCCTCCCTACTTGCCCATACAGAACTTTGAAAAAATTCTGTCAGCAAGGTCATCCTCTACTTCTTCGCCAATGATTAGCCCAAGCTTTTCATAAGCTGTCATAAGGTCAATAGTGAGGAAATCCTCACTTATCATATTATCAATTCCATTAAGAACAAGCTGCAGACTTTCCTTAGCCTGACCCAGCAGTTCCTTGTGTCTTGTACTAGTTATATAGACATCCTCATTAAAACTGATATCTCCGTTAAAGAACATTTTCTTAATAGTATCTTCCAATTCATCTATACCTGTTTCCTGTTTTGCTGAAACAGCTACAACCTCGCAGTCTATAATATTCTTAATATCCTCAGCACCTGTAACCTGATTAAGGTCTGTTTTGTTAAGAATTACAAGAACCTTCTTTCCTTTTATCAAGTCGATAATCTCATAATCATTATCATCTAAATGTCTTGAAGAATCAACAACATAAATAATAAGATCCGCATCACCTGCCAGTTTCTTTGCTTTATTAACACCTATACTCTCAACAATATCTTCTGTTTTTCTGATCCCGGCAGTATCTATGAGATTGAGTGTTATTCCTGACAGATTAATCATCTCCTCAAGTATGTCCCTTGTTGTTCCCTCTATATCAGTGACAATTGCCCGCTCTTCTCTGGCAAGTACATTTAACAGGCTTGACTTTCCTGCATTAGTTTTCCCCAAAATAACTGTCCTGACACCATCATGCATAATCCGGCCATTTTCGCAAGTTTTCAACATTTTATCCACCTTATTAAGGCAGTTATTAACATCATTTTTCAAGTTATCTACATTATCATCTATATTAAAATGTTCCGGATCATCAAGTGCAGCTTCTATAAATGCCACGTTATTTAATAATATTTCCCGTATTTCTTTAATCTTAGCAGAGAGCTTTCCATCTAACTGATTTACAGATGACTTTAATGCATAATCATTCTTGGCATTAATTACATCTATTACAGCCTCTGCCTGTGACAGGTCAATTCTTCCATTAAGAAAGGCTCTCTTGGTAAATTCGCCCGGTTCAGCCAGGCGCGCACCGGCAGACAGAAGGGCATCTAATACCTTCTTAGTTACAAGAATTCCACCATGGCAGTCAATCTCAACTACATCTTCCCTTGTATATGTGTTAGGTGCTCTCATAACTATAGCAAGAACTTCATCAATTTCACTCTCTCCATCGGTAATAATTCCAAAATGTACTGTATGGCTCTTCACATCTGCAAGCCTGATATTCTTTTTTGATTTAAAAACGGTATCAGCAATATTAACAGCTTCAGAACCGCTCACTCTCACAATACTAATTCCACCACTGGACATTGTGCTGGTAGATATAGCTGCTATTGTGTCTTCCATGTTAACTCCCCTTTTCTGTCTCATCGCTCTGCGCATCTTTGCTGTTGCGCAAAAAATGCTGTAGTAATAATACCACAGCATTCTTTAAAATCCTATATCTAATTATCTGTTATATCTGTTATTATTTTCTCTCTCAAGATAAACAACAACATGTCTGAAAGGTTCCTCCCCCTCACTTCTTGTAGATACGAACTTATCTGACTGAAGTGCTGAATGGATTATTCTTCTTTCATATGGATTCATTGGCTCAAGTGAAACCGGTCTTCTGCTTCTCTTTACCTTATATGCTATATTCTTAGCAAGAGACTCAAGAGTTTCTTTTCTTCTCTTTCTATAGTTCTCTGTATCTAACTTAATGCGGACATACTTATCGCTATTCTTGTTAATTACAAGACTTGTAAGATACTGTATAGAATCAAGTGTCTGTCCTCTCTTTCCTATAAGAACGCCCATGTTATCTCCTGAGAGATCAATATTAACGCTGTTCTCGTCATCATCAAATGTGATATCAACATTTACTGTCATATTCATGGCACCAAACATATTGTCAAGAAATGCGTTAATCTGTTTCTTAATCTCTTCCTTCTGCTCTGCAGAAAAAGGCTCTGACTTAGGTTCTTCCTTAGTCTCATCCATTACATCAGATTTAGACTCTCTCTTAATCTCTGTCTTAACGTCAGCTTTAACCTCTTTCTTAGGCTCTGGCTTAAATTCCTTCTTAGACTCTGGCTTAGCTTCTTTCTTTACTTCTGTCTTAGCTTCAGCTTTAGTCTCTGTTTTAATCTCTGCCTTAGCCTCTTCCTTAACAGAATCGTCTGTTTCCTCTGATTTCTCTCTTGCCTTAATCTTGGCTGGTTTAGAATTAAATAAACCGAAAAGTCCTGAACTTCCCTTTTCTATTACTTCATAATCAAGCTTGCTGCTTGGAATTCCAAGCTTTGTGCAGGCATTAGTTATGGCTTCCTCAACAGATTTTCCTGTAACTTCAATATATTCCATTACTTAACCCTCTCTATTTTCTTTTATCGTTAATCTCGTTGTATCTTGATACCATTCCAACCTTATCAGCAAGACTTCCCGGCTTGGCTGCCTTTCCACTTGCTGCTGCGGCTGCCTTTAACTCCTGAATCTTCTTATCATTAGCTTCCTTCTTCTCCTGAAGCTTCTTAGCTCTCTCCGCACTTGCAGATGCTGATGAATTCTTATTACTGTTAACATTTCTGGTAGTAACAGAAGCTCCCTTTACGATATTTTCGGCTGGAAGACCCTTTTTAGCTCTCTTTTTATTACGTTTTTCCACATTCTTGGCAACAATAGCATCTGTTCCGATCTTATCATAATACATATTAATGAAAATTGTCTGTATTGTCTGTATTACGGCTGTTGCTATCCAGTAAACACCAAGACCTGCCGGAAGGCTTATTGCAAGAAATGCTGACATTATAGGCATGAAATATGTCATCATCTTCATTGATGCTGCCGCAGGGTTATCGCTGTCTGGCTGGTTCATACCTGCCTGAGATACCTTAACAGAGATAAACTGTGTAACACCGGCAAGAATAGGAATTAAAAATGCAATGTGCAATCCAAAACCTGGATTCTGAGACATGTTTATTCCTAAAAATGTGTTCATATGGTTAATCTTATCAAGATTTTCAGTAATCATAGCTGAAAATGCAGGAAAAGCATCTTTCAACTGATTCCACTGGTCTGTTGTAAATGTATTAAGTGTTGTTACTGCTGTATTAGTATTACTCCAGTCTACACCTTTTCCATAGATTTCATTAAGAGTATCAGCATATCCTGCTACTGAAGATATTCCTGCATTACCATTAAGACCAAGTATATTAAGGAAAAGGTCTTTTATCTGTGAAATGTATAATGGAATCTGCTGGAAAACCCTGTAAAGTGCAAATAAAATCGGCATCTGAATAAGAAGCTGTATACAACTTCCCCACTGGGATACACCGTATTTCTCATATACAGCCTTAGTTTCAGCCTGCATCTTTGTCATTGCATCTGTATCATTGCTCTTTCCCTTATACTTTTCCTGAATAGCCTTTATTTCAGGATTCATGACCGTCTGCAATTTTGTCATCTTCTGCTGCTTAATCTGTAATGGAAGCATCAGCATTTTAACAAGCAGTGTAAAAAGAACAATCGCTATCGCAATATTTCCAATGCCAATTGCATTAAGACCCATAAAAAGTATATCTAAGATTTCGCCAAGAAACTTAGCAATTGCATTAATCAAATTGTCACCTCCGCAAAAATAGCACTACCCAAATATTCAATTGTTTATTGCTTTTTTCTTTTTCCGTATCTGCCTACCGGCACCGGATCAAAGCCATAAGCATTCTTATTAAATGGATTGCACCTTAATATTCTTTTAAGTGCCAACCATCCACCTAAAAAAACTCCATACATATCTATCGCTTCTGAAGCATACTGTGAACAGGTAGGAATAAAACTGCAGTATTTTCCTCCTTTATAAGGAGATATTGCAATCTGATAAAATCTAATCAATTTCAAAACAATAGACTTTCCTGCATTCTTCACAATATTTTTCATATTATAATACCTGTTATTAATCCTGCTTATAGAGCTTATGAAGTTTTAATAAATGAATCATTGATTCCTTTGTTTCGAAAAAACCCTTATCTTTCAAACTGGCTCTGGCTATAACAATATAATCATAACCATCGGGTATATGATCAGTACTCAAGCGGAATGCTTCCCGTATTAATCGGGCCAGCCTGTGTCGGACAATGCTATTCCCGACCTTCTTACTCACAGATACTCCTAGTCTCTTAGTATCCGTTCCATTCTCAGAAACATACATAATAAGATTCTTATTAGCATAAGATTTCTTATTATTGTACACCTTCTTAAAATCTTCATTACTTCTTAATGTTTCAAAATCCTTATATTTCATATTCTTCACCATTCACTTACTTAATTATAATTACTACATTTTTGGAAAAGTGCTTTCGAATGAATTTGCATATTTGAATTGCAGACACGCTCTCGCTCGGGACGCAACGTAGCGGTACTAAATTCGCAAAATGCTCATTAAGTACCGACGTTGCTTTACGGTCTGCAAATCGAATAGCAAATTCATTCTCAACAACACAAATACAAAAATGAAATATAATTATATAATATAATACAATACAATCTGAAAAAAGCAGATGAGATATTCCCATCTGCCTGAAAATCAAGAAAATAAAAATGAACCGGATTAAGCTGAAAGTTTCTTTCTTCCCTTAGCTCTTCTAGCTGCTAATACTTTTCTTCCACCTGCAGTACTCATTCTTGATCTGAATCCATGAACTTTAGATCTCTGTCTGTTCTTAGGCTGAAATGTCATCTTCATAGTCTATGCACCTCCTTCATTACCATTATAGTTTATTATGGTAAGAACATTTTCATATAAAAAATTTCAAAACACAGACTAGATTATATTTGTTAAATAATATAAAGTCAAGAAAAACTTGATATTTACTGTATTTATTTTATTATATACTAATTCTATATATCAATTTTTCAACATGTTTTCCACATACTTCTGATATGCATAAACAGGATATTTTCAAAATTTTTTTCTCGGTATATATGAAAGTTATCAACATTTTGTTAATAAGTTGTGGATAAATGTTTAAAACTATTAAATTTTATACTAAAATTTTATCATAAGTCCCTATTTTCGACATTTTATTCTTTAATAATGTTATCCACATATGGTTATTTCAATATAATTTTCAAGATAATTATCCACAGTTGTAAATTTGCCCATTTTATTGAAAAATAAATGTAAATGATATATTATATAAGGGAATGTTTTTAAATGAACAGAAAGGCGAAATAACAAGCCAGAAAGGCACAGATATTATGGAAGAATTAGAAGAATTAATTAATAAATGGGATTTAATTATCTCTACTTTCAAAGAAGAACATGATATTCATGATATTTCTTTTAAGACTTGGATAAAACCTCTCAAAATATATAAACTCGATGGCAATATAATAACACTTACTTACTCAGCAGGTGAGATGGGTATAGTGTATATAGAGAAAAGATATCTTAAGTTTCTTGAGGTTACTATATGCGAAGTTATGAATAAGGAATATACGGTAAGACTCATATCATTAGAAGAAAAGAATGAGGAAGAACTTAAGAAAAAAACTTCAACAGTTTCTACTAATAATAATGTAGCAACTCAGAACCTAAATCCTAATTACACATTTGATACCTTCGTTGTAGGTACTAACAATAATCTCGCCCATGCTGCTTCTTTAGCTGTAGCAGAGACTCCGGGCAAGATATATAATCCTCTTTTTATATACGGAGGCGCAGGACTTGGAAAAACTCATCTTATGCAGGCAATTGCTCATTTTATAATTGCAAGTGATCCTAATAAGAAAGTTCTTTATGTAACATCAGAAACATTTACTAATGAGCTTATTGAGTCCGTTAAGACTAATAAGAATACTGAATTTAGAAATAAGTACCGCAACATAGATGTACTGCTTATTGATGATATCCAGTTCATTATAGGTAAAGTTTCTACCCAGGAAGAATTCTTTAATACCTTTAACGATTTATATCTTTTAGGTAAACAGATTGTAATTTCTTCTGACCGTCCTCCTAAGGAGATGGAGACATTACCTGACAGGTTGAGAACAAGATTCGAGAGTGGTCTTCCTGTAGATATCCAGATACCTACATACGAAACTAAAATGGCTATTATTAATAAGAAGTCAGAAGCTCTTGGAATTGATTTTCCTTATGAGGTTAAGGATTATGTTGCAACTAACATAACTTCAAGTATCAGGGAACTGGAAGGAGCTCTTACTAAGCTTTCTGCGTATTCCAAGCTTTCACATACACCTTTGACAGCAGAATTTGCAGAGAATACCCTCAAGGATTTAATTTCTCCTTATTCTAAGAAAGAGATTACACCAGAGCTTATTATTCAGGTTGTTGCGGAACACTTCCATATTAAACCTGAGGACATTATCTCTCACAGAAGAAGTGCAGATATAGCATTTCCAAGGCAGATTGCCATGTATCTGTGCAGACAGATGACTCAGACTCCTCTTGAAGCTATCGGTAAAGCTATGGGAAACAGAGACCATACAACAGTAATATATGGTTCTGAGAAGATTGCTAAAGAGACAGTTACCAATGAATCTACTAAGAATACAGTAGATATATTAATAAAGAAGTTAAATCCTTCTTAATACATTATGAAAGTTATCCACAATTATTTAGGGATAAAATGTTAATTTACTGTTACTTATATGTTGATTGATAATAATATCTTTTTTTATTAATTTTGATATATATTTATTTACACATTTTTACATGGAATTTTCACAAGCTTGACCTGGTTTTCTAACAGGGTTTTACAAGCATTTTATCCAGTAAAATACTTACTTTGACGGGTTTTTAACATTTTCACATCTCCTAAGACTACGGCGACTGAAATTATATATTTATATATACAATGCCACACTATAATTTTTTTGAAAGGAAGTTATTAACATGAAATTAGTATTCACGAAATCCAACTTAAACAAAGCTGTAAGTATTGTCATGAAAGCTGTTCCAACCAGAACTACTATGAATATTCTTGAATGTATACTTATAGATGCCACTACTAATGAAATTAAATTTACAGGCAATGACATGGAACTTGGAATTGAAACAATAGTAGAAGGTGAGATTATTGAGAAAGGTAAGGTCGCAATTGATGCAAAGCTCTTCTCTGAGATTGTAAGAAAGCTTCCAGATAATGATATTACTATTTCTACAGATTCTAATAATAATGCACTTATTACATGTGAGAAGAGTAAGTTTAATATTGCCGGCAAATCAGGAGATGATTTTTCTTATCTTCCGGCCATTATTAAAGATAAAATGATTACTTTATCTCAGTTTGAATTGAGAGAAGTTATTAACCAGACGATCTTTTCTATTGCAATGAATGATAATAACAAAATGATGACTGGAGAGTTATTCGAAGTAAATGAAGGTACTCTTAAGGTTGTAGGTCTTGATGGACACAGAATTGCTATCAGAAATATTAAGCTTGAAGGAAGAGCTGATAATGTCAGGGTTGTTATTCCTGGTAAAACTCTTCAGGAAATAAGTAAGATTCTTAATGCTGATGCAGAGAGTTTAGTAAACATATATTTCACTAATAATCATGTATTATTTGAATTTGATCAGACTCATGTTGTTTCAAGACTTATTGAAGGTGAATATTTCAAAATTAACCAGATGCTCTCTAATGATTATGAGACTAAGGTTACAGTTAATAAGAAGGAATTTCTTGATTCTATAGACAGAGCTAATCTTCTTATAAGAGAAGGTGACAAGAAGCCTATTATTATTAATATACAGAATGGACTTCTTCAGGTTAATGTTAATTCTGCCATTGGTGCTCTTAATGAGGATATTGATATTGACAAGGAAGGTAAGGATATAATGATAGGATTTAATCCTAAGTTTCTTATGGATGCATTAAGAGTTATTGATGATGATAATATTAATATGTTCCTTGTTAATCACAAATCTCCTTGCTTTATAAGAGACAAGGAAGAGAAATACATTTATCTTATTCTTCCTGTTAACTTTACAGCTTAATAAGAAGAGGAAGGAATGTTATGGAAGAAATATTTTTACGTGACGAGTTCATCAAGCTTGGTCAGGCAATTAAGGCAGCAGGTCTTGTAGAGAGTGGAGTTGAAGCTAAGATTGTTATTCAGGATGGTGAGGTTAAAGTTAACGGCAAAGTTGAGACACAGCGTGGTAAAAAGCTTTTTGGCGGAGAAGTTGTTGAGTACAACGGATCAAGTATTCTTATTAATAAATAGGTGTTAATGTGATAGTCGAATCTGTTGAATTAAAGGATTATAGAAATTATGATTTTCTTGATATGAAGTTCAATGAGAATGTCAATATAATATATGGAGATAATGCTCAGGGAAAGACTAACATATTAGAATCTATATATATGTGTTCAACTTCCAAGTCACATCGGGGAAGTAAGGACAAGGAAATAATAAGATTTGGTCAGGATGAATCACATATTAAGCTTAATGTAATTAAGCATGATATGAGATACAGAATTGATATGCACCTTAAGAAGAATAAATCAAAAGGTATAGCAGTCAATGGAATTCCAATTAAGAAAGCAGTTGAGCTTTTTGGAATTATCAATATTGTATTTTTTTCTCCGGAAGACCTTAACATTATAAAAGAAGGACCTTCTGAGAGAAGAAGATTTATAGATATGGAACTTAGTCAGTTGGACAAGATATATCTTAGTAATCTTGTCAATTATAACAAAGTTCTTAACCAGAGAAATAAGCTTCTGAAAGATTTATCATATATGCCATCAGAGCAGTTGATGCAGACACTGGATATATGGGACATGCAGCTTATCAGATATGGAAAGCTAATAATCAAAGGCAGAGAGAATTTCATTGAGAGAATAAATGAAATTATAAGCGGAATTCATTCAAAGCTTACCGGAGGTACAGAGATGCTTAAATTATCTTATGTTCCTTTTGTAAATGAATATGAATTTGAGGATAAGCTTAAGGAATCCAGAGAAAAGGATATAAAGTACAAGTCAACAGGTACAGGTCCACACAAGGATGATCTTATATTCTTAATCAATGGTAATGATGTCAGAAAATATGGTTCCCAGGGACAGCAGAGAACAGCAGCTCTCTCTCTTAAGCTGTCAGAGATTGAATTAGTAAAGCTTGTTATTAAAGATACACCGGTACTTCTGTTAGACGATGTATTATCAGAACTTGACAGTAACAGACAGAATTTCCTTATTAACAGCATAGGAGATATACAGACAGTTGTTACCTGTACAGGTCTTGATGAATTTATCAATAACAGAATTAATATTAACAAGATATTTAAAGTGACTAATGGAAATGTATCAGAAGAAAATTAAGGAGGAATAAAAGTGGCAGATCAGAATGCAGAAAAGAATTATGGTGGAGACCAGATTCAGGTTTTGGAAGGTCTTGAAGCAGTAAGAAAAAGACCCGGAATGTATATAGGAAGCACATCGGCAAGAGGTCTTCATCATCTTGTATACGAGATTGTTGATAATGCTATTGATGAATCATTAGCAGGATTTTGTACACATGTTGAGGTTATAATCAATAAGGATAATTCTATTACTGTTATTGATAACGGAAGAGGAGTACCTGTTGATATTAATCATAAGACAGGAAGACCTGCCATAGAAGTTGTATATACTGTTCTTCACGCAGGTGGTAAATTCGGCGGTGGAGGATACAAGGTATCCGGTGGTCTGCATGGAGTTGGAGCCTCTGTTGTTAATGCTCTTTCTCAATGGCTTGAAGTTCAGGTAAAGAGAAATGGACATATTTATCAGCAGAGATATGAGAGAGGCAAGATATGTTATGACCTTAAAATTGTTGGTGACTGCCCGGTTGAAGAGACAGGAACAAAGGTAACATTCCTCCCTGATAATGAAATTTTTCAGGAAACAACAGTGTTTGAATTTGATATTCTTAAACACAGATTAAGAGAAATGGCTTTCCTTACAAAGGGTCTTAAGATTACTCTCACTGATTTAAGAGATGGATTAGAACAGGAAAAAGTATTCCATTATGAAGGCGGTATTAAGGAATTTGTCGAATATCTTAATAAGAGCAAGGAACCTTTATATAATCAGATAATCTACTGTGAAGGTGTAAAGGATAACGTGCAGGTTGAGGTAGCTTTTCAGCATAATGATGGATATAACGAGGTTGTAGATTCATTTGTTAACAACATTAAGACTCCTGAAGGTGGTACTCATCTTACAGGTTTCAGAAATGCTTTGACTAAGACTTTCAACGATTACGCGAGAAGCAATAAGATTCTTAAAGAGAGTGAACAGGGACTTTCCGGTGATGATATAAGAGAAGGTCTTACAGCAATTGTATCTGTTAAGATAGAAGACCCACAGTTTGAGGGACAGACTAAGCAGAAGCTTGGTAATACTGTTGCAAGAGGTGCAGTTGACAGTATTGTAAGTGAGCAGCTTACATATTTTCTGGAACAGAATCCTGCTGTAGCCAAGTCAATATGCGAGAAGTCATTACTTGCACAGAGAGCAAGAGAAGCAGCAAGAAAGGCAAGAGATTTGACAAGAAGAAAGACAGCACTTGAGAGTACTTCACTTCCTGGAAAACTTGCAGACTGTTCTGATAAAGACCCTAAAAACTGTGAGATATATATAGTTGAGGGAGATTCTGCCGGAGGTTCTGCGAAGACAGCAAGAAGCCGTGCAACACAGGCTATATTACCACTGAGAGGTAAGATTCTTAATGTTGAGAAGGCCAGACTTGACAGAATACTTGGAAATGCAGAAATCAAAGCTATGATAACTGCATTTGGTACAGGTATACATGAGGATTTCGATATAAGTAAGCTTCGTTATCACAAGATTATTATTATGACTGATGCCGATGTTGATGGAGCCCACATTGCTACATTGCTTCTTACTTTCCTGTACAGATTTATGCCGGAACTTATAAAACAGGGACATGTTTATCTTGCGCAGCCGCCTCTTTATAAAATTGAGAAGAATAAAAAAGTCTGGTATGCCTATAATGATGATGAGCTTAACCAGATAATGACAGAAATCGGAAGAGACCAGAATAACAAGGTACAGCGTTATAAGGGACTTGGAGAGATGGATGCAGAACAGCTCTGGGAGACAACAATGGATCCACAGAAGAGAATTCTGTTAAAGGTCAATATGTCTGAGGATGATGAATCAGAACTTGATGTTACATTCTCAACTCTTATGGGAGATAAAGTTGAGCCAAGAAGAGAATTCATTGAGGCAAATGCCAAGTTTGTAAAGAACCTGGATATCTAACGAAAATCCTTCGGATTTACGCATGGTGATAAAGTAGATTTACGCATGCGCGTTAATGTATAAATAACTTTACAGGAAAGGAATTATATATAATGGATGAACATATCTTTGATAAAGTTCAGGAAGTAGATATGCAGAAAACCATGGAGAATTATTATATTGATTATGCCATGAGTGTTATTGCTTCCAGAGCACTTCCGGATGTAAGAGATGGTCTTAAGCCGGTGCAGAGAAGAATTCTATATTCAATGATAGAACTTAATAATGGTCCTGATAAGCCACATAGAAAATGTGCCCGTATCGTCGGTGATACAATGGGTAAATATCATCCACATGGTGATTCATCTATCTATGAAGCTTTAGTTAAGCTCGCTCAGGATTTCAATACAAGATATCCGCTTGTTGACGGACATGGCAATTTCGGCTCAGTAGATGGAGACGGCGCAGCAGCCATGCGATATACAGAGGCAAGACTCAGTAAGATTTCCATGGAAATGACAAGAGACCTGAATAAGGATACTGTAGATTTTATTCCTAACTTTGATGAGACAGAGAAGGAACCTACTGTGTTACCTTCAAGATATCCTAATCTTCTGTGTAATGGTACTTCAGGAATTGCTGTAGGTATGGCAACTAATATTCCTCCACATAACTTAAGAGAGGTTATTAGTGCAGTTGTCAAGATGATTGACAATAAGGTTGAAGAGGACAGAGACACAAGTATTGAGGAAATTCTTGAGATTGTTAAGGGTCCTGATTTTCCTACAGGTGGAACAATTATCGGAAAGCTTGGAATAGAAGAGGCATACAGAACAGGAAGAGCTAAGATTAAAGTAAGGGCTGTTACTAATATTGAGCCTATGCAGAATGGTAAGAACAGAATTGTTGTTACTGAACTTCCATATATGGTAAATAAAGCTAAGCTTATAGAGAAGATTGCTGAACTTGTAAGAGACAAGAAGATTGATGGTATCACAGATTTAAGAGATGAGTCAGACAGGGAAGGTATGAGAATTGCCATCGAGTTAAGAAGAGATGTCAATCCTAATATTATTCTTAACCAGTTATACAAGCATACCCAGCTTCAGGATACATTTGGAGTAATTATGCTTGCTTTAGTTGATAACCAGCCAAAGGTTCTTAACTTATATGATATGTTAAAGTATTATCTTCTTCATCAGGAGGAGGTAGTTACCAGAAGAACTAAGTTTGACCTCAATAAGGCGGAGGAGAGAGCCCACATATTAGAGGGCTTGATGATAGCTTTAGATAATATTGACAGAGTTATTTCCATAATCAGAGGTTCTGCTAATGTTCAGATTGCGAAGGAAAGCTTAATTGCAGAATTTGCACTTACAGATGTACAGGCTCAAGCTATTGTTGATATGCGTTTAAGAGCTTTGACAGGTCTGGAAAGAAATAAACTGGAAACGGAATTAAAGGAACTTCATGAAAAGATTAAAGAATACAAGGCAATTCTTGCAGATAAGAAGCTGCTGCTTGGAGTAATCAAGACAGAGATTACCGAGATTGCAGATAAATATGGTGATGACAGAAGAACTTCTATCGGATTTGATGAGTATGATATATCTATGGAAGACCTTATCCCGGATGAAGCTTGTGTAATTGCAAGAACTAACTTAGGCTATGTCAAGAGAATGACTCCTGACAACTTCAAGAGCCAGCATCGTGGTGGTAAGGGAATCAAGGGAATGCAGACGATTGATGATGACTATATCAAGGATTTATTCATGACAACATCACATCATGTACTTACTTTCTTTACTAATACAGGTAGAGCCTATAAGTTGAAAGCATACGAGATTCCAGAGGCCAGCAGAACATCAAGAGGTACAGCAATCATCAATCTTTTACAGCTTGCACCGGGTGAGACAATCACTGCTGTTGTACCAGTTAAGGTTGATATGCTTCAGGATTCAGATTATCTGTTTATGGCAACTAAGAAGGGTATTGTTAAGAAAACTCCTGTGAGAGAGTTTGCTAATATCAGAAAAACAGGTATACAGGCTATTAATCTCAGAGATGATGATGAACTTATTGAAGTTAAGCTTACAGATGATAATGCAGAAGTACTTATGGTCACAAAGCTCGGACAGTGTATAAGATTCAAGGAGACAGATGTAAGACCTACAGGACGTTCCGCTATGGGTGTTATTGGAATGAGTCTTATGGATGAAGATGAAGTAGTTGGTGTTCAGATAAGTACCCAGGGTGATACTATGCTTATAGTATCAGAGAATGGTATGGGTAAGAGAACAGATATTGACGAATATACAGTCCAGCATCGTGGCGGCAAGGGTGTCAAGTGCTATAAGATTACTGAAAAGACAGGAAATGTAGTAGGAGCTAAGGCAGTTGATGATTCAAGAGAGGTAATGCTCATTACAACAGAGGGAATCATTATAAGGCTTGAGTGCTCAGATATATCTAATCTTGGAAGAATAACATCAGGTGTCAAGCTTATCAATCTTGATGATGGAATTAAAGTAGCAACTATATCCAAAGTAAGAAAGAAACCAGCAGACGAAGAGGGTAAGGATGCTGAGGGCTTTGAGGAAGACACAACACAAGATTCAGAAGAATAATCTTTATGGGGCCAATGCATTTGTATAATAATGCACTGGCTCTTTTTTTAGGAGAAATGTTATGGCTTACATTAATATAAACTATGAATCTAAGATACTTGGTATGCCGGTAATGATGAATGCACTGATACCACAGGGAAGAGGAGACTACCAATCATTATATCTTCTTCACGGTGCAGGTGGAGATTACACAACCTGGCTTGCCAAGTCTAAAGTAGCAGAATATGTGGAAAATACTAATATTGCAGTAATAATGATTTCCGGTAACAACAAATGTTTTGTCAACAATGTACATGGAAAGAAATATTTTCAGTTTCTTACAGAAGAAGTTACTGAAACCTGTACAAAGTGGTTCGGATTATCATCAAAGAGAGAAGACCGCTATATAGCAGGAATGTCTATGGGAGGGTATGGTGCAGTATATGCCGGACTTAACAGGCCGGATTTGTATAATAGTGTGTTTTCATATTCAGGACTTCTTGATGTGAAATTAAGATACGAAAATCCGCAGGGGTTTAATATGTATCAGATATTTGGAAACAGAGAAGAATTTGAAAAAGGTAATTATGACCTGTTAGATTGTGTAAAAGAGGATAATGCAGGAAGAAATGTGGATAATTATCCTAAATTCTATATAAGATGTGGATTACAGGATTCTATTATTGATATGAGCAGAAGATGGCACGATGCAGCAGAAGAATCCGGATTTACATCAGATTATTATGAAACAGCCGGAGGACATGATTTCATATTCTGGGATAAATGTATACATGAAACGGTAGAAATAATCACTGGAAAATCATACAGAATGGAGGACATCTATGGCAACAATAATGAATGTTAATCATTTCTCCATATATCTTAAGCACAATATGGACTGCACTGTGATACTTCCATCTGATATTGAAATGGACAAAAAGCTTCCGATTTTATGGCTGTATCATGGAGGAAGCGGAGACCATACATCATGGCTGTATCATTCACCTATATGTGAGTATGTAGATGACGGAGGATTTGCAGCAGTGCTTCCTAATGTAAATAATTCATGTTTCGTAGATATGAATATAGGTGACAGGTATGCCACATATGTGGGAAAGGAACTGTTTTCAATTATTACCAATATGTTTCCATGCCTTTCAAAGGAGAGGGAGAATAACCTTGTATGTGGATTGTCTAACGGAGGATACGGATGTCTTCATATAGCATTGAAATATCCGGAAAAATATGGATATGTAGGAGCCTTCTCAGCGGGAGATAAGGCGGATGCTGATTTTCCTAATGATGGAGGAGCTAGGTCTCTTACAAGGATACAACTATACGGAGATGGTGATTTGCATAATACAGAATACAGTCTTATATATCAGGCAGAAAAACTGATAAAAGAAGAAGGCATAAAGCCCAGAATCTATCATGCATGTGGAAGTTTAGATCCATGGCTTGACATGAACCACATTGTGAGAGATTATTTTATAAGTCATAAGGAGTATGATTATACTTATGATGAAATTGAACAAATCGGACATGAATGGAAATTCTGGAGAGAAGAACTGAGAAGATTTCTTGTGTATGCGGGAATTCTTACAGACAATTACATGAATGATTAATACTAAGTAAGCAGAAAGGAACTATTATGAGAGAAGTAAATGTACAGACAATCACTGATAATATTAAAGAAATGTGCATAGAAGCTAATCATTTTCTCACAGAGGATATGAAACAGGTCTTTGAAAATGCAGTGAATAAGGAGAAATCACCTCTGGGAAAGCAGGTGCTTGGACAGCTTGAGGAAAATCTTAAAATTGCCGGAGAAGATATGATACCTATCTGCCAGGACACAGGAATGGCAGTTGTATTCATTAATGTGGGACAGGACGTTCATCTTGTAGGTGGAGATATCACAGAGGCAATAAATGAAGGTGTCAGAAGAGGTTATGTCGACGGCTATCTTAGAAAATCTGTTGTAAAAGACCCGATATACAGGGAGAATACTAAGGACAATACTCCGGCAGTCATACATTTTAGCATAGTTGAGGGAGACAAGGTCGATATAACTGTTGCTCCTAAGGGTTTTGGAAGTGAGAATATGAGTCGGGTATTTATGTTGAAGCCTGCTGATGGAATTGAAGGCGTGAAGGAGGCAATACTCACAGCAGTTAAAGATGCAGGACCGAATGCCTGTCCTCCTATGGTGGTTGGTGTCGGAATTGGCGGAACATTTGAAAAATGTGCATGGATGGCTAAGAAAGCCCTGACAAGAGATTTAAATGAGCAGTCACCTGTTGAATATGTAAGAGAACTTGAGAAGGAAATGCTTGAGAAAATTAACAGATTAGGAATAGGACCGGGAGGACTCGGTGGAACACAGACAGCGCTTGCAATTAATATAGAGACGTATCCTACCCATATTGCAGGACTTCCGGTTGCAGTCAATATCTGCTGTCATGTAAACAGACATGCACACCGGGTTTTGTAATGATACACTACATTTGAATAAAGAAGGAGATAAAGTAATGGATAAATATATCAGTGCACCTATCAGTGATGAGGCTGCAAAGAGCCTTCGCTCAGGGGATTATGTTTACATAACAGGAACAATATATACAGCCAGGGATGCTGCTCACAAAAGAATGGCAGAAGCACTGGCAGCAGGTGAAAAACTGCCTATAGATATGAAGAATAATATTATATATTATATGGGACCATCGCCGGCGAGAGAGGGTAGACCAATTGGATCAGCAGGCCCTACAACAGCAAGCCGTATGGATAAGTACGCACCTGACCTTCTTGACCTTGGGCTTAAGGGAATGATAGGAAAGGGAAAACGCTCTAAGGCAGTTATAGACGCCATTGTGAGAAATGGTGCCGTTTATTTCGCAGCGGTAGGAGGAGCTGGAGCAATCCTTAGCAAATGTATCAAAAAATCAACCGTCATAGCTTATGATGACCTCGGAACAGAGGCAATAAGAGAACTTGAAGTTGAAAATCTTCCGGTTATTGTCGTGATAGACAGCGAGGGAAATAATCTTTATGAGACAGCAATAAAAGAATATGGCATAAATAATTAACCTTTATAATATAAATGTGTATTAAGGGTTATTATTTAACTCTAAGATTAAATGGGAGGATAGCCATGAAAAAAGTAAGAGCAAAAAACATAATTGTAGGGATTCTTACAATTATGTTAGTTGTAACAGGCATATTACCATTTATGACAAAAAAGGCCAGTGCCGCAGAAAATACGCTCTCTGATAAGATTACGCTGATTACAGAAAACGAGACGAGAGATTCTGCAAAGGATAATTACAGTAAAGTTACATTTAAGATAAATGAAACTTCTAAAGAAATATATGTAAAGAATGGAGATAAAATAACACTAAAATCCACAGATAAAAATTATGGAGTTTTAATCGGAGGCATAGAGAATGGAAAGTCAATTACAGATGATACAACTGTATATGTTAAATCCTATGCCTATGCTGATGTATTAAAACTTGAAAAGACAATAAATGACAGTGAGCCGGATGAAAATGGAATGTACACACTGAATTTTTCTGTGGAGACAGGAAATCTTCCTTCAATAGAAAGTGATTCGCAGAGTGTAATACTTGTCATAGACAGGTCTTTAAGCATGGCTTGTTCTGTGGATGACGAGGCAGATACGGACCCGATGGCTCCATCTTATGAAAAAACGAGATGGGGTGCCATGATGCAGGCAGTTGACAATTTTCTGAATGAATTTCTTCCGGTGGGCAGTTCCAATAAGGTTTCAGTTGTAACATACTGTAGAACTGCTGACAAATTGATTGAAAACTCCAGCAGTAAAGAAGAAATAATGAACAGTTTAAATGCGATATATAACAGGGATATGTACAATGAGGATTATAAAGACTTGTTGAAAAGAAATAATTGTGTATATATAAGCAGAGGACTTGGCTCATCAACCAATATCGAGCAGGGTATTAAAAAAGCCGGAGAAATTCTGAATAATAATGCTGCCGGATCATCTGTAATTTTATTTACAGATGGAGCTGCCAACACTTATGATGAACAGAAGATAAGGGGAAATTATTATATAAATGATGAAAAATATACCGGAAGCGAAAGTAATATAAATGGTTCATATTATGCTAATAAAGCTGGAAAACAACTGGCAGAAAAAGGATGTAATATCTATTCAATAGTTCTTATGAGTAATGACAACGATATAACGCACCTTGTAAAGGCATCCATGGGAAAAGAAACCTTAAGTTATACAAAAAGCCTTAATAAGGTAAGATTCACATTTACAGAGGGAGGATATGCGAAGGAATTCTACACGGCAGGAAATGCTTCAGATCTGAAAGACAGATTCAGACAGATAATGATTTCAATGACCTCTCTTCCATTTGAAACAGCTTCTGTAACAGATAAACTTGACCGACATTTTGAGTTAGTTGACGGTCAGGACAATGTTATAGACAATAAAGATGGAACATTTACAATTAATTATCCGGATAAAATATCAGCTAACAGACAGACAGTATCTGTAAAAATCAAAGCAAAAGACGGTTATGCCGGATATTCTTATACTAACGACGGATGTATATTCAGCGCTACAACAGACGGACTCACATATACGCAGCAATTCACAGAAACTCCGGCAGCAGTTATTCTACCGGATGCAGCTGATGACGAGTATCAGGTTAATCAGAATGAAAAACTGAATGCATCGACAGTTCTTTCTAATGATAATAATATCATTGTCAACAATCCCGATAAAAATGTTTCTGTTAAGGCAGAGATAATCTCAGATACAAAGAATGGTTCCGTAAGTTTTAATGAAGATGGAACATTTTCATACACTCCAAATCAGGGGTATAGCGGAGAAGATTCTTTCAACTACAATATTGTTCTTTCTGTTGACGGAAATGAGTATAAAAAGACCGCAACAGTTACTATCAATATAATTCCAAAGCCGGAAGTTGGAGCTGATGAAGAAGAAATAACGCAGCCTTCTGAACAGAATATAGAAGAGCAGACGACTCAGCCAGCACAGTCTCAGGAGAATAGTGAAAAGGCATCTGTTCAGACAGGGGATTCGAAAATAATATTCTGGTATGCAGCATTAATGATAGTATTAGGTACGGTTATAGCAACATCTTTAATTGTTTCCAGAAAAAGAAAAATAAGATAATCAACATTAGTAAATAAACACAATAAAGCCCCTTGACAACAACAAGGGGCTTTGTTACAATAACAAATGCGTTTGACGCAGAATTTCATATCAAGAGTTAAACATATATGGTTTAGGGCTCTATTCATGGAATCTGGAGTAGTACTCAAGAGGCTGAAGAGGCGCCCCTGCTAAGGGTGTAGGTCGGGCAACCGGCGCGAGGGTTCAAATCCCTCCTGCTCCGTTGACAGAAGAGAGAAGAAAGCTAGATAATATCTGGCTTTCTTTTTTTGTTATGGGTCGTGACCCAGTTGAGCACACGCTAAATGGATGTGTAAATACCATATAGTGTTCACACCAAAGTATAGGCGAAAAATTATCTATAATAATCAATATAATGACATCTTATGCCAGACCATGTGCATATACTGGTAAGCATACCACACAAATTGAGTGTATCACAGTTTATGGGGTATCTCAAAGGAAAAAAGTATACTGATGATATTTGATAAGCATGCAAACTTAAAGTATAAGTTTGGAAACAGACATTTCTGAGCAGAAGGATATTATGTGGGCACAGTAGGCCTTAACGAAGCAATAAAAAAGTATATTCAAGGGCTGCGACGAGTCAAGGGCATTAAGGCTTGAACAAAGTGAAAGCCAGCGTCTTTAGGCGCTGGCCGGTAACTGCCCTTATAGGGGTGAGAAAACCACCCGTTTGACGGGTGGTCATGATTCTCATATTTGTCTTGTTTTTGTTATAAAAACACATTATAATTATTACAAAATTAATTTAAGGAGGCGTCTATGAGTTATAAAAAAACAGATGCTTTGATGAGACATTTACGAGATAGTGGAATTTCAATACAGGGAGCAAAACAGAAACGCCAACTTATTAATACAGGATATTTTCATGGATATAAGGGATACCGTTTTTTTGGAAATGCTCAGAGACGATTACCATTTACATCATATGATGAAATATATGCTACTATTCAGTATGATTCTGATTTGAAGGCATTGTTGTATGGGAAAATGATGTTTATTGAGACTGCAGTAAAAAATATTGCATTAGAAAGCATATTGGTAAATTCTAATTCGGAATCTATTCAGGATATGTACGATAAGGTTGTCAGCTGTTACAACAACGCACCGGATTCAGCGACTACAGAGCAAAAAAGGAAATTGCAACAGAATAAGCTCAATTTACAGAATTCTATTCAGGCTAGTCTTGCATATGCATATAAGAAGAATAATCCCAAGATAACACATTTCTATAATAATATTGGATATTCAGATGTTCCGATATGGGCTTTATTTGAAATAATGACAATGGGTGATTTAGGATACTTATTATCATGCCTTACATATGATGTTAGAGATGATATTTCAAAACGTTTATCTCTAAATGTATCCTGTGATACAGATAGACAATTAATTTACAAATATATCTATACATTAAAAGATTTACGAAATGCGATTGCACATAATGCGGTAGTTTTCGATACCAGATTTAGAAATATTGATCCTAGCAATGCAATGAAACAATGCTTAAAGCTTGAGATTAAATTGCCATATGTAAATTTTAAAACAATTGGCGATTACATTATTCTTATGTGCTACTATATGAAGATGCTGAAGGTATCAAAGACGGAAATAAAAATATTTATTCGGGAGTTTGAAAAGATAACAGATAATTATAGACAAGCTGTTAATCCTAGTGTCGCCGCGATAGTTATTCATCCAGATTTGGCATCAAGAATGAATATATTGAAAAACTTTATATAAAAACTTGCATTTTTTCAATGTATATTGTATATTATAGATACTAATTGGGGTATGCATTTGCGGATGCATACTTGAGAGAGCCGGAGCAATCCGGCTCTCTTGCATTATAAGCCATAACATGGATTTATAACAAAAAAAGCTGTAAGTTGAATAAAATTCAGCTTACAGCTTTTTTCATGTATAACATAATGGTTAATGATTAATAAAAAGTAACAATAAGAGCATAAATAGTATGTCAGAAAGACAAATAAACAATATGTTGTGGTAGAAAATAAAATAAAAAAAAGAATCGAAAAAAATTGAAAAAACTGTTGACAATGGGTATCCACAATGATATTATATACAAGTCGCCGCGGTAAACGGCGGTGCGAAAAGCCTTAAAACATCAGATAAATACTGGGTTTTAACTTTTTCTTTAACTTGTAGTTCTTTGATAATTGAATAGAAAGACAACCTTGAAATTCTTTGAGAATTTTATGATTCATTAATGAATCTTGCGAGTATCGAAAGATACACGAACCAAAACAGTAAAGTCCAATCAAGCATTCTGCTTGATGGTAAAACTATTAAAGCTAGTTAGTTTAATACTGACGAGGCAGACTTAAACAAGTTGCTTTAGCAGCTTGAAATGTTCAACGAACATTTTTTATGAGAGTTTGATCCTGGCTCAGGATGAACGCTGGCGGCGTGCTTAACACATGCAAGTCGAACGAAGCATTTAGAACAGATTACTTCGGTTTGAAGTTCTTAATGACTGAGTGGCGGACGGGTGAGTAACGCGTGGGTAACCTGCCTTATACAGGGGGATAACAGTTGGAAACGACTGCTAATACCGCATAAGCGCACAGTATCGCATGATACGGTGTGAAAAACTCAGGTGGTATAAGATGGACCCGCGTCTGATTAGCTAGTTGGTGAGATAACAGCCCACCAAGGCGACGATCAGTAGCCGACCTGAGAGGGTGACCGGCCACATTGGGACTGAGACACGGCCCAGACTCCTACGGGAGGCAGCAGTGGGGAATATTGCACAATGGAGGAAACTCTGATGCAGCGACGCCGCGTGAGTGAAGAAGTATTTCGGTATGTAAAGCTCTATCAGCAGGGAAGAAAATGACGGTACCTGACTAAGAAGCTCCGGCTAAATACGTGCCAGCAGCCGCGGTAATACGTATGGAGCAAGCGTTATCCGGATTTACTGGGTGTAAAGGGAGTGTAGGTGGCCATGCAAGTCAGAAGTGAAAATCCGGGGCTCAACCCCGGAACTGCTTTTGAAACTGTAAGGCTGGAGTGCAGGAGGGGTGAGTGGAATTCCTAGTGTAGCGGTGAAATGCGTAGATATTAGGAGGAACACCAGTGGCGAAGGCGGCTTACTGGACTGTAACTGACACTGAGGCTCGAAAGCGTGGGGAGCAAACAGGATTAGAT
>CAMEVC010000017.1 GCA_945939115.1 uncultured Eubacterium sp.
CCTGAGTAGTCTACCGTGTAAAACACGTATGCAACATTTGATGTAAGGAATCCCTCATTTTCGGGCTTTTCTCGTTCTCAAAACGATAATATTCGCGTTGGCAATGAGCCATGCGACAGTGAATATAAAAAGCTTCGCCCATGCTTGCATGGTGCGAAGCTTTTATTATGGGTCATGCCCCTGTTGATATCGCGAAGCATGCGAAATATAAACCACCCGCTATTGATATGATTGTAAATAAGCTATTGGTTATATGTAACATTTGAATGATAATAGGAAAAGATTGTATACATTAGCTTATTTTTTATAAGCAATTGAACATTATTATGGTAAAATCAACATAGAAGTTGTGGCTAATGTAGATTGAATAAGATTGGATAAGGGGGCAAAATGCGAAAAAGGATATATGAGATTATAGAAGTAGGTGAGGACGGGGATTGCATAAGTAAAATATATGACTTTTGCATGATGATAGTAATTGTTATAAGTTTGATCCCACTTGCTTTTAAAGAGGAAAATGTAATCTTTAATATGATTGATGGTATAACTGTTGTAATATTTATTATTGATTATTTATTGAGATTAATTACGGCAGATTATAAACTGGACAAAGGGAAAAAATCATTTGTTTTATATCCGTTTTCAGTAATAGCATTGATTGATTTGATATCAATTTTACCATCATTTGTTGTTGTAAATAAAGGAATAAAGATGTTTAGGGTAGCAAGACTTATAAGGACATTTAGAGTATTTCGAGTGCTTAAGGGCTTTCGCTATTCTAAGAATGTAGATATATTGATTAAAGTGTTTAAAAGACAAAGGGACAGTCTAGCTATAGTAGCAATGTTGGCAGTGGGATATATACTTATTACATCATTAATAATGTTTAATGTTGAACCTGAAACATATAATAATTTTTTCGATGCAATATATTGGGCAACCGTATCGTTGACAACAGTGGGATATGGAGATATTTATGCAGTATCAGTTATTGGAAAAGTTATAACAATGATTAGTTCGCTATTTGGTATAGCGATTGTAGCTTTGCCTGCAGGAATTATTACTGCAGGTTATATGGAAGAAATTGGACAAAAAGAGTAAGCAGGTTAAGCTAAAATGAAAACAAAAATGGAATCAGACAATAAAGTTGTAAGTGAAACTAAAAAGAATACAGCATATTTCCATCTTCCGGGGATGTTTGAATTCTACGAATTGTATAGAGTGTTTTTACCGTTATATCGTGAGCATAGAGAATACTTTTATGACTGGTGTGAAATAGGTTCAATATATGGGGCGCCCTCTGATTGTATCTGGGGAGGCGGTCGCACCTCATTTGGAAATCAAAATCCTCAAGATGTACTAAAATTGACGCAGCAGTATGATATTTCTGCAAGACTGACTTTTAGCAACTCATTACTTAGAAAAGAACATCTAACGGACAAAAAATGTAATGAGCTTTGTGCATTATTTGAACAGAATAGCGGAAAAAGAAATGGTGTTATTGTTCATTCAGATTTACTGCTGGAGTATTTACAACTGAATTATAAAGAATTGTATTATGTTTCATCAACAACTAAGGTTATTACAGATTTTCCGCAATTTCATAACGAGTTAAAACGTGAGGAATTCAGATATGTTGTGCCGGATTTTCGATTAAATAAGGACTTTGATAATCTAAGGCAGCTTGACTCTTTTGAGAAAAATAAGGTTGAGTTTTTATGCAATGAATGTTGCTATATTGGATGCAAGGATAGAAGGGTCTGTTATGAAGCAGTAAGTCGTAAGAATTTGGGAGAAGACCAATGTGAACATCATTGTACAGCACCGGATGCAGGTGATGGGTATAAGTTTTCTAAAGCTATGAACAATCCTACATTTATCAGTATCAATGATATTTCCAATATATATTTGCCAATGGGTTTTAATAATTTTAAAATAGAAGGACGAGGCCTTGGAAGTGCATTGATACTGGAATTTTTGCTTTATTACATGACGAGACAGGAGTATCAGCTGCATGTAAGAGAAAAAATATATTTGGATAATATGCTGGATTTGTTTTAGATTCAGGATCCAAAAGATTAACAGAAATGATTTCAAGTAAAACATCTGGTGCATATTAGGTGATGCTGATGTTTGTATAGATTTTCGTCATCTAAACCAAATTAGTCATCTTTTGGAAAGGCAAATTTGATTGGCAGGGCAACCTGCGTGATATATGCGTCCTTGTTTGCACCGTGTGCCGACAGCCCTTCCTTAAAGGACAGCGGAAATGGAGGAAAAATTACCGGAGGAAACAGCACAGCCGGTTGTGGCGGCGTATTTGTTGCACAAAACAGCAGCGATGGCATTTATGTTCAGGGTTCTGGGGAAAAGAACAATGTGGAATTCGACGGCAAATCTGTCAAAGTTTGTGGGGCACTGACTGGCAGCATGGGTATCGTAGAAATAATAATAAACGTGAATAAGGTTTGTAATTGTCCTTTTTAATAAAAAATGATAAAATAATAAAAAGTTTACGTGAAATACATAAAGATTAAGCTATCGCTTGTAAAGGGGGAAGATTATGGAATTAAAAAAATTTTCAGATAAGCACAGGGTCAATTCAACAGCAATATTCTGCTATACTGTCTTGGCAATAGTTTTATCAGCCAGTTATCTGATTGAGGTTATTAAGAAGAGCAGGACAGTTCCGTATTATATTGTGTTTATGTTATTACTCTGGGTGCCATATATAATTGGAAGAATTCTAATTGCAAGAAATAAAGAAACTGAACAGTTGAAATATGTCTATGCTGTAGGATTTGCTGTTTTTAATATCTTTGTTATATTTACGACAATTTCACCGATTGCATACATATATGCAATAATGATGGCAGTTATTTTAGTTTGTTACAACAATAACAAGTTGATTTTATTTTATATGACAGGCATAACACTCAGCAATGTAGCGCATGTGGGTTATCTGTTAGCTACCGGGCAGATAGCATCAGCAGATATGCCTAATGTGGAAATCAGGGTGGCATCCTTAATTATGTTTACATTTTGCATGTGCATGGGCAGTAAAGCCGCAGAATTAACCAATCGTAACCGCATGGAAGAAATTGAGACAGAGAAGGAAAAGGTTGCGTCCCTTATGGAGCAGATACTTAATGTGTCTAACAGAATGTCAGAAAATGTGGTATCTGTTTCACATAAAATGTCAGAGCTTAGAGACTCATCTAATCAGACCAAAAACTCTATGGAAGAGGTGGTTCGAGGAACTAACGAGACAGTGGATTCCATTCAGATGCAGAAAGAGAACACAGAGGAAATACATCAGGCTATACGACAGGTAAGCGATTCTACAGCGGCAATCTCAGACAATATATCTGATACAAGGCAGGAAATCAATGCATCAAAGTCCAATATTGATGATTTGATTCGCCATGTTAAGCTTTCTAATGAATCTAATAAGAATGTATCCATTGAAATTGTCAAGTTAAATGAGGATGCAGAAAAGATGCAGTCAATTATCAAGCTGATTAACGATGTAACATCTCAGACCAGTCTCCTTGCACTGAATGCAAGCATAGAGGCTGCGAGAGCTGGAGAAGCGGGAAAAGGCTTTGCGGTAGTTGCATCTGAGATTTCTAATCTGGCAGTAAAGACCAAGGATGCAACCGTAAGTATTACTGATTTGATTGAAAATGTATCCGCAGAGTTGTCCAAGATTGTTAAGGTTATAGAGGAAATGCTTCGTAATTCAGACGAGCAGAATGTTGTTGCTGATAATACGGCACACAGCTTTGAAGAAATAGCAGTAAAGGCAGAGGCGGTATATCAGGAGGCAGATAAGCTTAATAGACTCGTAGAGGGTCTCAGTGCCGCTAATGAGGAAGTTATAAAGCAGATAGAGACAATTTCTGCAGCTACAGAGGAAGTAACTGCACATTCAAGTGAAACATTGGATACAACACAGAAAAACACTGATATTACACACGAGGTTGAGCAGATAGTTGAAACGCTTAGCAATCTGGCTAAAGAACTCACATTAGCAGAGTCGTAACTACATAATATATATTAGAACCCCATACTGGTTTCTTATGTCATAATGACACAGGATGCCAATATGGGGTTTATTAATATGTTGAATTGGTATTACCAGAACTTTTCCCTGTAAGAATATTCTCCTCTATAGTTAGAAGCGTTGTAATCAGGATATTTGTAAGGAGTATAAACATTTTCCTTAGGGGCATCATCCTGAGTATAAATGTACATCTGGTTGTAATCCCATGTAACAATTTCATCTCTGGCATCACCGTACAGATTGACAGCCTCAGCACAGCATGTAGGGTGACCGTCATCCGGGAATTTTACAACCTGGATTCCGTTCCCGTCAATCATTCCTCCCCGTTCTGAATCAGCATTCAGCAGGATAAAATCCTGACCGTCGCCAGTCCAGTTTACAGGGGTGAGGAGATTACCGTTGAGCTCATTTTCCATCTCCCAGAGAGCATTGCCTTCACTGTCATAGAAATAAATAATTCCCTGGTGTCCCCAGAAATTCACAACAGCCATCTCATATCCCGGTTTGTCAGGAAGATAATTGGCAAGACTTACACGCTGGGCATGTCCGATGCCTTCCTTCTTAAGAAGATTGCCCTCAAAGTCACACAGTATAAATCCCTCTCTTCCTGCTACACATGCAAAGAATTTCTTGCCGGCATTAGGACCGGATGCAAACTGTCCGGGAACAATTTCGTCAATATGATCTTCACTTACAGGCATTGTCCACATTTTCTTGCCGTGACAGTCCAGCATATTGTAGCCCACGAGAAGTTCATCATGCCCATCCCCGTTAATATCGATGGCAAATGGGAAATGTCCTGTATTCTTATCGCTCTGGAAATGCCACATTACCTCAAGATTATCATTTAATGCATAGACTCTGCAGTAGCGGTCTTTAATGAGAATATCACGAGGTTTGTCAAGACCTCTGAAGTTGCATATCCGCATGCCGTCAGGATTAATTCTGTCAAAGGCATATATCTTGTCAGGTACACCGATAATGGTGCCATCTTCTTCAGGAGTTGAGTAAGGTGTTTTAGCGCGCTTCTTAACTTCTCCGGTTCTGCCATCAAGAATAAGAACCTCAAAATTCTTTGCCGTAATAACCTCATCAAAACCGTCCCCATCAATATCATATATCTGCATCGGCATATCAGCGGAAATAGTTCCAATGTCAATATTATCTGTAGGTTCACCATGCTGCCAAAGGATGTTACCATCTAAGTCAAATGCAGTGAGACAACTGATTGTACCGTAGGCATCACGGTTGACACGCTTCTGGCACTGGGCAATAACCATCTGGTATTCACTATTACCTAACAGATGCCCGAATCGGAGTTGTCTTCCCGAGCCGCATCCCTTTAAATCAATCTTCTTTAAAAGCTTCATCTTAGGATATCGTGCCTGTGCAGTCTCACATTCTTTCCTGTAGCTTTCTCTGGCAGCATCAATTTCGGCAGCAGTGTTATCGTCAGTTGTTACATTTACAAATCCAAACTGGGCAGGGATAGTTGCTGTAATTGCGATTTTGCCACCTTGTCTTGCGTATTCAGTGTCAGTGTCAAAGTATACCTTATCATCAACACTGCATATCACGTGGCTGCCCTTAACAGATACCTTCATCACATAAGTGTCATCGCAGTTATAGTCAAAATGGGTGCTTTCAATAACTTCAATAACCTCCTTATGACGGTATTCCAGACGCAATTCGTGTTCCTCGAACACAAGAACAAGCAGATTAGCGGAATTCTGGCAGCAGAAACCAATTCCCGCATTGCCCCACTTGGTAGTAAACATGCGCAGGCTGGCAGAGATTTCGTAATCACGCCAGAATCTGTCACCGCTTGTAAGCATAGGAAAGGTACGATGCGGCTTGTCATTGCGGATACGCATCTGCTCCATATAGTGTTTTCCTTCATATTCTGTTATTATCCACGACGCACCCTGACCGTTGTATGTATGGTTGCATACAGGATCATACCATTTGCCATAATATCCCGGATAGTGAATAAAATGATACTCGCCCATTGCGGAGTGATTCTTGTCATAAGGAAATTCACCAATAGGGAAATCCATAAAGTCTTCGTTAAGTAAGGTTGTTGTTGCCATAGTAGTCCTCCTTAAAATACCGTCTGTTGTGTTCATAAAATGTCTAATATAATTTAAAGATAGGGTAGCGATAAGATTTTATTATTATCTTAATTATAAATTTTTATGTGATAAAAAGGTACTGATTTTATACTGATTTTCAGATAATACCCAGATTTTGAGCACTTGTCGTATAGTAGACAAGCAAAAGAGCCAGAGTTTGCAAAATACTTGCTCAATTTCTTATGTTTTTTCTTCAATTGACTTATTGCTAACTATTTTAACAAAAAACCATATAATCTCTCAAAGTCCTGAAATGCGTCTGCTGTTTTGTGCTAAGTGTTATTTCTCTATTTCTCCACCTTAATGTCACCCATATTCACATCAGCAGTAAGACTCTTATTTCCTGTAGCGCTGCAAGAGTATTTGTTAGACACACTGTCGCCATTTACCTTAACATCTCCCATGTCAACCATGAGTTTTGCATTATATTTGCTGATGTCAATTCCTTTTATCTTGATGCTGCCCATGTCAACGGACAGGTCAAATGTAGTGCTGACGCAGTCTTCAATTTTAAGGTCGCCCATATTGACATCCGCATCACAGTTTTCCATGGCAAGACCATCGAGTTTGAGATTACCCATGTCAACTTCTGCATCAACAGAGGCAATCTTTACATTTTCAATAGTAAAGTCCCCCATATTAACTTCTGCCGAAAGGGATTTAAGTTCAAGATTTTCCGGAACAGTGATAGTTAAGCTGCAGTCGGTGTCATGAACATTAGTTACGGCTACATGGCTTTTCTGATTTATAACAAGAGTTGTTCCCTCCACTGACATCTCAGGAACATATTTCTCGCCGCCAGAGAACTTAGCGCTAAGAGAAGAACCTTTGCAGATAGTAACTTTGCCTAAATTCATATCTATAGAGATGTCAGACACATTTGAAAAATCTTTGGAAACCTCAGTATATTTTCCGGCTGAACCGAAAGTGATTCTGCTGAAAGGGGAGAAATTCAATACATTTCCAAGGATTCCAATAATAATGCATGCCAAAGTAATTATATATATAACAGACAGATAAATTCGTTTTCCCATGTTAATATACCCCCTTAGTATCATCTTTTAATATGGTTTTAAATATAGCATGTATAATTGCTGCAATCGGCCATATTACCCATGTGGCAAACCATGCAAATGTTATAAAGCTGACAGACAGGTAAATACATGTCACAGTTGGCCAGAATACAGACATAATTGTTGCAGCAGTATTGTTTATATACCGGATTTCCTTGTTACTGTCCTTTACATAGCTTCCGGATATTCTTTCGCTGTTAAGGGTAAGAAGAGTCTTGCAGGAAGATGTCATCATGCATCCTAAAACAATAAAGAATACTCCAATACCGGCAAATATCATAACGAAAACACCTCCGAGGTCATCAATCCCATCAAGAGGGACAGCCTCAAATATAATGGACGGAATGATACTTGTTATGCAGAATATAACACCGAGTGTCTTATATATGGAAGATATATTATTGATTCGAGCCTGCTCATTTTGAACATAAACTATAGTTGAATAATCCAGAATACATTCATGTTTTTTGATATAATCATACTTCTTTACAGATAAATTGGTGATGATAAACAAAGCAACACCACATGCAACAACAGCAAACATGAGTGCAGCACCAATGGCGGAAGCAATGTCGTTCTTAAACATATCACCAACTATTGGGAATACCGTAGAGATAATACAAAGGAAAACGCCAAGGGCTGTCATAAATCCATGCCGGGTCATTGCTTTGATGTATTCTTTGGTTTCATCTAAAGAAAGAGCCCTGCGATTGTCAACAGGAGCAGTGTTTTCCTTGTTAAGACCCAGTGTTTCTCCCAGTTCGTCAAGATTACCGAATTCAGAAATAACGGTTCCTATAGCTTCATTTTCGCTTTTTCCTTCGTTTATGAGTTCATTGTATTTGTCCTCCATCATTCCCAATAGCTCATCTTTAGCTCTTAGTACTTCATTGGTTGCCGGGAGGTTAGCGAACATAGTTTCAAGATAACTTTTAATAATATCCATTTCTTAATTCTCCTTCACAATAAATTTTTCAACAACTTCTTTTGTAAGTTCCCACTCTTCACATTTTGACCGGTAATAAGTCCTTCCAGACTCAGTAATCTGGTAGTAAGTCCGCTTTTTACCACCATTATCACCCATTCCGGGGAAAGAAGTGATATATCCATTCTTCTCCATACGTGTAAATGCAGAGTAAAGCGTAGTTTCTTTCATGACATATTTGTCATTGGATAGTGCCTTAATCTGCTTGGATATCTCGTATCCATAAGATGGTTTATCCAGAAGAAGATACAGAATCATAGTGTCATTGTATCCCCTTATAATGTCGCTGCTTATGACAGCCATTCAGATTCCTCCCTTCATAAGATTGTGACAATATTGCAGGTTGTCGCAAATGTATAAAACAAAAAATACTACGACAGCCGTTACTACGAGTGTCGTAGTATGTCTGACGTAGTATATATAACATGATATGCTTGAGTTGTCAACAGGTGAACTAGATAATGAGAGAATAAATCTAGGATTCCTTAAAGTATACTTTATTTGCTGTGCAGGACATAATATTTTCCTTGTCATGTTCAGAGATTTCGTCGCTGAGCACAATATAGTCAATAAGATGTCTGTAGCTGTCTTTGCACAGATTCATAGGCAGGTCGCTGCCCCACATAAGCCGGTCGCTTCCTACAAGTTCAATGGCGCGCCTGATATAGTGGATTGCCTCCGGATAAGGATATTTCGAGTCTTTACCCTGATTAGAAGGGAGGCTTGCAAGGTCAAATACAACATTGTCAAGAGTCAGAGCTTCCATACCCTTAAGCCACACATCTTCCTGGGCAAGACCGCGTGGAGCCAGAAGATGGCACACAACAAACTGCATATCCGGATGGCGTTTTATGGCACGGGCAAGAGCTTCAGGCTGCCAGCACTCGGCAGGGTAGCGCCCTATATCGAAGACAACAGTGTTTCCATGGCCTTCAGCAAATGTGAGCATTTCTTCAATAATTTCACCATCAAGAGGAATAGTTCTGTGATAGCTCATAAGACCGCTTCCGGTACTTACCTCGAATTTTACAATCCTTATTCCAAGCTCTTCGAATAAATGCTTTCGTATGGAATCCACATTTCTGCAGAAAGGATCGTATGTGGCAGCAGCAGCAAGTCTGTCAGGATATTTCTGTGCTGCCTCATAAGTGTAGAGATTCTGCGGGCCGAGAAAATTTCCCTGAAGCATTACTGCCTTGGAAACACCGGCTTCATCCATTACTTTAATGACAGCCTCCGGAGTTACATCATACTCGCCAAGACACTCCGGAATCATCTGAAATACAGTTCCATCGGCATAACTTGCGTAGCCTCCGCCAATAGCCTGCATTTCTCCGCCGTTGCCAAAACCATTGATACAGCGGCAGATGTGAATATGAGAATCTATAATGTTCATCAGATAACCTCCTTGATTAATATTGTTAAAATGTTTTGTCCTGTGTACTTGAAGTATTAAGGATATCAAGATTGTGTCCATACAGGAATTCATTGATTATGCCTACATCGAATTCACATTTGTTAATCATGATAATAATTGCGGCATCGCGGCTTACCTTAGAATAAAGCGGGCTTAAACCGGCAATTTTCAAAGCTCTGTTGGTATCGGTCAGATTCATCCGGCATGCCAGACACAGAGCGATAACACGGTCGCGGCTGGGCCTGCTTTTATTGCCGTTTAACAGGCCGTAGGCATAATTAGAAGGAATATCGCTTCGTTTTATGACATCCTTTAACAAAAGATTGTGGGTGCCCATATAGTCCATAAAGAAGTCGCTGAGACTTAAAGCTGTGTCAGTATTTTCAGAAGTCCTGAACTGGTCAAAGCTTTCCGGTTCAACCTTATTAAGAATCCTGTCAAGTTCATAAGTTGGTTTTTCGTTCATTTCATCATCTCCGTATATGATAAATCTAATTATGTATTACAGGGGCATTTTGTTAAGTTAAATATACACATTTATACTTAATATAGTGTATAATATTAATCACAATATTACAACAAAGGAATGAAAGAATGACACTAGAGGAGGAAAGCAGGCTGTCTTTTTATAAGGAATTGACAGTCATTGATGATAAGAAAAATGTAATACTTGTCCAGCATATTGACACGAAGGAGTTGTATGTTAAGAAGAGACTTGACATATATTCCAAGGATGTGTATGAGCAGCTTGCGCATACATATGTGTATGGCATTCCGGTTATAAAAGAGTGTATAGAGGACGAGGGCTCACTTGTTGTGGTTGAGGAGTACATTCAGGGAAAGAATTTAAAACAGCTTATGGATGAGCATGGACTTTTTACTGAACGGCAGGCCTATCAGATTGCGCTTGAACTGGCACAGATACTCACAGGGCTTCAGAGCCTTTCCCCGCCTGTTATACACAGGGATATAAAGCCATCGAATATAATAATTGAAAAAAACGGACATATTCATCTGATAGATTTCAATGCGGCAAGACATGTGAGTGATAAGAAGAATGAAGATACGAGAATGCTGGGGACAGTGTATTTTGCGGCGCCGGAGCAGTATGGTTTCGGGCAGTCAGACCAGCGGACGGATATATACGGCTTCGGAGCAACGATTAACTACCTGATGACTGGCGATAAGCCGGGAGCAGGAATTGCCAGATGTAGATTCACTGATATACTTACCAGATGTCTCAAAGTGGATGTCAATGACAGATATTCATCAGCAGGAGAACTGCTGCAGATGCTTAAGAACAAGATAAACACAGGTGTCAGGCAGCCATGCAATGATATGTTACACGTGGTTAAGGTGCTGTTGGATAGGCAATATAATAATCATAAGGAACAGAGTGAAAGAATAAACAGCTCCTGGAGGAAATATCTTCTTCCGGGATTTCGAAGCCTCAATTTAGTGTATTGTATACTTGCCATTCTGTGGTATGCATTTGTTATATGGATGACGTCAGGTTTTACCGTTTCAGATGGGCATACCGGAATTATGATAACAGGGTTGGAATTACTATTGTACAAGATTACCGTATTTTTAATGTTTATGGGACTGACTCTGTGGATTGGTAATTATCTGGGGGTGAGAAGAAAACTTCCGGGTATGAAGAATAATATAGTTCTCAGATTTATATTAACCTTTGTCTATGGGGCGGTGTATATTTTCCTTTTGATAGTATTGCTGTGCATTGTTGTATCCCTTCTCGGATTCTAAATTAACTAATTGAATAAATGTGTGCTGACAGCACACAAACATGTATCCCCTGTGTGGTAACATTCAATCTGCGAAAGGCAGTAAATGTTACCGCATAGGGGATTTTTATGAAGACGAAAAAAGAAGTATTTATAAACATAATACTTCCAATTATGACAGGGGCGGTCATATATTACATAATTTCACCGGATGTAGTATTTGTGCAGAGAATAGACGCATTTATTGGAACAGGTATGCATGCAGGAGAACAGGCAGCAAGAAATGCTGTCACAGTTCTCATAAGGAATTATCTTCCCGACATACTGTGGGCCTATGCACTTACATTTTCAATTCTTTTCGCAACCGGTAATAATGCAGCACATTTGAGGGGGATATTTCTCACTGCCGCTTCTTTTTCGACGGTGATGGAGATACTTCAACTGACACCGCTTGTGAAAGGCACATTTGATGTGGCAGACATTATTGTTGAGGTGGTGGCAGAGCTTGTGGCTGTTTTTATTATAAAAGCACAACAAGGAGGAAGGATTACATGAAAAAGATTAGAAAGTATGTTGCACTGATAGGATGCCTTATGGTGTTTGCTGCGTTAGCTTTAGGAAGTGGTTCAGATACCAGTGTGGACAACAGCAATGCAGGAGGAATATCTGACAAAACAAATGAAGAGAAAGACAATACTGTTATGGTAGGAGGATGCTTTGAAAATAATGGATTAAAATGTACAGTGACGGATGCAGATACAGATTTTACAGATTATGAAGATAAATATGGAATGTACACGCCGGGGGATGGCAACAAATATGTCAAGGCAGATTTCACATTTGAGAATACGGGAAAGTCTGATGTGTATGTAAGCGTATCTGATTTTGACTGTTATGCAGATAATGCAAGCTGCGAGCAGAGATTTATGTCTCAAGTATGTGACTTTATGGGAGATGACCTGTCAACAGGAAGACAGGCAAGCTTTAGTGTGATATTTGAGGTGCCGGTAGGTGCAGAATCAATAGATCTGGAATACACTGCCAATATATGGACAGGTGATAAAGTGATAATAAAGCTTCAGTAAAGCAGAGTAAGGAGAAAAATGTTATGAAGATTTGGAAATTAGTATCAGGAATTCTGTCAATTATATTATTTGCGGTAGTTATGTTTCAATCCTGTGCGGCAGGAGTGGTAAATGCTCTTGAGGACAACGGGGGGACATCGGGAAGCATAGGAGCAATAGTAGGAATACTAATGCTTGCAGGAGGAATTGTTTCGATTGCAACAAAAAATAAGACAGGCAAGGGACATGACATTGCACTTGCAGTATTATTCGGTCTCGCTGCAGTTATAGGCTTTGCAGGTTATGGTAATTACAGCGACCTGGTTATCTGGTCTGTATGGTGCCTGATTAATGCAGTTCTTGCCATTGTCAGCATGATAAAAAATAAAAAAGCTCTTTAATTAAAAATATTTCTATATATAAAATGAGTCATTGACTGATGGGAAAATATTTCCCGCAAAGCCAGTGGCTCATTTTTTTGTGATTGCATTTTTGTCAACTAATACTGTTAAGAAAGCAAAATATAGTGTAAAATATGTGGAAAAGAAACTATCTTTCCGGATGGATTTGCATATTCGATTGCAGACACGCTCTCGCTCGGGACGCAACGTAGCGGTACTAAATTCGCCAAGCAGCTCATTAAGTACCGACGTTGCTTTACGGTCTGGAATCGAATATGCAAATCCATCCGGGAATATAAGAAATATAAATAAATAAGGGGCAAAAGTAATAGAGAGATAGAATGATATGGGCAAAATGCTTAGGATAATAAAGAAAGATACTGTGCTTGTGATAAGCTGGGTACTTGCGGTTGTATCCGCATTTTTCGTAATGCCGGATAAAACATATGCAGAATATATTGACTGGCGTTCGCTGGGAATACTCTGGAGCCTGATGATAATCACACAGGGGTATATGGATAATGGAGTGTTTGAAAAAATCGGACATTCACTGCTTTTAAGAACCAGAAAAGTATGGCAGCTTGTTCTTGCGCTTATAACAATGTGCTTTTTCGGAGGAATGGTGATAACCAATGATGTTGCATTAATTACATTTGTACCATTTGCAATTATTATGCTGAAAAACTGTGAAAGAGAGGATATAATGATTCCGGTTGTTGTACTTCAGACAATTGCCGCTAATTTGGGAAGCATGATGACTCCAATAGGTAATCCACAGAATCTTTATCTGTACGAATTATCAGGTATGAGTATAGGACAGTTTATACTCTGGATGCTTCCCTTTACCATGATAGCAGCGGCATTGCTGCTGGTGTCGCTTCTGTTTATCAGAGACAAAGGGGCAGAGATATCAGTCCCGGCAGATAAAAAAGTCAGGAAGGACACACGGAAGAGAATTAATATAATAATATTTACACTGCTTTTTGTGGTTGCGCTTCTGGTGGTGTCAAGATGGATTCCGTGGTATGTATTAGCCTGTATGACAGTAGTAATCGTGTTTGTGGCTGACAGAAGAATTCTTCTTAAAGCAGACTACGGGCTTCTCTTAACATTTGTCGGTTTCTTTATATTTACAGGAAATATTGGCAGGATTCCGGTGGTTTCGAATTTCCTTGCAAATGTGGTGAATGGACGGGAAGTCATTGTAGGAATACTGACAAGCCAGTGTATAAGCAATGTCCCGGCAGCGCTTTTACTATCGGGGTATACGGATAGTATCCGGATGCTGTTGGTGGGGGTTAATATTGGGGGCCTTGGAACTCTGATAGCTTCAATGGCAAGTCTTATCTCATATAAACTGTATGTCAATGAGGTGCCTGGAAATAAGGGAAAGTACTTTGTGACATTTACATTTTATAATTTGGTGTATCTTATTATTATGTTTGGGTGTACACTTTTATTGTAGTATTTTTAAAACAGGAGGGGGATTAATGGACGCACTTGACCTGTGTTTCGAAATGTGTGACTACATACAGCAGAATGGAGTGGCTAAGCTGGCAGGAAACACGAAATTAAAGGATAATCTGAAGAAGGATTTTCTTCATTTTCTTATATATATATCTATGATTGACGGAAGCTTTGGCGTACAGGAGAGAAAATTTATAAAAGATAATCTTGGATTTGATATAAGTCCGGAAATGGCGGCAGATATTAAGACAAGAAATATGTTGGGAGCAGGATATATCACAAGAATTCCATCAACTATAAAGTATTTTATTCTTGCAAATGCAGGACACAAGATTAAGAACGACAGATACGGCAATAAGGAGGCAAGAACGCTGGCTGAGAGCTACAGAACGCTTGGACAGGCATATCTTGCGGCTAATAATGATTGTACCGATGCTGAGATAAATGCACTTTCTGCATACTGCGTTATGTTGGACGAGAGTCTTAAACAGTACGGTCTATTAAGGCCGGATTACAAAGCTTCTGCTTTTAAATCCACAGGACAGGCAGGGTTATCCGGTGGGGATTCATCACAGGAAGAGCAGACAGAGAGCGCAGATGACCTTATTGCAGAGCTGAATTCCCTTACGGGTCTTACCGCAGTAAAGGAAGATGTCAATGCGCTGATTAATCTTCTCAAGGTACAGAAAATGCGTGAAGAGCAGGGAATGAAGCAGACAAGTGTCAACAAACATCTTGTGTTTATGGGTAATCCCGGCACAGGAAAAACTACAGTTGCCAGACTTCTGTCAAAGATATATAAGTCAATTGGTGCTATTTCCAAGGGACATCTTGTGGAGGTCGACAGATCAGGTCTGGTGTGCGGTTATGTTGGACAGACTGCAACTAAGACGGCCGAAGTAATAGAGTCAGCTCTTGGAGGAGTACTTTTTATAGATGAGGCGTATACTCTCACTAATGGCAAAGGGCAGGGGGATTTCGGACAGGAAGCAGTAGACACACTGCTTAAAGGCATGGAAGACCACAGAGATGACCTTGTAGTTATAGTTGCCGGTTATACAGACCTTATGGAAGAATTCCTTGATTCTAATCCGGGGCTTCGCTCTCGTTTTAATAAGTTTATTACTTTTGAAGACTATACAGCCGAGGAGGAGATAGAAATTCTTGTAAATAACTGCAAAAAGCAGGAATACATGTTGTCCCGGGATGCATTGGAGGAGGCAAGGCGATTCTTTACAGAAAGAGTTGCCAATAAACCGGAAGGGTATGCCAACGCAAGAGATGTCCGCAACTACCTTGAGAAAGCCATATCTAACCAGGCAACACGTATAGTTGGGCTTAAGGATGTAGACAGGAACATACTGGCAATTCTTGAGCGTGAGGATTTGGAGGGAATCACGCTGTGATGAGTTGATATTCGTGGGGCTGTGGGGGTATTCTATTTTAAGACACGCTCCCGCTCGGAGAAAAACGCAACTGTACTAAATTCGCTGATTTGGCTGCCTTGCAGCCCATCAGCTCATTAAGTGCAGGCGTTTTTCAACGGTCTTAAAATAGAATACCCCCACACAACAACCCCGATTAACATTAGAATTAAGGAGGAAAACCAATGGGAATAGTGTATTTTACACGTCATGGACAGACGGTGTGGAATGTGGAAAATAAGATATGTGGTGCAACAGATTCGCCGCTTACCGGGCTGGGGCATGAACAGGCAGTAGCTCTTGGCAACAGAATAAAGGAGGAGAATATCCCGATTGATGAAATTCTGTATTCGCCATTAATAAGGGCTAAGGATACGGCGCTTCATGTGTCGGAAATAACCGGTATTCCTGCACGGGAGGAAATAAGACTTAAGGAACAGAATTTTGGTAAATATGAGTCAACACCAAGAGACGGAGAAGAATTTGCGAAAGCAAAATGTAATTTTATATATAGCTTTGATGGTGGGGAGACCATGCTTCACCTGGCACAACGCATTTATAATCTTCTTGACGAGTTAAAGGAACAGCCGGAGAAAACATATCTTTTAGTTGCACACAACGGAATTGCAAGGATGGTAAAATCATACTTTAATGATATGGCAAATGAGGAATTCTCCGCATTCAAGATAAAGAATTGCGAGATACTTAAATTTGAGTTTTAGACTATGAAATCAACAATCATCATATTATAACAAGAGAGGCAGGACAATGTTTAACAAGAAGTATATCAGAGGGATAGCGGCTGCAATAGGGACAGTAGTGATTGCAGCATCATGTTTGTTTATTAATACGGCAAAGGCAGATACACAGCCTGCGGATGCCGGCACAGCATCAACAGAAATCCGCACAGTGCAGGAGCTTGTGGAAGCGGCAAAGAATCCGGAGGGAAACTACAAGCTGATGGCAGACCTGGATATGTCCGGAGTAGAATGGACACCTTGGGATTTTTCCGGCACATTTGAAGGCAATGGACACAGCATATTAAACCTGTCTGTAAAGACTGTAAGTAAGCAGACAATGAAGACTTACGATGGCAACAGAAAGGAATATGACACCTATGGCGCCGGATTTTTCGGTGTTTTGAAGAATGCCAGGGTGAGTAATCTTAATATGTATGGAGAGAGGGTTGAGATAACATCAACAGACCATTGCTTTGCCGCACCAATTGCGGGACTTGCCGACAACAGTGACATTTCAGGCTGTACTATTAAAGATGCGTACATAAGCCTGACAGATTCTGCTAAAATGTGGGGGACAGGCGGAATTGTCGGATTTGGAAGCGGGAATCTTGACAATGTAACAACACAAGTAACACTGGTATGCATTGACACGGATAAGCAGGTAAAGGATGAGCAGTTTATGGGCGGAGCCTATGCAGCCGGATTTCTTAATATACGGGGATGTTCTATTACAATAGACGGATATGATTCTGACCACGGATATGTTCATAATGGCGGACTTGTGGGTATGTATATGGTATATCCTCTGGAATTGTCTAAGACATACGCAGGTGAAGTTCTTAACAACAAAGTTAAGGGAATGATTACATTTTACGAGGACAATACAGACCGACGTGCATACTGCCAGGCAAATATGGGCGAGGTCATGAACTGGACATATGCCTATTCAGGCTTTACCTCTGACTTCAAAAGAAACGAGACCTATGATTATACAGCAACTTTAAAACCGGAGATGTGTGCAAATCCTGTCTATACTGATACAGTGACAGAGGCGTCTCAAGATGCATTTGGTTTCACGACACATACATGCAGCAGTTGCGGTTACACATATTCAGACAGTTACAGGATTCATGAGCATAAGGTTAACGGGTACACGGTTGTTAAAGAGCCGACGGGAACAGGAATAAGCGATGGAATAGAGTCAGGAACCTGCAGCCTCTGCAGCCAGACAGTTTACAGGAATTTTGCCGCAAATGCTGTAGAAGAAGAACAGACTGGTGAAAGCACAGCAGACAGTGTTAAGACAGAGAAGAAGGCTGGCTTTAATACAGCAGTTGGAATATTTATTGCGGTAGTAGCAGCTATAGTTGTCATAATCTTTATAATGATAGCTGTAATGGTTCAGAATAATAAGAGAAGAAGACACAGAAGACGCAGATAACAGTGTAGAAAGCAGGGGTATTTATGACAGAGGATAACACATTTATTGATATTTCAAAGGAGCTTATGACCTTTATTGAGAAGAGTCCTACGGCATTTCATGTTGTGGCTAATTTTGCAGAGGAGCTGACTGATGCCGGATTTGTGCGGTTGAATGAGAAGGACAGATGGCAGCTTTATCCGGGTGGCAAGTATTATGTCACACGGAATGATTCATCGATAATTGCATTCCGTATGCCTGCACAGGAGAGTTTTACTAACTTCCAGATAGCGGCAGCCCACAGTGATTCTCCGTCATTTAAGGTGAAAGAAAATCCGGAGATTTCCGGTGATAATAATTATGTTTCCCTGAATGTGGAGAAGTACGGTGGAATGCTTATGCAGCCATGGTTTGACAGACCTTTGTCAGTGGCAGGACGTGTCATCATTAAGGAGGGAAGTGCATATAAGCCTGTATTAGTAAATGTGGACAGAGACCTCTGCATGATTCCAAATCTTGCAATTCATATGAACAGAGACGCCAATTCCGGTGTTAATCTGAATGCACAGAAGGATACGATACCACTTCTTGGGGAAGCTTCTTCAAAGGGGCTTTTTGCTGACATAATAGCAGATGCAGCGCAGACAAATGCAGATTCTGTTGTGGGCAGGGATTTGTTTCTGTACAACAGACAGCCTGGTACCATATGGGGAGCGGACAATGAATTTATATCAGCTCCGAGACTTGACGATATAATGTGCGCTTATAGCTGCATGAATGCCCTTATTGACAGCGATGAGGGCAATCAGGAGAGTGTGGCTGTATGCGCAGTATTTGACAATGAAGAAGTGGGAAGCACAACAAAGCAGGGAGCAGATTCTACATTTCTGGAGAATGTGATTACAAGAATAGGCATATGTGCAGGTAAGGATGAAGAGGACTTACAACGGGTGATATCGCAATCCTTTATGATTTCAGCAGACAATGCCCATGCGGTGCATCCAAACTACATGGATAAAGCAGACCCGACTAACAGGCCATATATGAACAAAGGCATTGTCATCAAATTCAATGCCAACCAGAAATATACTACGGATGCCGTATCTGCAGCTATATTCAGGGGAATATGCAAGAGAGCCGAAGTTCCGGTACAGACCTATGTAAACCGCTCAGACATAGCGGGAGGTTCTACCCTTGGGAATATCTCAAACAGTCATGTGTCTCTTAATACAGTAGATATCGGACTTGCACAGCTTGCCATGCATTCACCTTATGAGACGGCAGGAATTATGGACATCAGGTATATGTTAAAGGCTGTGAGGGAATTTTTTGAAACGACGATAACAACAAACAGCAACGGAACATACACGCTGGAGAGTTAACAGAAGGTAAATTAATGAAAAGCAGAATATATATGGCGCCTATGGAGGGGCTTACAGATTACACATTCCGCCGTGCCTATGAAGCCACATTTGGCAAGGGCAGAGTGGATAAGTATTTCACACCCTTTATTTCGCCCAACCAGTCAGAGAATTTCCTCGCACGGGAGATTCGTGACATAGACAGTGAACATAATAAGGGAACAAATGTTGTAGTGCAGGTGATGACCAATGAACCTAAGGATTTCATCTGGACAGCCAAGATGCTTCATGAAAAATATGGTTACAGCGAGATTAATCTGAATGCCGGATGTCCCTCCGGAACGGTAGTTTCCAAGGACAAGGGTTCAGGAATGCTGCGGGATGCAGAAAAACTGGACCGTTTTCTGGATGCAGTGTTTGAGGATACATTTATACAGAATAATATTAAAGTTTCGGTCAAGACGCGTATAGGTGTTGAAAACGACGAGAATTTTCCGGACATTATGGATGTATATAACAGATATCCGCTTGAGGAACTGATTGTCCATCCACGGGTACGCACTGATTATTACAGGAATGACCTGCATCTGGACGCATTCAGATATGCTGTGGAAAACAGCACCAACCCCTTAGTGCTTAACGGAGATATATTTACGAGAAAAAATTATATAGAGATGAGACATAAATTCCCGGAAGTGCATACATTTATGCTGGGACGGGGACTGATAGCAGACCCAGGCCTTATAGATGTACTGGTATCTGAAGAGCCGGAAAGCTTTGTGCGTGACCTTGATTCGGATAAGAAAAGGATGAAAGAACTTCACAATCTTGTGTATGCGGACCGGGTGTCAATCATGCCGGGGGATACCCATGCAATACACCGTATGAAAGAAATGTGGTGCTACATGGAGTATGTTTTTGATGACTGCAAAAAAGAGATTAAGGCAATCAAGAAATCCCAGCGTATGGAAGACTATAAAGCCGCAGTAGATGTGTTCTTTAACCGCGCAAAGCTTGCCGAGCGCGAAAATATCATATTTTCTAAGAAGTTCTAACTTTTTTTCTTCTGCTGGTGTCCTGTTATGCAGGCAAGAAGCTCCCTTGGAAGCAGCCTGCTGGCAAAAACACCAGCTTTCATTGTCAATGTCGGTATTATCATGAATTTCCCGGTAAACATTTTACACAGAGCATAGTAGGCGCAATACTCAGCAGAAATTCCGGGAAGTGCGAATTTTACACTTGCGACATTATTAAAGTTGGTATCTACCGGTCCCGGGCAGAGCATACTTATATGAACATTGCTTCTAATGTCTTTCAGTTCTCTGTGTATTGCAGTCGTAAGGCTTGTAACATATGCCTTGCTTGCGTAATAAGTTGACATATAAGGCCCTCCAGGCAGAAGCCCGGCACTTGAAGCAACATTCATTATATAGCCACAGTCACGCTCTATGAACCCTGGAAGAACCGCTTTTGTGAGTATATGGACGGCTTTTATGTTGACATTAATCATGCTTAAATCATTTCTTAATCTGGTACAGGCAAATTCGCCAAGTTCTCCAAATCCGGCATTATTAATCATAATGTCAAGCTTATATTTCTTTAGTTTTTTACCAAGCTTAACACAGGATTTTTCATCAGAAAGGTCGCATGTTATGCATTTGCATTTCACATCTACATTGTCAGCTATTTTGTGAAGCATATCAGTATTTCTTCCAACTATAATTAAATCGTAATCCAGCTTTGCAAGTAAGAAAGCCAGTTCTCTCCCGATACCGGAAGAGGCTCCGGTAATACATGCTAATTTCATGTGCAATCCTCCTTTTCTCAAGCAGTTAGGCGGTTAGGCGTAATATAATTAATTCTTGCGGAGTAACTGATTGACACCGCTCCCCAATCTGCATTAGAATTATACCATATATTCTGATGCATAGGAAAGCACCAGATATAATTGCGCTAGCGCAGGAATGAGGTACATATGATTATTAAGAATGAAACCGCATTTACAAAGGAGTGTATGGAAGGAGCAATGCGGGCAAGTAATTTCGACAATAACAGGTATAAGACATTTAAACTCATATATAATATGTTTGGGCTGATTTTCGGTATGATGATGATACGGGCTGTTGTTCTTAAACTCACAGGAAGCAGTGAGTCAGACACCTTTATGATAGTGCTGTTTGGACTTGCGGCAGCAGTTTTCCTATATATAGGAATGGTGGGCATGGATAAGAGTAACAGGGTTAAGTTCCATAATATATATGGGAAGATGGTGGGCGTTAAGTTCACATATGAGATTGACGCAGAGAATATTGTTATTACCGATGAGGAGAATGACAGTGATACTTTTTCATGGGAAAGTATAATCAAGTGGAATCAGGATCAGGATAATATTTACCTGTTTGTTGCTGAAGATAACTGCCTTGTAGTAAGCAGGAAAGGTTTCACGGAGGGAACTGACAAAGACTTAAGAGAGCTTGCAGAGGCTGTTATGGGAATGAGGCAAATTGACAAACAATAGCTAATATAGGATAATAACCCTATCTGCGTTTTTAGCTATGCGGGCAAATTATTTACGAGGAGGAAAGCTATGAACAATCAGGAAATGATGGAACTTACAACAGTGGATAAAAGCGATTTTGAGGAGCTTGTAAAGGAATGTACAGCTTCAGGAATAATCGATCAGAATCTTTATACTGAGTACGATGTTAAAAGAGGCTTAAGAGACAGCAATGGTAACGGTGTACTGACAGGATTGACAGAGATTTCAGATGTACTTGGAAACCAGAGCATTAATGGACGAAAGATACCGGTAGATGGAGAGCTGTACTTCCAGGGATATAATGTTGGAGATATTATTAAGAGAAGTAACCTTGACAGATTCAGATTTGAGGAGGTTACATATCTGCTTCTTTTTGGTGTACTTCCTAATCAGGACCAGTTAGACAGATTTATAAGGATTCTTACTGACCTTCAGGAGCTGTCAGGCGCATTTATCAGAGATGTTATTATGAAAGCTACAAGTACTAATCTTATGAATTCTCTCATGAAGAGTATCTTAAGCCTTTATTCTTATGACGAGAATCCGGATGATATCTCAGTTCCTAATGTATTAAGACAGAGTCTTCAGCTCATAGCTAAGATGCCTCTTCTTGCAGTATATGCTTATCAGTCATACAGACATTTTAAGCTTGACGGAACACTTATGATTAAGAATCCTAAGAAGGGGTACTCAACAGCCGAGAATATTCTCTATATGTTAAGAGATGATGGAGTCTTTACAGAGCTTGAGGCCGAAGTACTTGATATATGTCTTGTTCTGCATGCAGAGCATGGCGGTGGTAATAACTCAACATTTACAACACATGTTGTCACATCATCAGGAACAGACACATATTCTGCAATTGCATCATCAATAGCATCACTTAAGGGACCTAAGCACGGCGGTGCCAATTTAAAGGTTCAGGAGATGTTTACTGATATCAAGGCACATTGCAGCAACTGGGAAGACAGAGATGAGATATGTTCATATCTGAATAAGATACTCGACAAGGAAGCATTTGACAAAGCGGGACTTATCTATGGAATGGGACATGCTGTATATACGAACTCAGATCCAAGAGCTGTTATCCTCAAGAAGTTTGCCAAAAAGCTTTCTGAGGAGAAGGGAATGCAGAAGGAATTCGCTTTGTATGAGCTTGTTGAGAGTGAAGCAGGACAGCTTATAATGAATAAGAGAAAAATGTTTAAGCCTGTATGTGCCAATGTAGATTTTTACAGTGGTTTTGTATATACAATGCTTGGTATTCCGGAAGAAATGTTTACACCTATGTTTGCTACATCAAGAATTTCAGGCTGGTGTGCCCACCGTCTTGAGGAACTTGTTAACGCAGGCAAGATAATAAGACCTGCTTACAAGTATGTTGGACATCACAAGCCATATCTTGATATGGAAGAAAGATAATAGGACAGTTTCATTATAATGGAGTAGTAGAGTTATGTCACAGTACAAGGTTAAGAAGTTAGACCATCCTATTCACTGTACAGTTGAAGTGCCTGGTTCGAAAAGTATTACAAACAGAGCGCTGCTTATGGCAGCCTTATCCCAGGGTGAATGTACCCTTAGCGGAGTTTTATTTAGCGATGATTCAAGACATTTTTTAATTAGTCTTTTATCACTGGGATATATTATTGAAGTGAATGAAGTTGAGAAGTATGTAATTATTCACGGCTGTGGAAGAGATATTCCCAAGAAGAGCGGAACAATTGATGTGGGGAGTGCAGGAACAGCAGCAAGGTTTCTCACAGCAATGCTTGCGTTATCTGACGGCGAATATACCATCAACGCATCAGAGCAGATGAAGAGAAGACCGATGATGCCATTATTTAATGCATTAAAATGCATGGGAGCAGAGTTTGATTTCCTGGAAAAGGAAGGTCATCTCCCGGTTAAGGTGAAGGGAGCTGCATTTGGAGGCAGAAAACCGGTTAACTCAGTAGATATCGATATAAGTGAGAGTACACAGTTTCTAAGTGCACTTATGATGACGGCACCTATGCTTGAGGAGGGCATGAATATCCATATCACAAGCACTAAGACCGAAGGCTCTTATATCAGGATAACAGCTAAGATGATGGAACAGTTTGGCTGTCCGGTTAAGCACGAAGGAGCTGAGTATAGCATTCCGGCAGGTGTAGGTTATTATCCGGAGACTTATCATATTGAACCGGATGTATCTGCAGCATGCTATTTTTATGCCGCTGCGGCACTTACAGGAGGCACTGCAATTGTCAAGGGAGTTCATTCTAATTCAATGCAGGGTGACCTTAAGTTTATTGATGTGTTAAAGCAGATGGGCTGTGCGGTGACAGAAGAGCGTGAAGGAATATGCGTCAGCGGTCCTAAGGACGGAGAGTATAATGGTGTTGATATTGACATGAATGATTTTTCAGATCAGACAATGACACTTGCAGTAATTGCACCATTTGCAAAGACTACTACATGTATCAGAAACATTGAACACATCAGATTACAGGAATCTGACAGAATTGAGGCTATAGTTAATGAGCTTAACGGCTTATGCATAGATGTTAAAGAGGGAAGAGACCGCATAGAGATATGCCCTGGCGAGGTTAAGGGCGGAGTGGTTAAGACCTACAACGATCACAGAATGGCAATGTCTTTTGCACTTATAGGATTGAAGGTTGACGGTATTATAATCGACAATTATGAGTGCTGCGGCAAGACATTTGAGAATTACTTCGATGTACTCGAAGATGCGTGCAGACAATGAGAATTTTATTGTACAGATGGAAAGTATTTAATCAGGATGATGTCCGGGATGCTATTGAATATTTCGGACATCAGGTGACTGATTACACAGAGACAGTAATTGATAAGGATGATGAGACCGGTTTTAAGCTGAGGGATATGTTGGAGCTTGAACAGGTCTTTTCTTCATGCGACTGCGTTTTCTCCCTGAATTATTTTCCACATGTATCTGACCTATGTGAGAAGTTAAGAATAAAATATATTGCGTGGACGGTAGACAGTCCTCTGATTTCTCTCTATCATCAGTCATTATTTAACGAGTGTAATTATATATTTATATTTGACCGTTTCTACTACGAGGAGTTAAGGCGGCTTGGTGTAAAGAATATATGGTATCTGCCCCTTGCGGTAAACTGTGGGCGTGTGGATAAAATAACATCCTCGCTCACGCCGAAAGAGCGTGACAGGTGGAACAGTGATGTCTCTTTTGTAGGCGGGATGTACCATAGGAATTCCTATGATGGGATAAAGGACGATCTTCCGGAGTATCTTCAGGGTTATTTTGATGCAGCTATGCTTGCCCAGATGCAGATTTTTGGAGACAGTATATTTGACAAAGTGTTAACTGTGGATATTCTTCAGAAATTGTGCGAGATAATTGATTTCCGTCAGGATTCAAGAGCGTTTTCCGATATAGCCCTGGTTTTTTCATCAACATTTTTAGGCTTTAAGCTCGCTAATATTGAGCGTGTGCAGATACTAAATAAACTGGCAGAACATTTTGAAACTGATCTGTACACCGATGATCCGGATTCAGCTCTGGTTAATGTAAATCTAAAGGGTTCTGTGGATTACATGACGGATATGCCAAAGGTGTTTAACTGCTCGAAAATCAATATTAATCCTGTCATGAGAAACATAAGAACCGGGATTCCCTTAAGAGCATGGGATGTAATGGGGGCGGGCGGGTTTCTTATGACAAGTTACCAGCTTGAATATACTGATTATTTCCAGAATGGACGCGACTATGTGTATTATGAAAGCCACGAGGATTTATTAAGGAAGACAGAGTATTATCTAAATCATGAAGAGGAGCGGGCGCAGATTGCAAAAAGAGGGCATGATATAGTAGCTGCCCACCACTCATATATACACCGTATTAAGTTTATTCTGGACAAATGTGGCATCTATTAAGAATAATTGGAAATTGCATGACAAAAAAATGTAATAGTGATATTATAATTAAATTGGAATATTATTTATAGAGAAAGAAATACTCCTCATGACATGGGAGGATTTTGTTTCACAAGGTAAGGAGGAAAAGGAATGAGTTTTTGTATGTATTGTGGCAGACAGTTAAATGATGGAGAAATCTGTAAATGTCAGCAGACGGCAGGTACACAGCTAGGAGGGACGCAGCAACAGGCGGGAGCACCACAGCAGGCAGCTAAGCCGTCTGGACCTAATCCTGTGGCAGAGTATATTAATATATTTAAGGGATTATTTGCATCACCGGTGGAGACGATATCATCATATGTTGCCAAAGCTAACATTGTATTGATGGCAATCCTTATTGGAGGTCAGGCAGTCATTAATATGCTTACAAGGTTGTTTGATATGCTCATTGCTAATTCAAAGGCTAAAGTAACAATAGGGAGTAAGGAACTTGACAGTTTACTTTCCGTATATACTAATACAGCATATAAGCCATACAATACAGGGGCTATATTCAAGAATATATTTCTTGAGATTCTTCTGGTTGCAGTATCGGCAGCAGTATTTGCGCTTGTTGTAATGCTTCTTGTTAAGGCGTTCAGTAAAGTAAATATTACATATATCCAGGGACTTGCAATCTATAGTATTGTTGCAGTGCTTGGTATACCGGCAGAGCTGCTTAGTTGGGTTATAGGACTTACATCAGTAGGATTCTTTGACAGAGTTTCAACATGTATATCTGTGTTTGCTAATGTTACGGGATATGTGTTTATATTTATGGCAATCCGTGCTCTTTGCAAGGACGAGAAGAAATTGCCTCTTGTTATGGGTATTTCATATGTAGCAGTCAGCTTTGCTGCATGGTTAATAAGACTTATGTTCTAAGTGTCATATATGTAAAGATGGGCTGCTGCTTTAAACGAAATTTCATCGTTAAAGCAGCAGCCCATTTAAACTATTCTTTCAATGTTCCGCTGAATACGCCATTGTATTCCTGAAAATATGTCTCTTCAATCTTTCTCATCATAACTGTGATGTAGTTATCTGTAAAGCTTAGGCATATATACATATTACCTACAGCTGTATCGATAATCTGAACCTTGATAAGCAGGCTGTTTTCAGTTCTAAAGGCTGCACTGGCGGCACATTTGAAATTATAATCAGGAAATTCCTGTATTATATTCTTTCCAAGTCCGAATTGTATAGAATGCTTTCCTGTCTTATTAGTGAAATTAAGAACTCCTGAGTCTTTTGAGAAACTGAGGGAAAGCTGTCCGACTCCACATGGATTACTGTCAAATTCATATGTACGGTTGTTAATAATCTCCATGAGTGCAGAATTATACTCTCCGGGTTCCACAAGAAGCTGCCTTGAGTTTTCGAATTCCACAAAACTGTCATAATCATCAGGCGTATCAGAAGCCTCATCAAGATGATTGTATACTTCCTCATAAAAGGCATCATATATGCACTGGACACCACCCTGACGTCCCTGGGTGTCAGAAGTTGTCACAAGAATAATGTCCTTATCCGGATAGTATACAGCAAGCTGTCCACCCATACCGTAGAATGCATAACCATTGTGGGTTGTCATCCATATCTGATAGCCGTAACCCTGCATTTCTTCAAATGTTCCTGACTTTCCATAAGGGTCGCTATGCTTAACAGTAGCTTCATTAAGATAGTCAGCAGGAAGAAGCTGTTTTCCATTAATGCATCCGCCTTTTGATACAACATACATGACTTTGAGAATATCTCTCGGCAGGGCACACATTCCGGAGCCGCCCATGCTCACCTTGCCAGAAGGGTCTTTCAGTATAAATGCTTCTTTAGAAAAACCAATCTCATCAAGGAATTTCAGACGAAGATAATCAAGAAGATCCATTCCGGTAAGCTTTTCTACTAATGCACCAAGAGTGTGAGTTGATGCAGTATCATATGAGAAATTCGTTCCCGGGACATGATCCGGCGTTACAGTAAAAAATGCTCCTACCCAGTCGGGAGTTCCATGAATCTTGTAGGCATTCTTGTCATGACATGTCTGCATAGTAAGCATCTGCCTTATAGTAAGCATTTTAAGGTATGGATGAGCTCCGGTTTCCGGCAGCTTTTCAGGGAAATAGTCTACTATATGATCGTCAAGAGAGATTTTACCCTCATCTGCTAAAAGACCTATTGCAAGTGATACCATGCTTTTTGTTACAGAGAACATACGGTGCAGAGTGTCTTTTGTGTAAGGTGCGTAATATGTTTCCATGCATATTTTACCATGACGCATTATTATTATGCTGTGCATGGGAATGTTCTGATTTTCAAGCCGCCTGGCAAAGTTGATAAGCCGTGAAGACGCAATTCCAGCAGCCTCCGGTTTAATGCTTTCAAAATCCAATATCATGTTTAGCCTCCGATTATAGCAATAGTCACTCCTATTATAGTACCTTTTTACATTTGCTGTAAATGAAAAAAACAATCTTTTAATTTTTTTTAATGTAGTATATACTGATACAAATTATGTCGAAGCCATGGCATGGAGGGATTATTAATGATAGAGTTTCTACTTAAGACATTTGTTAAAGATTATAAGAATACGAAAGAACCGAAAATAAGAACAAGGTATGGGGTTTTTGCAGGTATAGTAGGAATAATATGTAATATTATTCTTTTTACTGCTAAGATTATAGCCGGAATTATTACTGCATCTGTATCAATTATGGCTGATGCTGTAAATAACCTTTCAGATGCAGGTTCTTCAATAATAACGCTTATCGGGTTTAAGCTTGCCGGAAAGCCTGCTGATTACGAGCATCCTTATGGACACGGAAGGATGGAATATATCTCTGGGTTTATGGTGTCAGCGGCAATTGTGATAATGGGATTTGAACTGCTGAAATCTTCCTTTGGGAAAATTCTGCATCCGACAGCGTTAGAGTATTCTATTCCGTCAATAATTATTCTTGTGTTCTCAATCCTTATGAAAATATGGATGGCGGGATTTAACAGAAATCTTGGGAAAAGGGTGGATTCATCAGCTATGAAGGCTACTGCCACAGACAGCTTATCAGACTGTATAGCCACTTCTGTAGTTCTTGTGAGCGCATTGCTTTCACTGATATTTGATATAAACGTGGATGGATACGCAGGTATTGTAGTTGCTGTATTTGTAATGCTGGCAGGTGTTGGGGCAGCTAAGGATACTTTGCAGCCACTGCTTGGGCAGCCTCCAACGAAAGAATTCGTTAAAGAGCTGGAGAGTCTTGTCCTTCAGGACGAGCATCTTATAGGGGTTCATGACCTGATAGTGCATAATTATGGTCCGGGAAGGGTATATGCGTCTCTTCACGCAGAAGTACCGGCCAGTATGGATATGATGGAGGCGCACGATTATATTGATATGGCAGAGCAGAGGGTTGAACAGAATATGAACTGCTTTATAAGCATACATATGGATCCGGTTGTCACTGATGATGAGGTGATTAATGAGCTTAGACAGATGACTGTGGAGGTAGTGGAGTCTGTGGGCGAAGAATTGAAAATTCATGATTTCAGGACGGTAAAGGGGCCGTATCTTACGAATCTTATCTTTGATGTGCTTGTTCCGTATAATTATCAATTGTCTGATGAGGAGATTAAGAACCGGATACAGGAACAAATCACCGCGAAGCATCATGAGTGCCATGCGGTGATTAAGATTGACAAGAGCTATGTGGGTTAAATCCAGCCACCGTCAAGGGTAATTATCTGCCCTGTGAGATAACTGTTCATATTAACAAGAGATTCAACAAGCTGGGCAACTTCCTGCGGGTCACCAAAACGGCCTGCAGGAATTTCTTCTTCAAGAGCATTTTTTTCAGATTCATCAAGGTGACTGTTCATATCTGTGTTAATTGCACCACAGGCAATAGCATTGACCTGGATTGAGCTAGGCGCAAGCTCTTTTGCGAGGGCTCTGGTAAAAGCATTTACAGCTCCCTTTGTTGCAGAGTAGGCAACTTCGCAACTGGCACCATACAGTCCCCATACAGAAGAAATATTGATTATTTTCCCACAGTGTCTTCCAAGCATATCTTTTACGGCAAAATGACAGCAGTTAAACACAGAATCAATGTTTGTACTGCATATTTTGTTCCATTCATCAGCAGTCATATCCTGAAACAGTCCAACCATAGATATTCCGGCATTGTTAATAAGTATATCTACATGGCCGAAGGACTGAAAAGCAAGGTCAAACATTTTCATTGCATCTGAATAATTTCCCATATCTCCTATATATGTTTCACAGCGGGCGCCTTTTTCTTCAATCAGAGCTTTTACTTCATTCAGTTTCGCTGCACTCTTAGAGCAGGATATAAGAAGGCTGGTTTCCTCGTTGGCTAAAGACAGTGCGATTGCCCTTCCGATGCCGCGGGAAGCACCTGTTACTATAATATTTCTTCTCATAATCATATGCCTTTCCATAATTTAAATCTCAATAATATCGTAATTATAATACAAGAAAAGTTACTAAAATACTATAAAAAAATTTAAATCAAATGTTGACAAAAAATGTCTTGTGCATCCTTACCAAAAAGAAATTAGGATTGTATTTATTTTAAAAATAACTTGACAGATTTATAGATTCAGTAAAAAAGTTATCCACAATAAAAAAGTCAGGTTTTATCTAAAAATATACTTATCAACTAAGTTATCCACATTATCCACAAAAAAATGTGGGGATTTAATCTTGATTTACTATGACCAAAAAAGAATAAATGTTTTGTGAAATTTTCCAAAAAATGAAAAAAATGCAATGTGGTACTTGACAGATTTGCATAAAATAATTATGCGATACTCTTGTTAATTTACAAAGATGTGATATAATGTTTACATAAATTAAGCATGCGAAAGCGCATCTTAAAGTCGTGTTTACTGCATATGGTTATGCAGAAGGAGGTTAAAGAAAGAGCAACAGAAAGTTATTCACATTTTCGGTTAATATTTTCTTTGGCATATGCAGTGATTTAAGAAGTAAGATAATCTGATATATTTAATTGAGAAGGTTTGAAAGGGATTGTAATCAGATTCTTATCTTTGCCCACGATTATAAAACACGTAAAGGAGTTGGACATCATGAGATTTATAATTACAGGAAGAAATATCGATATAACAGAAGGTTTGAAGGCAGCAGTAGAGGAGAAACTTGGAAAGCTTGACAGATTCTTTGCACCAGAGACAGAAGTAAATGTAACATTGAGCGTTGAGAAAGAGAGACAGAAGATAGAGGTTACAATTCCAGTTAAAGGCAACATTATCAGAAGTGAGCAGGTAAGCAGCGATATGTATGTATCAATTGACCTTGTTGAAGAGGTTATTGAGCGTCAGTTGAAGAAGTATAAGAATAAGATTGTGGATAAGCAGCAGAATGCAGCAGCATTTGCACAGGAATTCGTTGATAAGGATTATGATGATGATGAGGTTAAGATTATAAGAACCAAGAGATTTGGAATTAAGCCTATGGATCCTGAGGAAGCCTGCGTTCAGATGGAGCTTCTTGGACATAACTTCTATGTATTCTTCAATGCAGAGACAGAGGAAGTTAATGTTGTTTACAAGAGAAAGGGCAACACCTATGGATTGATTGAGCCTGAGCTTGATTAATACAATTTTAATAATTAAGCATATTTCGCCTGATGGATAGTAATATCCATCAGGTTTTTTAGGCTTAAGAGGTATTCTGGGGATTTAGGAAAATGACTGATAATATTTTCAATAATATTTTCGGTGTTTGTGCGTACTTGATAGAATAATCAATTAGTGGTACAATTACAAAATAATTAGGCTTTTATAAGGAGAAGTATAAGGTAATGGGATTAGCTCAGAAATTATTTGGAACACACAGTCAGCACGAATTAAAGAGAATATATCCAATCGCAGATAAGATAGAAAGCTATAAGGAAGCTTACGGTAAGTTGAGCAATGAGGAATTAAGGGCAAAGACTAAAGAGTTCAAGGACAGATTAGCTAAGGGAGAAACACTGGATGATATACTTCCGGAAGCGTTTGCTACGGTCAGAGAGGCAAGTAAGAGAGTACTTGGCATGGAGCATTACCATGTACAGCTTATCGGTGGTATTATTCTTCATCAGGGAAGAATTGCTGAGATGAAGACTGGTGAAGGTAAGACCCTTGTTTGTACACTCCCGGCATATCTTAATGCACTTACAGAAGAGGGCGTAATCGTAGTTACTGTTAATGATTACCTTGCAAAGCGAGATGCTGAGCAGATGGGTATGATACATGAATTCCTTGGTCTTAAGGTAGGCGTGGTTCTTCATGACTCAACAAGAGAGGAAAGACAGGCTGCATATGGAAGTGATATTACATATGTAACTAATAATGAACTTGGATTTGATTATCTTCGTGATAATATGGCAATATATAAGAGCGAGCTTGTATTAAGGAATCTTAAGTACTGTATCATCGATGAGGTGGATTCTGTACTTATTGATGAAGCCCGTACACCACTTATCATTTCAGGACAGAGCGGAAAGTCAACAAAGCTTTATGAGCTTTGCGATGTTCTTGCCAGACAGCTTCAGCGTGGTGAATACAAGGGCGAAAGAACTAAGATGCAGGCTATTATGAACGAGGAAGTTGAGGAAGATGGTGACTTTATCGTCAATGAGAAGGATAAGGTTGTTAACCTTACCGAGCAGGGTGTCCATAAGGTTGAGAAGTTCTTCCATATTGATAACTATGCTGATCCGGAGAATCTCGAAATCCAGCATAATGTAACCCTTGCACTCCGCGCACATAATCTTATGTTCAGGGACAAGGATTATGTTGTAAAGGATGATGAGGTACTTATTGTTGATGAATTTACGGGACGTATTATGCCTGGACGCCGTTATTCAGATGGTCTCCATCAGGCTATAGAGGCGAAAGAGCATGTTAAAGTTAAGAGAGAGAGTAAAACTCTTGCAACAATTACATTCCAGAATTTCTTCAATAAGTTTGAAAAGAAGGCTGGTATGACAGGTACTGCTCTTACAGAGGAGAAGGAGTTCCGTGAGATTTATAACATGGATGTAGTTGAAGTGCCAACTAATAAGCCTGTTATAAGAGTGGATAATAATGATGCAGTATTCAAGACTAAGAAGGGCAAGTTTAATGCCGTTGTACAGTCAGTAATAGAGTCACATGAGAAAGGACAGCCTGTACTTGTGGGTACAATTACTATCGAGACATCGGAACTGTTAAGTGAGATGCTTAGAAAGAAGGGTATACCTCATAATGTGCTTAATGCCAAGTTCCATGAGCAGGAGGCTCAGATTGTATCAGAGGCAGGACGCCACGGTGCCGTTACAATTGCAACTAATATGGCTGGTCGAGGAACTGATATTAAGCTTGATGAAGAGGCTGTTGCGGCAGGTGGTCTTAAGATAATTGGTACTGAGAGACATGAGAGCCGTCGTATTGATAATCAGCTCAGAGGACGTTCAGGCCGTCAGGGAGATCCGGGTGAGTCAAGATTCTATATTTCACTTGAGGATGACCTCATGAGATTATTCGCTCAGGAAAGATTGATGAACATATTTAACAGTCTTGGTGTATCAGAGGATGAGCAGATTGAGCATAAGATGCTCAGCAAAGCAATTGAGACAGCGCAGAAGAAGATAGAAACCAACAACTTTGGTATCAGAAGCCATCTTCTTGAATATGATCAGGTAATGAATGAGCAGAGAGAGATTATGTATGCTGAGCGTAGAAGAGTTCTTGATGGCGAGAGTATGCGTAACTCTATTATGAAGATGATTACTGATTTTGTAGAGAATGTTGTTAACCGCTGTGTAGGAGAAGACAAGGATTCAAGTGAGTGGGATTACAATGAAATCAATGAATTGCTTCTTCCGACAATTCCTATTCAGAAGGTAGAATACAGAGAAGACATTAAGAATAAGAATGAATTAATGCATGACCTCAAGGAGAAGGCCGTTAAGCTTTATGAGGATAAGGAGGCGCTGTTCCCGGAGGCGGAGCAGATTCGTGAAATAGAGCGGGTTATTCTTCTCAAGGTAATTGACAGAAAATGGATGGATCATATCGATGATATGGATCAGTTGAAGCAGGGTATCGGTCTGCAGGCACTTGGTCAGAGAGATCCTGTTGTCCAGTATAAGATGATGGGTTATGATATGTTTGATGAGATGACTGCCGGAATCACAGAGGACACGGTAAGACTTCTCATGCATATTCAGGTTGAACAGAAGGTTGAGCGAGAGCAGGTGGCCAAGGTTACAGGAACTAACAAGGACGAAGGTGCATCCGTAAAGGGGCCTGTCAGAAGGACAGACAAGAAAATATATCCTAATGATCCATGTCCATGTGGAAGTGGCAAGAAATATAAGAACTGTTGCGGAAGACAGGCATAATACTATCTGTTAGTTGTATGTCAGAATTCGCGGCATGGAGGATAGTATGGTTGAGTTAGATCAGTTCAGATATAGAATATCAGGTTATGATAATCCTATGGCTCAGATTAAGAAATCGCTTGATCTGGACAACAAGCAGAAAAGAATAGAAGAGCTTGAGGCTGATATGGAAGCACCGGGTTTCTGGGATGATCCGGATAAGTCACAGAAGGCAATGAAAGAACTGAAATGCCTTAAAGATGCATTTGAAAAATATAATGAGTTAACCTCGGGACTTGATGATATCAGGACGCTTATCGAGATGGCAGAGGAGTCTAATGACCAGTCACTTGTTCCAGAAATAGATGAAGAGATTTCTTCACTTGAAGATAAGATGGAAAGCTTGAGAGTTGAGACACTTTTGTCCGGGGAACATGATGCCTGTGATGCTATTCTCACACTTCATGCAGGAGCAGGGGGAACAGAGAGCTGTGACTGGTGCCAGATGCTTTTCAGAATGTATTCGCGCTGGGCAGAGAGCCACGGATATTCAACGGAAACTCTCGACTATCTTGAAGGAGAAGAGGCAGGTATTAAGTCGGTAACTATTGAGATAAGAGGTGAGAATGCCTATGGACATCTGAAGTCTGAACACGGTGTTCACAGGCTTGTAAGAATTTCACCATTTAACGCAGCCGGCAAACGTCAGACATCATTTGTATCCTGCGATGTAATGCCTGACATTAACCAGGATATAGACATTGAGATTAATGAAGATGATTTAAGAATTGATACTTACAGATCAAGTGGTGCAGGAGGACAGCATATTAACAAGACATCATCTGCTATCCGTATCACACATCTTCCGACAGGAATTGTGGTTCAGTGCCAGAATGAGAGATCACAGCACCAGAATAAGGACAAGGCTATGCAGATGTTAAAGGCAAAGCTTTTTCTTCTCAAGGAAGCTGAGAATGCAGAGAATCTTTCAGATATCAGGGGAGATGTAAAAGATATCAATTTCGGAAGTCAGATAAGGAGTTATGTTCTTCAGCCATATACTATGGTTAAGGATAATAGAACTAATAAAGAGGTAGCTAACGCAGGAAGTGTTCTGGATGGGAATATCGATCCGTTCATCAATGCGTATTTAACATGGATTAGTACGGGAAAAACTGAAGAAAAGTGAAAGGTGGGTATCAGTTATGGCAGATTACACTAAACCGGTTATATTCAGACTTGGTAATCAGAAATTTGGCGTTGACATTAATCTGATTCAATCAATTGAACGTGATATTAATATTGTAAGAGTGCCTAATGCAATGAGTTACATCAGTGGAATTGTTAATTTAAGAGGCGAGGTAATACCGGCGTTCAGCCTGAGAAAGAAGTTTGGCACGGATGATTCTGTGGGAATAATTGGTGAGGACAGTACAGTTATTGTGAATATTCCGGGAGTTGTCAAGCTGGCCTTAGAGGTTGATGATGTCCTTGAGATTGGAGATGTTGATATAGAGAGTATTTCTCCAATGCCTGCACTTACCAGGACTGTTGAAACTGCATATCTTGACAGAGTGGCAAACATTCACGGTGATCTTGTTATCCTGCTGGATATAGAGAAACTGCTCACACAGTCAGAAGCAGAGAGTGTTAAGAAGTTTGCTGAAGATATGAATAGTGAATCAGGAGGCAGTAATGGCTGATACTACCAGTTTTAAGAGAAATGCGGGAATTCTTATGCCGGTAAGTTCTCTTCCGTCACCTTATGGTATTGGGACTTTTGGCAAAGAGGCATATGACTTTGTGACATTTGTAAAGGAATGTAATCACAAATACTGGCAGGTACTCCCTCTTGGGCCTACAACTTACGGAGACAGTCCATATCAGTCATTTTCAGCCTTTGCGGGTAACCCGTATTATGTTGACCTTGATATGCTTATAGAAGACGGGCTTCTTAAGAAATCAGAGGTTTTGTCAAGGGACTGGGGAGATGGAACAGTTCCTGTTAATGTATCAGAAGAGGATGTGCTTAGCGGGAAATATGAAATCATAACTGATATAAATATCGGTGACGAGAGATATGTAAGCTATGAGAAAATATATAACAGCAGATTTGATGTATTAAGAACCGCATATGGCAGATTTAAAGAAATCTGTGCCGAGAGTAAGAAGACGCTTGCAAAAGGTCTTCCTCTGTATAAACAGTTTGATAACTTTGTCAGGGACAATGCTGTATGGCTTGAGGACTATGCACTTTTTATGGCGCTTAAGGCACATTTTAATAATGTATCCTGGGCAGAGTGGGATGATGATATAAGATTCAGAAAGCCTGAAGCTGTTGCGCGATACAGAGAGGAACTTGCTGATGATTTAGGATACTGGGAATTTATCCAGTTTGAATTCTTTAAACAATGGAAAGCATTGAAAAAATATGCTAATGACAATGGGATTGAAATAATAGGAGATATTCCTATATATATGGGATATGACAGTGCGGATGTATGGGCAGATCAGGAGGAATTCCAGCTCGATGAAAATCTGATGCCTGTTAAGGTAGCTGGTGTACCGCCGGATGCATTTTCTGATCTTGGACAGAAATGGGGAAATCCATTGTATGATTATGACAAGATGGAAAAAAACGGATTCAACTGGTGGAGAAAACGGATGAAAGCATCTGCCGAACTGTATGATGTAATAAGAATTGACCATTTTATAGGAATAATTAAGTATTACACAATACCTGCTGATATGCCGGACGCGAGACATGGAGAATATAAGAAGGGCCCGGGACAGAAGCTTCTTGATGTAATTAATGAGTCAATCGGTGATAAGAAGATAATAGCTGAGGATCTTGGGGTAGAGATTCCGGAAGTGGCAAAGCTTCTTGAGAATAATGGATACCCGGGAATGAAGGTTCTGGAGTTCGCATTCGGTGGAGACAGAAAGAATACACATCTTCCATATAATTATACACAGAATATTGTTTGCTATGGCGGAACTCACGATAACGAAACTTTGCTGGGATATTTTGAGGAGCGGTCGGATCAGGAGCTCGCTTATGCCTATGATTATCTTGACACAACAGATAAGAAGAAAATGGTTAATCAGGTTTTCAGGGCTGCTTATTCAAGTGTTGCAGTTCTTACGGTGTTTGCAGTTCAGGATATTCTTAAATTAGGGAACCAGGCAAGGATGAATCTTCCTTCAAGTCTTGGAAATAATTGGAAGTGGCGCATGAAGAAGGGACAGCTTGGTGAACAGCAAGTCAAAGATATGCGTTATCTTGCGAGTGTTTTTGACAGAGAAAGGAAATAACCATCCAATTTTGAAAAATAATCAAAAAAGTGCAATAGTACTATTTACTTATCTGAAAAATATGGTATTATATATACTATAGATAAGAGAATATTTTAGCAAAACAGTCGAAAGGCTGTGACGCAAAGCCAAGGGTCTTAATCGGTTAATTAAACAACCGGAATGACAGCCGGTTGCATTACAATCAACACAAATGATTCGTATTTTTCAAGCATCCGGTTATCGGATGCTTTTTTAATAAACAGGGAATAAGTTATGAGAAAGGCTAATTCTAAGAAGTCAATCAAGATAATAACAGTAGCAGTACTTGTATTCGGTATCGGTGTTGCTTATGCTATGAAAACTTCAGGAACAGTTAATTTAGATAATAATTATGCTAAGACAGTAGTAGCAGCATCTAACATGAATAATCCAGTAGCTGTAGCAGGTGTTTCGGCAGAGGTCGAGACAGAGACACAGTCTCAGGTAACAGAAGAGGTTAAGGCAGTAACAGAGGAGACAACAGAGGTACAGACAGAAACAGCAGCACAGACAGTTGCTCCAACAGTAGAAGAAACACAGCCGGTAGAGCCTGAGATACAGAAAGAGGAGGCTGCTCCGGTAATTGATTCAAGAGTGAGTGAAGTGATTGCAGGTATCAATGCAGAGAGAGCTGCGGCAGGTGTTGCTCCTGTAGTATATGACGCAACACTTACATCTATGGCACAGACAAGAGCTTCAGAGAATGCAGATAATAATTTCTTCGTAGTTGAGAATGGCAAGCACATGAGACCTGATGGAAGAACTGCTTCTTCAATATGTACAGATTATGGTGTATATGGATATTTCGGCGAGGTTATGGGAAGAAACCAGACAAGCCCGGCTGAGATAGTTACAGGATGGCATGATTCAGCACCACACTATGCATGTATGACGGGTGCTAAGTATAACAGAGTCGGAGTAGGCGTTGCAGCAGACGCTAAGGGCAATCTTTACTGGGTTGCAATCTTCATGGATTAGAAATAAGGTTTATTACATAATTTACTGATATAATTTAATATGGTAAGAACAATGTATTTGCGGCATTGTTTTTATAGTGCTTCGCAAGAAGCCGGAAACCCTCACATTCCTCTCCCGTTGTGTGAGGGTTTTTTGTTGTGGATATTGTAATACATAATTGTTCGGTTAATATAATAATTTCTCCTTGCAAATAATGGGTTTGTATGCTAAGATTCTTTGTGCGATAGACATATGTCTTTCATGCAGGGACAAGAAAATACAAATGTATCTTCTAAACGGACAATATTGAAAGGGGCAAAAGCGTAATGGCAGACAATATCAAATATTATGTTGTTAAACAAAAAGCTCTGCCGGAGGTGCTGCTTAAAGTGGCAGAGGCGAACAGAATAATTGAAACTGATAATATATCTGTTGCAGATGCTACGGAAAGGGTAGGAATAAGCAGAAGTTCTTATTACAAATACAAGGATGATATATTTCCGTTCAGAGAGAATGTAAAGGGAAAGACGATTACATTTGTATTATCTATGGATGATGAGCCGGGGCTGCTTTCCCTGGTACTGAAGAAGGTTGCTGAATTCAAAGCTAACATACTTACGATTCATCAGACTATCCCGGTCAATGGAATAGCGTCATTGACGCTTAGTGTGGATATTTTACCGACAACAGGAGATTCTTCAGAAATGATAGAACAGATTGAAAGGCTTAAGGGGGTCAGATACCTTAAGATTCTCAGCAGTGATGCATCTATCTAAAAGTACTAATTATTATTTACGGAGGCTGATATGACAAAAATTGCAGTATTAGGTTATGGAACAGTTGGTTCCGGGGTGGTTGAGGTATTAAATACCAACGGAGCATCTATTGCAAAGAGAGCAGGAGATACAATAGAAGTAAAAAGTGTTTTGGATTTGAGGGATTTTCCGGGTGACCCAATTCAGGAAAAGGTTGTACATGATATAGATTTGATTATAAATGATCCTGAGATAGAAGTTGTTGTAGAGGTTATGGGAGGCGTTGAACCAGCCTTTACATTTGTTAAGAAAGCACTTGAGGCTGGAAAGAGCGTATGCACATCGAATAAGGCTTTAGTTGCAGCTCATGGACCGGAGCTTCTTGAGATGGCAAAGGAGAGAAAACTCAACTTTATGTTTGAGGCGTCTGTTGGTGGAGGAATTCCGATTATCCGTCCTCTTAACCAGTCACTCACAGCAGATGAGATTACTAAGATTACGGGAATTCTTAATGGAACAACAAACTATATACTCACTAAGATGAGCAGAGAGGGAAGCTCTTATCAGGAAGTGCTTAAGGAAGCACAGGCTCTTGGGTATGCAGAGCGTAATCCTGAGGCAGATGTGGAAGGATATGATGCCTGCCGTAAGATAGCTATTCTTACATCACTGGCATTCGGCAATACAGTAAAATTCGAGGAAGTGTACACAGAGGGAATTACTAAGATTTCTAATGAGGATTTTGCATATGCCACTGAACTTGGATGTGTTATAAAGCTTCTTGCAACAAGCTACAGCAAAGATGGCAGGGTATATGCCATTACAGCGCCTTTCATGATAGATGGTACACATCCTTTGTATAATGTCAATGATGTTCTCAATGGAATATATGTACATGGCAATGTTCTTGGCGATGTTATGTTCTTCGGTGCAGGTGCAGGAAAACTGCCTACTGCCAGCGCTGTTGTTTCAGATGTTGTTGACTGTGTAAAGCACAAGGGCAAGAATGTTATGACAATATGGAGTTCTGTAAAACAGGCGCTTGGTGATACATTTGATGAGGAGAGAAGATTCTTTGTAAGAGTCAAGGGTGCAGATACCGCTGCAGCAGAAGCTGCATTTGGACCGGGAAAGGTTGTAAATGTAGCAGGAGTTGATGGCGAATTCGGATATGTTACAGGTATTATGAGTGAGAAGGCATTCAAGGATGCTGCAGATAAAGTTGAAGTTATCAGCAGGATAAGAATTGATGATACAAAACTTCAGTAATATTTTAGGAAAAGGGAGAAGTAAGATGGTTAAAGTAGTAAAGTTTGGTGGAAGTTCACTTGCCAGCGCAGAACAGTTTAAGAAGGTTGGAAATATAATTCGTGCAGATGAAGACAGAAAGTATGTGGTTCCTTCAGCTCCGGGAAAGAGATTCCCAGAGGACACTAAGGTTACTGATATGCTCTACAAATGTTATGCAGAGGCAGAGAGCGGTAAGAACTTTGATAAGAGTCTTAAGGCTATCGAGGAAAGATATAATGAGATTATTAAGGGACTGGGACTTAAGATTTCATTAAAGGAACAGTTCGAGACAATCAAGAAGAACTTTGAGGCACTTGCAGGAAAGGATTATGCAGCCTCAAGAGGTGAATATCTCAATGGTATAATAATGGCTAATTATCTCGGCTATGAGTTTATTGATGCAGCTACAGTTATCTGTTTTGATAAGAATGGAGAGTTCGATTCAGAAAAGACTAATTCGCTGTGCGAAGCAAGATTTGCAAAGTCTGAGAGAGCTGTTGTTCCGGGATTCTATGGTGCTATGCCTAACGGAAAGGTTAAGACATTTTCAAGAGGTGGCTCAGATGTTACTGGTTCAATCGTGGCAAGAGCCCTCAAGGCAGATATGTATGAGAACTGGACAGATGTGTCAGGCTTTATGGCTGCAGACCCTAGAATTGTGGATAATGCAAAGCCTATCACAGTGATTACATATAAGGAGTTAAGAGAGCTTTCATACATGGGAGCTTCTGTTCTTCATGAGTCAGCAATATTCCCTGTAAGAAAGGGTGGAATACCTATCAATATCAAGAATACTAATGCTCCTGAAGATAAGGGTACAATGATTGTTGAGACAACATGTAATATGCCTGAATATACAATTACAGGTATTGCCGGTAAAAAGGGCTTTGTTGCAATAAGCATTGATAAGGATATGATGAACTCAGAGATAGGATTCTGCAGGAAGGTTCTTTCAGTGTTTGAGGATAATGGAATCTCTATCGAGCATATGCCATCAGGAATAGATACAATGACAGTATTTGTTCATCAGGATGAGTTTGTTGAGAAGGAACAGAAGGTTCTGGCACAGATTCATAAGGCTGTTAATCCGGATTCAATTGAGCTTGAGTCTAATCTTGCTTTGATTGCAGTTGTTGGCCGCGGAATGAAGAATAATGCAGGTATTGCAGGAAATATATTCTCAGCGCTTGCTAAGGCTAAGATTAATATTAAGATGATTGACCAGGGTTCTTCAGAGCTTAATATAATAATAGGCGTCAGAAACAGATACTTTGAGGATGCTATCAGAACAATTTACGGAGTGTTTGTTCCGGAGGAATAATTATCACATATAAGGGGGAATAAGAAATGAAAGAGGCAAAAAATGAACTGCTTCAGTTTGTGGCAGGAGTTATTATGCTTGTTGTTGGTTTGTACATACTGTCACAGAAGGTTATGGTGTCATCTACATATGGATTCTTTTCATTATGGGGAGGCACATTTTCATCAGGACTTATAATGATACCGTTTATTATTGGCGTTGTGTGGATGTTTGTAACGGGAGGTTCATTCGCGTCTAAAGTATTCACTGCTTTATCTGTATTGCTGATAATAGTTTCTATAATTGTTTCTACAAGAATATGGCTTGTCAGAATTACAATGTATGAGTGGGTTCTCATTCTTGTGCTTATCTTCGGAGGTGCAGGTCTGGTGGCAAAGGTGCTTTTTGCCAATAACAAGTCAGAACGGGAGACAGGAAAGAAGGACAAGGATGATGCCTATGATTTTAAAAAACAGGCAGGCAGCATTGATGATGAGATTGAGCGTATGAAGAAAAATATGAAGTAATAAGACATTGGTTTACACATATGTTTACTGAAGGCTTATGCAGGTTTGCCGGACTTGGCACTGCATAAGCCTTTAGTAATGTTGATAAAGTTGTTTTAAATTGGTATAATCACATGTAATATGCGTATGAAAATGGAGGAATATTAATGGATATCGCAAAGAAAATAGCAGAAGAATTAGAGATAAAGGCAACTCAGGTGGAGGCTGCTATTAAGCTTATAGATGAAGGATGCACAATTCCTTTTATCGCAAGATACAGAAAAGAGGTTACAGGGGCACTCAATGATGAGCAGCTTCGTAATCTTGACGAGAGACTTAAGTATTTAAGAAATCTTGAGGATAGAAAAGAACAGGTGATTTCCAGCATTGAGGAGCAGGGCAAGCTTACAGAAGAACTCAGAGCCCAGATTATTGCAGCGGAGACTATGGTGCTGGTTGAGGATCTTTACAGACCATACAAGCAGAAGAGAAGAACAAGAGCAACAATTGCCAAGGAGAAGGGGCTTGAGCCTCTTGCACAGTATATTTACGCACAGGATGCAAAGGAAGATATTACTTTAAAGGCTGCTGAATTCATCAGTGAGGAGGAGGGCAAGGAGGTTGCCGGCGCTGATGATGCTATAGCAGGAGCTCTTGATATTATCGCTGAGCAGATTTCTGATGTAGCTGATTACAGGACATACATAAGAGATATTACTATGAAAGAGGGCAAGCTTGTTGTGGCTGCCAAGGATGAAAAGGCACAGTCTGTATATGAGAATTATTATGATTACAGCGAAGCACTTTCAACAATCCCTGGACACAGAATACTGGCAATCAACCGTGGAGAGGATGAGAAATTCCTCACAGTTAAAGTTGATGCACCAGAGGAGAGAATATTACGGTATCTTGAGAAAAATATTTTAAAGGATAATACATTTACAGAAGAATACCTGAAGAGATGTATAGCTGACTCCTACGAGCGTCTTATAGCTCCGGCTATTGAGAGGGAGATAAGAAGCAGTCTTACAGAGACTGCTGAGGATGGAGCAATTAAAGTATTTGGAAAGAATCTTGAACAGCTGCTTCTTCAGCCGCCTATTGCCGGCAAAGTTGTTCTGGGCTGGGACCCGGCATTCAGAACAGGATGTAAGCTGGCTGTTGTAGACCCGACAGGAAAGGTTCTTGCAACTAAGGTTATTTACCCGACAGAACCACATAATAAGGTTGAGGAATCTAAAGCGGAGGTTAAGAAGCTTATTGATAAATATAACGTCAATCTTATATCCTGCGGTAACGGAACGGCATCAAGGGAATCGGAAAAGATTATATCAGACATGATACATGAGATGAATCTTCCGGTGGATTATGTTATTACTAATGAGGCAGGTGCTTCTGTGTATTCAGCAAGTAAGCTTGCTACAGAGGAATTCCCTGACTTTGATGTTGCACAGAGGAGTGCTGTATCAATTGCCAGAAGAGTTCAGGACCCATTGGCGGAGCTTGTTAAGATAGACCCTAAGTCAATAGGTGTTGGACAGTATCAGCATGATATGAACCAGAAAAAGCTTGAAAATACTCTTACCGGCGTTGTGGAGGACAGCGTTAATAAGGTTGGCGTGGATTTAAATACAGCTTCTGCTTCGCTTCTTGAATACATTTCAGGAATATCAAAGGCAGTTGCTAAGAATATTGTTGAATACAGGGAGACCAACGGAAGATTCACAAACAGAAAGCAGTTGTTGAAGGTTGCAAAGCTTGGCCCTAAAGCTTTTGAGCAGTGTGCAGGCTTTATGAGAATTTCCGGGGGAGATAATCCGCTGGATGCAACAAGCGTACATCCTGAGAGTTATGAAGCTGCAACAAAGCTTCTCACTCTTCTCGGTTATGATATTAATTCTATAACTTCGGGTGAGCTTATCGGGCTTAAGAGCAAGGTTCAGGACATCCAGAAAATGGCTCAGGAACTTGGAATCGGTGAGATGACACTTGAGGATATAATTAAAGAGCTTGAGAAGCCGGGAAGAGACCCAAGAGATGAAATGCCTAAGCCTATCTTAAGAAAAGATGTACTTGATATGAAGGACCTCACACCGGGAATGATTCTTAAGGGCACTGTGAGAAATGTAATTGATTTTGGCGCATTTGTCGATATAGGAGTTCATCAGGACGGACTTGTTCACATTTCCCAGATGAGCAGTACAAGAAGAGTTGAACATCCTCTTGATGTGGTTAGTGTTGGGGATATTGTAGATGTAAGAGTTATTGATGTGGATATTCCGAAGGCGAGAATATCTCTTTCTATGATTCTTGACGAGAAGGAAGCTGCCAATAGGAAATTTGCAAGGGACAATTCTTCAAAGGGCAAGAACCACAGGAATAATGGCAACAGACAGGACAGAAAGCCAAAGAATGAGGGACTCAATCTATCAGGACTTGCTAAATTTATGCGCTAAAAGGAGATGCTGTATGGAAGAAAGAATAGAATTTGACAGCGTTGTTACAGAGAAGGCACTCAACAATTTCAAAATGTATCACAATCTGCATAATGTTGGAGGAGTGTTTGGGTATATATTCGCTGTGTTTGCTCTGGTTATGTGCGTGCTTGGAATTGCGTTTGGAATGTCAACTAAATATATTGTGATGATGGCAATTTTCGGACTGTTCTTCCTGCTCTATCCATATATCAGCATGAGAATGAGCAGCAAGAAACAGATGAAGACGGTAGCTGCGTTCAAAGCACCGATGCATTACAGTGTCGGCGAGGACAAGATTATTGTAAGCCAGAATGATATGTCAGAGGATTTATTGTGGGAGCAGATTTATAAAGTTAAATTCACAGGAAATAATCTTATACTCTACCTTTCAGCCGTGAGAGCTAACGTGCTGACAGTAGACAGCATGGGAGAGCAGGCAGCAGAATTTGTGGAAATGTGTGAGAAGAAACTTAAGCCATTTCAGGTAAAAGTCAATAAAACTAAACTTAGAAAGGCTATATCCAGATAGTCTGGTGGTTAATATGGTTAAAGAAACATTTAGCGCAAAGGAAACATTTGAAACCGGATATGAGATGGGGCTTAAGGCACTTCCTGGACAAATATACTGTCTGAACGGTGATTTAGGCGTGGGCAAGACTGTATTTACACAGGGTTTTGCCAAAGGGCTTGGGATTGAGGAGCCTGTAAACAGTCCGACATTTACAATAATCCAGGAATATCACGATGGAAGACTGCCATTGTATCATTTTGATGTATACAGGATTGGTGATATAGAAGAGATGGACGAGCTGGGTTATGAGGAATATTTTTATTCAGAGGGAGTATGTCTTATTGAGTGGAGCAGCCTTATTAAAGAGATTATCCCGGAGGATGCGATTGAGATAGTTATAGAGAAGAATCTTGAAAAAGGTTTTGACTACAGAAAAATAACTGTCGGTTAAGGAGGAAATATGCGGATATTAGCGATAGAAAGTTCAGCGGTAACAGCATCTGTTGCAATAATGGATGAGACTACACTTATAGCGGAATATACTATTAACCATAAGATGACTCATTCCCAGACATTGCTTCCCATGATTGATGAGATATTTTCTATGATTCAAATGAAACCGGAGGATGTGGATGTAATTGCAGTTTCAGAAGGCCCGGGTTCCTTCACGGGATTGAGAATTGGCGCAGCTACAGGAAAAGGTATTGCGCTGGCTCTTGATAAGAAGATGGTGTCGGTGCCAACGCTTGCTGCCATGGCATACAATCTTTATGGAGATGACAGATATATCTGTCCTGTTATGGATGCAAGAAGAAAGCATCTGTATAGTGGAATCTATACATTTGAGGGGAACAGGCTTGTGACTAAGAAGGATGTGAGCCTTATATCTTACGAGGAACTTGCACAGGAGCTTGCAGGACTTGACAGGAAGGTTGTGCTTACCGGTGACGGGGCAGATGTTGCAGGAGACTTCCTTAAACAGCAACTTGGAGATAAATGTGTTATTGCACCGCCGCAGATTAAGAGCCAGAGGGCGGGTTCTATAGCGCTGCTTGCAATGCAGATGGCACAGGAAGGATTGTTTGTCTCTGCGGATGAGATGAAGCCTGAATATTTAAGGCCTTCACAGGCAGAAAGAGAGAAGGCTGAGCATGAATCATGATTATATTATAAGACCGATGAAGGTATCTGATACGGAACAGGTTGAAATGATTGAAAAGCAGATATTCTCAATACCGTGGTCGCAGAAATCTTTTGAGGATGCTTGTCAATCGAATGATAACATATATCTTGTGTGTGAGATGAACGGGCAAATAGCCGGATATTGCGGACTCTGGACAGTCCTTGGTGAAGGCAATATTACCAATATGGCGGTGTCAGGCGGGTTCAGGAGATTGGGAATCGCAGAAACACTCATGAAAGAAATGGAAAAGCGAGGCATGAGTAAAAATGTGGTCACATATTTTCTGGAAGTGAGAAAGAGTAACGAAGCTGCTGTTAATCTTTATAAGAAGATGGGATATGTTCAGATTGGGGTTAGAAAAAATTTTTATGAAAAACCAGTGGAGGATGCACTGGTTATGTCCAAGACAATAGATTAAGAACTACAATATATTTGGTTAAATTAATGGACTATACACTATATGGTGTTGTATAATAAAAACGGAGGTGCGGTAAATGCTTGATGTATGTTTACTTGGAACAAGTGGCATGCTTCCTTTGCCGGGGAGATGGCTGACATCTTTAATGATGCGCTATAATGGCAGCAGCCTTATGATAGATTGCGGAGAGGGTACTCAGATTGCAGTTAAGCAGAAGGGATGGAGCTTTAATCCGATAGATGTAATATGTTTTACACATTATCATGCGGATCATATCAGTGGTCTGCCGGGATTGCTTTTAACAATAGGTAATTCAGACAGGAAAAAACCGCTGACGCTGGTGGGACCTAAGGGGTTGGCTAAAGTCGTTACGTCGTTAAGGGTTATAGCACCGGAACTGCCATTTGAACTTAATCTGATAGAACTTACGGGGGCGCAGGAACATTTATCGATATGCGGATATGAGATAGAGGCATTCAGGGTTAATCATGCAGTGACATGCTATGGGTATTCAATAAGTATTCCGCGTATTGGCAAATTTGATGTTGAGAAAGCAAGAGCGCTTGATATTCCATGTAATATGTGGAATAAGCTGCAGCATGGGACAGAAGTAGTAATAGATGATAAGATTATTACGCCGGACATGGTTATGGGAGATGCAAGAAAGGGACTTAAAGTTACCTACTGTACGGACACAAGACCGGTGCCTTCCATTGTTGATAATGCCAAGGGTTCTGATCTGTTTATATGCGAAGGTATGTATGGAGAAGATGGAAAAGAAGCTAAAGCTAAAGAATATAAGCATATGACATTTGCAGAGGCGGCAGAGCTTGCCAAGAAAGCGCAGGTAAAACAGATGTGGCTCACACATTACAGCCCGTCACTGGTGAGACCGCAGGACTATGTCGACAGGATAAGAAAGATTTTTCCAGATGTAATTGCTGCGAATGACGGAAGAACAATAGAACTAAAGTTTGATGATGAGGATTAGATATGAAAAAGTACGGAAGGACTATAATCGTAATAGCGGTTTTGGTGATACTGGGACTGGGATATTATCATTATCTGGCTAACAAAGACGCCGATAAGGATGCAACTGATATCGCAGCAGACACCAGTGAAGTTTCTGTGCTTATTTCTAAGGATATTATGGCTAATTATCCTGAATCACCAAAGGATGTTGTTGATTTATATGCAAGGATAACGAAGGCATATTATGATAAGGAACTGACAGATGAACAGATAGAGGGGCTTGGAAGACAGGCAAGACTGATGTTTGACGATGAGCTTAGGAATACCCAGACAGATGCGGATTTCTTTGAAAAGTTGAAAGAAGACATAAGTAATTACAGGTCAACTAAGACAAGAATCAGTTCCTATGTGATTCAGAGTGCGACGAAGACGAAATACTCAACATTTAAAGACAGGCAGTATGCATCAATTGTGCTTGTTTATTATATAAGACAGGGAGATAAGCTTATAGATTCACATACTAAGTTTACACTTAGAAAGGATAATGACGGACATTGGAAGATTCTTTTCTGGGAACTTGCAGAATCGGAAAATGATGAGTAATGATAGGAGGTTGAGATGGCTGATAAAGAAGATGTGCTTATTCTTGCAATAGAGAGTTCCTGTGATGAGACAGCGGCAGCAGTTGTCAGGAATGGAAGAGAAGTATTGTCAAATGTGATAAATACACAGATAGCTATTCATACAGAGTATGGAGGGGTTGTTCCGGAAATCGCTTCAAGAAAACATATAGAAAATATCAATCCGGTTGTTAAGATGGCATTATCAGATGCCGGGGTGACGCTTGACGATATCACGGCTATAGGAGTGACTTACGGACCGGGACTTGTAGGCGCTCTTCTTGTAGGAGTTGCAGAGGCAAAGGCAATTGCATTTGCAAAAAATAAGCCGCTTGTCGGAGTTCATCATATTGAGGGACATATAAGCGCTAATTATGTGGAGAATAAGGAACTGGAACCGCCATTTGTTGCGCTTGTTGTCTCAGGGGGACACACTCATCTTGTAAAGGTCAATGATTACGGCGAGTATGAGATTGTGGGAAAGACAAGAGACGATGCAGCTGGAGAAGCATTTGACAAGGTTGCAAGAGCGATAGGACTGGGCTATCCGGGTGGACCTAAGATAGACAAGCTTGCCAAAGAAGGTAATCCTGATGCGCTAGAGTTTCCCAGAGCCCATGTAGATGATGCACCTTATGATTTTTCATTCAGCGGAATTAAATCCGCAGTACTTAATTACATTAATTCAGCTAATATGCATGGCGAAGAGATTAACCGTGCTGATGTTGCAGCTTCGTTTCAGAAAGCGGTTGTTGATGCGCTGGTATCGAGAGCGGTACGGCTTACAAAAGAGAGCGGAATGGACAAGCTTGCTATAGCCGGCGGAGTTGCATCCAATTCAGCTTTAAGAGAAACTGTAAAGCAGGAGTGCGAGAAGAATAACATCAGATTTTTTTCTCCATCGCCAAAACTGTGTACAGATAATGCCGCCATGATAGGAGCGGCAGCTTATTACGAATATATTAAAGGTGTAAGGCATGGGTATGATTTAAATGCTGTGCCGAATCTCAAATTAGGAGAGCGTATATAATGAATACAGCTATTGTGCTTGCTGGGGGCAGCGGCAGCAGAATGAACAGTTCCATACCCAAGCAATACATGATGCTTAATGGCAGACCTGTAATATATTATTCGCTTAAAGCATTTCAGGATTGCAGCTTTGTAGACCATATAATCCTTGTGACTGCGAGTGAATATATAGATTATGTGAAGCAAAATATACTGGGAGATGAGTTGGGAAAAGTGTCTGCGGTTGTGGAAGGCGGCGCCCAGAGGTATGACTCTGTGTGGGAAGGCCTGAAAAATGCAGATGATACCGGGATTATTTTCGTGCATGACGGGGCAAGACCATGCGTAACCCGTAAAATAATAGAGGATTGTTATAATGAAGCTGTGCAAAGCGGTGCATGTGTGGCAGCAGTGCCTGTGAAGGATACAATAAAAGTATCCGGAGATAAGGGCATAGCCATAGATACTCCTGACAGAAATACGCTGTGGCAGGTTCAGACACCACAGGTTTTTTCTGCGGATACAATAAAATCCGCTTATGCTAAAATGTATAGCAGCGGAGAGTTTGACGGTGTGACAGATGACGCAATGGTGGTCGAGAAATATGAGAAATGCGGGGTTAGACTGGTAAGAAGTGATTACAGAAATATAAAAATAACAACACCTGAAGATATGGAAATTGCCGGGATATTTATCCGTGATATTATAGCCTGAAGAAGGGCGGTATCAATGACATATTATAATTCGCATATATTATATTTTGAATGAATAGTTGACGAATAATGAAAAAAATATTATAATTAATTAAAATTTTATAAATTAAGGAGATTAGTATGAATAACTTTTCGGTTAAAAACATCAACATTGTTGGCGCTGTAGCTGCGTTTTTGGCATTTGTTTTCACATTCCTTCCGTTCTACAAGTTAAAGCCATCAGCACTTTATCAGTATAGTATGTCTTCAACAGGTGTTCCGGCATCCTCAATCTCAAAGAATCTTGTAAGCTACAATTTCTTTGGAGTTTTATGTCTTATACTTGCAATAGTAGCGATTGCATTATATGTGTGGAATGGTACACAGATGATAACAATAGCAGCTATTGGTGTATCTGTTTTGGACCTTATCTGTATGTTGCTTGCATTAATTGTTGGTAATGGAGATATCAAGACAGCTAAGGAGTTTGCAAGCAGTCTCGGTGCATTTGGAATAAGTTCAGATGTATTCTTCAAGGGTACTGTATCAGTTGGATTCTTTCTTGAGTTAATCATGATTCTTATTATGATTGCTTCATATTGGATTAATGAACTTGTTGTTAAGCCATATGTATGGAAGGATAATTCAGGTGCAAAGCTTAATCCGCTTGATGGTCTTGTTGGAACAGCTAAGGCTACATATACTCAGACATATGCACAGGCACCACAGCAGCCGGTACAGCCACAGGGATATGCACAGGCACCACAGCAGCCGGTACAGCCACAGGGATACGCACAGGCACCGCAGCAGCCGGTACAGAATCAGGGAAATAACGTTCAGTAATTGATTCATAACAATATATAAGGATATAAGGTGCTTCGACAGTTTAAGAGCTGGTGAGGCACCTTTTTTATTGGTTGAATAATAAAATCTGCAAATAATGAAAAAAAGTAAAAATAGCTGTTGACAAAGTGTTAATTGAATGATAATATAATCAAGTCGCTGGTGCGATGAAGTTAAATAGTATGGAGAGGTACCGAAGTGGTCATAACGGGGCGGTCTTGAAAACCGTTTGTCTTCACGGGCGCATGGGTTCGAATCCCATCCTCTCCGCTAAAGCCGTTCATCAAGTATGAATGGCTTTTTGTTTGCCAAATAGCAGTGCGCAATATGCACATATTACGCTACAGAAATTGTAGTGGTTAAGAACTACATACACAATATATAGCAACTTTAAAAAAATGTGACGAAATGAGAAAAAAGTTCTTGACAAATAAATTTGGCGATGATATCCTAATTAAGCTGTCGGCGAAAAACGACAAGCTGATAATCAGTTCTTTGATAATTGAATAGAAAGACAACCTTGAAATTCTTTGAGAATTTTAATGATTCATTAATGAATCTTGCGAGTATCGAAAGATACACGAACCTAAACAGTAAGTTTTGGTATTTTATTTAAGCTAGTTAGTTTAATACTGACGAGGCAGACTTAAACAAGTTGCTTTAGCAGCT
>CAMEVC010000018.1 GCA_945939115.1 uncultured Eubacterium sp.
TTAATATGAGTGAAGTTATAGTTGTAACATCAGGAAAAGGCGGAGTAGGTAAGACTACAACCACAGCTAATATTGGTACAGGCCTTGCGAAACTTGGTAAGAAGGTTGTTATGATTGATACTGATACAGGCCTTAGAAATCTTGATGTTGTATTAGGACTTGAGAACCGTATTGTATATAATCTTGTTGATGTTGTTGAGGGAAATTGCAGATTAAAGCAGGCAATGATAGCTGATAAGAGATGCCCTAAGCTCTTCCTTCTTCCAACAGCCCAGACAAGAGATAAGTCTGCTGTAACACCAGAGCAGATGATTAAGGTTATTGATGAGATTAAGAACGATCCGGAAGGATTTGATTACATAATTCTCGACTGTCCTGCCGGTATTGAGCAGGGATTCCAGAATGCTATCGCTGGAGCAGACAGAGCATTAGTTGTAACTACACCGGAGGTTTCAGCTATCAGAGATGCTGACAGAATTGTAGGGTTATTAGATGCCCATGGTCTTCAAAATCATGAGGATTTGATTGTTAACAGAATTAGAATGGATATGGTTAACAGAGGCGAAATGATGTCAATTGATGATGTTAATGACATTTTACAGCTTAATGTTATTGGTGCTGTTCCAGACGATGAGAATATTGTTGTTGCAACTAACAAGGGACAGCCTCTTGTAGGAGATGACAGCCTTGCAGGAAAGGCGTACATGAATATCTGCCGCAGAATTACCGGTGAAGAGGTTCCTTTCCTTGATCTTAATGGTAAGGGAGGTTTCTTTAAGAAGCTTTCTTCTATTTTTAAGAGTGATAAGAAGAATTAATATGTATATGATAAGTTATAGGCTTATCTGGGGAGGAATTAAATATGGGATTACTTGATTTGTTTAAGAAAAAAGGCTCAAGTGATGTTGCCAAGGACAGATTAAAGCTTTTGCTTGTTTCTGACAGGGCTAATTGTTCACCTGAAGTTATGGAAATGATTAAGAATGATATTATTAAAGTCATTTCTAAATATATGGAAATAGATACAGACGGACTTGATATTCAGATTACTTCAACAGAATCTGATTCAAACAATGGTTCCGTTCCTGCGATTTTTGCTAATATTCCTATTAAAGATATGAGAAATGGCGAAAACAGATAGGATTTTAATATGTTAAAGAAATATAAGCTGCGTTCATACAATTTTGTACTGGTGTTTATATTAATTGTCACATCAGTATTTGCATTAATGGTTGTTAATAGTGCTAATCATGCGTATACGATAAAACAGGGAGCAGGAATGCTTTTGTCTTTTATGATTATGATTGTTGTATCTTTCATTGATTATAACTGGCTTTTGAAGTATTACTGGATATGGTATGGAATTGTTCTTGTCATGCTTATAGGTGTTCTTACAGTTTTCGGTGGTTCAAGCCACGGTGCTACAAGATGGTTTAGGTTAGGACCGGTTCAGCTTCAGCCATCAGAATTCTTAAAACTGGCACTTATTATACTTCTTGCCAAATTAATTGCTGTTAATAAAGAAAGACTCAATACTTTTAAATTTCTTGCTCTTGTTGCGGGATTGACATTGTTTCCAATATTATTGGTTGCACTCCAGCCAAATCTTTCAACAACAATTCTCTTATGTCTTATTGTCGTAACAGTTTTGTTTTGTGCAGGATTAAGCTATAAGATTATTGGAATATCGCTGCTAATTGCTGTTCCGGTTATTTCAGCATTTCTTATATATGTTGTGTCTGTTGAAGACCCAATTCTTATTAAGGGGTACCAAAGACAGAGAATTGTTGACTTTATTGAGGGTAATAAGTCTGAGGATGTCAACGAGAATGATGCAGGTACGTATCAGCAGGCATATGCTGTACAGGCTATTGGTTCCGGAAGGCTTACAGGTAAAGGCCTTAATAATAAGGATACCTCATCCCTTAAGAATGCCGGTTATATTGCAGAGGCTCAGAATGATTTTATATTTGCTGTAATCGGAGAAGAATTAGGCTTTGCAGGATGTTGCATTACAATTCTTTTGTTGTTTCTTATAGTTTTAGAGTGTATAATAGCAGCAGTAAGAGCTAAAAATTTTGAGGGACGGCTATTGTGTTGCGGAATAGCAGCATATATAGGTTTCCAGACATTTATTAATATTGGAGTAGTATCGTGGATTCTTCCTAATACGGGTATTCCGTTGCCGTTCTTTAGCTGTGGTATTTCATCTCTTCTTACTTTATTTATATCTATGGGGATGGTTCTTAATGTCAGTCTCCAGAGAAATGTGGACAGAGATGATGATATATTTGCTGAGGATTTCAGAGGTTAAACATTTTACATCCAGGGGGGAAACTTAAATGAACATTGGTTTAATAGCACATGATTCTAAGAAAAGACTGATGCAGAATTTCTGCATAGCATATAAGGGTATTCTCAATAAGAACCAGCTTTTTGCAACAGGAACAACGGGAAGACTTATTGAGGAAGTAACCAATCTCACTGTACACAAGTTTCTGGCTGGCCATCTCGGAGGTGACCAGCAGTTATGTGCGCAGATAGAGCATAATCAGATTGATCTTGTTATTTTCTTAAGAGAAGCAGTCAATCCTTTAGCTCATGAGCCTGATTCAGACAATATATGTAAGCTTTGTGATATGTATAATATACCTCTTGCAACTAATCTAGCCACAGCAGAGCTTCTTGTAAAGTCTTTAGAGAGAGGCGATATGGAGTGGAGAGAGATATATCAATAGTAGATTGGTCTCAATCTTTACGCAGCTTTACAATATTGCGGGCTGAGCGCTTATTTTCATCTACAATTTCAGCATAATGGCGTCTGGTTGTATTAACATCTTTATGTCCTAAAACATCAGCCACAAGGTATATATCCTGGCTTTCCTGATAAAGATTAGTACCATATGTACTTCTCAACTTGTGCGGAGTGATATGCTTTACGGTAGTAACTGTCTGTGCATATTTCTTGACAAGCATCTCAACAGATCTGACACATAAACGTTTATTCTTGGCAGAGATAAAAAGAGCATTCTCATGACCATCTTCAGGTGTAATATTCTTTCGTTCTTCCATATAATCGAGAAGTGCTTCACGGACTTCATCACCAAAGTAGACAAAACTCTCAGAACCACCTTTTCTTATAACTTTAATACGGTCATTATCAAAATCCACATCATTAATATCAAGTCCCACACATTCTGACACTCGGATACCAGTGCCAAGCATAAGTGTAAGTAGTGCTAAATCTCTAGTCTTAAGCTTTTCATGGCTGTTTAACTGTGTCTTGGTAAGCTTGTTGCCTGATTCTACATTGTCGAGAAATTCTGCAACCTCATTAGGGTCCATTCGTATTATAGCTTTTTCGTGAATCTTAGGCATGTCAACTTTAAGGGTTGGATTAGATTTAATTATTTCATAACGGTAGTAGTAGGCATAAAAGCGTCTTAATGAACACAATTTACGCTTGGCAGCACTTTCTGAATTAGTTACATCACGTCCGTTTTTCTTATATAACTTAACATATCTAAGATATTTCGTAATATCTGTTCCATCAAGCTTATCAAGGTCTTGTGGCGTAAAATTCTTTATTTTATATTTATTATACTCAGGTTTTGTCTCAATCAGAAACTCAAAGAAGCCTTTAATATCCATAGCATAAGCAACCTTAGTGCGCGGCTGCTTATTAAATTCAAGACTGTCAAAATATTCAGTGCAGAAATCAGGCAGAATATCTAGAAGCTCATTAAGCTTCTTCTTGTACTTGATGTTTTGTTGTTCTGTATATGTTTTAGTTGCCATAAATAATTACCTCGCAGAATATAAAATAATAGAAAACAGTAGAGCTTATAAAGTCCTGATACATACTATTCACTTCGCTAAAGTCAAGCGGTTTAGCGATAGTCTATTTGTCATTGCTCATGCGTGCGAATAGCCGCTAATGCAATGATAAATAGATTTTGCTAAATAAGCACTTTGGCGAATTGATGGACGGATGTCCTAAATGATTAACAAGAAACTTTAGTCATTATACCACAAAAAAAATGTTGTGGCATAATGACTTTTTTTTATGCTTTTAAAATAGCTGTCCTATCGTGCGTACGGGGAGAAAGTGAGTGTTTATATGTTTGAAGTGAGAAATGGCAACTATATTAATAGATATGCCGAGTTGGACAAGCCTTTTGTTTTTAAAGGAGTAGACGAGTACAAGAGTAAAAATGGTAAAGTTTATCGTTCCGCTATTTTAGAACAGGACGGAGCGGAATTCAAGTTTTCTGTCAATGATGCAGAGTTGTCTGCTATGGAGAAGTTTACTGGTAAAGAGATATTTATTTCGTGTGGGTATAACGCTTGGGGTAAGTACAGTTTTCAGCAGTTAATTGTTAATAGCTTTGAACCAGTGCCAACAAAGTAAAGGAAAAAAAATAAGGCTGTCAAGGGTGCGCAGCACTTGTCTTGCCCTTTACAGCCTTAACTCCCAACAGCCAATACAATAAGGCTGTTATAAGGGGGGAGCAAGGTACTTCCTTGAACCCCCTTAACTATCACGATTGATTGCTAAAGTTGCGGAGCAAATTAAGGTTCGATTCCTTGTCAATCGTCTTGGGCTTTGTATACTTGCTTGCCCACGGAGTGCACAATACCCGGTAACGAGCCGTTAAGAATACTTGAGCTGTTTTTCAAGCGAAAGTATTTAGGTGAGTGGGGTCGTGTGAGCGTTCCATAATAATCATTTTAAGAAAGGAGATATTTGTATGACTGAGGTTCTCACTAATGCGGTGTCTGATGTTATGACACTTGTTACTACAATGTTAGGTTTTGTGACACAGAATGAGTTACTTGCTGTCATTTTTGTTGGCGGTACTCTTGTCCCTCTTGGCATTGGCATTTACAGAAAGTTCAAACATTAATCATTAATGTTTGCTTTTTAGGGGCATTAACTTGCCCCTTTTTTTATGAAAGGAGTGATATATATTAAAATATTAAACAAATCAAAATATAACATATTTTCTATATTCAGTTGTTTAATTTTAGTTTTTGCGTTCGTGTTTGGGTGCGTACAATATGTGTTTGCGTCTGAAACAAAAAATGCATTATATTTTTTGCAAAAAGCTAATGCTTTTTATGATGCATATCTTTGTGTTGTAACAAATTATGAGGGTGCTGAATATTATCAGATATTTACTTATAATTCGCTTGATTGTGGGGCATATGTTCGTGAAAATAACGGTCAATTATCATTTGGCCTTTTATCTAAATCTCGTGGATTGGCTTATAATATTAGCGTAAGTATGAATGATGAACAGTTATATGTGTCTAGTTATGATTATAATAATTGTTCGGTTCAGCAATATTATGGTTATGATACTTCTACACATAACGAGTTTATACGCTTTGAATCGAATGCTTGTGTTTTTAGTAATTATGGCGATTTATATAATTATTTAGATACAGGCGAAGTTAATAATCCTATATATCAGCCTATACAAGAGGTTGAATATGATATTAGTGTTGAAATTCCCCTCATGGCTCAATGTCAAGTTAATGGACACGATTACCTTTTTAATTGTAAGCAGTCCGTTCCTCATGATGATTATAAACTTCAAGTTGCTGTCGATTTAAGATTAACACCTATCTATGGCAATTTTGCTTCTAAGCAGTATTCGGATAAAGAACAGATATTTAGGTCTGGTAAAACCGAGCTCGGTTCTTATGACAATAAGGGTACGATTTTTAATACTAGTTTTTCGACTGACGATTTGCTTAAAGGTATTGACACTGATAGAAAATCTTTAGGTTTTAAAGAATTCTATCAAGGTTATAATATCCTCCTCCCTTACAAAGAGCCTGTTCTTTCGGAGGTTATATTTTACGCTCGTAATGTTAGTGGGAATAAGTGCAGCAACTGGGTTCGTGTTACTTTTGATTTGATAACTGAAACAAGTAAATATGAGGAAGTTGAAAGCGTTTCAGGCTCAAACATCCCTAGTGATACTAAGACTTCTAATAGTGAGTATTATCCCGAGGATTATGTCTACAATGATAATGAGGCTTATGGCGGTGGTTTTAATGCCTCTAGTACATTGAATTCTCTTGAGCATAATTACACGCAACTTGTTCTTTTCTATAAAGACTTGTTTAGTTTTCTTCCCTCTGAAATATGGGCTTTGCTTATTGGTTTAGTTAGCGCTATGGTTGTTATAGCACTCTTTAAGTTTATAAGGGGGTAAACATGAAAATTTCAGATTTAGCTTATTGGTTGTTTACTCTCCCACATGACGTCATGGATATCGATTTTACAATATGCGGTTATACCTTTTCAATGTGGGATTGTTTTATATTTGTCGGTCTTGTTGCGATTTTCGGTGTTATTGTATCAATTTTGAGAGAATGAAAGGGGATTTATATATGACATTTGAATATATTAAAGAAATAGGCACATTAACGGATGTTGATGTACTTGTAAAGATATACAACCTCTTGCTTGCTTTCTTCGTGTTCGAGGTTGCCAAGTTTATTGTCGGTCATATCTATAACAAACTTATTAATAGAAAGGGGATAAAATAATGTTGAAGGATTTAGCTATACAATTATTTAGTACAATGGAATTTAACGGAGAATTTCTAACGGAGCTGTTTGTGTTTGTTATGTTGATTGACCTCTTCGCTTTGTTCTTTGATTTTGTGAGGGGGTGGAAGTAGTGACACTTGTAATACTTATACTGATGTTTATTATCGGTTATTCATTCCCTGTTATTCCGTTCATATTAACCCATATACCTCATTTGTTATATTATGCGATAAAGGATATATATAAGTATATAAAGGGGCGAAAATGGAAGAAATATAGCAATTATGGCATATATATATATGGCGGTTTATATGGTGGTGGTAAAAGTTTATCAATATCTAAATATTGTCGTGAGATATACAAGCGTTACGACAATATTAAATTTATAAGTAATATTGACTTGCATGATGTTCCTTTCGAGCGCTTCGAGTATTTTGAGCAGTTGATGGACGAACAGGATTATGACGGGCAGTGTATTGTTTATGTTATTGACGAGGTTGGTTCTCTTATGAATTCGAGAAACTATAAAAATAATCGTATTGGAGAGACACAGTTTTTGTACACTCTTAATCAAATCAGAAAGCAGAATAAGACTTTGTTATTAGCTTCACAGAGGTTTGGTATGTGTGACAAGAATTTCCGCCAATGTGCGGTGCAGTGGTTAGAGTGTTCTAAAACATGGAGAATTTGCACTCAAACTATATATGACCCATATGATTTAGAGTGTAGCTTAAACCCTAAGTTGGTTAGTCCTATCAAGCGTAAAAAGGTATTTTTAGCTACTGACGCTCTTTATAATTCTTACGACACTAAGCAACTAGTCAAAGATTTTAAAGATAAGTTTAATCGGGATGAGTTTAACCCGATTGTTGTTGAGCCTCTTGATAATAGCTTAGAAGGAACATTGGGACAAGCTAGGAGATTAACGCACAGGGGGAAAAGGCGCAAAGGCTTCTAATGAAGCCTGCGCCCCCACTGTGAACATTTACCGCTATCCACGAATAGCGGTAAAAATTAGTTGCATTTTTGTAATACAAATCGGACAATTTTACATTGAAAGGAGTTTATTTTATGCATAAATGTAATACAAAGTTATTTCGTTGTGATGATGATATGTCTATATTTTTGCATGATATGTCACTGAAATTGGGTAAGTCTGAAAGTGAAGTTATTAGAATAATAATATTTAATAGCATGGTAAATACATACAAGGGGGATATTAAGCATGAAAACAAGTAAACCGATATCGACAATTAGCTACAATACAGAGGAATTCTTAAAGGCAAAACTCGATTATTTATCAAGGAGTGGTGAGGTTGCATTTTGGTATTATATTAAACATCATGGAGAGTATGATAAGGAAACAAATATACAGGATAAAAACCATATTCATGTATATTTGGAGTTTGCTGATAGGGTTGATACGATAAAACTCGGTGATATGTTTCTCGAATATGAGAATGGAGACTTAAATAGTAAGCCCTTAAAATGTATGCCTTTCAGAGTATCAAAGCCTTATGACGCTTTGTTGTATAATATTCATCATGCACAATATTTGTTACAAAAGTTTGAGCAGAAAGATTTTTCATATACTCTTGATGATATTGTAACCTCTGACAGAGATTATTTAAACCAACTTTACAGTGAGGCAATGCATAGTGATATATTTAAGCGTGACAGAATGATGAGGTTAATGGATAGCGGTGTTTCGGTTGCTGAAATGTGCTATCATGGTCTTGTCAATACAAATCAAGCGTATCAAATGATGATATTTGAGCAGTTGTATAAGCGTGGAAAATATAATATTGACAGGGCAAAAGAAGAATATAGGCTGTTAGAATTAGAAAATCCGTTTGAAAATGAAAATGTCGTTGATTCAGCTATGGAAAAGCCGAAACAACGACAAGTAAAGAAAACGACAAGAAAAAAAACTAGTTCTTCGGTTTCTGCTGATTAATTAAATAGTTTAATTTATCGTGTGTATCTGCGTGTTCCATTAGCATTTCATATTCTAGTTTGTCGCATTTAATGGATAAACGAATAATTAAGAATGGCATGATAAATTGAAGTATTCCATAGCAGACAATTAATATTAGTGTTATAGGGTTGCTACATAGTGATACAAAAAATTCTACAAAATTCATAGCATGGTTCTCCTCCGTGTATATGGTTTTATCTATTATACATTAACTTATGTCTGTGCGCCATAGTTTTAATTATTTGATGTGTACATTGCGCACTCGTCAAGTTTTAGCCCCCTATGTAGGGGGTTGGGGGTACTTCCCAAAATTCCTTTTCCCCCGTTTGGGGGAATGTCGCTATAAAATAGCGACAAGGGGGATTTTTGTTGCGTGTGTCACTGTGTTTGTCGGCGCACCTTTGCTGTTTCGTGGAATGATGTCCATTTATTATGCGCACGCTTGCTTTTATGTAGTGGGTGTCCTGTCATAGAGAACACACACGATTAAATATTAATAGTCAAGGTCAAAAAGTGGGCGTAGGTACAAGCCCGCTTTTTGTGCATTTTAGCCTTGACGATTAGTATTTAATCATTTTTATAGAGGTGTCACTAAGCTGTTGAGAGGTGTAGTAATAGTATATATATAATTAAATTATAATACTATATTGACAAATTAAGTTTTTTTATTTATATTTTGTCATGTGGTAATCATTTCGCTAAAGTCTTGTTTAACGAAGTGATTACCTTACGAACAATAATATAAATTAAAAGACTTAACTTGTCAATATAGTATTGTAATTTAATTATATATATAATATTGATAAACCCCACTACAGCTTGCTGACTCCACGCTACGAAGTGATAAAAAGCAAATTGTAAAGGGTATATAAACAAAAAGCGGGTTTATACTGCACCCACTTTTTGCCCTTGACAATTCACTTTTTATCGTATGTGTTCTCTATGACAGGACATCCACTACATAAAGCAAGCTGCCTTTACACTTCACTGTAGCGCCCTTTGGAGAAGCCTCCTACGGGTGAAAGACAAAGGCGTCAATTTAAGTTATTGACCCGATAACCGGCTTCGGGCGCTAGCTTGACGAGCGCGCAATTAACACATCAAACACAATATAAACACTGGCGCGCCGACATAAGTTATAGTATAATATTTCAAAATATACACAAAGGAGAATATATTATGAATATATCATCACTACAACAATTAGAAGCATTTATCGAATTCATTATATCACTATGCAACAATCCGATAACACTAATATTAATTGTGTGCTACTCAATACTACAATTTATCATGCCTTTTTACATTATCAGACTGTCGATAAAGTGTGACAAGTTAGAACGAGAAATGCTTGAAAAACAAGAAGATACAAACGATAAATTAAACTATTTAATTAATCAGCAGAAACAAGAGGACTAGTTTTTCTTCTTGTAGATTTCTTTACTTGTTGTGGCTTCGGTTTTTCTAAAGCTGAATTCACGACATTATCAAACGGGTTATCTAAGCCAAGGAGCCTATCTTCTTCTTTAGCTTTATCGATATTATATTTACCACGCTTATAAAGCTGTTCAAATATCATCATTTGATAAGCTTGATTTGTATTGACAAGTCCATGATAGCACATTTCAGCAACAGTAACGCCACTATCCATTAATTTCATCATTCTATCACGCTTAAATATATCACTATGCATAGCTTCACTGTAAAGTTGATTAAGATAATCTCTGTCCGATGTTACAATATCATCAAGCGTATAAGAAAACTCTTTCTGTTCAAATTTTTGAAGCAAATACTGCACATGATGAATGTTATATAACAAAGCGTCATAAGGCTTTGAAACTCTGAAAGGCATACACTTCAAAGGCTTACTATTCAAATCGCCGTTTTCGTACTCGAGAAACATATCCCCGAGTTTTATTGTGTCAACCCTGTCGGCAAATTCTAAATACACATGAATATGAGCTTTATCCTGTATATTTGTTTCCTTGTCATACTCTCCATGATGTTTAATATAATACCAAAATGCAACCTCTCCACTCCTTGATAAATAATCGAGTTTTGCCTTTAAGAATTCCTCTGTATTGTAACTAATTGTCGAAATCGGTTTACTTGTTTTCATGCTTAATTTCCCCCTTATATGTATTTACCATGCTGTTAAATAGTATTATTCTTATAACTTCACTTTCAGATTTACCGAGCTTTATAGACATATCATGTAGAAACATAGACATATCACTATCGCATCTAAATTTTTTTGTACCACAAAAAGCCATATTTAAAACACCCCTTTCAATTAAAATTGTCAAATTTGTACCACAAAAACGCAACTAATTTTTACCGCTATTCGTGGATAGCGGTAAATGTTATCGGAAGGGGCGCAGGGTTCACTAGAACCCCTTGCGCCGCTTTCCCTTAAATGTCAATCTTTTAGCTTGACTTAAATCTCCATCTAAACTTTTGTCAGATGGTTCAACAACAATAGGATTGAACTCATCTTTATTGAATTTATCCTTAAAGTCTTTAACTAGCTGTTTAGTATCATAAGCATTAAACATTTTGTCAGTTGCAAAGAAAAACGAGGAACGCTTAATAGGCTTAACGAGCTTAGGATTTAGGCTACATTCTAAATCGTAAGGGTCATAAACAGTCTGCCTGACAACTCTCCAGAACTTTGAACATTCTATCCATTCAACAGCACACTGACGGAAGTTCTTATCACACATTCCAAAACGCTGACTTGCGAGTAGTAACGTTTTATTCTGCTTTCTTATCTGATTGAGAGTATAGAGGAATTGTGTCTCACCTATACGATTGTTTTTATAGTTACGAGAGTTCATTAAAGAGCCTATCTCATCAATGACATATATAATACACTGCCCCTCATAATCCTGTTCATCCATTAGCTGTTCAAAATATTCAAACCTAGTGAACGGGACATTATGCAAGTCGATATTACTTATAAATTTAACATTATCGTAATGCCTATAAACCTCCTCACAATACTTTGAAATTGACAAAGATTTCCCACCACCATACAGACCGCCGTAGATATATATACCGTAGTTAGCGAATTTTCGCCATTTTCGCCCCTTTATATACACATACATATCTTTACACGCATACCACACAATCTTCGCAATATGAGTAAATATGAACGGTATAAGGGGGAACGCATATATTAGAAAGCATATAAGGCATATGACAAGGAAATATATCATTTATGCCACCCCCTACACATATCTGCACATATACTAAATATGTCAAGCATAATCACAGTAGCGAAAAGCCCGACAAGGAAATCTGAACCAAAAGCCACATTACCGAATAATTGTTTACCTAATTCAATCATCATTTTAATCTCCTATTCTTTAATTTGTTGTGAATGAAACCTACGATAAATTTTGCAACATCATATATAAAATATGTCAATCCGAGATTGTAAGCCATAACAGCAAGTTGCAATTCATCAATATTATTTAAATCTGTTATAAATTCAAATATCATTACTACTCCTTTACTTACGCAATATAGAAACCAAAACACCAAATACAGCTACAAGACCGCAGAATATGAATAAATCCCAAAAAGAGAAAGTGAAGCCTGCAATAGTAATAGGTATTTTCATAAAAGAAAGCGGAACGGAAATAAGCCAATAGGCAAAATCTGCAACAGTCATATATCTACCCCCTTACAAATTTGAGTATTGCAATCAAAGCCATAGTACTAACAAGACCTATCAGTATTATCCATATTTCAGACGGAAGAAAGCCGAAGAATTCACGATAAAACGATACGAGATTTGAATAATTACTTTTAAGCGATGTTAGATTACTAGAAAGCGAGGTATCATCATAAGTATTGACATAATAATTATCATAATCGCCCGATACATGACTTTCATTATCCCCGCTTATCTCCTCATAACCTTTGTTAATAGTAGTACTTGTACCATTTTCAAAAAATCCCGATTTAACGACAGTACTAGAGTTATCGGGATTGATAGTAACTTTAACCCAATTACCATAATTACCGCTACTATCTTTATAACGAAGCCATATATCAAAATAATTTCCAGTAATACCCCACACGGAAAGCTCATACTTTTCAGAAAGCCTAGTCCAACCATCATAAGTCGAAGATATATTTAATTCTCTGTCAGTAGCAGAACATGACGCAAATTCAACCTTGCCAGTATTCAAAACAGTAGGCTTAGTACCAATTCCACTGATAGAATTAAGTTTGTTATAATTAACATCAATCTGCACATCAAGAGTATAATCTGAGTAATCTTCATCATCAGGCACAACCCATTTAATCCTCAATGGATTACACAAATCAGAAAGGTTAAAAGGCTTGTTGAGCTTTCTATCGAAGTAAACTTCAAGATTTTTAGGGGTAGGGATATCAGCGTCATAACCAGTAGGTTGATAAATAGGATTATTTACTTCGCCAGTATTCAAATATGTGTTTAAATCTTCTTTGTTATCAAACACAGGACACCCCGCCTCAATTAATTCTCCATTAGTCTTATCAAAGCCGCCAATATTTTGTCCATTAAAAAGATAAACATCATCTACAGGACCATAAGAAGAACCAAACGAAGTTATAATATCAGATTTGCCAATATCTTGACGAGATAAAATACTTTCAACCATTCCACTTTCAACGGATGAATTATTTTCAAGATATAAATCTAATGAATATGAATTACCACTATCACGCATTAACAAAGCTAAACGCTTATTAGTTGAAGTTATGAATGTAGTCGAATAAAAGCACGAAAAATACTCATTTTTCGATTTAATAACAAAAAGCACTTTTCCATTATCAAAATTTAAATATTTACTAGCATCCGCACCATAAACAAAGCTATCAGTTGTTTCAGCATATGCATACTGTAAGCATCCAAAAAAGAACACAACTATTAGAATTAAACAACTTACTATTGACACTACGTTATATTTTGATTTGTTTAATGTTTTAATATATATCACTCCTTTCTAAAAAAAAGAGGGGAGAATTTCACTCCCCAAAGCCATTGCAATATTAGTGCTTGAGCTTTCTAAAAATCTTGATACCCGCTGGCACAAGAGTTCCAGCAACGAAACAAACAGCTAAGATAGCGTTACTTGTAACGAATGTAAGAACAGTTGTCACAACAGACATAAGGTCCGTAACAGCAGTTGTAAGAACTTCTCCCATGTGCAATCTCCTTTCAAAACATTATTGATGTAGTGCGCACTACGAAAGAAACGGTATGCAGTGAACATACAACAATGCTAACATTGCGTTCCTATTTATGATTAAGGGGGAAATGAAAGGCTTTTCATGTTCCCCCTTTGCCAATTTTGGGGTTACTGGTTCATGGGGGCAAGGCTGTCAAGGGCAAGACAAGTAGCTCGCGCTACCCTTGACAGCCTTATAGAAATACCCCTTTACTTAGAGCTTGTCGGAACAGGCTCAAAGCTATTAATATAAATCTGTTGGAAACTATATTTGCCAAAAGGGTTATATACACATGATATAAATACCTCTTTACCGACAAAATTTTTAAGAGCCGCAATCTCCGTATCAGCAACAGCAAAATTAAAATCAGCTTTGTCCTGAGTTAAAACAATGCTTTCATAAGAGACACCGTTTTTTCTACTTGTGTAGACACTAGAACCCTTTACAGTAAAAGGCTTATCTAATTCAGCATACCTATTCACATACCTACCATTAACATTTTCAATCATAATTAATACTCCTTTATTTGATTAAATTTTTATAAAGTGGTAAAATAGAATACAAAAAAAAAGATGTATCTATCAAACCTTTATTGTAAGGTCTAATAAACACATCTTTAAAACTTGATGTTATTCATATTGGCAATCATGCCATCACATTCGTCAAACAAAAGTTTAGCAAACGGTTTTTGCCTGCATTAGCAGTGCGCTACTCCAAGCATTACACCGAGCAAGTCGGCGATTAGCTTGTCGCTTAACGCTTACTACATGAGCAGTCAAAACTCCATTCGCTAAACTTATATACTGTTTAACGAAGTGATTATTCTATTAAGTATTATATCGCGTGAAATCCTATTTTGCAACAAGTTTTCCCTGATAAAGACGCTTAGATACAATATTGATGTGAAAAGCTTTCTGGTATGACTTAATCTTATCAATTTCATTGTCAGTGATTATTGAAATACATGTTCCGGTATTTCCATTACGACCACAACGTCCGGCTCTGTGAATATATTCTTTGTTTTCTTCAGGCAGATTAACATTAATAACGGTATCAATATTGTCAATCTGAAGACCTCTTGCAGCAATATCTGTCGCAATGAGAAGCTGGACTTTACCGCTTTTAAAATTGTCCAATGCAGCTTTCTTGGCTGTATTATCCTTATTACCAGCTATGGAAGCTACATTGTAATGATGATATTCAAGCTTCTGTAATGATTCATCAAGATCATACTTGGAATTAACAAAAATAATTGCTTTCTCCGGCTTAACAGCTTTAATAATCTTTCTTAATGTTTCAATGCGTTCACGTCTGTCAGATATTATGCTTATGTGCTTGATTGTTGACGGAATCTGGCATTTGTTTCCGGTATTGTTATTTACATCAATGAATATTGGTTTGAAAGTCAAAGTGTTAGTCCGGGTTTTCCTATCTATACTCGCAGAAAATAAAAGAATCTGGGTGAATTTCATTAATGATTTCCTTATGGATGTAACATCATCAATGAATGTTTTATCTAAAAGCCTGTCTGCCTCATCAAGTACAAGCGTTTTAACTTCGTGTACCTTGAGCTTTTTATTGTTAATGAGTTGTATAATCCTGTTAGGTGTTCCAACTACAATTGCTGGTTTTGCTTTAATTGAATCAATCTGCCTTGAGATGTTGACATCTCCTATTAACGCGGTTGATGAAAATGTGCTATTCATGCAGCTAAAAATGTCTTTCAATGTGTTATTAACCTGGATGGCAAGTTCTTTAGTAGGTACAAGTATCATTGCCTGAATATTGCTTGTATCCGCTTTAAGTCTGTTGATTATTGGTATAAGATATGCAAGGGTTTTACCTGTACCTGTTCCGGAACATGCACAGACATCCCTCCCGGACATTATATGCTTGTATGTCTGACGCTGTATTTCGGTCATATCGACGATTTTATTGCTTGAAAGATATTCTGATACCCCTGGATTAATTGTGTCTATATCATTGAAATTCATAAAATTCTCCTTATGTGAATTATTATACTTAGCCAAAAGTTATATATAAGTAATAACATTAGAAAAAGTGTAACAAAAATGCAGTGAAAAGTCCATCTTATTCACTGCATTATGTAACTGCAAATATGTATTATATATTCAATGCGTTATTACTATAAGGATGCAGAAATTATGTATCTGCCAAAACTATTATCTGGCTTCAGTTGAATAATAATATACAACAAGATTCTTTCCTGAGTGTATTGTATCAGAAGATAAATTATTAATATTAATGAGATTATTAACATAAGAAACTGTATCTTCAGAACCATTATTATATCGTCCGGCTAAAGACCATAATGTGTCATTATCTTCAATTGTGATTGTTGTGTAATACTTATATGTCCGCATCTTATTGGAATCATCAGAAGCTTTAACAATTATGCTGCCAATAGAAACCGCAAATATAAGTATTGTACATATTGCTAATAAACGAAATGTCCTGCATCTCATCTGTCGGTTTCTTCTTCTTCTGTCTGCTCTCTTCTTTGCCTCTGCTGTTCTATATGTATATTCTGAATTATTCATAAGTATGACCTCCAATCAAACAAGTGTTCTGTTCTTATGTTTTGATTATATATTCAGAACATCTGTTTGTCAACAAAAATCGAACAAATTTTCCGAACATTTTTTCAGAAATTATGTTTGCCTATTTTGAGATTTTGTGTTAAAATCTATTAAAAGATATTTATGGAGGTTCATAATATGGCATATGGTAGAATAACTCAGAAACAGTCTGAGATTCTTGAGTATATTAAGTCACAGATTCTTAATAAGGGATATCCGCCATCAGTCAGGGATATCTGTCAGGCTGTTAATCTTAAGTCTACATCATCTGTTCATGCTCATCTTGAGTCTTTGGAGAAGAATGGATATATAAGAAGAGATCCGACTAAGTCGCGTACAATTGAGATTATTGATGATAATTTTAATCTTTCAAGGCGGGAAGTTGTCAACATACCGCTTATAGGACAGGTAGCTGCAGGACAGCCGCTTCTTGCCGTTGAGAATGTTGCCGAGTACTTTCCTGTTCCTGCTGAGTATATGCCTAACGGTGAGACATTCATGCTGAAGGTCAAGGGAGATAGTATGGTTAACATGGGAATTTATGATGGTGACCAGATTATTGTCAAGAAGCAGAATACTGCTTCTAACGGAGAGGTTATTGTCGCTCTGGTTGATGATTCTGCTACCGTTAAGCGTTTCTACAAGGAGAATGGCCATATCAGGCTGCAGCCGGAGAATGATTTCATGGATCCAATTATTGTCGATGACTGTGAAATACTTGGTAAGGTTATTGGACTAATAAGATTTAATATTGTGTAATATAGAAAGGGGCTGTCGCATTAAGAAATTAGTGTGGCGTCTTCAAAGACTAAAAAAGACAACATATAGTTCATGTGGTTTAAGGTGCTTTGAGCCCGCCGGTACTTAATGAGCGCAACGCGCGAATTTAGTATCCGTTGCGAGGCGAGAGCAGCGCAAGCGTGCCTGAACTGCAGAACTATATGTTGTTTTTGACATAGAAAAAGTGGCGCTGCACTAATTTCTTAATGCGACAGCCCCCCTTTTTATAAACTATTCACATCAATTTCTTTGCCATCCCGCCATATGCGTTCGATATTGTAAAATGCCCTGTCTTCTTCAGAGAATACATGCAGAATTACATCATGGTAATCAAGAAGAATCCATGAGGCAGAATTGTAACCCTCAACCTTAGGATCATCGAAACCAGACTTATACATTTGTTCTTCTACATTATCAACCATTGCCTGAATCTGATTAGGATTATTTCCGTTTGCTATAACGAAATAATCGGCAATAACAGATACATTGCTAATATCAATAATTCTGATATCTTCTGCTTTCTTATCCTGAAGAGCAGCAACCATAACTTTAACCATTTCCTTAGAATCTGCCATATCAATCTCACTTTCTAAACTTTATTATTAATCTGATTTTGCTGTTAATTACTTGTTATCTGTTAACTTTATTTTTGTAATATTCGTAAGTGACTTCTGTCTGTGTATCAAGATTTCTGCCGGATTTACGGATATAATTAAGAGTATCATCCAGTATAATATAAGTCGCCATATCGAAATCCGAAAAAGCCAGATGCCTTATTTTATCAAGGTTGGCTGCTTTGTTACGGTATGGCTCAATATAGTCTGCCACGAATACAATCTGCTCTAAAAGCGTCATATCAGGCTTACCTGTAGTGTGCCATTTAATTGCAGAACAGATTTCAGCATCGTTGATATTATAAATGTGTTCTGCATAATATGCACCCAGTTTTGAATGAAGAAGATAGGGGCTTTCCATTTCAATATCAGATATGCCTAGTCCAAATTCCTGACACTGGCTAATTTTGATATCGTCCGGAACACATTTGGCACAATCATGCAAAAGTCCGGCAATATATGCTCTGTTCATATCTGCACCGTGACACATGGCAAGACAGGCGCTGGTTCCTGCTACGCCAAGAGTGTGCTGGTAACGCATATTGTCGGCCTTTAAAGCCTCTTTAACCTTAATCCGTAAGTTTTCAATATATTTGTTATCCATAAATAAAACCTTCTTACATATAGAGCAAATTAGCTGTAATATACTCTTCTACTTCTATTCCAACATCTTCTGAAACAGATATATGATTCTTGACCTTCTGCCTGATTGCAGTAGAACTGTATGGCATATCAGGGCAGATAATAAAATCAATCTTAGCAGAATATTTGTCTTCAAGAAAATGTTTCTGCTTTTCAAGTTCTGTGACAGACTGGTCATTTCTGTTTGCACAGAGCAGATGACAGTGACTGCATACATATTCCGGATGATACCATTCCTGAATATGAAAAAGTGAATCAGCTCCGATTATGAAATATATTTTTCTGTATAAATTATATAATTCAGCAAGAGTGTCAGCTGTGTAGGTATTGCCTGGTCTGTCAATTTCCAAAGTAGAAAGCGACATATATTCAAATGGACTGATAGCCAGCTCTACCATATTACAACGGTCTTTTGCACTCACAATCGGCGAATTATCCTTATATGCCGGAGTTCCTGAGGGCATGAAAATAATCCTGTCAATATCGAACTGCTCATAAGCACATCTGGCAATTCCGATATGCCCCTTGTGGATAGGATTAAATGTGCCGCCCATTATTCCGATTACATCATTATTAAAAGAATCTGTCATGGTAAAATAATCTTCTTGTTTTCTTTAGATTCTTTATAAAGAACAATTTTCTTCCCAATTACCTGAACAACCTGGGAACGGGTTCTCTCAGCGACTGTCTGTGCGATTTCCTTCGGATCATCTGCACAGTTATTAAGAACGCTGATTTTAATAAGTTCTCTTGCTTCAAGGGCTTCAGCGATTGCTTTAGTATTTTCAGGTGTAAGGCTGTTCTTTCCCAATTGGAATATTGGGTCAATTGTCATTGCAAGACCTTTTAAATAAGCTCTCTGTTTACTTGTCATGTTAATCTCCCTTTTTTAAAATATAATTACGCTTTATAATAATCGAATTCCAGATAATCTCCAACGATAACAGTATCACCCTCTTCAATGCCCTGTCTTTCTAATTCATCAAGAACACCAGAGCGCTTCATGAACTTCTGGAAGAAGTCAAATCCTTTCTCGGATTCAAGATTAGTATAACCAAGCATTTTATCAATTTTAGGTCCGGTAACAACAAATACACCGTCCTCATTTACAGATACTTCAAAGCTGTCATTTGGATTATCCATAAGCTCGTCATAATCAAATTCTTTCTCAAACAACACAGGCTCATCCTTGAAGTTATCAAGAAGTGTCCTGACTGCATATAAAAGCTCCTTGACGCCCTGTCCGGTTACAGCAGATATAGGATAAACCTTGATTCCCTCCGGCTCAAAGGCATCTCTTATCTCCTGTACAGGATCGGTACCATCATCATAGATTACATCTATCTTATTAGCTGCGATAACCTGTGGTCTCTCAAGAAGCTTAGGATTATAGTTGGCAAGTTCCTTATTGATTGCTCTGATATCAGCTATAGGGTCGCGGCCTTCTGTTGAAGCAGCATCGACAATATGAATTATAACCTTTGTTCGTTCAATATGTCTTAAAAATTGATGACCGAGTCCGACACCCTCAGATGCACCCTCAATAAGTCCCGGAATATCGGCAATAACAAACCCTTTTCCGCCATTCAGGTCAACAACGCCAAGGTTGGGATTAAGAGTTGTAAAATGATAATTGGCAATCTTAGGCCTTGCGTTGGTTACTCTGGATAAAAATGTTGATTTTCCGACATTAGGAAAACCTACAAGACCAACATCCGCAATAACCTTAAGCTCGAGACGAACCCAGAGCTCCTGTGCATCCTGTCCTGGCTGTGCATACTGTGGTGCCTGCATTGTAGATGTGGCATAATTCATGTTACCCTTGCCGCCTCTTCCGCCTTTAAGAATGGTCTCGCGAAGGTTGTCCCCAGACATGTCAGCAATTACTTTGCCTGATTCATCGTCATAGATAACAGTCCCCTCAGGTACTTTAATTATAAGGTCTTCGCCATCTTTACCGGTACATCTGCGCTTCCCGCCTTCTTCACCGCTTTCAGCAACATATTTGCTGTTGTGTCTGAAATCACCAAGAGTGTTTAATCCTTTGTCAACAACAAAGACAATGTCGCCTCCATGACCGCCGTTGCCGCCGTCCGGACCGCCTGCTGGCACATAAAGTTCTCTGCGGAAACTTACATGCCCATCTCCGCCCTTGCCGGATTTTATAAAAATGCGAACTCTGTCTGCAAACATAACCTTTCCTCCATTCTGATAATAAAGCCTGCATTTACGAAAAAAGCTCCAAATCCGAAGACTTGGAGCTAAAACACATATTAGTCGTTTGAAACAACAGGATAAACAGAAACCTGCTTTCTATCCTTGCCCTTTCTTTCGAACTTAACAGTTCCATCAACAAGTGCGAATAATGTATCATCGCCACCACGACCTACATTAACACCTGGATGAATCTTTGTTCCACGCTGTCTGTAAAGAATATTACCAGCTAAAACAAACTGTCCGTCAGCTCTCTTAGCGCCTAATCTCTTAGACTCTGAATCTCTACCATTCTTTGTAGAACCAACACCCTTTTTATGAGCGAATAACTGAAGATTCATATTTAACATAAAGGTTACACCTCCTTAACACTAATTGATAAGTATTTCGGATTATCCTTAGCCACAGAATTGATTCCCAATTCATAAGACTTAAGTAAAATCGACGTTTCCGGACTGATGGAAGAAGCCATCTTAAATATGACAATTCCTTCATCCTCATTGACTGACACATCAAACTTATCTTCCGTAAAATATTGTATGGAATTGATTGTATTGATAGTCAGAGCTGAAATTGCAGAACATATAATATCACTGCCTGATTCAGCATATCCTGCATGTCCAGCAGAATAAAAACCTGTGATCTCTTTATCAGAGTTCTTAAAAAAAGTTATATGAGTCATGAATAACACACCTCACAAACATCCAATGCAAAAATTAAGCGTTGATCTTTTCAATCTTAACTTCTGTGTAAGCCTGTCTATGACCATTCTTCTTGTGATATCCAGTCTTTCTCTTGTACTTGTAAACGATAACCTTCTTGTCTCTGCCCTCACCTACAACACTAGCTGTAACTGTAGCACCTGCAACTGTTGGATCACCAACCTTAGCTTCACCGTTGTTTACAAAAAGAACCTGATCAAATGTAACAGTGTCACCAGCATTAACTGCAAGCTTTTCAACTCTGATAGTATCGCCTTCAGAAACTGTGTACTGCTTACCACCTGTTGCTATAATTGCGTACATATGGTACCCTCCTTAATTAAATACTCGCCAGTTTTGGGGAACCCGTATAAACGGATACACTTATACCCTAACTGAGCGGCACACAAAATATATAATATACATATACTTACAATTTGTCAAATGTTTTTTTGAAAATATCAGAAAAATATCAGAAAATCCACAGCCCCAGTATTCCGCTCAGAATTCCTACAATGAATCCGGCAATAACATCCCTTATAAAATGTACTCCGGCAAGCACTCTGCTTGCTGCCATAACAGTAACAAGAACCAGCATCACAATTCCAACAGGAACAGATACATACAGCCAGCACATAGATATAACTGTTATTGAGAATACATGACGGCTAGGCATTGACTCGCCCGCTGTCTCTTTAATCAGGAGCGGTTTAATGTCATATTTCTCATATGGCCTTGGTGCGTCAATACATTTTCTTATTACAGATACAAGAATAAATGAGGTGAGTGGAGTAAGAATTATCTTAGCTGTAAGAAGTGTATTACTTGTCTCAACAACTATTCCACTGTCTCTTAAGATGAAAGGAACCGTCTCTATGAAATGAAATGAGCCCTTAATGCACAGAAAAACAAGCAGAATATAGGCGGCAGCAATTGCATATGCCATATATCTGTATATGAATTTTAAAATGTTGAAAGCCGGCTTATGATTATTAAACCATGTACTAATTCTTCTGTATCTTCTCTCATAAGCAGGTAATTCCTTTTCAATATATGTATTTTCCATAATTAACCTCTTACATTACATTCATCGTTTCGGAAAGACTTTTTCCGTTCTTCTTTCTTGTAATTTCAACGAGTCCAAGCGGAGTCATGTCAACAACTGTAGTGTTAACTATATCCCTTTTTGCAAGAGATTTCAAATGTTTCATTAATATTTCAGAACTCTCTTTATTAATATTGATAAAATCAACAATAATTATGCCCGAAATATTTCTCGTCTTAAGCTGCTGCATAAGCTTATCGGCAGCCTCAAGATTAGTCTTAAGGGCAGATTGTTCAACTGCTTCTGCATTTTTTGCTTTAGAAACAGTCTTGCCGGAATTAACATCAATTACAGTAAGGGCTTCTGTCTGTTCAATAATCAGGTACCCTCCGGATTTCAGCCATACTTTTTTTGAAAGAGCTGTCTCAATCTCTTTTTCAACTGAGTAAAGCTTATATAATGGAAGGATGGAATCCTCATATATTCTTATATGTATATTGCTATTATTGCCCAGATGCTTAGTAAGCTCATTGTATATATCAGGAATGTCTGTAATCACTTCAACATTATCTGAGCCGGACAGATGGATAATGTCATTAATATATGAAGGTCTCTCACTGTGAAGAAGCGTATAGAATTGTGAAAAAACAGCCCTTTTAAGCATATTAATGTATTCATCACAGAGTGTATTAATTTCGGAAATAACATCATCTTTATCTGCATTTGCACAACTGCTTCTGATTATTATTCCGAAGCTGCATATTGACTGGTATTTTGTCTGTTTCTGTGCTTCAGCTTTTTTATCTGCAAGAAGTGAGACCGCAGCATCAACAATAATTTGGAAATTTTCTGATGACTTGAGCTTTCTTGAAAGATGTACACCCGATACATCACTGGATATAACAGCATAATTTCCGGTTAATTCAATCTTAGAGGAAACCTTTGCCGGCTTTGTCTTAATTGGCTCATTGGTTACCTGTACAAGTATTTTATCCCCCTGGTTAACTGACGAATTATTCTTATTGTTAAGAAACAGAGGGTGTTTGTTGTCTTCAATTGAATAGTAACATTTCTGCTTATCTGCAATCTCGATAAATGCGGCATTAATGTTTTTCACAACATTTTCAACACGTCCGGCATATACATTACCAACAATATTGCCACTATCTATTAATCTAAGATAGTGGCAGTTGTTATCCTCAGTATTATATATGGCACAGAATATTTTGTTATTAATATCTGTAATAATATACTTTGTCTCCATAATTATCTGTTCCATGTTTTGATGTTTCTGTAAAAGCATGTCCGGTTGCCTGTGTGGCAGGCTGCTCCAACCTGACGGACTTTTGCAAGAATTGTGTCATTGTCACAGTCAATATCAAGGGAACCCACATACTGGAAATGTCCCGATGTAAGTCCTTTAACCCAGAGCTCCTGGCGGCTTCTGCTATAATATGTCATTATCCCTGTCTCAAGGGTTTTATTATATGCTTCCTCGTTCATATATGCGAGCATGAGAACTTCGCCATTAACATAATCCTGGACAACTACAGGAACAAGTCCGTCAGCATTAAGCTTTAAATCCTTAAAAGACAACTCAGTTTTTGGCATTGTAATAGATTCGTTATAGGATTTACCAGACTCATATAATGCTACTGCCTCTTTTAAATCAATACATTTTTCATATATTGCTTTGCCAATAATTGCTCCATGTATACCGGCATCGTTAATATGTGCAAGGTCTTCCATGCAGGACATTCCGCCGGAAGCTATTATATCAATCCCTGTCTTATCAGAAAGGAGCTTAGTCTGTTCCACATTAGGCCCGGAAAGCATTCCGTCCTTAGATATGTCAGTGTATACTATTGTCTGTACACCGATATCCTTCATGGCGAGAGCCAGAGAAAGAGCTGTCTTATCACTTAACTTTTCCCAGCCTTCAATAGCAACAAGTCCATCCTTTGCATCAACACCCACAACAATATGCTCTGCTCCGAATCTGTCAATTGCCGCCTTGATAAAATCAGGATTTTCAACTGCTTTAGTACCTATGATAACTCTGTACACTCCTAAATCAAGCACTTCCTGAATATTCTCAAGTGTTCGTATTCCACCGCCCATTTGAACAGGTATATTGACACTTGAACATATTTTTCTGATAGTTTCAGCATTAACACCATGGCCTTTAAGTGCACCGTCAAGATCAACAGTATGGATAAACTGTGCACCTGCCTCCTCAAAGCTTTTAGCTATCTTGTAAGGCTCATCAGAATAAACAGTAACCTCGTTAAAAAGCCCTTTCTTTAATCGGACACACTGTCCGTCCTTAACATCAATTGCCGGATATAATCTCATTTATATACTCCATTCTGTATGTATTGCAAAATAAAAATTAAAGGCTTCCTTTTGTTGAGAGAACAGCCTTAATTCTTGGGTCCTTCATAGTAGCTTCGTCCAATGCTTTTGCAAATGCCTTGAACATTCCTTCAATAATGTGGTGGTCATTGTCACCGGTAATCTTTCTTATGTGAAGGTTCATTCCGGCACTGTAAGATACTGCATAGAAGAATTCTCTAACCATCTGTGTGTCGAAATATCCTACGCTGTCCGCAGTAAATGTACTGTCAAACACAAGGAAAGGCCTTCCGGACAAGTCAATAGCGCACAGTATGAGGGATTCGTCCATAGGAAGAATAATATCACCATATCTTCTTATAGAACGCTTATCTCCAAGAGCCTCTTTAATTGCCTCTCCAAGAACAATGCCTACATCCTCGATTGTATGATGGCAGTCAACAATTAAGTCACCTGTGACCTTTAATTTCAAATCAAAAAGACCGTGTTTAGCAAAACTCTTTAACATATGGTCAAAGAAACCGATTCCTGTGTCAACATCTGCCTCTCCTGAACCATCAAGTCTTAAGAACAGTGATATATCTGTTTCGCTGGTTTTTCTTTTTACAGTTGCCTGTCTGATTTCAGATACAGCCATATTGCCTCCTTATATTAATATTATTTTTCAAATCTGACCTTAATTGAATTAGCATGAGCTGTAAGATGCTCTGCTGTTGCAAACTTTTCTATATCTGTATGTATGGCTTCAAGAGCATTCTTTGAGTAAGATATAATGCTTGATTTCTTAATGAAGTCATCCACACTTAATGCTGAGAAGAATTTGGCTGTTCCGTTAGTCGGAAGAACATGATTCGGACCTGCAAAGTAATCTCCAAGAGGTTCTGAACTGTATTCTCCGAGGAATATAGCACCGGCATTCTTTATCTTTGTCATCACATTAAAAGGATCCTTTGTCACAATCTCAAGATGTTCAGAAGCAATCTCATTGGCAACATCCACAGCCTCTTCAATATCTTTAACAACAAGAATATATCCATAGTTGTCAAGGGATTTCTGTATTATTTCTCTTCTGGATAGTTGTTCAACAAATGTATCAACTTCCGCAGAGACTTTCTCAGCAAGTTCTTCACTTGTCGTGATTAATATAGAAGATGCCATTTCGTCATGCTCAGCCTGAGATAAGAGGTCTGCTGCCACGAATTTCGGATTGGCTGTCTCGTCTGCAATGACAAGAATCTCACTGGGACCTGCTACAGAATCTATGCTAACATATCCAAATACAGCCTTTTTAGCAAGAGCAACATATATATTACCCGGGCCGCAGATTTTATCAACTTTGGGTATTGACTGTGTTCCATATGCCATAGCGCCTATTGCCTGGGCACCACCAACTTTATATATAACATCAACTCCTGCTTCTTTAGCAGCTACAAGTGTTGTGGGATAAACCTTTCCATTCTTGTCAGGAGGTGTGCACATAATAATCTGTTCAACGCCTGCAACCTTTGCTGGAAGGACATTCATAAGCACTGATGAAGGATATGCAGCTTTTCCGCCAGGTACATATACACCGACTCTTGATAAAGCTGTTACCTTCTGACCAAGAATAGTTCCATCAGGCTGGGCATCAAACCAGCTGTTCTGTTTCTGCTTTTCGTGGAAAGATCTGATGTTAACAATAGCTTTCCTGATTACATCAACAAGTTCAGGGTCAACCTGTTTGTAAGCTTCTTCTATCTCTTCTTCTGTGACAACGATATTGTCAGGGCCTATATCTGCCTTATCAAAATTCTTTGTATACTCAAATAAAGCCTCATCTTTTCTTGTCTTTATATTGAGAAGAATTTCAGCTACAGCAGATTCATATTTACCATAACTGTTTGGACTTCTTTTAAGAAGATTTTCTAAAATATTATTTTTGCTCTCCTCAGATAACTCTACAATTCTCATATATCTTCCTCCTGCTTAGCAGATACATTAATTCTCTCTGCTCTCAATATATTTCTTTACACCTGTAATAATCTTATTAATACGCTCCTGCTCCATTTTCATGCTCACCTGATTTACAACCATTCTGGCTGAAAGCGGACATATTTCTTCAAGAACCTCAAGACCATTCTCACGAAGAGTTGCTCCTGTTTCAACAATATCAACAATCACTTCAGCAAGCCCCACAATCGGAGCCAGTTCCACAGAGCCGTTAAGTTTGATAATTTCAACAGTCTGGTGCTTTTTGTTATAGAAATAATCCTTTGCTATATTGGGATATTTCGATGCAACACGGATAAGCTCGTGATGCTGAAGTTTCTCCTTAGCTGAAGCCGGACCACAAACGCACATTTTACATTTGCCCATCTGAAGGTCATATACCTCGTAAAGACTTCTGCCCTCCTCAAGAATAGTATCCTTTCCAACAATTCCAATGTCAGCAGCGCCATATTCTACATATGTAGGTACATCTGAAGGCTTTGATAAGAAGAATCTCAGCTTAAGCTCTTCATTAGTGAAGATAAGCTTTCTTGTCTTCTCGTCCTTCATCTCCTCGCATGTTATACCAATGTTTTCAAATATTTCCATAGCTTTCTTAGCAAGGCGGCCTTTAGCTAATGCAATAGTAATATATCTCATTAAAATGTACCTCCTTCCAGACTTTTCAAATCAACTCTTTTACTCGTGCTGCTCTTGAAATTCAGCACTTTAAAGGTTGAATCTTTCCTGTACTGCTCATCAAGAAATGCAACATTGGCAAGAGAAGATTCTCTGGCATATTCCAGATACTGCTCATCCGTCTTGAGACTGTTATAACGAATCATGCAGACATTATTGCCAATATTTCTTAAGGATTTAGCAACTGATAATGCATCTGATAATTTATCCTCATCATATACAAGAAGTGTGCCGTTGACATCGTGGGAAATATTAATATTCTGTCTGTCCATGGCAGCTATCAGCCTGTCTATAGTAATTGAAAAACCAATAGAAGCCTTATCACATCCAAACTGACCTAAAAGCTTGTCATAACGACCTCCGTTTGCCACAGGCTCTCCTGTTCCAAATGTATATGCATGGAATATAATTCCGGTGTAATATGCATGCTCAGATAAATCTCCTAAATCAAAGGAAATATATTTGTCATAGTCATTAGACTTCAAAAGGTTGTATAAAGCCTGTAATCTCTCGACTGCTTCGAGACACTCTGTGTTGTCAGTAAGCTCTCTTGCCTTATCAAGCACTTCGGCATTGCCAAAAAGCTGAGGCAGTTCAAGCAGTGTATCTGCAACTTTTTTACTGATGCAGAGAGAGTCCAACAGCTCCTCAACTCCAAAATAGTTTTTCTCCTTGATAAGCCTTAATAATTCCTCTGCAGAATCTCCTGTTATTCCAGCTTCATGAAGCAGACCGTTGAAAAATGCGACATTACCTATTTCGACCTGGAATTCAGTAAGACCGGCATTCTTCATGCAGTCAATCACTATGGCAATAATCTCATAATCTGCGTCAAGAGAATTATCATTGATAAGTTCAGCACCTAACATAGTATTTTCCTTAAGTCTGCCCTGATAATATTTGCTCACATTGATAAATGTATTGCCAAGATAACACAGCTTAATAGGAAGAATATGGTCTTCAAAATATTTAGCAGATGCCCTTGCAATTGAAGGCGTCATATCCGGCCTTAAAACAAGCGTATTCCCATATCTATCAAAAAGCTTAAACATTTCATTGGACGGAACACTACCACGTTCTTTATTGAATACATCAAAGAATTCAATAGATGGTGTCTGGATATCATTATATCCATAAGACATAAGAACATCATGCAGACGGTTCTCGATTATTTTCTTTTCTGCACATTCTGTGCTGTATATATCTCTGACACCTTCCGGTGTATGTAGTAAATCCTTCTTCATATAGTAATATATCCTTTCATGACTTATACTTTAATGCGTTGAAGTGATAACATGCTAATACACTAAAATTTATATGGATTATACATAAATACTATTATCTTGTCAACAAACATATTATTGCTGTTATTCTATTTCTCCATGATGAGCTTCCTTGTAGATAATGTATCTGTTACCACCCTTTTCTCTCGCTATTGAAACTGCTTTTCGTACTTTCTTTGCAATAATGTTGAAATCAGTACCATTGTCAGGATATCTTCCTATTCCGATGGAAAAGCTTATATTGTATCCGTTATCAATAAAACGGAAATTCCATGCAATAGCCGTGCGCAGATGTTCAATAAAAGCCCGAAGAGATGTCTCAACATTGATATCCCTGACAACCATTGCATATTTGAACTCATCAATTACACATAATATTCCGCGGGATTTGATGATTTTAAGAATCATTTCTTCAACAATATCAGATAGTTTATCAATTTCAGACTTAGTATGTTTTTTCTTGAATAGTTCAATATTATCTATCTCTAGATATATAATAGAAAACTGGCAGTCTATATCATCGTCAATACTGTCTGTACAATACTTCACAAGAACATCTGTATCCTTGGTGTATTCTGTAGCAGTGAAATTGTGATTCTTCTGTTCATAGAAACTTAAGGCATTATTTAGTCGTTTGTTAGCTTCTCTTATAGCAAGTACATCAGAAATATGTAATTCAAGATATTCCGAATTATCTGTGTGTGGAATACATTTCTTTTCGATGTCCATTAGAACCCATCTGTAAGAATTATCAATTCTTTTCATTCTGATACACATTGTTTTCTTGATGTTTTGCCGGAGGCTGTTGGCAACATCAATAAAATCGTCCAAATCAACCTGATGAATTGAGTCAATTATAGAATAATGGGTAGAATTCCCCAAAAACTTATACATAGATTCATTGGCTGTTACAATTGAAAAATTATTATCAATAACTGCATAGCCGTCTATAAGCTCATACTCTACCATATAGTTATTAGTTGTTTTATGATTATTACTAATCATACATAAAGCCTGCCTTCCTAACGTAATTCAATATCCCTCTGGATAGTTTCAAGATAGTGAACAGGAATGCCCTGTTTTGCATATATGCGGAAATCCTTGTTGATTTCATCATAGGTAAAGCTTTTTCGCCCTCCCTGTTCACTTCTTTCCCAAAAATTTATTATATCAGAAAATGGAAGATAATAGAACTCATCCCGACAAGAAAAATAAATAATAATGAACGAAATTCCTTCCTGACGTTCAAATTCTCTCATAAATTCCACCTGATGTTCGTGAATATTCTGTATTGGAAATGTGTCAGCAGCACATTCTTTAGCGTCAAAACATATTGGTATTCCCTGTACAACCCCAATATAATCCACAGTACTTTTCTGGTCAAAATATGCCAGAGTAATATGTCTTGTCTGCTGGTCAATATTGATAGGCTTAATCGGGGTTGGAATTTTCTGTACAAGAGCCAGATGTGAAGCCCGGTATTTATCGTTAGTCATATTAATAAGGTCTTCTAATGTTGAGCCTCTAAGACCTCTTGTATTCCAGGTTGGCATAGATGTTCCCCTTTCATCACTTTAGTAAATATATCAGGAATTCCGGCGTATATATGAATGCTTCTATCCGGAATTATAAGCTCATATGAATGAAGAAGCTGATCCTTTACGCCATATTTTCTACTGAATTTGTCATTAATGCTTTTCTGGCCATATTTGTAATCTCCTATAAGAGAATGACCGATACTTGCCAGATGTGCCCTTATCTGGTGGCTTCGTCCTGTGAGAAGATGAATCTTTAACAGGGTAACATGTTCATTGCTGCATACAGGAATATATTCTGTCTCAATAGGAAGAGAATTCTTAGTCTCATGCTTTAGTACTGTGACCTTATTGCTATGAACATCCTTAGTAATAAAACCTTTTATAAGGGCTCTTTTGCTTATGCATCCATTAACAATACAAATGTAATATTTGCCAAGATTTCTGTCTCTGAACACAGCAGATAACTCCTGAAGCCCTTTCGTTGTTTTTCCTGCAGCAACTATTCCACTTGTATTGCGGTCAAGTCTGTTACAGACACCCGGTCTGAAAGAGGCAAGCTCCTCCGGAGTAATCTGGTTGTTGTGAATAAGATAAGCTGTCAAATACTCAATTAAGGATATGTCATTCTCTGCTGCTTTCTGTGAAAGCATTCCGGATGGTTTGTTGATAAATATCATATCCGTATCTTCATACAGAATATCCAGCGGCTGATAAATTCTGCTGTAATAATCATCTCTTTCGGCAGCAGAATCCTTTGAAGTAAACTTGCAAAGGGTTTCCTCCGAGAAATAGATTTTGATGGAATCCCCTGTTTTAAGCTTTTCATCTCCATTGGCTTTACTATTGTTAAGTGTAATATTCTTTTTTCTAAGCATTTTGTAGATAAAGCTCTTTGGCGCATTAGCAAGATACTTCTCAAGACACCTTACCAGTTTCTGTCCGGAAAGCTTATCGTCAATAATTATTTCTTTCATTACAATTCCTCAGGCAGCAGATATACATATTACAGGCTCATTCTCAACAGTGCCTCTGTCAGATAGCCTTTTCTGTCAAGGTTTGTTTCTTTAGTATCATCAAAATTAGCAGCCGTATTTTTAACTTTAGATAAAAATGATTCTCTGTCCTTGTAAAGAAGCACAGCGGCATTCAGTTTTTCATTTTTCATAAATTCTTTCACACTTGACTCAAACAGTTCTTTGTCAGCCTTAGTTTCCTCTGTGTAGGCAAGAATCTGATTATCACTTATAACAGCGGCAAGCACCCCGATAGGCTTTTTTGCGTTAGAAACAACCATATCATAGGACACATTTAAAGAACCGCTTACTTCTTTAATATCATTCATTGTTTTAGTGTCACAGCATTTGTGCGGAATAAGAATAAAATAGGCAACTGCAAATTTGGCAGCAGGAAGTACAAGAAGAATTGCAACCAGTGTTATATAATTGTTTTTATTCTTGAATATTATTAATCCTGTGATAAATACTGCAAGCACAATTACAAATGCGATTATCATTATTAAAAGGTTAAGGCTTTTTTTGTATCTGAGATAGCCAAACTCACCTTTTTCTGTTTTTTTCATTACTTCTGCTCCTTATTTTTCTTGGTGGAATAAGACATTTAGGACCAAAGCCTATCAGGTCACTGCGGTTGTTTGCAAGAAGAGCTTCCTTTACAAGGTCATAGTTTTCCGGTTTCTTGTACTGTATAAGAGCTCTCTGCATCTCCTTTTCGTGTCTTGATACAGGTGTATATACTCTTTCCATTGTTCTTGGGTCCAGCCCTGTATAATACATACATGTTGATAAAGTTGAAGGCGTTGGATAGAAATCCTGTACCTGTTCCGGGGTGTACCCAAGGTCTCTGACATATTCCGCCAGTTCAATCGCTTCTTTCATTGTAGAACCGGGATGGCTGGACATAAGATATGGTACAACAAACTGCTCTTTACCTGTTTTGCTGTTAATTCTTTTATATCTCTTGATAAAACTGTCATAGACAGTCCTTGATGGCTTGCCCATCCGCGACAGCACTTTGTCCGATATGTGTTCCGGTGCTACACGGAGTTGTCCGCTTATATGATTCTCACATAACTCCCGTAAAAATGTATCATCAGAATCCTTCATACAATAATCAAAGCGTATACCTGACCTGATAAAAACCTTTTTGACTGATGGAATGCTGCGAAGCTTTCTCAAAAGACTGATATAATCTTTATGTTCAACAACAAGGTTACGGCAAGGCTCCGGGTAAAGGCACTGCTTTCCTGTGCAGGCTCCTTTAGTAAGCTGTTTATCACAGGCCGGACGCCTGAAATTGGCTGTCGGACCGCCGACATCATGTATATAACCTTTGAAATCAGGATCATGCGTCATTAACCGGGCTTCATTGATTATACTCTCATGGCTTCTTGTCTGGACAATGCGTCCCTGGTGAAATGTTAATGCACAGAAGGAACATCCGCCAAAACACCCCCGGTTGCTTGTGAGGGAGAATTTAATTTCTGAAAGAGCCGGAACTCCACCCAGTTTTCTGTATATCGGATGGTAATCTCTCATATATGGAAGAGAATACACATCATCCATTTCTGTCTGCGTAAGAGGAAGTGCAGGCGGATTCTGCACAACATACATTTTTTCTTTTATCTTTTCAACAAGAATCTTTGCACTGAAAGCGTCAGTATTAAGATACTGGGTGTAGAAACTCCTGGCATATTTTCTTTTGTCACAAGCTATCTCGTCATAGCTTGGCAGTTCAATATATTCATCATATATATGTTCAAGAGATTTAGCCTTATATACCGTTCCTTTAACATAGGTTATATCATGTACATCAATACCCGCTTCAAGTGCTTCAGCTATCTCTATAATTGAATGCTCTCCCATTCCGTAGGATATAATATCCGCACCAGAATCTATAAGGATGGAACGCTTTACCTTGTCAGACCAGTAATCATAATGGGATAATCTTCGAAGTGACGCCTCAATTCCGCCTATAATTACAGGAGTCCTCTTAAATGTCTGCCTGATAAGATTACAGTACACAATAGTTGCATAATCCGGACGTAAACCAATTTTACCGCCAGGAGAATATGCATCATTTTTTCTGCGCTTTTTATTAACTGTATAATGATTAACCATAGAATCCATATTTCCAGCCGACACAAGAAAACCAAGACGTGGCTCTCCAAGAACAGCTATAGATTCTTTATTTTTCCAGTCAGGCTGTGCAATTATTCCTACTTTGTAGCCACGGCTTTCTAATAATCTTGTAATTATTGCGGCTCCAAAGGAAGAATGGTCAACGTATGCATCTCCGCTGATGTATACGAAATCACACTGGCTCCAGCCTCTTTTTTTCATATCTTCTCTGCTAATTGGAAGAAAATCCTTTTCCATGGAATTCTCCTTACTTTGTTAATGTCTGATAATTCTGATTATTCTTTAAAAGATTGACTTCTGTTTCGGTCAAAGACCTGTATTCCCCAGGTTTCAAAGTGTTATCAAGACCAAGTGAGCCGAAGGATAAACGCTTGAGAAACAGAACCTCTGAACCGACGGCTGCAAACATGCGTTTTATCTGATGAAACTTACCTTCCTGTATAGTGATATTAACTTCAGAACAGTCCTTGTCCGAATTATAGGATATTATTTCAAGCTTTGACGGCATGGCAGTCAGCTCTTTATCAACAATGAATCCTTTTGCAAATGTATCAACAATATCCTTGTCAATCCGCCCCTTTACTATGGAATAGTATGTCTTATCCACGTGTTTTCCCGGTGATAAAAGATTATGGGCCAATGCTCCATCATTAGTTATTAAAAGAAGCCCTTCTGTATCCTTGTCCAGCCTTCCAACAGGGAAAAGGTCTTTTCTTTTTCTGGTCTTAATAAGATCAATTACTGTCTGCTGGGATTTATCTTCTGTAGCAGAAATTACACCGGCAGGCTTGTTAAGCATATAGTATTCATATTCTGTATAGCTTAAACATTTGTCATCAAGGAATATTGTATCCTTGTCTGTATCAACCTTGAATTCCGGTTTTGTAACAATATCACCATTCACCGTGATGCGTTTTTTTCGTATAAGCTCTTTTACCTGACTTCTTGTTCCTGCCTGCATATCGGCAAGAGCCTTATCTAATCTTAACAGCATTTACATCCATCTCCAACCGGCTAAATATTTATTCTTAAGCTGCCCGCCTGAATTCTTGCCCCATCCGAGCGGATAACCGTCAACACATACAAGTGTCCACCCTGATTTAATATCACAATCGCATACATCAAGAGTTTCTCCCTTAAGATAACGTACCACACGTTCATCTGACACAGGAAGATTAAGACTGTTTGGAAATTGTTCCATAGTAAGAGCCATTGCAAATGCCTGACTTGGCTCAAATCTGTTTTTCTTTAGCTCTCCTAGAAGCAGTCCGTTGCGGATAATTCTTAACCCTTTTTCTTCTGTCATATATGGTGATGTAAGATAAACTCTTGAATCACGGATATTAATGTACTCAGGATTATAGCAAAATCCAGTGTTATCCATAAATTCTTTCAGCTCATCAGGAACCTTTAATCTTGCCGACGGGCGTCTTGCAGAGGATGTTAAATCCTCACCATCCTTCTTAAACAGGGCAACAAAATGCCCTTCTCCCTGCATTTTATGAGGGAAAATTCTTACTGTTTTATCTAAGTTGTACCCTTCGTTGTCATCAAATCCATGAGAAAATCCCTCATAAGGCTTTATATCTGCAAGCCTCATATCCGGACGATTCTTTAACAGATGTTTTACAGACTCCTCATCTTCTAACTTGGAAAATGTGCATGTTGAATATAAAAGCATACCCCCAGGTTTTAACATATCAGCTCCGGCAAGAATAATATTTTTCTGAATCTGTGAATAGAATTCAGGACCATTTTTCTCCCATGCTTTGATAAGCTTGTTGTCCTTGCGAAACATTCCCTCACCCGAACATGGAGCGTCTATGAGAACCTTATCGAAAAATCCCTTAAATCTGCCGGCAATTCCCACAGGATCTTCATTTAATACACACAAATTAGGTACACCGAATACCTCAACATTCTTAAGAAGCGCTTTCGCACGGGAATTACTTATATCATTGGTAACAAGAAGCCCCGTATTATTTAACTTAGAAGCAAGTTCTGTAGATTTACCTCCGGGTGCCGCACACATATCAAATACGATATCGTTCTCATTAACAGGAAGAACATTGGCAGGTGTCATGGCGCTCGGCTCCTGAATATAATAAAGACCTGCATAATAGTATGGATGCTTAGCAGGTTTATCCTCCTCTGAATAATAGAAACCATTATCAATCCATGGAATCGGTGTTAACTTAAAAGGACATATTTTAAGAAATTCATCAGTGGATATTTTGAGATTATTTACTCTCAGTCCGTATAACCGTTTATCATTAAAACTGTCAATATAGCTGTTGTATTCCTCGCCTAAAAGGTCTTTCATTGATTCTGTATATCTTTCTGGTAAAAACACTTTATATTCCTCAATTCTTATTTTCTTGTTATTAAAATGTATTATAGCACATAAATCTTATTTTTTGAGAATATTATTAACTATCAATATTAAAGAGGCTGTATGATAAGTATAATACTCCTGTTGTTATTTATATTTTCAGCATTATCAGTACCTGTGTGCAAAGGTGTTTTGTCCGGACTGTATCTGTTCGGGCTGAAAGTGTTTCCGGGATTATTTATATCATTTATTCTCACCAATTATCTTATTAGAATTCTAAGAGAAAAAAATATTTATAATCCATGGATTATTTTGTTAGCCGGGATTATGACAGGCTTTCCCAACGGAGCATACCTATGTGCATTTTACAGACAGATTAATCCTGAGAGTACTCTGCCTGACAAGCTCTCAGGTATAATCAATATTCCTAGTCCTGCCTTCCTTATAAGCTATGTATATACATATATACTTGAAAAGAATATTAATATTGTGCTTTTTTTATCTGTCACATACCTTCCGGTTCTGCTTATAGCTGTAATTACAGTTTTAACATCTTCCAAAGGAATAAATAATATATATAAAAATAAAGCTGCAAGAATAGAAAGACATAAGCTGTTAACATTTTTCGAAGAATCTGTTGATGCCTCAGTGGATACTGCTCTCAAATTGGGAACATATATCATACTGTTTTCGGTAATAGTAAGTGTTATATCATACCTACCTTTAGACAGCCTTATTATCACACTTTTGACATATCCTCTGGAAATATCCAATGGACTAAATCTAATTAAACAGCTTGATATTTCTTTAAGTATTCGGCTTATGGCTGTTTTCTTTCTTGATGCATTTGGCGGAATATGTATAATTATGCAGACTAAATGTGTGTGCAGAGAATATATAAGCATAAAAAAATACATATACCGGAAACTGGAACTGTGTGCTTTAACTGAGGCAGTTGCCTTGTTTCTGATATATGTATTAAAAATGTAAGTTAAAAAATTAATTCTCGTCAGGAGATATCTGGTTATCTGTTAAATCAGATGCTTCTTCAGCACCCTCTGACTCTCCCTCTTCTATCCCACTAAGCTCATTTCTGTTATTGTTAACAATAGAAAGAACATTTTCAAGACTTGAAAGAAGAGAATTATATTTCTCTTTATTGTCCTTGATTGAATGTTCAATTATATACTGGAGTTTAGCTAGCATATCATCTGTATACTGCATTGCGCTGTATCTGATGCTGTTGGCTTCCTCAGTTGCATTGTCGAGGATTGTCTGAGCCTGTGCAGTTGCCTGTTCAATAAGCTGATTAGCCTGTGCGTATGCTCTCTGCATAATCTCGTGTTCATTAATAAGCTCTTCTGTCTGAATCTGAGCAGCATTGATTATAGCCTCAGCTTGTTCTTTAGCGTCAGCAAGAATGGCTTCCTTATTACTTAAAATCTTCTGATACTTCTTGACTTCGTCAGGAGTCTTTAATCTTAACTCTGTAAGCATATCCTCCAACTGTTCTTTGTTGACAATAATCTTAACATTTGACAACGGATAGTATTTACAATTATCAATATAACTCTCAATATCACTTATTAACTGCTCAATTCTGCTCATTTCTTTACTCCTTTATTAGTGTATTATTGTTTAATCCCATATTTCTCATATACCCTGTCAATTATCTCTTCAGGAACAAACTTATGTATATCCCCTCCATACATAGCCATCTCTTTAACAATACTTGAGCTTAAATATGCATATTTGAGGCTGGTTGTAAGAAAAACGGTATCAATTCCCGGGGCAGCCACTCTGTTGGTCTGGGACATTGCAAGTTCATATTCAAAGTCAGTCACAGCCCGTAATCCCCTTATAATAACAGAAACATTATGTTGTGCTGCAAAATCAACTAAAAGACCGGAAAAGCTCAACACTTCTACATTAGATAAATCTTTTGTGACTTCCTTTAACATATTAACACGCTCTTCTACTGAAAACAATGGTGTTTTAGTACTGTTATTTAATACCCCGACAATTAAATGGTCTACAAGACTTGCTGAACGCCTAATTATATCCAAATGTCCTAAAGTAACCGGGTCAAAACTTCCTGGATAAATCGCCTTTTTCACAGTTATTCACTCTCCTTTAGCTTAATGAAAATGTGTTTATTAGTCTTATAATTCTTAACCCTGACTGTTTCAAAACCACATTCATCAATATAATCAAGAGGTGTATTGAGAGCCTCTTCAATTATTATTATGGTATACCGGTCGATAATATCAGAATGTGACAAAGCCTTCAATACATCATATTCATAATCATTTCCATAGGGAGGATCCATAAACACAATATCGAAAACCTCACAGCCTGACAATCTGTTGACAGCGGATAAAACATCCTGTTCCATAACTACAGCTTTATCATAAAGCTTTGTGAAATTCAGATTATCCTTTATTACGGCAATTGCAGGGCGTGAATTTTCAACAAACACCGCCTGCCTAGCGCCACGGCTTAAGGCCTCAATTCCAATTGCTCCACTGCCGGAATATAAATCTAAAAATCTGCATCCTGGTATATCTGCCTGAAGAATATTAAACAGAGTTTCTTTGATGCGGTCAGTTGTGGGTCTTGTATTATTGCCCTCAGCGGCTTTAAGCGGCATACTACGGGCTGTTCCAGCTATAACTCTCATATCGATTGATTCCTTTTATATATTATTCAAAAAATTTCTTTAATTCAGAACGCGAATTAATCTGAAGCTTGTTAAATATAACTTTCATGTTAGATTTAACCGTACTCTCAGCAATGAAAAGCTGTTCGGCAATTTCTTTGTTAGAAAGTCTCTGGGCTGCAAGTTTAGCCACATCAGCCTCTCTTGAGGTAAGACCATAATCTGCAAGAATATGTTCTGCTTTCTTAATAGCTCTGACACCTTTTTCATATCCCTTTGATAGTCTTGAAATTTCCTTGATAAAAGATGATGATTCCTTGTTTACAGCAGTTTCATTAAGAATATCTTCAATTAAACTGTAATTATACACAAAAGGCATATAAAGTCTGTCTTTTACAGCAAGGTTAAGAGCCTCAAGCATGAATTTACGTGCCTTATCTGTATCACCATTATCATTGTTGGCAATAGCAAGAAAAATGTATGTATAAATCATAGGTACCACACAAGAAAAAAGCTTGTTAAGCCCCAGAAGCTGCCCGCTTATCCCGAGAAAATGATGATAATCTCCTGTCAGAATAAGATATTTGCTATAGAATGAATTGACAAAGCTAAGGGAAAAGAAATTAACTGTGTCCTCTATTGATTTCTCATTCTTCAGCCATGGAGCAATTTTATCCCTCTCATCAATATTACAGTAAATACAAGCCATACATATATCGGCCATTTTGCCAAGTGACATTGACTTAAGATTATCTTTGGCTGCAATTTCCTTTATGTTACCCGTGTATACTTTATATTCGTCATTAATTCCTCTGTGCAAAGCGATATTAGCAAGAAGATAATTAGCTGCAATGTATATTCCATACTGATTCCTGCTGTCAGACATGTATATTGCTTTGTTACACAGAATTTCAGCACTGTCCAGCTTGCCTCTGTTATATAGAACCTCAGCTTTCATCACGGCCTCAAATCCTTTTCCATGTCCATTAGTTATCCTGTAATACTCCGGTGCACATTGTTCAAGCATAGACATTTCTTTATCAAGACACCCAGCTTCTCTGTGATAAAGTGAAATAATTGAGGGACAATCAAAGTTAAATGGATAATTGCCGGCAATTATGCTTACAGGAGATTTTGTCATAGATGAAATCTGGTTAAAAGATGTATTCATCTTTTCAAAATCATTGTAATTAGTAAAAGCTCTGATATATTGCAACTCGGCAATATATGAAATACGTACTGCTTCACTTAAGCATGGATCATTATTAATATCTGTCTCAATATCAGTAAGAAGCGTGTGAACCATGTTGTTTACATTAAGAAGAAGCATGGAAAAGCATATGATGATAGAAAAATCATAATTGCCCTCCTTCTCTACATCCCAGTAATGATTTGCAATATCTGTAAATACATCCTTATTATTCTTGATAATATACGGATATATCTTGACGAAATCCACATGACTTAAGTAGATTTTCTGGTATTCTTTTGATTTGCTGTACATAACCATGGCATTAAAGTAATCGCCATCATCCAGATTAGCATCAGCGGCCCGCAATGTTATCCTTCTTATCTCATCAACAGTTTTCTCCTCAAGAATACGAAGAATAAAATTATCAAATATAGGGTTAAAACGATATTTTCTTGAATGAACATCATAATCAATAAATGTAATTGAATTGAGATATTCAAGACATTTCTTCTCATCAAGAGAGGTCTGCCTTACGCACTGACTGAGTGTGAAATTGTCAAAGACACTCATCTCAGCAAGAAAATCACGCTCTCCCTTGTTAAGCTTAAGCCATATATTGTTTTCAATAAAAAAATTGGCTTTATCCATTACTTCATCTATTGAAGCGGATTTGTTCTTGTATGCTTCCTTGTATAGATAAACTATATAAGGCCATCCAAGTGTCTTATTAAATATATTATTCGAGGTTTCTTTGTCAATTACAATCTCATTGAGCCGGAAGTAATCTTCAATATCTTTCTGGGAGAAAGCGAGCTCTTTCTTGGTAATACTAAGAGCATTCCCCTTTGCTATCATATTGATGATATTCTGGTTAGTAAGCTTTCTGACTAAAAATAAATATTTGACGCCAATAGCGCAGGATGAATATGAGCTTGCCAGAATTCTGCCAATATTATCATCCAGCATTTCATCAAAATTATCTATGATTACCAAAACAGAATTCTTTTCCTGGTTAATCATGGATAAATAATTAATTATCGTATTGACATCTTCCTCTGAGTCAGGAAAACCAATATTCTTAAACATTGCAGCGTAGGAAGGATTAAGTGTTTTAACAACATTGCAGAAATTATTCCAGAAAATTTTCTTAGAACTGTTTGCATCAATCCAAAGAACGGTATATTTCGGATAATTCTTAAAGAATGTTTTGCATACCATGGACTTTCCATAGCCTGATGGTGCACATATGAAATTATATCTGTACATTTCAAAACGGCAGAGTATTTCCTTAAGATTACCGGAAATATATGCTCTGTTTGATAAATACTTAATATGCGCCATTAAATCCCCTCTCTTATTAAATATATTGCAGATAAGAAAGAAGATTTAATTCCACTCAGAATTATCTATCTCAATTTTCTTATCCCTTAACATAAGCTCCTTAACAGCCTCGGCAGCAGGCTTGTCTTCGAATAAAATCTTATTAACCTGCTCTACTATTGGCATCTCAATATTATACTTTCTGGCAAGTTCAAGGGCTGCCTTTGCGGAAAACACACCTTCCACAACCATATGGACTTCTTCCATAGCCTGGTCTTTAGTATATCCCTTGCCAATAAGAATACCTGCTCTTCTGTTTCTGCTGTGCATACTTGCACAAGTAACAATCAGGTCTCCAATTCCTGAAAGTCCCGCAAAAGTATGTGGATTAGCTCCCATTGCAATTCCCAGCCTTGTAATCTCAGCATTTCCTCTTGTTATAAGAGCAGCTTTAGAGTTGTCACCATATCCTAGTCCGTCAGCTATTCCTGCAGCTAAAGCAATTACATTCTTTAATGCCCCGCCAATACATATCCCCAGAATGTCAGGACTTGTATATACTCTGAACACATCACTCATAAAGGTATTCTGAAGATATTCAGCAACTTCCTTTTTTCTTGCTCCCACAACACAGGTTGTTGGAATTCCACGGCTTACTTCCTCTGCATGGCTTGGCCCTGATAATACAGCCACATCTGCCTGAGGAATCTCCTCCTCCACAACCTGACAGAGAGTTTTAAGGGTATGTTCTTCAATACCCTTGGCAACATTAACTATTATCTGGTTCTGTTCCACATAAGGAGATATAAGCTTTGCTGTTGAACGTGTATATGGTGAAGCGACTGCAAGCACAAGAACATCAGCCCCTTTAATCACAGTCTCTGTATCTCCTGAAATAATAATTTTTTCAGGAATAATGACACCCGGAAGACATCTCTTATGTTCCCTGTCTCTCTGAAGGGCTTCAACCTCATCCTTAAGCACTGACCATACTGTTACATTGTGTCCGTTGTTGTTAAGCAGCATAGCAAGACCAAGACCCCAGCCGCCAGCTCCTAAAACACTTATATTTGCCATAATTATACTCCAATCCGACGCAAAATGCGTATAAAAATTTATATTTTTTTCTCGCCAATCTTTCGCTCTGTACCGTTAACCAGTCTTACAATATTACTTCTGTGTCTGATAAATGCCAGGGCTGCAAGAAGAAAAACGATAACAGTGCCTTCTACACGGCTTGTGCCGCTTAATGGAAGCCATCCGAGCATGCCCCAGACAAGGAATTCAACAAAAAGCATTGCCATTCCTATCAGTGATGCAAGTGAGACATATTTGGTTGTAACTGCAACAAGTGCAAAAATTCCAATTCCCAAAACCGTGAACATAAAACAGTATTTTGGGAAAAACATAAGACTTATCACTACTCCGGATGAAGCTGCAATTCCTTTGCCACCCTTAAACTTAAGATAAAATGGGAAATTATGTCCCAATACAATACCAAGTCCACAGTAAAGGAATAAAAGCATTTCCGGAATATCTGTATAGGGCACAATAGCAAAATGTATAACTAAATCCGCCAATACTGCTTTAAAAGCATCTAAAAGATAAGTAATTATGCCGGCTTTTTTGCCGAGAGTCCTCATAACATTAGTTGTACCGGCATTACCACTCCCGTATTCCCTTATATCAATCTTATTAAACTTTCCCATCCAGTAACCGGCCTGAATGAGAGCTCCTGCCAAATATCCTAATAACAGAACACTTATTTTAATCAACATTACTCTTTCTCCTTACGTTCCCTGTTTATAAATCTTATTGATGTGCCTCTGAATCCAAAGGATTCTCTTATTCTGTTTTCAATATATCTTGTATATGAAAAATGTGTAAGCTGAACATCATTGACAAACATAACGAAGGTTGGCGGTTTTACGGAAACCTGTGTCATATAGTATATTTTCAATCTCTTTCCTTTATCTGAAGGCGGCTGCTTCATGGCAACAGCCTCAGTGAGTATCTCGTTGAGAACACCTGTCGGAATTCTCATAGTCTGTGCATCAACAATCTGGTCAATCATTTCGTAAAGCTTAATTAATCTCTGACCTGTTTTAGCAGAGACAAATATAATCTCAGCGTATGACATAAAGGATAAGGTATCTTTTATCTTATTAGTAAATTCATAAATAGTCTTATCATCTTTTTCAATATCATCCCACTTGTTAACTGCAATAATAATACCTTTGCCACGCTCATGAGCAATTCCAGCAATCTTAGCATCCTGTTCTGTGACACCCTCTGTTGCATCAATAACAAGAACTGCAATGTCTGCACGTTCCACTGCAGCGACAGTCCTGATTATACTGAACCGTTCAAGGTCCTCTTTTATCTTGCTCTTTCGGCGCAGACCCGCTGTATCAATAAAAACATATTCTTTATCATTGTACTTGATTACTGTATCAATAGCGTCTCTTGTTGTACCTGCAATATCTGATACAATAACTCTGTTCTTCCCAAGAAGCTTGTTGACAATAGATGACTTTCCAACATTAGGCTTACCGATAATTGCAACCTTAGGTCTGTCGTCCTCTTCTTCCGTGTCAGAGCTTTCAGGGAAATGACTTACAACTTCATCAAGAACTTCTCCAAATCCGAGCTTGTTAACAGCCGATATAGGAAATGGCTCGCCTATTCCCAGATTATAGAATTCATATACATCCGGCATCATCTTCTCAAAGCTGTCCACCTTGTTGACAACTAAAACAACAGGTTTGTGAGATCTTCTGAGCATATCTGCCACCTTAGAATCTGAGTCAACCAGTCCCTGTTTTACATCTGTCATAAATATAATGACATCCGCTGTCTCAATGGCTATCTCTGCCTGCTCACGCATCTGGGACAGAATTATATCTCCTGTATCCGGTTCAATTCCACCTGTATCAATCAGTGTGAAATTGTGATTCAGCCAGCTCACCTCAGCATATATACGGTCTCTTGTTACACCCGGTGTATCCTTTACTATTGAAATCTGCTGCCCGCATAAACTGTTAAACAATGTAGATTTACCTACATTAGGTCTGCCGACAACAGCTACTATTGGTTTGCTCATAATTAATAACGACCTCTTTCATAATTTATAAAAAATTAATACACGCAATCTATAATATAATATCAGTTCCATTGCTTTTTGTAAAGCACTGTGATATCATACAGATTATTGATTTTATGCGCTTTCGGAGGTGTTTTTGTGAAAATATTCCATAAAAAGTTTACATTTTTTACAATATTGTTTTTAATAGCTGCCATTACATTTTTACCGGTTACATCTATGGCATCAGACACTTTATATAAGTTTTCAGACATTGATTTAAAGATTTCTGTACCGGAAGGTCTTTTCTGTTTTACACAGAATACAACAGGCAATAATGCCTATCTTCAGAAAATAGGTGCCGAGAATGCCAATGAGGTTCAGAATTCAATGAAAGCCTCTAATATTTATCTGGAAGCATTTTCGGATGACATATCTTATGAGATTGCCGTTGTGGGAATGAAAGCCGGGAATTCTCTGCCAAATCTCGATGAACTAAGCGAGTCAGAACTTAATTCTTACTTTGAACAGTATATTGAAACAGAGCAATCAAAGAATGATGACACACTTATTGAGACTATGAGCGGCAGTGCAGTTGATGTGATAAATGGACACCCATATTTCAGGACAGAGGTTAAATCTGTTTCCGAAGAAAACAACTCTATATATTCAAGAAAATATTATACTGTCACAAGAGGATATATATATATTTATTCCCTTCAATCTAATGGAAAAGAAATTACATCTGATATGATTGATGATGTAGAATATATGATTAACTCAGCACAGTATACACCGGTTAAGAAATCTATCTTTGAGAACGGAATATTTACGGAGACACTCTCAACAATATTAACAGCCGGTATTCCAATTGCAATTCTTGTTGTTATTTTGCTTGTAATCACTAAGGTTGGCAAAAAGGGACATGCAAAGCTTTCTTCAGAGGAGGCGGTTCTTCGTGCCAGATACAAGGAAGAACATAAGAAATAGCAGTGTTTTATTTACATATGCTCATAAATCCGCAGAGCACTCCGCGCTGTCCGTGAGATGCTCTGTGAGAAAATAGCCAGTCGCTGTTGCAGCTTGTGCATATGTCTGTTATACCGATATTATCTGGATGAATACCCTCATGTATCATATTAAAGTAATTAGCAGCCTGAAGATTGAGAAGATATTTGTTATTTCCTTTAGGGCGGATTATAATGTCTGATTCATTCAATCCATATGCATTCCGGAACTGCTCTGCTACATTTTCATCCACTTCATAGCACTCCTGACAAATTGATGGGCCTATAAATGTGTAGAGATTCTTAGGAATAGTTCCATATGTCTTTCTCATAAGAGAAACTGTCTCATGTGTTATATTTGCAACTGTTCCGCGCCATCCTGAATGGGATGCACCTATGCAGTGACTTACCGGGTCAATAAAATATACAGGAACACAGTCAGCGAAATAGGTAACAAGACAAAGATTCTTTTCATTGGTTATGAGACCGTCAATATTGTCGAAATCTCTATCTTTTGTAAGTCCCATTCCTGCGTGTCTGCGGTCTACAGCCAGCACATTTGTTGTGTGGGTCTGCCTGGAACATACACAATCATTTCTTGAAAGTCCCATTGTCTCAAGAAATAAGTCATAATTCTTATATACATTTTCAATATCATCCCCTCTGTCAAAGGCAAAATTCATACTTGAAAATATACCTGAACTAACCCCTCCTATTCTTGTTGAAAAATGAAGCTTAACCCAGTCGAATTTATCAAAGGGCGTGAATTCAATATATGTTATTCCCCTGTCATCAGTTATTCTTGTTGTATTGCGGGCTGTTAAAGGATTTAACCCACCAAAAGTCTTTTCCACATCAATATAATTAATATTCATAAATTGAGTCCCTTAAAAAGCATTTTGTATATGTGTTATTGAATCGGCATTAATAGCGATGACATCAAAGCGGCATGGAATATCTGTCCGCTTATATCTTGTTGTCAGGTAGAAACTTGCAACATTTCTGATAGTCTGTTGTTTTCTTATTCCTACAGCCTCTGAAGCATTTCCATAACGGCTGGTGCTTCTGTATTTTACCTCGACAAACACAAGATATTCATCTTTCATTGCAATTATATCTATCTCTCCCATACGCGTCCTGAAATTGCGTTCAACAATGGTATATCCCTTATCTACAAGGTATTTCACTGCCTGAAATTCTTTTTCCGTTCCCAATGCTCTTTTATTAACTGTCATTATTTACCCATCTTTCCTTTGATCTTATCACAGTTATCAACAAAGACAAGAATTTCAGCTACAACGGTATACAGTTCAGGAGGAATCATCTCTCCTATTTCAAGCTTTGATAAAGTGTTGGCAAGTTTTGAATCCTCGTATACAGGCACATCTGCTTCTCCAGCTTTCTCAATGATTGCCTCAGCTATATGTCCCCGTCCTGTAGCAATTATCTTGGGTGCCTGTTCACCCGGATTATATTCAAGAGCGACAGCTATTTTAGGCTTTTCTCTATTATCTTTATCACTCATAGTTCCTCCGCTAATCACGCTTTTACATCAAATAAATATTGTCCGCCGGAAGCGGGTCTTATATCTTTCTCTATAAAATCCTTCACAAAATCCAGTCTTTCATCTGCATCCTGCGCCACTTTCATCTCAAAATGAGTTTTATATCCAAGCTGTTCAAGTCTTTCATTGAGCTTATCAATATGCTGGTATACGAAATCAAGCAGTTCTTCTGTCTCCAGTACGAAATTGGTTGAAATGTTATTTCCCTTTGACAGATTAACATATATATCCATAGATTTAAGGTTTTCCATATCAAGATGGAGCATGGCACTTATATTATCTGTATTATTGGCGAGCTTTTTTTTATTAGTGAATACAAAAAGTTCACCGTTGCCTTCACTCTCAGAGAATTTGATTGGCATCTGGAAATATGTCATATTCTTATTAAGGTCATTCATGAAATCAATGTTACTTCTTATATCTGAAAGACTTTTTGACAAGCCCTGACTGGATTGTAAATCATTGGATTTAAGAAAACTTTCGATAGTTGTAACATTTTTTCTGATACGCTTGTAATAGGAGCTGACAGCCGCCTCTCCCTCCTCTACATCCCTTGGAGTGAGCTTCATGGTATCATTGACAGCAGCGTGTAAGAGTTCCCTGAATCCTTTAGAGTTTATTATTTCTTTGAGACTGTTCCCATCTGTAAATGTTTCAGCGGAGAGAAGTCTGGTAAGTATATCTTTCACGCTTGTTTCCATAAGATTATCAGCAATTTCATTTAATCCTGCATTGGATAGCATATTTGTTAGTTCCACAGCAGATGTATCAGATAAGATATCACCAGCTATAGATGACTGTACAGCATTTCCATCAAAGCCCTCATAAATAGTGGAAATAATATCTTTAAAAACATTAAGCGCAGAAGAATCATCGGATGATGAAACCATGCCTGAAACAAATTCCTGCTCAACCTCTGACAACAGGCTTTCAATTTTACCGTCAAACTGACTGTAAATCTGAAATTCTTTAATGTTATCAGAAGTTACAGGAATCTCAAGTCTCATAAGATTGGCTATAGTATTGATGGATGCGTCAGGAAATTGCATTGAATATCTCGCCATCTGGCTTATTGTATCTGAATCTACAGGCATTCCTAGTCCCAGCAGTTCCTTTACAATATTAATATTATCCTCTGTTGGACCTAATCCGGCAGCTTCTAAAGCTTTATCAATAAGAACTGCCTGCTGTTCACCAGCAAGCACCGGCTTAATTGAAATCCTGTTCCCTGCGTTTTCCTCCACAATAAAAGTGACATTCTGACCGGCATTTATCATGGCACCATCGGAAAGCTTTGCTGATATCTCTGCTCCATTATTCATGGTAATAAATGCAGTGCCATCCTTTATCTCGTTTACAAATCCGGTAAATGTATCACCAGACATAAGAGAATTAAGTAATTTCATTCCCTCAGACAGAAACTGTGAATTGTCAGTGCGAACAGGAAACTTAATATTCCCATCCTGTATCTGTACAGAGGATGTTTCTGATGAAAAATTGTTTTTGAAAAAATCGGACATATTAATATTCATCGCATCCTCCTTAAATGTCTAGGCGTCAGATAAAGTTCTTAATAAATGTTTTTCTGTGAATAGGACATGGGCCAAATTGTCTGATAGCATCAATATGAGCTTTTGTACCATATCCTTTATGCTTAGCAAAGCCGTATTCAGGGTATTGTAAATCATACTCTGCCATAATACGATCCCTGGTAACTTTAGCCAATATGCTTGCTGATGCAATAGTAAGGCTTTTGGCATCTCCTTTTATAATCGGTACCTGTCTGATATCAATACCCGGTATTGTCACTGCATCGTTAAGTAGTATATCGGGTGAAACAGATAGTTTGTTAACTGCCTCACGCATAGCTTCATAGGTTGCCTGCAGAATATTAATTTCATCTATACGTTCAGGTGAAACAATTCCCAAACCAAAGCAAAGAGCTTCCTCTTTAATTACATCAAAGAGTTCCTCTCTTTTCTTTTCGCTCAATTTCTTAGAATCGTTTACATACAGAATTCTCTTTCCTTTAGGAAGGACTACTGCTCCTGCAACAACCGGACCGGCAAGAGGACCTCTTCCTGCCTCATCAATACCGCATATATAAGAAAAACTGTCATATTTTTCTTCAAATTCACGCATTGCTTCAATACGTTCTTTTTCCTCCTGAAGCTTAGCAGCTTTTTTAATTTCGCGTTCTTCTTTCAGTGTCATAATATGAACCTTCCTTTATACTCTCTCAAGAGATATTCTTCCAATCTTTCCCTCACGGAAATCATCAAGAATACATCCGGCAGCCTTCTCGTAGTCAATATCGCCACCCTTTTTAAGACACCCGCGTTTTCTTGCAATATAATCCATTATACACAGCGCAGTTGCATTTTCAGGATTCATCATTGTTTCAGTATCAACATTTTCAAATATATTCTCAGTAATATCAAATCTGTCAAAAAGCATTTTCTTATAATTCTTATTAAGGAACTTGATAATTTCCAAGGCAAGTTCTTCAATATTAAGAATCTGGTCATTGATTGAGCCTATCATGGCAAGTCTCTCCCCGACATTCCTATCCTCTATCTTAGGCCAGAGAATACCTGGAGTATCAAGAAGTTCAACACTTCCTCCAATTCTAATCCATTGCTTTCCTTTAGTTACACCTGGTTTATTTCCTGTCTTGGCGCTCTTTCTTCCTGTAAAAGAATTAATAAATGTTGACTTTCCCACATTGGGAATTCCAACAATCATTGCCTTGATTGTCCTGTTGTTTATGCCTCTTTTCTTATCCCGTTCTATCTTATCAGCACAGGCAGTTGTTATCAGACTGTTAACAGCTCTGTTACCGGTATTAAGGCGGGAATTAAGCTTAAGACAGTAAAATCCTTTTTCCTTAAAGTAAGATATCCATTCATCAGTCACAGCATCATCTGCTAAGTCCGATTTATTCAATAATATTATTCTTGATTTATTTCTGGCAAGTTTATCAATATCCGGATTGCGGCTGCTCAAAGGAATTCTTGCATCAACAATTTCGATAACAAGGTCCACAAGCTTAATATCGTCTTCCATCATACGACGAGCTTTGGTCATGTGTCCGGGATACCAGTTTATTGCTGTTTTCTTCTCTTCCATTATTCTATCCTCATTATTCTACAAATCCAAACGAATCAAATGGTCCGATTATCATCCATACTTTACCTACAATATTAGAACTCTTTACCATACCAACGCTTGCAAAACGGCTGTCTTCACTGTTGTTACGGTTATCTCCGAGGACAAAATACTCGTCCTTTCCAAGAGTATATGGATTAGCAGCCATTCCCGGAGTGAGAATCAATGTATCAGTTACATCTCCTTCAAGAATTTCATCGTTTATATATACTCTTCCATCCTTAATCTGAACTGTCTCCCCGGGAAGACCTATAACTCTTTTAATATATATCTTAGATGAATCAACCGAATCCTGATGAAAAGCAATGCAGTCAAATCTTTTCGGTCCGGAAAATGCATAAGAAATCCTGTTAACCAGTACTGTGTTATTGTTTGAGAGTGTTTCGTCCATAGAATTACCCACTACAGTTGTCCTGCAGCATATAAATATGACAAGAACATAAGCAAGTATGATAACAATCATAATATCCACAGCATATTTGAATATATTTAGCAGTTTTGTATTCTCCTGATACCTTTTTTGAAAAAATCTCATAGTATATCTAAATCCCCTGATAATTATAAAAAAGGGACATTTAAAAAATGTCCCTTAAGCTGAATAACAAAATTATCTAACTAATTCCTTAACCTTAGCAGCCTTACCTGTTCTC
>CAMEVC010000019.1 GCA_945939115.1 uncultured Eubacterium sp.
GGCTATGAAATTAAAAGGTCGAAGCACATTGCAATCAGGGGAGAAGAACAAAAAGGATTCATTCGTATTGATTGACAGTTATGCAATAGAAAGCTATTATGTGTATATCTATGTGTTGACATAATATGAGGTATGGACAGAGGAAAATACAGGAGAAAGTACGTATGAAAAAAAATATATATTGGATCATTTTTTATACCATGTTGGCTTTGGCAATCGACCTAGCAGGCAGAGTGTTCGCAACACATTTCACACTTCCGATTTGGTGTGATTCCATCGGTACATTTCTGATTGCGTATATCGCGGGACCGGTGTGTGGCGGTATTGTGGGATTCACAAACAATATCATCTATGGAATTTTTGTGGAACAGCAATCGGTTTACTGTATGGTCGGAGCATTGATTGGTGTTCTCGCCGGATATTTTGCAAAAAAGAAGGTGTTTGAGACACAGTTTGCAACGATGACATTTGGTATGTGTCTAGCTTTGGTTTCAACGGCGATTGCAGTTGCGATTAATATGCTGCTTTATGACGGCCAGTGTGGCAATGTCTGGGGCAATCAGGTCATGCTGATGTGCATGGGCAGTGGATTGCCACGTTATCTTTCCTATGTGATTGGTCAATTTTGTCTGGAATTTTTGGACAAGCTGTTGTGTGTAGAGATAGTCTATCTGCTGCTCCGTTGGAATCGTCGTCGAAAGCACAAAACAGCAAAGAAATCAAAGGCCATCGGTGTATGGTTGGTGTGCGCGGTGCTTGCGGGTATTGCAGCACAGCCGCAAACGGCAGCGGCAAAGGATGATTCATCGACGGACTATGATGCGTATATCCAGAAGGTTTATTCCAATGAGGAAGGCCTTTTGTCCGGTGAGGCCAACGACATTGCCCAGACAAAGGATGGAAAGCTTTGGATTGGTACTTATGCCGGATTGTACAAATACGATGGAAGAAGATTCAGGCTCTTTCAGGATATCAATTCCGTAAAAAACGTGAATTGCCTGTATGTGGACGAGGAAGGAAGGTTATGGGTCGGTACCAACGATGACGGTGTCACGATTCTGATAAATGAGAAAGTGATGAATGTCATTGATGAGACGAGCGGATTAACATCAAATTCTGTAAAAAGCATCGTCTGCGATACAGATGGAAACTACTATATCGGTACAACCGAGGGCTTGTCGATTGTATCCCTTAGTGGTGGTGTCAGGGTGACGAAGTCTCTGGAGCAGATTAAAAATGTGATTTATATGGCTGCGGATGAAGATGGAAATGTGGTGGTCAATACCGATAGGGAGCAGATGTATTGGCTGAACAACGGGGAGATTGTGGATGCTCCGATTTCGGTCAAGCAGGAACAGCAGTTTAATACGGTATTCTTTTCCAGTGATAAGCGCATGTTCCTTGGGACAAGCGACAATGACGTGCTGGTATATGACATGAGTGGAAATCGTCCAAAGCATGAGAAAACGATACACCTAAACGGAATCGAGCATATCAATTCCTTCTATGAAACAGAAACTCATGAGATTTTTGTCTGCTCTGATACCGGAATAGCAGTTTTGCGGGAGGACCTTTCCTATAAGAAACTCAATACCAATAACTTTACAAGTTCCATTGATAATATGTTGGTTGATTATCAGGGGAATCTTTGGTTTAGTTCCTCGAGATTGGGCTTGCTGGAAATGTGCAAATCACCATTTCAGGAGCTTTTTTCGGAAATCGGAGAAAACGAGGTTGTCAATACAACACAAAAGTGGAACGATTTGCTGCTTTGTGGAACAGATGACGGCATGGTCATCGTCGATGAGAAGAATACCCGTAAAGTGGAAAATGATATCACGAAGCAGTTGCAAGGTGTACGTGTCCGATGTCTGAAAACAGACCGGGAGAATGCGCTTTGGATTGCAACCTCAGGAATGGGCATTTACAAAATATACGAAAAGCAAGATAACACCTTCGAAATAGAACAATTTACGGAGAATGATGGTCTGCCGGGAATGCGTTTTCGCAACATTCTCGAAGCGGAGGATGGAAGTATTTTGGTTGCGGGCGATTACGGTGTTGCTGTGATGAAGGACGGCAAGGTGAAGGATGTGTATAACGCAGAAAATGGATTGCTCAATGAAAAATCACTCTGTCTTCTGGAATACAAAGGAATGTACTATATCGGTTCCGATGGCGGTGGCATCAGTCAGATCAAGAAGGATGGAAGCGTAAAAAATATCACCAGAAAGGACGGATTGTCATCCGATGTGATTCTCCGTATGGTATATGATCCGGCTTCGGATGGTGTATTCATTGTAACCAGTAATGGCCTGTGTTATATGCAGGCGGATGGAACGATTCAGTGTCTTGAGAATTTTCCGTACAGCAACAATTTTGATATGGTGTGTAGCGATGACGGAACCTGTTGGATTTTGAGCAGTGCCGGAATTTATATCGCAGACTCGGAAAATCTGATTGCAAATCAGGAACGCGAGTATCCGTTGATTAATTCCAAACGCGGATTCCGTGCCTCTCTGGTTGCGAATTCCTGGATGTGTGAAGAAGACAATTATCTGTATCTTTGCTGTGACAGTGGTGTTGTAAAAGTGAATATGAAGCAGTATGACATGTCATCAAAGTCTTATCGTATGGTACTCGATTATGCCATTGTGGATGGTGTAAAATGTGCCATTAACCGTGTAGATACATTGACGCTTTCCGCAGAAAATGAGCAGCTTGTATTTGAACCGGAAGTGTTGAATTATTCGATGAATGACCCATATATCAGTGTATATATGATTGGATATGATAAGAAGGAAAAGGTATGTCTTTTAAGTGAACTGGACAGTGTATCCTATGCCAAGCTCAAGCCGGGTAAATACACCTTCCGAATTTCCGTGCTCGATGGGAAGGATGGAAATGTAGTGGAGTCAGCAAGCTACAGTATCAAAAAGGAAAATGAGATGTATCAAAACTGGTGGTTCAAGCTCTATGTTGGAATGATTGCAGCTTTAGTTTTGGTATGGATTACATGGTTTATCACACGTACACAGACACAGAAGACATTGATTAAGCAGAAGCTGGAGCTTGAATATGCAAAGAAGCAGATTAAGATGGGTAATGAAACGATCCTTTCCATTGCCCGGACGGTAGATGCGAAGGATTCGAATACCAGTGAACATTCCTTCCGTGTATCGCAATATTCTCTTGCAATTGCAAAACGGCTGGGTTATTCGGAAGAAAAATGTGAGAACCTCCGGCAGATGGCACTTTTGCACGACATTGGTAAAATCGGCATCCCGGATGCCATTTTGAACAAGCCGGGAAAGCTTACGGATGAAGAATATGAAATCATGAAAACGCATGTAATCAGGGGAGGCGAGATTCTCAAAGACTTCACCATGATTGACAATGTGAGTGTCGGAGCTTTGTATCATCATGAGAAATATGACGGAAGTGGATATTGTCATGGTTTAAAAGGTGAACAGATTCCTCTGGCTGCAAGAATCATCGGAATTGCGGATGCGTTTGATGCCATGACGGCAAACAGAGTCTATCGAAAACAACTGGATCTGGATTTTGTCATCGCAGAACTCAAGCGCTGCAGTGGAACACAGTTTGATCCAAAGCTGGTGGATATCCTGCTTGCCTTGATCGACGAGGGTGAAATCGACGTAAAGCGTATGTATGCAGAGTCAAAGGAGGACAGATAGTATGAAAAGAGTTTATGCGTTATGTATGGCAACATCGCTTATTTTGATTCTGTTGTCTTTTGGGTTTCATGAAATGACAAAAAAACCGGAAAAGCATCTGAAGGTAGGATTCATCCTGGTAGGAGATGAGATGACTCCTTATACTGATAACTTTATTCAAGCCAGAGACCATGTGATGGAGGTTTATGGAGACCAGATTGAGTGTGTGACCATGTACAATGTCACGGAGGATCAGGTAGAAGGACCGCTTCAGCAGCTGGTGGATGAAAAATGTGATTATATCATTGCACCAAGCTATGGATATGGGCCAGCTGTGAAAGAGATGGCAAAGCTGCATCCGGAGATTCAGTTTTGCGTGCCGACCGGAGACAATGCGAATCAGGAGCCGGTACTATCCAATTACCATAATTGTATGGGAACCATCTATGAGGGTCGCTATGTCTGTGGTGTGATTGCCGGTTTGAAGCTCAAAGAGATGATTGATGAGGGGATTATGAGTGCCGAGCAGGCCAAGATTGGTTATGTGGCAGCCTTTCCTTATGCGGAGGTAATCTCCGGCTATACATCCTTTTATCTCGGTGTACAGTCTGTCGTTGCGGAGGCAACCATGCTGGTGAAATATACGAATACCTGGTCCAGTTATTTTCTCGAAAAGCAGGTGGCACAGGAGTTGATAGATGAGGGGTGTGTCATCATCTCGCAGCACTCGGATACCATCGGCCCGGCAACGGTCTGTGAGAGTGCCGATCAAAATCTTCCGGTTTATCATGTCGGATACAATCAAAGTATGACAGATGTCGCACCGACCCGTTCCCTTGTGAGCTGTTCGGTAGATTATTCCTATTATTTTGAACAGTCCATAGGAGCATTGTTGCGTGATAAAAAGATTGAAGACTGCATTGATGGCAAGGTATATGGGCAGGATGCTATGGCAGGTCTTGAAGAGGGCTGGGTGCGGATTCTGGATATCAACCAGGCGATTGTGCCTGCGGATACAGAGGAAGCTGTAGAGAAGACGATACATAGACTTGTGACAGGAAAGAAAAAGGTTTTTGCCGGTCCGTTTACCGGTGTGAATCCATATGATGAAAATGACCGGATTGATTTAAAAACGACTGTGTTTGAAGAAAATAAGACATCGTCTTCACCGACATTTTGTTATGTATTGGACGATGTCATAACCGTGATAGAGTAAGTCATCGTAGAAGGAATACCTTGTCAGGGCAAGGTTCTGATTTTAAATATGTATTTGATAATAGAAGATAACCGCAAATGTAAATTGAGTATTTTTGATGCCGTATGATATAATTGTGTCAGTTTAAAACATATGGAAGATTCAAGCAGGTGGTAATATGTATTTAATCAAAACATTAAAAGGTGATATTACGAAAATTACAGATGTTCAGGCAATTGTAAATGCTGCAAACAACTCTCTTTTAGGAGGTGGTGGAGTTGATGGTGCCATTCACAGGGCAGCAGGACCGGAACTTCTGGCAGAGTGTAGGACTCTTCATGGTTGCGAGACAGGTCAGGCTAAGATTACAAAGGCTTATAATCTGCCATGTGATTATGTGATACATACGGTGGGTCCGATTTGGAATGGTGGCAGAAGTAAGGAAGAGGAACTTTTGGCAAGCTGTTATTTTCATTCTATGCAGGTGGCACTTGAGCATGAGATAAGAAGTATCGCATTTCCTTCTATTTCAACCGGAGTATATAGTTTTCCGGTAGAACTTGCAGCAAAGATTGCGGTTAAGACGGTCAGCCGATTTTTGGAGGATAACAAGAATAGCTTTGACCTTGTAGAATGGGTTTTGTTTGATTCTGTGACAGAATCAGTGTATGAAAAAGAAGTGGATAAGTTGTATTCATAAAAATATCTTGAGCAATAAGGAGGTGCCACGATGCCATTTAAGATAGTACGCAATGACATAACTCATGTCAAATCAGATGTGATTGTAAATACTGCAAATCCAAAACCAATATACGCAAGTGGCACAGATCTGGCAATTTATCAGGCGGCTGGAGCTGATGAGCTTTTGGAAGAACGAAAAAGGTAGGATGTATTGAACGAGGTGATATTGCAGTAACAGGTGCATATGCTCTGAATGCAAAATACATTATTCATACAGTCGGACCGGTATGGGTTGACGGAATGCATAAAGAATTTGAAACACTTGAGAGCTGCTATGCAAAATCTTTACAGAAAGCATTGGAACTTGGATGTGATAGTATCGCCTTTCCGCTTATTTCAACCGGTGTTTATGGGTTCCCGAAAGACAAGGCATTGCAAATAGCTGTATCTGTTTTCAGCGAGTTTCTTTTGGAAAATGAAATGCAGATTATTCTGGTAGTCTTTGACAAGAAATCATTTCAACTTTCCGGGCAGTTGGTTGGAGAAATCGATTCATTTATTGATGCAAATTATATCAGACAAAAGCGTAGAACCGAATATTCGAGGCGACTATTCAGTAGCAGTAGAATAGAATCTGATATAACATATGATTCGGAAGTCTATGAAGAATGTAGCCGCTATACGGAGGCAGAAGAGAGTGAGCCGGAACTGCTTATGTCTGTTCCAATGCCGGAAAAGGCTATGTCTCTGGAAGAGGAGCTGGAAAATGTAGGAATGTCTTTTCATGATAAGCTGTTTGAACTGATAGGTGAGTCAGGGATGGACAATAAGGATGTCTGGAAACGGGCGAATCTGGATAGAAAGCATTTTTCAAAGATACAGTGTGATGAAAAGTATCATCCAAAGAAAAAAAAAGTGATGGCTCTTTGCATTGCTCTGGAATTAGATTTGGAACAGGCAAAGGATTTGTTGGCGAGGGCGGATTGGGCATTTAGTCCAAGCAGTAAGGTTGATTTGATTGTACAGAAGGCAATCATTGATAAGCAGTATGATATTTATCAGCTTAATTTGGTGCTGTTTCAATACACCAATGAGATACTTGGAGTGTAATTCTATGCTGACAGAAAGGAGTGCCGGGATTGGTAGTTCACCGTAATAATGAGTAGGTGTTTCTCACAGATAATGTATCTGAACAGATATATAGTTTCATTGAGTATGCACTTTTGAGGGAAGAAGCTCGGAGACGGAAGAAAAAAGAGAGATAGATTGTAGGAAGAATGAATGCGTCAGTATCCTATATACTGGCGTTTTTCTTTTGCATGAAAGTGTCGCCCGTTCAGCGACCAAATAAATAAGGTACAAATATATAATGTAATAGTAATATAGAAAAAGATGCAATGAGCGGGTCAATTCCTTTATATACATGATGGAGATTGCGTACTAAAGTGAAAAGGTACAGGGATTGGTTATTAATCCATTTGGAAAATATGTGCGATTAACGAAGGAGCTTTTAGGTTTTATATTAAAGGAATTTACAGAAAATTGGCAAGAAGATTAGGAGGAATTGCTATGGAACGAACAATCAGAGTAACAGGTAAAGGAAATTTGTCAGTGAAACCGGATACGGTCAGACTGGTTATGACGATGGAAGGTATGAAGGAAGAGTATGATGCGGCATTGGAAGAATCCACTCATATGACGGAATATCTGAAGCAAATGTTTTCAGACTTAGGATTTGAACGGGAAGATATTAAGACCTTGAACTTTAATGTAAGTGCTGAGTATGAGAGTTATCAGGCAAAGGACAAAAGCTGGAAAAGAAGATTTGAAGGATATAAATATGTGCATCGAATGAAGATTGAATTTCCTGCTGATAATAAGAGGTTGGGTAAGGTACTATATAAACTTGGACATTCTCCGGTCAGACCGGAGTTTCGTATAGAATATACAGTAGCGGAGCCGGAGAAATGCAAAAACGAGCTGCTTAAAAATGCGGTAACAGACGCAAAAGCAAAGGCAGATGTACTTTCCAAAGCATCAGGAGTAAGTCTGGGAGAGATTATTACAATAGATTATTCCTGGGCGGAAATAGACTTTGTATCAAGACCAATGGACAAACTGATGCTGGAGGAATGTTGCGTCAAGAGCTGTGAGCCGGATGAAGCTTATGATATTGACATTAACCCGGATGATATAGATGTGACAGACAATGTTACGGTTGTGTGGGGAATACATTAATGATAGATATAAAACTGCTGGCATATTGTCTGCAGTTTTATTATTATTCACTTGAATACATTGTTCGTTCATAAAAAAATCCTCCTTGTTATCTTTACAAGAAGGATTCTATCATCTACCCTAAAGGGGAGAGTCAATAGTATCTTTGAATATATTGCTGTATTTCGTAATCTTTTGGCTCTGCACCAAAAGTCACCTTTGCTACTGCCAGCTTTTCATTTACTTTGTCCATAAGAATCCCTCCTAAACATTTGTTGAACAAAGAATGGACAACCCGGAGGGGCAGGTAAGCTGGTGGAACTGAAGGTTATTAATCATTTCATTATAAAAATTTGGTGTAAGAGAATTGTTTTCTTCTACGAATAAGGTTATCATAGTCTTGCTTGGCATAGGTTAACGTAAGTTTTCCTATGTTGGTGTTAAAACAATCTGACGGATAATACAATGAATTCCGTGATAAGGCAAATAACAGTATCACTGATTACACTCCTGAGGAATGCTATGTTGACAAAACTGCTCCTAACTCATCCATTACCGGCGTTGCATACGAATCCGCAAACAATGGTGATGTTGCTCCTGTAATTACATACAGCGATACAAACTTCAACAAGGATGCAGTTGCTATTACCTTGAGCGGTATCAATAATGGTAAGGATCTTAAGTAAACCGGTTCTTACGCGGATATTGCTAATAGTCAGACCTACACATACGCCAACTTCTAAAAAGTACAGAGTGTGGATGATATCTATAAGGGGACAGATATGCCAATAAAGATAGTAAGAAATGACATAACAAAAATTGAATGTGATGCAATTGTAAATGCTGCCAATTCAACCCTGTTAGGTGGTGGCGGCGTTGATGGTGCTATACATAGAGCTGCCGGCAAGGGGCTCCTTTTCGAGTGTATGAAACTTGGCGGTTGCAAAGTCGGGCAGGCGAAGTTAACAAAGGCCTATAAACTGCCTTCTGAGTTTGTAATACACACAGTCGGGCCTAAGTGGAAAGGCGGTCAGAACGGCGAAAGAGAGCTCTTGGAGAGTTGCTATAGATCGTCTTTGATGATTGCCTGGGACAATAAGTGCGAATCAATTGCTTTTCCTCTGATTTCTAGTGGTGTCTATGGATACCCAAAAGATCAAGCATTGAAAGTAGCGGTAGATACTATTACAGAGTTCTTAATTGAGCATGATATGCTGGTTTATATCGTAGTGTTTGATAAATCTGCATTCCAAATCAGTGAAAAATTATTTGCTGATATTGCCTCCTACATAGATGATAAATATGTCGATACACATTTTATCTTCAACAGAACCCGTCCGGATGCACTCGGTGAGAGCACCGTTTTAGCCGAAAAACAAATATTGCCAGACAATTTTGAGAACTGTGATGCGCAGGTATCATTTTGTCCGTCTATGGTGATGTCTAAGGATGTATCTTTAGAAGATGTGGTTAATCAGATTGATGAGAGCTTTTCGCAGATGCTCCTACGAAAAATTCATGAAAAAGGAATGAAAGATGCCGAATGTTATAAAAAGGCAAATGTAGATCGAAAACTTTTTTCTAAAATTCGTAGTGATATTAACTACAGGCCGAGCAAAACAACAGCTCTTGCATTTGCAATTGCACTTGAACTTAGTCTGGAGGATACAAAGGATATGCTTATGAAAGCCGGCTTTGCACTTTCACATAGCAACAAGTTTGATATTATAATTGAATACTTTATTACCCACGGAAATTACAATGTTTTTGAGATAAACGAAGCACTATTTGCGTTTGATCAAAGCTTGTTAGGATAAATTGTCGCTTCGTATGCGACCATACCTCCGAATAGAACAGCTATAATTCAGTTGTAAGGTAAAACACCAAAAAATATCGGAGGTAATAGAAATGAAAAAGAAAAACAATTTGACAGAACTGGTATTTATTTTAGATCGAAGTGGGTCAATGTCTGGACTTGAAAGCGACACCATTGGCGGATTTAATGCAATGATTCAAAAGCAGAAAAAAGAAGACGGCGAAGCCTATGTGTCTACCGTCCTCTTTGATAATGTGAGTGAGGTGCTCCATGATCGGGTTTCGCTCAAAGACATTCCTAAGATGACAGCAAAGGATTATACCGTTCGCGGCTGTACCGCACTAATTGATGCAATCGGCGGTGCAATAAAGCATATTAGAAATATCCATAAGTATGCACGTCCGGAAGATGTTCCAGCACATACAATGTTTATCATCACTACTGATGGTCAGGAAAATGCAAGCTATCGTTTTAGCAGTGATGAAGTTAAGAAAATGATTAAGCATCAGAAAGCCGAATATGGATGGGAATTTCTCTTCATTGGAGCAAATATTGATGCTGTTGAAACTGCAGCGTGTATTGGTATTGAGCGCAATCGTGCAGTCAATTACAATGCCGACAGCAAAGGAACACAGATCCTCTATAAAACCTTATCTGCTCCTATCTGTGCAATGAGAGCTGATGCGGCGATTTCTGACGATTGGAGTCAGAGCATTGAGGAGGATTATAACAATAGGAAGTGAGAATACTGTATGGGAATAGAAGAACTCGTAGTATTTTAGAAGGATGTTCTGACAAAACAATACTCTATTATAGGTGTAATATTGAAAAGATGTTGGATATAATAAATAATCCGGTCATAAAGATAACGACCAAGATGCTACAAAAATATCTTGTAGAGTATCAAACGATAAATAATTGTGTTTGAGCAAGATTAAAAGCAATCGTTAATTTGAATTTTATGCTCTTTTGACTACAATTGTGTGTGTCAAAAGATTTTGACAAGGATAAAAAGTCCTTTGTCAAAGCCTTTTGATAGCATTAATATCTGTTTTTGATTAAGATACAAGTGCAAGGAGGTGTATTGAATGGAACTCGGGAATCAAATTAAGAAATATCGTTCGGAACTTCAAATTTCACAAGAACAATTAGCGGACCGCATATATGTGTCTCGACAAACTATTTCAAATTGGGAGAATGAGAAAAGTTATCCAGATGTAAATAGTTTGATTCTTTTGAGTGAAGTATTCCAAACCTCCATTGATAAATTAATCAAAGGAGATATTGAAATTATGAAAGAAAAAATTAATGAACAAGAAATTAAGAAACTCAATTACTATGGTAACATTTTTGGCGTGCATTTTGCAATTACGATTTTATCGGCAGTCCCATTGTTCTTTTGGTTGGAACAGCTTGCATTTATTCCGTTTGGAATTCTTTTTGTAATTACGATGTATTGGGCTTTGAAAGTGGAAAAGGTGAAAAAGGACAACGATATTCAGACATACAAAGAGATTGTAGCCTTTTCAGAAGGTAATAGATTAGACGAAATACAGAAGCAACGAGAAATCGGAAAACGACCATATCAAAATGTACTGAAAGGGATTGTAGCCGGAATTGTTACAATAGTGGTATGTTTCTTGATTGGACTACTGTTTCATTTGCTTGGAAATTAAACAAAGAATGGTGAAATAAGTGTTGAACTTACTAGAGGAAAAGATGGTGTACATATAAAGGTTATAAATACATCTGTAAGCTACAGTAATGACCAGCTAAGAAAGATGTTTGATAGATTCTATAGAGGAAGTGAAGTTAAGGAGAGAGGCTTTGGAATAGGTCTTTACGTTGCATCATTGATTGTTAGACGTCATAAAGGTAAAATAAATGCAAGAATGCAGGATGATAAACATATTTGTTTTAATGTCTTCTTAGGCTGTGTTTAATTAATGAGCAAACGATTCTGTTAACCCGTGGAGAAATGAAGAGGGGGTTATGAGTCTCTATTGCATTACAGCAACCATATATCTGGAATGGCTTTGTATTATAATTATTCCTATGATATAATACTTTCATGAAGATTTGGTTCTGACAGTATTCAGTGCAATAATTAAAGTTGCCGGGTAGATTCTAAATAGGGGGAGATATCTATGTTTCTTGAACATCTGGAAGTTTTACAGCAATTTAATATAGTTTCAGTAGTTGTCAGACTGACAATGGCATTATTGCTTGGTGCACTGCTGGGATTAGAGCGTGAGCAGAAACAGCGTCCTGCCGGACTTAGAACTTATACTCTTGTTTGTGTCGGTTCAGCTCTTGCCTCGATAACTAACCTTTATATGTATCAAATGTACACTGGTGTTGATCCATCAAGAATTCCTGCGCAGATAATAAGCGGTATAGGATTTTTAGGCGCCGGAACGATTATGGTAACAAGAGTATACAGGGTCAAGGGACTTACAACTGCTGCCGGATTATGGTGCTGTGCTGCCATAGGAATAGCTTTGGGTGCCGGGTTTTATTCAGGAGCATTGATTTCAGGGTTAATGATTGTAATTTCTCTGCGTCTGTTTGCGTTTGTTGATAAAAGATTTTTAAAATACAGCAGATATATGTATTTTTACGCTGAATATTCATCAAAGGATTTTATCAGTGATTTGATTGTATACTCAAGGAATAATAACTATCAGCTGCTCGATTTGGAAATAACAAGAGAATCGAACAGTAATTCATTTTTTGCTACATTTCAGCTTAAAATAAATAATCCGGGAATCCGCCTTGCAATACAGTCAGATATTCAGAATCTGTCAGGCTGTACTTTGGCTGAAGAATTAAAGTAAATTAGATTCCGGTGAAGAGAAAATAGTAAGATTATAGTTAAAATTCCAAGAAGTATAAATAATATTAATAAAACATAATTTGTTTAGTTCTTTGGAATAGATAATCAGCGATTTTCAGTCTTTTCACAGAAGACATTTGCAAGTATAATAGGTGTGAAAATATAATTAATAATAATACACATATCTGTCAGATGGCATTTTGTGTAATGGAGGAGAAATGATAGCGAAAATATTGGCAGTTGCCATTTTTATAATTATGTTTGCCTTAATTATTACGGACAAATTCGAGAGGCATATTGTAACGCTTATATGTGGATTGGCAACGATTGTTATGGTGTTTGGTATTGCAATGCACAGTATGACTGCTTTTCTTGATACGCTGAATATCGGTAATATTATTACAACAGGCTTCTGGTATGAAAGGGGCGTTGTGAATGAGAGTACCAGTGGTATCAACTGGGCTACTATTCTATTTCTTGCAGGAATGATGATTATGGTGGAGGGTATGGCTAAAGCGGGATTCTTCCGCTGGCTGTGCATGACAATAGCTAAAGTTGTAAGATATAAGGTAATACCCATTTTCCTTACATTTATGGTGATGTCCTTTGTTTTAGCTATGTTTATAGACAGTATTACTGTTATTCTTTTTTTGGCAGCAGTTACAATAGAGCTTGCACAGCTTCTCCGGTTTAATCCGATTCCGATGATTCTGTCAGAAATATTCTGCGCTAATCTGGGAGGCTCTGCGACTATGTGCGGAGACCCTCCTAATATTATCATTGGAACATCCTTAAGATATTCATTTACTGATTTTATAAGTAATACCGGAATTATAGCTGTAATTTCATTAATTGTGATTGTAGTGTTTTTCTTCTTTAGCTACAGGAAGGAGCTTAGCTGTTCAAATGTGACAGATGTGGAGAGTCTTGAGAAGGTGTCTCCTAAATCTGCAATAAAAGACAGGAAATCCTTTATTATAAGCTGTATTATATTTTTCTGTGCTGTTGTAATGCTGATAACTCACGCTGAGACAGGCTTAACAGTTGCATTCATAGGGGTGTTTATTGCAATTGTTACTATGATTACAGCAGGGAAAGCAGTTGTGGACATATTAAAAGCCGTGGATTATAAAACAATTCTGTTCTTTATTGGATTGTTTCTTGTAGTGGGAGGTCTGGAACAGACCGGTATTCTTGAGCTTGTTGCGGAGTTTATCGGAAAGATAAGCGGAGGCAATATGATGGTTATGATTGCGATTATTATATGGGTTTCTGCAGTTGCAAGTGCATTTGTGGATAATATTCCATTTGCTGCAACCATGATACCGGTTATCAAAACATTAGCTGCAACTACAGGGGCAGACCTTTCAGTTCTTGCATGGACACTGGCTATGGGAACTGATATAGGTGGAAGTGCAACTCCGATTGGAGCATCTGCCAATGTTGTCGGAACATCAATTGCAGCAAGGGAAGGTTATCCAATAAGCTGGAAGAGATATTGTAAGGTCGCTGTTCCCGCGACATTTATTGTTATACTGATTTCAATGGTAAGTATTTATGTGAGATATCTATAAAGCGAGGTGGTCGAATGGGGAAACAATTAATTATATCATTGGGACGTGAGTTCGGTAGCGGAGGTCATGTGATTGCACAGAAGCTGTCCGAGCATTATCAGATTCCGCTATACGATTATAATTTACTGAGAGATATTAAGATTGAAAGAAATCTATATATCGAAGACCTTGAAAAATATGACGAATGTCCCAGAAATCCATTTTTAACAAGAACAGTAAGGGGATACAGCAGTTCTCCTGAGGTGAATATAGCTATGATGCAGTTTGAATGTCTCAGACAAAAGGCTGCGTCGGGAGAATCTTTTGTGATTGTAGGCAGATGCGCAGAGACAATATTGAAGGACAATCCTAATATGATAAGCATTTTTGTAATTGGAGACATGGAACAGAAGATTGCCCGGACAATGGAGCGTAATAATATATCAAGAGAAAAGGCTGTCAAGATGATAGCTTTACATGACAGGAAACGAAAGGCGTATCATAATCATTTTTGTGACCATAAATGGGGAGATTCGAGAAATTACGAGTTATGTATAAACAGCAGCAGGGTTGGATTAGATGAGACGACGAGAATTATAATAGATTATATTGACAGCAGACAAAATGGTTAATATGAAGATTATTTTATGGGAATAGTAAAGACTGTTAACATAGATATATTAAGGAGAATGTGATGACGGAATATGGGATTAAATCTGAATCAAAGCGGATGCTTACAATTATGAATCAGGAAGAATTCTGTGTGAAGAAAGAATCATTTCATCATTACCGGGAGTTTATGCACAGCTTGGGCTCTATCCGCTATTGCAAAGCCGAAATATTCCGTGACTGTATTCTTGGAACTATGAGAATTCCACAGAAAAGTGAACAGAGAAATCCTTTAATGGCTTTTGGATTCTATATGACAGAGGAGGAACTGTTCTTAATTGAGGAGACAGGAGATATAAAGCGCTGGCTTGAAAAACAGTCAGACCGTCTGAAAAATCTTGAGTCACCGGATCAGCTTTTTTTGCGGCTTCTGGAGCAGATGATAGAGAATGATATAATGTACCTGCTACACTATGAAAAAGAGATTGAACAAATGGAAAACAGGATTATCCGCAGTATTCCGAAGGACTTTTTCACAACTATTACAGGATTCAGACGGAAATTATCAGAGATGAATTCATATTATGAACAGATGGCGGCTATAGGAGATTTGATACAGTCTCATGAGTGCAGTTCAATGCTTCCCAATGCTGATTCATGGGAAAGATTTACAAGGAGGATAGAGCGCCTTCATAATCATGTCCATTTTTTACAGGAAAATGTTCTGCAGCTCCGTGAACTGTATCAGTCAATGCAGGATGCCAGACAGAACAAAATTATGTTCATACTGACAATTGTAACAACGTTTTTTCTACCGCTTACACTGCTTACAGGATGGTATGGAATGAATTTTGCCAATATGCCGGAACTTCAGTGGAAATATGGATATCTTACAGTTATAATTGCGGCAGCAGGCATAATAATACTGGAAATAATTTACTTCAAAAAAAAGAAATTCTTATAAAAATTGTTATGATACTATAAAGAAATACCACATGACACCTGTTAAATGGGTCATGTGGTATTTGTATGTTGCACTTTACAGCGCATGTTTCTAACGGTTAAAATTAAACAATATCTGCATTGTTATGAAGATTGATGTATTCAGCAACAGATCTGTCAGCAGACTTAATATGTCTGAACAGCCAGTCTATAACCTGATCCTTAACCTTCTCAACAAAGTCTTCGTTCGGACCTTCAAGGTCTTCAAGATATTCATAGAGCTCTTTGATAGTGCTCTTGAATTCTTCATGTTTGGCATGGTGATTGTCGAAACCAGGATATCCGGCTTTCTGCTGAAGCTCCTCCTCTGCTGAAAAATGAAAATTAGTGTACTCCTCAAGATAATCAAGCATCTTGATAGCCTTTACCTTACCATCTCCATTCTCACAGGTTGTAACTAAATCGCTGATCTTCTGGATAAGTGCTTTGTGCTGCTCATCTATTGTGGCATTGCCAGTGATTAGTGATTCATCAAAAGTAATTAACATGTATAACACCTCCACAAAAATATTCTTAACAAAAATATATCATTTTTACATGTATTAAACAACCGTATTCTTAATAAGATAATAAAATAAATAAAAAAAATCTGGTAGAATAATTTTTTGAAATATGTTAAAATATCTACAAGATGTTTTGCGTGAGACAAGGAGGTATATTATGAATAAGAAAGCGATGAACAAATTAAGCTACGGCTTATTTGTTTTGACTGCCAGCAAGGATGGAAAGGATAACGGATGCATTATTAATACTGCGCAGCAGTTGACAACAGAGCCTAACCGCATCAGTATTGCTGTTAACAAGGCTAATTATACGCATGATTTAGTTATGGCGACCGGAGTCTTTAATGTATCAGTAATAAGTGAGCAGGCTCAGTTTGAACTGTTTAAGAGATTCGGATTTCAGTCTGGCAGAGATACCGACAAGTTCGAAGGATTCAGCGACTATAAGACTGGGGATAACGGTGTCAGCTATATTACCCAGGGTACTAATGCTTATATCTCTGCAAAGGTTATTAAGACAGAGGACTTAGGTTCCCACACATTGTTTATAGCGGATGTTACGGATATGGATGTGTTGAGTGAAGCACCTTCAGCAACATACAGCTACTATCATAGTAATATTAAGCCAAAGCCACAGGCGGTTGGTAAGACTGAAGACGGCAAGACAATCTGGAGATGTACAATCTGTGGATATGAATATGTCGGAGAGGAGCTTCCGGAGGACTTTATCTGTCCTATATGTAAGCACCCGGCATCAGATTTTGAAAAGGTAGTTAAGGAGGAAAAAGGAATGGCAGTAAACAAGTACGCAGGTACTAAGACAGAGAAGAATTTATGGGAAGCATTTGCAGGAGAATCACAGGCAAGAAATAAGTATACTTATTTTGCTTCAGTAGCTAAGAAGGCAGGATATGAACAGATAGCAGCATTGTTTTTACAGACTGCTGACAATGAGAAAGAACATGCAAAGTTATGGTTCAAGGCATTAGGCGAATTAGGAGATACTCCTGAGAACCTTTTACATGCAGCAGAAGGTGAGAATGCCGAGTGGACAGATATGTATGAGCGTATGGCAAAAGAAGCTGAGGAGGAAGGATTCACTGAATTAGCTGCCCAGTTCAGAGGTGTTGCAGCCATTGAGAAGATGCATGAAGAGAGATACAGAGCATTACTTCATAATGTTGAGGCAATGGAAGTGTTCAAGAAGAGTGGAGTTACTATGTGGGAATGCCGCAACTGTGGTCATGTAGTTGTTGGCCTGGAGGCACCTGAAGTATGTCCTGTATGCCATCATCCACAGAGCTACTTCGAGGTAAGAAAAGAGAATTATTAATTAATGATTCTAATCTGATATATCATATCAGATTCAGATAAATGTTTATAAGGAGGATTATAATGGATAGATTAAAAGGAAAGGTAGCTATTGTTACCGGTTCTACAAGTGGAATTGGAATTGGAATCGCAAGACTTTTTGCAGCAGAAGGTGCAAAGGTTGTTATCTGCGGCAGAAGAGAAGAGAAGGGACAGGCTGTTGTTGACCGTATTGTTAAAGAAGGCGGAGAAGCATCATATCATTTTATGGATATTACTTCTACAGAAAGTATCGAGAAGCTCATGGCTGATACAGCAGAGAAGTATGGCAAGATAGACGTTCTTGTAAATAATGCTGCTAATGTTGCATTAAAGGATGGCCGTGTTGATGAGCTTACTATCGAGATGTGGGACAGCGTATTTAACAGTGATATGCGTGGTACTTTCTATGCTACAAAGTGTGTTCTTCCATATATGCAGAAGAATGAGGCAGGCGGTTCTATTATCAATATCGGTTCAATGGCTTCATGTGGTGGAGATTTAGGTTCAACAGCATATGCATGTGCTAAGGCAGGTGTTGATATGCTTACAAAGTCTACAGCACTTCAGTATGGTAAGCAGAATATCCGTTGTAACTGTGTTCGTCCGGGTCTTATTGTAACTCCTGAGAACGAAGCACATGTTCCACAGGCACTTAAGGATATCTTCTTAAGCAATATTATGGTAAACCGTTACGGATGTCCTGAAGATATCGGACATATGTGCGTATACTTTGCTTCAGATGAGAGCCAGTATGTAAGCGGACAGATTATTAATGTGGATGGTGGTATGAATTCACATGTTCCAACTGTAGCACAGTTTAAGGAACTTAATTCCCGCACATGGTAATAATTCCTTCCTTTGATGCAGACAGAATATGACTGAATAAAGTCCGGAGTATTGGGGCGATACAGAACCCCGATACTCCGGACTTTTGATTTAGTACACCTAGCGGCGCATGTTTATGTAAAATAACTGATTAAAGAGTCTCTGCGTGGTCAGATGTCTTGCGGATTATCTCAACTGCATTCTTAACTTCTTCTACACAGTTAAGGTTCTCTTCGCTCATTTTCCTTACCTGTTCAGCACTGGCAGTTACCTCTTCTGTTACAGCAGATAACTGTGAGATATTCTCAACGATTTTATCGTTGGAAGTTGAGAGATCAGCGATATGATCATTAACATCCTGAATGTGCTGTAAGAGTATATTGATATTGTTGTTAAGCTCCTGAAAAGCTTTACCTGCAGCAAATATTTTCTGACTCTGAATATCACTGGCTTCAATAGAACCGTTGATAGAATTAACAACATCCTTTGAGTTGGTGTTAAGCTCAGAGGTTATTCTTGTAATCTCCTCTGTAGAATTCTTGGTCTGTTCTGCAAGCTGTCTAATCTGTTCTGCAACTACAGCAAATCCACGGCCAGCTTCACCGGCTCTTGCACTTTCAATAGAGGCATTCAGAGCGAGAAGATTAGTCTGGCTTGATATGTTGAGAATCATGCCGGCAATCTGTTCAACTTCGGAAGTCTTATTCTGAAGCTTTGTCATAGAATCTGTAACAGACTTGTTGGTTTCTGCAATCTGTTCAGACTGGGCCACAAGTTCCTTGATTGCTTTAATGTTGTTCTGTACACTCTCTGAGGAACTGTTTGCAATATTAACCATTTCTACTGACTTGGATTCAGTCTGGTTGATAGCTTCCTGAATATGGGCTGTCATAGTGCTCTGTTCCTCAATACTCTTAGCGGTTGAATATGTAGCGTCTGAAATCTCATTCATGCTGCTGGCAACAGATTTCGTACTGTTCACAAGATTATCCATAAGGCTGGTACTCTTGGCAGTCTCACTCTGTACAGTTTTAGAAATGTCAAGAATATTATCAAGAATATGGCTGACACGAGCCTGTTCATCCTTTGCTGCATTTATTGCATCATTGTTAAATGCAGTTGATATTCTTCCGGCAAAATATATGCCTATAAGTACGAATAATTCAAGGATTGTAAGGCAGAGACCGTTGACTTGCATATCATAAACACCTTTGATATTCTGTATAACAAGGACAATGATAAAGGAGGTAAGGACAGTTCCGGTTGCAATGTTCAATTTCTTCTTGTTGTAATAAGGAATCTGAAGAACAAGAATTCCAAAAAGAAGATTATGGATAAAGCTTGCATCTGTCGTAACACCAACAATTGTGTATATGATACACACCTCTAGTGTTACAATAATATTAAGAGCAGTTGCTGTTTTGTTCCTTAAATGTATAACTGTATTAACAACACACGATACTGCAGTAATAACGGTAACAATCCAGACTGTGATTGGACTGATAGCATGACCTGCCAGCTTAAGCCACAGATATGCAAGCACTGTGGCAGCCATCATAGATGTACATATAATATAAAAGTTGTTCATTCTCTTATATCTTTCAGACATATCGTTATACTTGTAAACTTTTTCTGCCATTAAAGTAGCCTCCTTCGAATGTAGTTTCAATTAATAATATTATAGCATTTGTTGTCTAAAGCAGTAAAGATATTTATTTAAATAATTCTTTTACCATCGATGCGTTATAGGACAGGCTTATGGCGTGTTCTACCTCTATCATATAAAGAGCATGTGCAGCAAGATGTTCAGCAGCCTGCTCAAGATCCCTTATACCGGTTGTATCTTTACAATAATCAAGAACAGCATCAAGACCATCATCAAGAACTGTACATTCATTCTCATGAAGACCAATTCTCTTTAATACCTTAGGGAGGGAATATTCACGGAATATAGTCTTCTTCTCTTCTCTTGTGTAATCAGGAATATCAATAACAGCAAAACGGGAGAGCAGCGGAGCGCTGATTTTATCCTTATCATTGGCTGTAGCAATAGGATAAACACCTGATGTCGGAATAAGACATTCCATGTAGTTATCAGTGAATCCAAGGTTATCAAGAAGTGTGAGCAGTACATCAGCAGGATTGGCATTGCCGTTACTTGAAGTTGCTTTGTCCAGCTCATTGATAATGAAAACAAGATTGGATTCGCCAGCCATGTTAAATGCTTCCATAATAATTCCAGGCTTAGCATTAGAGTATATCCTTGAACTTCCGGTAAGCTGCTCTGCGTCATTTATTGAACTCATATCAAGAGTAGTCCAAGGCATCTTGAGAATCTTGGCTACAAGGTATGCAATCTGTGACTTACCTGTTCCGGCAGGCCCTACAAGCAGAATGCCGTAAGCAGGCAGGGTATGTGTTCTGTTTATCTGTATTACAGTTTCAATAATACGCTGCTTAACGCTCTCCATACCGAAGAGCTCTTCATCAAGAATTCTTCTTGCCTCCACAGGGTCGATGGATTCGAAATAATTACTCTTCCATTTGATATTGAGCATGATAGATAAGGCGCGCTGGGCATGTCTTTTTTCCTCTGGTGTAACCTCGCTTGAGCGGGCGACAACTAAATTTCTTCTTGCCCACAGGCGGATATTCTCAGGAAGAGTTATTCCGGCACAGTTGAGGAAATCAGATATACTTGTAAGACTGGTAAGCTTCATATTGTCGGCAGATTCGTCGGGCTCATCGCTTATTTCTTCCGATAATGCACTGCTCTCCAATAATCTTTCTATCATAAACTGGAGAAAGCCGTCCTCGGCAGAGAGCTTGTTTGCATTGCCAAATGCCACCTCCTGAATCTTGTATACACAGTAACCGTCAGAAGAATTGGCACCTGTGAGCTTAACCTTGACTCTGTTCTCTCCGAGCCATCTTATAAGGCTTGTGAATCTTGAATCAATTTTTAAAATGTTGCTTGTCATGGACATTCCGTCAATCTGGAAGTCAAATGCTGTTTTCTTATACGGATTAGTGAAAAGTCCAAAAGAATTCTCATCCCATTGCTTTTCCTTGTTGTCAAGAATGAGTATTGGATTATCCGGTGAAGTTACAGAATTATCAGATTTAAAAGTTGTATAAGTGCATTCAAATCCAGCATCTTTTCCAGATGAAGAATTAGCATCGTAAACTAACATATTTCGCCTCATTTCCGTGCATATTAAGCACACATTGTATCTTTCCATATAATAACATATTTGGGAAAGATGACAAGATGGGGGCATATCTAAGTTCTTATTTTTACAATACAACCAATTTATTATGATGTATTATCCATGGCATGAACTTAATAAATCAATGACAAAGGCGTCGTTCAATCGGACGTTGGTTTATAATACCGCTGTTCATGGTAATGTTTTTAAACTGGTTTATCGGAATCTCATTTGCTGAGTTGAATGGTCTGATGCCAAGAGTACAGGGAGGTACAGGACAGTATCTGTTGCAATTATGGCGGTGTTCCTTATAGTCAACCTCTTTGGCGTTGATATCTTTTCAAAGGTACAGAATGTGGTAGTTTTTCTTCTTATAGGTTCAATGGTACTCATCGGTCTTGCATTGCTTTTTGTTGTACAGAGCATTCTTGGAATAGGTATGACTAACTATGTAAGTCTTGATGCACTTGCTAATGATCCTAACAGCACACCACACATGACATATGCAACTAATCTGTTAGGCATGGGCTGAGGAATATCCGTATCCTACATTTGGGCCAATTAACATAATCGGTTCAAAGTTCACTGATATGTGCCACGACGGAATTATCACAAAAGAACAGATAACATATATGGGAGATATTCTTCTTGGCAATGCGCCGGGAAGAGAGAGTGATGACCAGATTATTGTATATTCTGTCGGTGGAATGCCGGTAGAAGCCGGATATGTGTTAGCATAAAGTGGCTGGCATTAGGCTAATATCAATTAGAATATTTCAAGAAAACAAGAAAATTCATACCAAAATCTTCGGTGAAGAGGTTTGGTATGAATTTTTTGTTAAAAAAATAATTTATGCGACTAAAGTATTATATCATTTAATAACTAAATTGTGTTATTATATTCTAGTGTTTTTATATGCTCGAATTCTTTAGGAATCGACGGGATTGAAAGGGGAATAGAAATGAGAAAGAAAATATGTATGCTGCTGGTAATGACACTGTTTGCCGGTACACTTTTTTCCTGTCATGGACTTAGGGAAAATTCCGGACAGAAAAAAGAACACTTTATAGTGCAGCTTGACCATGATTACTGGTTGTCCAGTGTCGGGACTAAATTGATGGAGCATTTTCCGGATGTAGAATTTGATTTTGTGATAAGCAGGGGAGGCGCACAGTATCTAAACGATGCTGTCAGAAATGATGCGCTGGCAGATATTATTATTGATGAATCCGCATGGACCCAGACATCATTATGGGAGGATGATTCTGATATTAATCCGGAAGATTACCTGTATGATTTCAACTGGACTGATATCACGGGAATTTTTTACAAGGTTTACCTGGATAATTTCACTAATAGAGATGGCACTATAAACTGGCTTCCGGGAGCTGCCAGTATAGAAGGGATACTTGCCAACAAGAATCTTTTTGAGCAGTATGGAATTGATATACCTGTGGATTATCCTACATTTGTTGAGGCCTGTGAGCAATTTGCCGAATATGGGATAAGAGGATTTGCAACAGATTACAAATATGACTACACAGATTCATATATGCTTCAGGCATGGTCAATTCCGCTGCTTCAGAGCGCAGAGGGAAGAAAGTGGAGAGTTATGGCAATGTCCGGCAAGATAGATTATCTTCCGGAAGAACTGGGAGTCAGGCTGTTTTCAAGGCTTGGACAGGTGCTTGTGGACACAGATGTGGAGGCTTCTGATATTGAAAGAGGTTATTCCAAAACATTTGAAGAATTTACAGGAGGAAGGGTTGCCATGATAAGGCAGAGTACTAATATAGATGAATATCAGGCAGAGGGGATGGATAACCTTATCCTGCTCCCTTTCTTTGGAGAGACAGAGGATGATAACTGGTATTTCAGCACACCCGGATACTCTGTTGCAATGAATAGAAAAATATCTGGTACAGGTAAAAGAGAGGAAAAGGCTATTGATATAGTAAGATATATGTTCAGCAATGAAGTTATGAATGCAATGGCGCAAAGAACCCAGTCGTTTATTGTATATAATAAGAATGTAAGTGTTGATATTCATGATACATTTGCCAATATAAAACCCTATGTGGAATCAAACAGGATGTATACATATATAAGGAGTGATAATGTTTCAAAGGCAAGTTATGCTGCTGTTTCTTACATGATTCTGGGAAACACGGACCCGGAGGAGGCATGTGAGGTATTTAACGAGAATTTTACTGCTGTTAAAGAAAATGCTAAGACAGTAGCTGCATTTGACAAAAGATATGAATGGACTGTTAAAGACAGTGGAAGTGATGCTTTCTCAGTAAGAGTTAATACGTTAAGGAAGATTAGTGGAACAGAGCTTCTGATTGCACCGGCGGCTATGAATTCAGGAGATATTTATGAAGGTACTTACACTTCGGCACAGTTAAAGTCGTTGCTGATGAGTGGAACAATTAATTTCTATACTAAGCAAAAAACAACAGGAGCGGAAATAAAAAAAGTTGTAAGTTGTCTGGTAGAGGGGTGTGGACGGGACGATGATCCGGTTTCATGGGATACGCTTCCTGCTTCGAGTGGGTTTGTAATGCAGATATCACAAGATGATAAAGGGGAGTTTCATCTTGAAGATATACTGGTAGAGGGAAAGCCTATAGATGATATGAGGGAGTATTCTTTTTGTTATGTTGACGTTTCTGGTCATATTTTGTTGGAACAGGCATATAATTATGATATGTCAGAACATGGAGGACAGCATATATTTAAGTCGGAAAATGACATTTCCGGGGAAGAACAGTATGACGGATACATATCGGGTAAGGAAAGTGTAGCACAGTTATGGGTTGACTATTTCCAGAATGGGGGACAACTGATAGGACCTTGCAATTATATTGATAAGGTAAAGTGATTTAGTAAAAGGGGATTAGGGAAAGTGAGAAAGAATGAATTGGTAAATGGTTTTATTGCAGCTATTTGTATAGTGATAGTTGTATTTGCTTTTGTTGGAATAATCATGCTAAATTATTCTGTAAATATGAGAAGAAAGCTGTATGAGACAAGCTCTGATAATCTGAATGAAGTGTATACACAGGTAAGTGAAAAGTTTATGCAGCTTACTGACCAGCAGTGGAAGCTTCTTGGAATGACAGGAGACTATATTGATGAGGCAGATGCAGATATTGAAGATATAGAGCAGTTTCTTGCAAAGTGGAAGAAAGAATGGCATTTTACGGAGTTTTATTTTCTGAACGATAATTGTAAGTATTTATCTGCAAGTGGAAGAACAGGGTATCTTGAACTTGGAAATGCATGGAACAGCCTTGTAGTTGAAAAGCAAAATGTTGTTGTTGATGGTTCACTTCCGGGTAGTGATGAGGTTATGTTCTTTGCGATACCTGTTAATAAATCATCGACAGAGGGATTTGAATACGACTCGATTGCTGTTTCATATAACACGGAGGATATTAATAAAGAACTGGGAGTTACGGCATTTGCTGATAAAACGAGCAGTTACATAGTGTATGCAAATGGAGATACTGTACTTCAGGCAACGGGAAGTGATGATATTGGAAGAAATATTTTCTATTATCTGAGAAATGCAGAGTTTACTGAAGGCTCGTTAGATGAGTTTATTAATGATATGAAGATGGGAGAAAATGGAGAACTTGTATTTACTCTCAACGATGAGCAGTATTATCTTGTGTACCTGCCGGTGGGCTTTGAAGACTGGGTTCTTGCGTCAATGGTGCCTCTTAAGGTTGCTGATTCCAATATCGCAGATATACAGAAGATGACTGTTGTTATGGCAGCACATATTTCTGTGCTTCTTCTTATGATAGCAGTAATTGTTCTCTATACATATTACCGCAAATATGCAAGCTATAAAAATCACGAAATTGCACGAAGAGATATGCTTTTTTCAATTATGTCAAAAAACCTTGATGATGTATATATAATGCTTTCCTGGGGAGACTGGGAAAAGTTGTATATAAGTTCTAATATGGAGAGAATTCTGGGAGTAAAAAACGAGAAGGACATTAACTTGTGTAAATTATACAAGTTACTGGAAAAAAAGGGAGACATTCCGGAATGGGCGGAACTGAAAAAGATAAAACCCGGGGAATCAGCAATAAATGAGTACTGGATAAAACCTCAGAATTCCAATGAGTACAAGCTATTTAAACAGAGTTGTTATCACCTGGATAACGGAAGGGATAATGTCATGGTAATTATTCTGTCTGACAGAACTTATGAACAGGAAATCAGAAACCATATCGAGGAAGCACTTCACACCGCAGAGGCGGCAAACAGCGCAAAAAGCCGGTTTTTGTCTAATATGAGCCATGATATAAGGACGCCGATGAATGCGATTGTGGGATTTTCACAGCTTTTACTCAGGCATGACAACCAGCCGGAGAAGGTGAGAAAATATGCGGAGAAGATTGTTGTATCAAGCCAGCATCTGCTGGGACTGATTAATGATGTTCTTGATATGAGTAAAATTGAGTCGGGAAAGACCTCACTTAATCTGAGCAATGTAAATCTGGCAGATGTTGTTGTAGAGATAGACAGTATTATACGGCCACAGACTAAAAAGAGAAACCAGACATTTGTTATAAAGTCAGATGAGGCTAAACTTGGGTATATTAAGGCAGACAAGATAAGGCTTAACCAGATACTTCTTAATATCCTTTCAAATGCGGTAAAATATACACCAGAAGGCGGAAACATAACATTTGAGATAAAGGGGATTAAAAATACGGGAAGTCAGTTCGCACATTATAGTTTTATTATTTCTGATAATGGAATCGGAATGAGCAGTGAGTATATAAAGGATATATTCAAGCCTTTCACAAGAGAAGAGAGCAGTGTGGTTGAGAATATCCAGGGAACCGGACTTGGGATGCCTATAACAAAAAGTCTTGTTGACCTTATGGGTGGTACTATCAATATAGACAGTGTTAAGGGTGAGGGTACAACATTCGAAGTTATGCTTGAATTCGGTATCCCCGATGTGGAAGAATTTCACGAATTCAAAATGGAAAAGAATTCTAATGAAGGTGGAAGAGGTGTGCTTGTAGGGAAGAATTTCCTTGTGGCGGAGGATAATGTCATAAATGCGGAAATGCTTAAAGAATTACTGAGAACAGAGGGGGCAACCTGCGATTTTGCAAAGGATGGACGTTCGGTTGTTAATACATTCAGCAAATCATCTCCAGGCCAGTATGATATGATATTTATGGATGTACAGATGCCTAATATGGATGGTTATGAAGCAACAAGGGCGATAAGACAGTTGGAACATCCGGATGCAAAGAATATTCCGATTGTTGCCTTGACGGCGGACGCATTTACCAAAGATGTTAATTCAGCGGTTGAAAGTGGAATGAATGGTCATATTGCAAAGCCTGTTGATGTGGAGAGAATAAAAGAAATAGTTGGGTCGCTCGTGGTTGCATAGATATGAAGCCGGAAAGTGTAGAAGATTTTACATAGATTTTACATAAGCCATACGATACATTTTACAATCATTTATTAATATGTAGAAGATATGTGCAAAAGTCGATAAAAAGGAGCTTATGTAAAATGGATATTTTCGGTGTGTTAACAATGGTGGGAGGACTGGCATTGTTCCTGTATGGAATGAATGTTATGGGTGACTCCCTGGCCAGACTTTCCGGTGGAAAGCTGGAACAGATACTGGAGAAACTTACGTCTAAGAAGATTATGGCTGTTATTCTCGGCCTTGCAGTGACTGCGGTTATTCAGTCCTCATCGGCGACAACGGTTATGGTCGTGGGATTTGTCAATTCCGGAATAATGCAGTTGTCACAGGCTGTAGGCATTATCATGGGAGCTAATGTAGGTACAACAGTGACTTCGTGGATGCTTTCTCTAACCGGTATAGAGGGTGCAGGATGGGTTAATCTGTTAAAGCCGTCATCATTTTCACCAGTGCTTGCCGCTGTCGGAATTATTATGCTCATGACATGCAAGGACAACTCAAAAAAGAAGGATATCGGCAGTATTTTTCTGGGTTTTGCAATTCTTATGTTTGGAATGGAGACAATGAGTGATGCGGTTGCACCTCTTGCACAGAATGAGAAATTTACAGGTATTCTCACTATATTTTCAAACCCTCTGTTTGGACTTTTTGCGGGAACTGTGCTGACAGCGGTTATTCAGTCATCCTCTGCCTCAGTAGGTATACTGCAGGCATTGTGCCTTACAGGAGCCGTAAATTATGCAACAGCAATACCTATTATTATGGGACAGAATATTGGTACATGTATAACTGCACTTGTATCTTCAATCGGTGCGAAGAAGAATGCCAAAAGAGCATCCATGATACATTTGTATTTCAATATGATTGGAACAATAATATTCATGGTTCTGTTTTATTCACTGAACGCATTAATGCAGTTTGATTTCCTGTCAAATTCGGCAAATGCGGCAGGAATAGCAGTGATTCACAGCCTCTTTAATATAGGCTGCGTGGTGGTTCTCTATCCTTTTTCAAATGTGCTTGTTAAGCTGGCAAAATTATCTATTCCGGATGGAAAGCATGAAGATGTCGTGCAGACTAAGGTTGCAGCAGACCTTGCAGCACTTGATGAACGTTTCCTTGAGACTCCGGGTGTTGCCATGGAGCTGTGCAGGAACACTGCTGTCAAGATGGCAAAGGTATCACAGGAGGCACTTAATAAAGCCCTGGCGGTTATATATAATTATTCTGATAATGCTTATAATGAGGTTGCTGCTCTTGAGGAGGATGTGGACCAGTATGAGGATAAGCTTGGCTCTTATCTTGTGAAGGTCGGAAACTGTGATTTATCCAGACATGATAACCATACATTTTCAATTCTTCTGCATTGTATGAGCGATTTCGAGAGAATATCAGACCACGCAATCAATATAGCTAAGTCAGCAAAGGAAATGCATGATAAGGATGCTTATTTCTCAAAGAATGCACTTAAAGAACTTGAAACATTTGCAAGGGCAGTGCATGATATAGTTAATGAGACTGTGAAGGTATTCGAGAATCAGGACATAGAGGCGGCAAAGCATATTGAGCCGCTTGAACAGGTTATAGACGGGCTTAATCTTGAGATTAAGCAGAGGCATATTGGAAGGCTGAGAAAAGGACAGTGTACGATTGAGACGGGACTTATACTTGAAGATATAATAACTAACTTTGAGAGAGTGTCAGATCACTGTTCTAATATTGCAGTATGCATGATAGAAGTAAGAGATAACGGATTTGAGACACATGGGTATCTTGAACACCTGACCAATGAAGATAATCCTGAATTTGCAAAGGAATGTATGGGATACTATAAGCGGTACCAGCTTCCGGAATTAGAGACGACTGACTAAATGATAAGGAGATTAGAGATATGGCTCTTATATATGTAGTTGAGGACGATGAAAGTATAAGGGAAATAGAGACAATTGCGTTAAAGAACAGCGGGCATATAGTGAGTGCTTTTGAATGTGCAAAGGATTTCTTTAAGAAGATTGATGAAATTCTGCCTGACCTTGTTCTTCTGGATATTATGCTCCCTGATGAGAGTGGATATGAGATAATCAAAAAGCTGCGCGCAAGGACAGCCACAAAGCGGCTGCCTGTAATTATGGTAACAGCTAAGTCAACTGAACTGGACATGATTAAGGGACTTGAGGATGGCGCAGATGACTACATCAAAAAGCCATTTTCAGTTATGGAGCTTATCACAAGAGTTAAGGCATTGTTAAGAAGAACGGATGTGGGAGATGTGAAGGTTATGAAGCTCGGGGAGATTGAGCTTAATCACGAGAGACATACTGTCACTGTTTCAGGAGAAAATGTAGAACTCACATTTAAGGAGTATGAGCTTTTAAGATACCTTATGTCTAATAAAAATATTGTTCTGTCCAGGGAATCTATTGTTCTTAAAGTTTGGGGAACGGAGTTTGAAGGAGAATCCAGAACTGTCGATATGCACATTAAAACATTAAGGCAGAAACTGGGAGAGGCCGGCGGCAGGATAAGAACTGTAAGAAATGTCGGATATGTAATTGAGTAGGTGATTTTACCGGAGAGTGGAAACAGGATATGAAGCAGAAGATTAATTTAAGGCTGATTGGGACAGCTGTTATTGCGGTTTTAGCAACGGCGGTGGGAATTACATTTATTTATTACGGACTTTTCAAAAAACAGGTTCAGGAGGATTTGCGGATTAATGCAGAAATTCTGGTGGATACAGGTGCGTTCAGCACTGGTGTGGAAAGTAAAATAATAAATGAATCTGAGTTTCCTATAGAGAATCTGAGGATGACATGGATTGGAGCAGACGGAACGGTACTTTATGATAATGATAATAATCCTCAGGATATGCAGAATCATTTTGACAGGCCGGAAGTACAGAATGCCCTTGCCAACGGAAGTGGTGAGTGTATCAGAAAGTCAGATACAATGAATATGAGTACATTTTATTATGCTTTAAAGCAGAAAGATGGCTCGGTGATAAGAGTCTCAAGGGATGCAGGGAATATTATTAATGTCTTTGTAAAAGTATTTCCGACAATTCTGCTTATTATTGCAGTCATTATTGCTATGTGCATTATAATATCACATTTTCTGACGAGGACGCTTCTTGAGCCTATTGAAAATATGGCAAAGAATATCGAGGATACACAGGGCAGGCCTGTATATAAAGAATTGGAGCCTTTTGCAGAAAAAATAAGACTCCAGCATGAGAATATTCTTGCGGCAGCGAGGAGCCGTCAGGATTTTACAGCCAATGTTTCCCATGAGTTAAAGACCCCTTTGACAGCGATTTCCGGCTATGCAGAGCTGATTGAGAACGAGATGGTAAGCCATGAGCAGGAGATACATTTTGCCCATGAGATTAAAAAGAATTCTGAGAGACTGCTCTGCCTAATCAATGATATTATAAGGCTTTCGGAACTTGACCATAAGGAGATGCCAAGAAAGTATGAGAATTTTGACCTTTACGAGCTATTAAAGGATTGCTCAGAATCACTGAAAGTCAGTGCGGTAAAGCAGAATATAATGTTTTCATATTCGGGGGGACCCTGTACAATACGCGGTAATAAGGATATGATACGGGAACTTATTGATAATCTGGTACAGAACGCCATCAGGTATAATAAAGAGGGCGGGCATGTGGAAGTTTTTGCCGGTCCGGTTGATGGAAAGCCGCAGCTCAAGGTGAAGGACAATGGTATTGGAATACCTAAAGACCAGCAGGAGAGGATATTTGAGAGGTTTTACAGAGTTGACAAGAGCCGCTCTAAGGAAACAGGAGGAACAGGTCTTGGTCTTGCTATTGTGAAACACATTGTGGAGCTTCATGATGCGAGAATATATATCGAGAGCGAAGTAGATAAAGGAACAGAAATCTGGGTAGAATTCTAGGACTGACGGAGTGAAAGATTTGAAATCTTTCACTCTTTTCTTTTACAAGAGCGCAGATTTGTTATATTATATGTATAATGAAAGTTAAAGAAATAATCCGGCAGTGTGCTGAATATAATATAGATGAGGATTAATGATAAGATGAAGAAGAGCAGAATAAAACCACTATATATTGCTGTTGCGGTAGTGATTGTTGTAATATTGACAGCTGTGGCAGTATTAATTAGTTTTACATCTTCAAAGAATGATAGTTCCAAGACGGCGCAGGTAAGTCTTGATAAAGCTAATCTCAAGGCAGACGGGCAGTTAGAACAGCCATCACAGAAGGAGAAAACGCAGGTTGATATATTGTTTGATAACAAGGCAATAGCTGTGGGGACAAGTCTTAAGGTGACGGCAATTGTTACTCCGGATGACAACGACAGGGCGATTGTGTGGACAAGCAGTAATGAAGCGGTATTTACTGTTGATAAGGATGGAATTATCACTATTGTTGGTGAAGGCGTGGCAACCCTTACAGCTACTGTGGGAAGTGTTTCGGACGCAGTTGTAATCGAGGGAATAAGGAGTATCGCTGACGGCTCTGATAATGGCTTCAGTGTGTATATACCATCTTCCGGTAATACATATTCAGAGAATAATAATTCTGGTGCCGGAACTGGCAGTGGTACTGGTGGAGGCTCGGCAAACGGAGGTTCGACAGGAGGCAACTCAACCGGTGGCGGCTCAACGGTCGGAAGTTTGTCAGAAGGCAGTTCAACGGGAGGCAGTTCGACAGGTGGCAGTTCGACAGGTGGCGGCTCGATAGGAGGAGACTCGGCTGGCAGCAGTTCGTCAGAAGGCAGTTCAACCGGCGTAGGCTCGACCGGAGCCGGCTCGTCAGGTATTGAGGATGCAATTGTCGATAATGGTTTTGAGCAGACTTTGTCGAATGTATATGTCTGCGTAGATAATGGAACATATTATGGAGAAATTATTACGCAGAGCAATGTGACAATTATTTATATCAAGCAGAGAAGTGCTGAATTTGACAGAAGGATTAATAATGTTTTAGAGAGCCTGATTCCAGGGAATTCTTCACAGGTGTGGAATAATTATCTCTCAGCATCAACAGACAGAACATTTACTGTCGATGGAAGAAAAGTTAGAATAGTTGTGGCAGCAGGTGGCGGTCACTCTCAAATTGTAATATACAATTAGACAGAAATATGTTATATTCTAAGATATATAGGCAAAACTTATTTTATGAGGTGAATGAATTGCTTAATGAGAATAAGATTAAAATGATGACCAAAATGGCCATATACGAGAAGAATGAAGGAAGGAAAATGCTGAAGACGGCTAAGTACTTCAAGGGAGATTATATTGCCTTTGGCATATTAAAGACTATTATATCTACAACATTTGCAGGGGTAATTCTGCTTGCGATGTATTTCCTCTGTAATGCAGAGGGTATGATACAGGATATCAATAATCTGGATTATATGGGACTTGCCAGAAAGTTCGCATTTTATTATGTCCTTATGCTTATTGTGTTTTGTACAATTGCCGGATTTGTGTACTATTTCAGATATGAGAGTACCAGAAAGGGATTGAAGAGATATTTTTCAAGACTTAATAAGCTGGAAAGATTTTACACAGGACAGAAGAAATAATTGTTTGGAGGCATAAATGGCATTTTTATTAGATTTAAAGGAAAGTTTTAAGAAATTTTACAACAGATACAACACATATATTATTCCCGCATCGAAATTTCTTATAGCTCTTATTTCATTTATTATGATTAATGCGAGCATAGGATATATGGACAAGCTTAAGAATCCGGTATTTGCGATTCTGTTATCGGTTGTATGTGCATTTTTACCAAGTGGATTTACACTGATTATTCTGTCAGTGTTTATGCTTTTACATTTATATGCTATTTCAGCAGAATTTGCATTGCTGGCACTTTGTGTTGTCCTTCTTATGTATCTGCTGTATTTCAGATTTACACCGAAGTCAGCGTACATACTTATTATTACAGCAATGTTGTGCTGGATTAAGATGCCTTTTGTTATTCCTGTGGCAATCGGTTTATGCTCATCAGCGCTTGCAGTTATTCCGGTAAGCTTTGGTATTGTGATTTATTATATCATCAGGACAGCAAGTGATTATGAGGCAGCTATTTCTAACCAGTCTCTTACAGAGAGTATGAAGCAGATTTCTTACCTTGTGGGAAGTCTTCTTAAGAACAGACAGATGCTTGTTATGATTATTGCAGCGGCTGTTACTATAATTGTTGTATATATCATAAGAAGACAGAAGATAGACCACTCATGGAAAATTGCGATAATTATTGGAAGCATAACAGAATTTCTGATTCTTGTTGTTGGACAGATTGCATTAAAGGCAGATTTTAATATTGTTTTAATAATTGTAGGGGTTATATTGGGCGCTGCAGTTTCTTATATATGTAATATTGTGTTCTTTGCGCTGGATTACAATCGTACAGAGTATGTCCAGTACGAGGATGATGAGTATTACTACTATGTCAAGGCAGTTCCTAAGATAAATGTAGCTAGTGCGGATGTGAGAATTAAGCATATTAATGCTAAGAAAACCAAGAAGACATCTGATATAAGACAGATGAGAACTCAGGATTCTGCAAGAAATAATGGTTCTGCAGCAGCTAATGAGGAAGATGACGATATTTTATTTTACGATGACGATAAGTAATAATTAACTATGGATGACATGTAATCAAAGAGACGGAGGCAATATTATTGTGAATAACTTTATCAGGGATTATCTTGTTAAATTATATATTCCACGCATAACATGGACGGATATTATTGAGATAGTAATAATAGCCTTTGTCATATACAATGTCATGGTATGGATTAAGAATACCAAGGCATGGGTTCTGCTAAAGGGGATTATAATAGTTATATTATTTGCTCTTATTGCTTATATACTTAACCTGAAAACAATCCTGTGGATTGCAGGAAAGACTATCAGCGTAGGCATTATTGCTTTGGTAATCATATTTCAGCCTGAACTTAGAAGAGCGCTGGAACAGTTGGGACGAAAGAAGCTGTTCTTTGGTCTCTTCAGATTTAATGATGGAAGAGATAAGGGAGAGCGGTTCAGCAGCAAGACTGCTGAGGAAATAGTCAGAGCGTGCTTTGATATGGGAGCAGCATACACAGGGGCTCTTATTGTTATAGAGCAGGATATGGTACTTGAAGAGTATGCCAAGACAGGTATAGAAGTTGATGGACTCGTCACAAGCCAGCTTTTAGTTAATATATTTGAACATAATACTCCGCTTCATGACGGTGCTGTTATTATAAGAGGAGACAGGGTTGTGTCAGCGACCTGCTATCTGCCGCTCTCGGATAACAACAGTCTTAATAAGGCTTTGGGAACAAGACACAGAGCCGGAGTTGGAATAAGTGAAGTGACAGACAGTATGACTATTATTGTATCTGAAGAAACCGGAAAGGTATCTGTAGCTGTCGGAGGGGAGCTTATTCATGATATTGATGCGGATTCTCTGAGAAATAAACTGGAATATCTTCGCAGGAAAACTATTGATGTGAAGTCATTCAAGATATGGAGAGGAAGGCTGAAGCATGAAGGAAAAGATATTTAAGAATCTGAGCTTGAAAATACTGTCAGCCATATTTGCGGTTGTACTATGGACTGTTATAGTTAATGTTTATGACCCGACTACAAGCTACACATTTAGCAATGTCCCAGTCCAGCTTATTAATACGGATACTCTTACAGACAAGAATTACAGTTATGAGATTGTGGATGGCGGTAAGATTTCTGTGTATGTGAGTGGACCAAAGAGTATTGTAACGAATATCAAAGCAAGTGATATTGTTGCTACAGCCGATCTTAGCAAGGTAAGTGCCTTCGCAGATTATGTTGATATTCATGTTTCAGTTGTGATGAATGGTCAGGTGATAAGTAATGTTGAGGCGACACCTAAAACATCAGCAGTGCGCCTGAGTATTGAGAACCGTGATACCAAAACAGTCGGAATTAATACATATATAACCGGCAATGCGGCAGATGGATATGCAGTTGTTAAGGATACTCTTAATCCAACATCAGTTAAGGTTACGGGTCCATCTTCAATTATTGAATCTATTGATCATGCAGGAATTACATTTGATATAACAGGAGCAACGGATGATGTGACAGGAACAGCGGATATTCATCTGTATGACTCTGAGGAGAATGAAATAAGCGACCCTGCATTGGAACTTACGCAGACAAGTGTCACCTACAGGGCACAGGTCGTAAAGACGAAGACTGTTAATATTGAAGTGAAGACTTCAGGTACGCCGGAGGAAGGATACAGGGTATCCGGTATAGAGCTAAACCAGAGTCAGGTTGTCATATATGGAGATGCCAATGCTTTAAACAGTATTGACAAGATTGTAATACCTGCCAGCGCAGTTAATGTAGATGGATTGAGAGAGAATAAGGTGTTTAAGTTCAGCCTTACAGATTATATTGACAAGTCGCTGCATATTATTAATAATTCCAGAGTTGAGGTTACTGTTAAGATAGAAGTCGCTGGCAGTAAGAAGATTAGTCTTAATACTTCTGATATTAAGGTGACAGGACTTGAGGCGGGAATGAGTTACAGCTTTGAGGACAGAACATTTGATATTGAAATTGAGGGTACTGATGCCGTGCTTGCAGCACTTGATACCTCGAAGATATCATTAAGTGCCAATTTGTCCTCATATACTTTGCCCGGCAGCAGGCAAGTAGCTGTTTCAGTTGTATTGCCTGAGGGATGTTCTTTGAAGAGCAGTCCTATGGTTAAAGTTATTTTAAGAAAAGAAAGTGAGACCGGAAGTTCACAGGAGACTACAACAGCAGGTACAACAACTACAATTGAGAGGTGATTACAATGGTAAGCGAGAAAATACTAGTAGGAAGTGCATTGGGAATACATCTTCGTCCGGCGGGAGCGATGTGTGATGCTGCCGTTAAATTTGATTCGCATATAACATTTACATATAAGAATAAGGTTGTTAATGCGAAGAGTGTTATATCAATCCTTGCATCAGGTGTAGGATGCGGCGATGAGATTACGCTCATGGCTGAAGGACCGGATGAGGAAGAGGCGTTGAAAGCGGTATCTGAGAGCTTTAAAGCAGCTTTGCAGGACTAATATAAAAGAAAAGAGGTAAAGAGTATGGGTTATATGGAAACTTACAAAGCGTGGTGTGAGAATGAATATTTTGATGAAGCTACACGCGCAGAACTGAAATCAATAGCTGGAGATGAGAAGGAAATCGAAGACAGATTCTATAAGGATCTTGAGTTCGGAACAGGAGGCCTTAGAGGAGTTATCGGCAATGGTACTAACAGAATGAATATTTACATTGTAAGAAAAGCAACTCAGGGACTCGCTAATTTCATTATTAAAGAGGGAACACAGGATAAAGGTGTTGCCATCTCTCATGACAACAGACGTATGTCGAGGGAATTTGCACAGGAGGCAGCTCTCTGTCTGGCAGCTAATGGAATTAAAGTATATATTTTCCCATCTTTAAGACCAACACCAGAGCTTTCTTTTGCAGTAAGACAGCTTCACTGCACAGCAGGTATTATGGTAACAGCAAGCCATAATCCACCTGAATACAATGGATATAAGGTTTACTGGGATGACGGATGCCAGATTACAGCACCTAAGGATACACAGATTATCAATGAGGTTAAGGCTGTTACAGACTTTAATGATGTAAAGACTATTGATGAGGAAGAAGCAAGAGTAAGAGGACTTTACAATATTATCGGTTATGATATGGATGATGCATTTATGGATGCATTGAAGAAGCAGAGCCTTAACGGAGATATTATCAAACAGGTTGCTGATGATATTAAGATTGTGTACTCACCATTCAACGGAACAGGAAACGTACCTGTTAGAAGAATCTTAAAGGAACTTGGATTTAAGAATGTATATGTTGTTCCGGAGCAGGAGAAACCGGATCCTAACTTTACAACACTTGCATATCCTAACCCTGAGGATCCGGCAGCATTCACATATGCATTAAAGCTTGCTAAGGAAGTTGATGCAGATATTGTTCTTGCAACAGACCCTGATGCTGACAGATTGGGAATATATGCAAAGGATACTAAGACAGGGGAATACAAGTCATTTACAGGTAATATGTCAGGAATGCTCATTGCTGAGTATCTTCTTTCACAGAGAAAGGAAAAGGGTCTTCTTCATGACAATGGAGCATTTGTTAAGACAATAGTTTCAACCAATCTTGCTGACCTGATAGCTAAAGAGTACAATTTAAAGCTTGTAGAGGTTCTTACAGGATTTAAGTATATTGGAGAGCAGATTAAATTCTTTGAGCAGAATAACTCTTATGAATATGAGTTTGGTTTTGAGGAGAGTTATGGATGTCTTGTCGGTACTCACGCAAGAGATAAGGATGCCATTGTAGCGGTTATGGCATTATGTGAGGCTGCAGCATATTATAAGTCTAAGGGAATTACGCTGTGGGATCAGATGCTTAATATATTCGACAAGTATGGATATTTTAAGGAAGGCCAGAAGGCTGTTACAATGAAGGGGGCAGAAGGAGCTGTCCAGATTGCCAAGATGATGGATGACTTAAGAAACAATCCTCCTAAGAAATTCGGCTCATGGGATGTGGTAGAGTTCAGGGATTATGATAAGGATGAATGCATTGATATAGCAACAGGTGAAAAGAAGCCGACAGGACTTCCTAAGTCTAATGTCCTTTATTTCGAGCTTACCGATCATGCATGGTGCTGTGCAAGACCATCAGGAACAGAGCCTAAGATAAAGTTCTATATGGGAGTTAAAGGTTCTAACCTTGAGGATGCAGATAAGAAGCTTGAGGAACTTACTCAGGCAGTATCTGAAGTAATCGGTCTGTAGTTCAGATTTTCTTAACAACTAAAACACATTATGAACACATTTCGTTGTTATATTACAGGTATCGACAGTGAGATGTGTTCATTTATTTTATATCAATCTCGTTGTCAGAATACTTTTAAAGGAGAGAGAAGTTATGTATAACGATGATGAAAATGATTTTCAGTACCGCTACAGTGGAAACGACATACCATATAATAATGGTATGAGTAATAATGATATGAACGATAATACAATGAACAATAATGGAATAAATAATAATCAGGCATTTTCAGGAACTTCATATCAGTATGTTAACCAGAATAATAATACTAAGAAGAAATCTAAAGGATTCTTTAAGAGGGCAGTTTGTTTTGTCCTTGCAGCAGTTCTTTTCGGTGTGATTGCCGGTTCGGTAATGTTTGGAGTTAATTATGCAGGTGGAAAGATTGTGGGAAGCAGACAGCCAGATGCTACTAATGTTGATATTCCAACTGTAAGCAGTAATATTGCAAATGTATCTATGTCCGGTATAACAGAGGATACAAACCTCTCGTCATCTTCGAGAATGGATGTGGAGGCAGTGGCAGCAGCAGCACTGCCCGCTATGGTAGAGCTTAACGGAACTACCAAGGTATCTGGTTCTAATTATTTCGGATATGGACAGACATATGAGGCAACTTCGAGCGGAACAGGCATAATTGTCGGAAAGAGCGAAACAGAGCTTCTTATTGTAACTAATGCTCATGTTGTCGATAGCATTGATAATCTGAAGTGCGTTTTTTCAGATGGTACTTCAGCAACATGCTCTGTAAAGGGTTCTAAGTCAGATCAGGATATTGCAGTTGCAGCTGTTTTACTTTCTGATATTTCATCAGATACAGCATCGTCTATAGCGATAGCAGAACTTGTGGATTCTACAGATATTAAGGTTGGACAGCAGGTGGTTGCTATTGGAAATGCACTGGGAGAAGGACAGTCTGTAACAACAGGTATAATTAGTGCTAAGGATCGTTCAATCACAGTAAATAATGTTACATTTAATGGTCTGATTATGACAGATGCAGCAATTAATTCCGGTAACAGTGGTGGAGCTCTTCTTAATTCAGAAGGAAAGGTAATTGCAATTAACTTTGCCAAGACAAGCAGCGATGGTGTTGAGGGAATGGCTTATTCAATACCTGTATCCAATGTTAAAGATATTATAGATTCTCTGATGACGAAGCAGACTAGAAGTAAAGTATCAGCAGATAAAGCAGCGTATCTTGGTATAGCAGCTGTTGATATAACAAGCAGTTATGCATCATATTATGGATATCCCGTAGGTATTCTTATCAGAACCGTAGCTGATAATTCAGCAGCAGATAAGGCGGGACTTGAAACATATGACATAATTGTCGGATTCGATGACCAGACAGTTACGACGATGTCAGGACTTACCAAGATGCTTCAGTATTATGAAGCAGGAGAAAAGGTAACAATAGATTATTATCATATGGAGGGAAGCGAATATGTCCTTAAGAGTACAGAGGTAACACTTGGCTCTAAGAATTAATCTTAAGGATTGATATTCGGAAATAATATTTATGGATAATACCAATGAGAATATTAATGAAGATAAAGATATCAATAACAATAATAAAGATAACACTGATGAATATGAGAAGATATGTTTTGTGTGCAGAAGACCTGAATCCAGGGCTGGTAAGATGATTGTCATGCCCAATAACATCTATGTATGTCAGGATTGTATGCAGAGAACCTTTGATTCAATTAATAGCAGTGGTATCAATTATGATGATATGATGAAGATGTCAAACATGCCTGGAATGGGCATGTTTGGCAATTTTGGCGCTATGGATCAGGTTCCGGAAAAGCAGAAAATCAAGAAAAAGAAAGAGGATAAGAAAGAATATCCTGCATTGGATATGAAGAAGCTTCCTGCGCCACATGAGATTAAGAAAAAGCTTGATGAGTATGTTATTGGACAGGAATATGCCAAGAAGGTGATGTCAGTAGCGGTGTATAATCACTATAAACGTGTCGCCGCAGATGATAAGGCTATGGAGGGCGTTGAGATTGAGAAATCAAATATGCTTATGATTGGTCCTACAGGAAGTGGAAAGACATATCTTGTCAAGACACTTGCAAGGATATTGCAGGTACCGCTTGCAATAACTGATGCCACTACACTCACAGAGGCAGGATATATCGGCGATGATATAGAATCTGTTGTATCTAAGCTTTTGCTGGCGGCAGATAATGATGTTGAGAAAGCTGAACATGGAATTATATTTATTGATGAGATAGATAAGATTGCCAAGAAAAAAGAAACAAGAAGCAGAGATGTAAGTGGAGAATCTGTTCAGCAGGGAATGTTAAAGTTGTTGGAAGGCAGTGAGATAGAGGTTCCTGTTGGGGCAACAAGTAAGAATGCAATGGTGCCACAGGTCACAGTTAACACAAAGGATATACTGTTTATATGTGGAGGCGCATTCCCAGACCTTGAAGAAATTATTAAAACAAGACTTAATAAATCCTCATCTATGGGTTTTAATGCAGATCTTAAGGACAAATACGACGATGAGAAGAATATTATGTCCTATGTGACGCTTGAGGATTTGAGAGAGTACGGTATGATTCCTGAATTCTTAGGAAGACTTCCAATTATTTATTCTCTTGACAGACTGGACGAAGATATGCTGGTGTCTATTCTTAAGGAACCTAAGAATGCCATATTAAAGCAATATCAGAAGCTGTTAGAGCTGGATGAGGTAAAACTGGAATTTACAGATGATGCTCTCAGGTGTATTGCAAGAAAGGCAATTAAGAAGGATACAGGTGCAAGAGCGTTAAGGTCTATAATAGAGGATTTTATGCTGGATATTATGTATGAGATTCCTAAGGACAGCAATATCGGTTCTGTTACAGTGACGGAGGACGTTGTGGAGAAAAAGGGTGCTCCTGTAATAACAATGAGAGCATAAATATTAATATCGTGAATATTTTCTGAATACATATAGCAGGGACTATTATGTTGCAGGGAAATTAATTATGGCATGTGATTTTGATATAACAGCAGATAATATAATGGATTTTATAATCGAGGATACCCCAGTGGTTAGTGAAGAAATTGCAAGAATTTCCGGAATATGTTCGCAGCGGGTTAATGATCAATGGCTTATAGCTCATGGCCCACTTTCGGAGAATAAGCAGTTAAACATCAGCTCACTGGGGTATTTTACTATTCCGAAGTTATATGGTCTCATGGAAGAAACGGCAGATATAAGTGCGCTGGATGAGATAGGAGCACTGAGGATACTGGATCAGGAGAATCTGGGGGCAAATGGAAAAGATATTATTATAGGGTTTGTAGATACAGGAATTGACTATACTCTTGATGTGTTTAAGGATGACGTGGGGAACAGCCGTATAGAAGCTATCTGGGATCAGACTGACAAGACAGGCATTGATTCTTATGCTAATTTTGGAAGAGTATACACAAAAGAGCAGATTGACAATGCAATACAGGCAGAAAGAAATGGGGAAAATCCTTATTCTATTGTCCTGGAGAGGGATGATAACGGTCATGGAACTATGATGGCATCTATAGCGGCAGGTTCATTTGTAGACGGATTTATGGGAGTTGCGCCTAAATCAAACCTTCTGGTAGTTAAGCTGAAGGAGACAAAGCAGTATTTAAGGGATTTCTTCCTTGTAAAGGATGATGTGCCGGCATACGAGGAGAGTGATATCATGCTCGCACTGAGATTTCTTTCAGATTATGCAACCCGGTTAGGACGTCCCCTTGTAATTATATTTGGATTGGGGAGTGCAAATGGGTCAAGAACCGGGGCATCACCATTGGGAGAGGTAATGGAGAGTTTTACTAAAAGACCTAATATTTCAGTTGTCACATGTATGGGAAATGAGGCAAATAATAAAGGTCATTATCAGGGAACTGTAACATCAGCACTCTATCCCGACATTATGGAAATTAATGTCAGTGACAAAGGAAAAGGATTTGTGATGGAGATATGGGCTGAAAGCCTTGATATATTATCTGTTTCAATAGAATCACCCTCAGGAGAATATGTACCAAGAATCCCGGCGAGAATGGGAACAAGTGTGGAGTACACATTTTTATACGAGGGAAGTACTGTGACAGTGGATTATCAGATAACGGAAAAGGTTGCAGGTATGGAGGTTATATTTATACGCCTCAAAACACCGGTAGAGGGTACGTGGAAGTTCTCTGTATACAGTTTAACTAATATAAAAGGCACATATAATGCATGGCTTCCACTAAAACATTTTTCAGACCAGGATATATATTTTCTAAAGTCAGACCCGGATGTAACGCTCACTGTACCGGCGGCAGCCAACAGGGTAATAAGCGTTGGAGCATATAACCATTATACAGGAGCTAATTTCTATGAGAGCGGACGAGGATTTGCTGCAGATGGAAGAGTTAAACCTGACCTTATCGCACCTGGCGTGGGCGTATATGGTATTAAACCGGAAGGTCCGGCGAGAGCAACAGGAACAAGTTTCGCAGCGTCGTATACAGGCGGATGTGTTGCACTGCTATATTCTTACCAGATAAATGTAAGAAAAGTAATGGCGGTCAACCACAACGACATTAAAGCACAGCTTATCAGGGGAGCGGAGCGCTCAGAATTTACAGTTTATCCCAATCCTGTGTCCGGCTATGGAAAACTGGATATATATAATACATTTAATATGTTGAGGATATCATAATTGTTGAAAACAGCATTTTAATATGTTAAATTGGTCATACACATTCTTATGACAGGGAGATAATATACACATGAGCTATAAAGCATTAGCATTAGACCTTGATGGAACATTAACGGATCATAATAAAAAAGTGCCTGAGGACAATAAGAAGGCAATCGACAGGGCTATAGAAAAAGGAATTAAGATTATTCTGGCGTCGGGTAGACCGCTGTTTGGTATTACTCCGGTGGCAAGAGAACTTGGACTTGATAAGAAGGGCGGATATATTCTGGCGTATAACGGTGGAAGTATAGTTGACTGTAAAACAGGAAAACAGTTGTCTGCAACTATTCTTCCGGATAACTGCATTGCTGATATATGCAGTCTGGCAAGGGCTAATAATGTATATGCTCTCACATATGCCGATACGCAGATTGTTGCAGAGAACGACGAAGATGAGTATGTAATGAAAGAAGCAAAATGTAATGATGCAACAGTTATTAAAGTGCCAGACCTTAATGCGTATGTTGATTATCCTGTAGAAAAGTTCCTTGTTGTGGGAGAGCATGAAAAGCTGCTTCCTGTACAAAAGGCTCTTCTTGAAAAGCACAAGGGAATTGTTAATGCTTTCTTTTCAGAAAGTTATTTTCTGGAGGTGGTTCCAGAATCTGTTGCCAAGGATGAGGCGCTTGATAAGCTTCTTGGAATTCTTGGAATTAAATCAGAGGAACTGGTTGCATGCGGAGATGGGATGAATGATATTCCGATGCTGCAATACGCGGGACTTGCTATAGCTATGGATAATGCATATCCTGAAGTTAAGACGTATGCGGATGTGATTGTACCATCTAATGATGATTGTGGAGTGGCATATGCTATAGAGAAATATATATTATAAAAAAGGACAGTTTTGGGGTCACATCAAACAATGTACCCACAAAACTGTCCTTTTTAATTACTTCCCACTCTGAGAAGTTCCTTCATTCTTAACACTCTCTATATACGTATCTACATCAAATATTTCATCGTTCTGAATCTTACTCATAAGAGTGATTGCCATATTAATGTCATCAGCATAAGGCATAACACATGAAGCATTACTCAAGGCTGTGACTTCGAGATACTTGTAACCGGTAGTTCCGCTGATGCTGTATGTCTGTATATTCCATGGAGTACTGTCGCTTAACTGTGCTTTAACAAGCTCAGATATTGCACTGTTAGGAATATTAGTAAGGAACATATCACCTACGGCATCGAGAACTGCAGAGTATTTCGTAAGAATTGCAGGTGATGTAGCCTTCTGTATAATACCTTTGATAGCTGCTGTCTGGTTACGTCCACGCTGGAAATCTCCGGCTGCAAAGGCCATTCGCTCTCTTGAGAAAGCCACTGCCATCTCTCCATCACATTCATTAGGTCCCTTGACAAAATGATATGGAATAGGTGATGCATCTTCTCCACAAGTAAATTCAACTTCTGAATCAATTGTGATACCGCCTAAGGCATCAACTACCGCTACACATCCGGAGAAATTAATCTTAACATAATAATCAATATTAACTCCATAAAGGTTTTGAAGTGTAGAAATAGAATTTTCTACTCCGTAATTACCGGCATGTGTAAGCTTATCATATCCTGTCCTTCCATCAGGTCCGGAAATCTTGACATATGAGTCTCTAGGTGTGGTTACAAGAAGAATCTGTCTTGTTTCAGGATTTACAACTGCCAGAATATTAACATCGCTTAATGAATTACTTGTAAGCTGTGAATCAGCTCCATCTGCACTTGAAATACCGGAAACATATATAACAAAAGGTTCTTTCTTAACATTTACTTCAGATTTCTGGACATTGACAACCTTCTTATATTCATATTGCTTGATTATCTTAATCTTGTCCTCGAAGCCTTCATACTGTTGAGCTACAATTCTTACCATGGAATCATTCATGACAACAGCCTGAACATCCTTGCTGTAAAATGCATCTACAAGTTCATCCCATGTCTTATATTCAGTAATTGTCATGTCATCCTTCTTAAGTTCCTTCTTAACAGAGTCGAAAGAAGTAAGAACATTCTCGTTGCTTGCAGTGGAGTTATATGCATATTGGTAATTATCGGTATCACTGATGCTGCCAGCCTTGTCATCTGCAAGAACACATATATCAACAATATCCGTACTGATTTCAGGAATGTTAAGCTTTGTAAGTACAGAGTCAAGCTTTGCAGTAACCAGATATATGAACAAAATAACTCCGGATAAGAGAACAGAAAGAATCTTACCAATTATGTGGGCTTTCGTAAACTGAGATGTAAAGTCATACAAGAATATTAATATGAGAACCACATTCACACCAATAAGATATTTCATTGGAAGAATATCCATCTTAAATACCTTGAGAAGCAGCAGAACTGTTACAACGAGCTGAATAAGCACAAGGATAAGTCCGATGAGGGTTGCCCATCCTCTTCTCTTTCTGCGGCGTTCTTTCTTTGTTAGGGATTCTTTATCTCTGAACAGATATCTCATATCTTCTTTACTTCTTGAAAAAAAATTAGACATAACCTACTCCTTGAATTTAATTAGGATAATAAAAAATAACGCATATATTCTATCATGATTTACAGGAAATGTAAAACTTAATTATATTAAGTCTTTTATAGGCAAAAGTTATGCACAAAGCTAATTTTAATTAATAATATTACAAAAAACTTAAAGTTAATAGGTATCTAACACAAAAAACTTGCAGAAATTAATCTGCATGGATATAATATCCAGTGTATTGATGTACAGAAATGTGCAATCTTAAATAATAATTCAAAGGAGTGTATTAAGGTTATGGGGTATGTTGATGAAGTATTAGAAGTTGTTTCTAAGAAAAATGCAGATCAGCCTGAGTTTTTACAGGCAGTAACAGAGGTTCTTGAGTCTTTAAGACCAGTTGTTGATGCTAACGAGGAAGTTTACAGAAAGAACGCAATCCTTGAGAGAATCACAGAGCCAGATCGTCAGATTATGTTCAGAGTTCCTTGGGTAGATGATAAGGGACAGGTTCAGGTAAACAGAGGTTTCCGTGTACAGTTCAATAATGCTATTGGACCATACAAGGGTGGTTTAAGATTACACCCATCTGTAAATCTTGGTATTATAAAGTTCTTAGGTTTCGAGCAGATTTTCAAGAACTCACTTACAACACTTCCAATCGGCGGTGGTAAGGGTGGTTCTGACTTTGATCCAAAGGGTAAGTCAGACAGAGAAATCATGGCATTCTGCCAGAGCTTTATGACAGAGCTTAGCAAGTATATTGGTGCTGATGTTGACGTTCCAGCAGGTGATATCGGAACAGGAGCAAGAGAAATCGGTTACATGTTCGGTCAGTACAAGAGAATTCAGGGTACATTTGAAGGTGTACTTACAGGTAAAGGTCTTACATACGGTGGATCACTTGCAAGAACACAGGCAACAGGTTACGGTTTATTATACCTCACTAATGCTTTATGGAAAGATAATGGAATGTCACTTGAGGGCAAGACAGCAGCAGTTTCTGGTTCAGGTAATGTTGCTATCTACGCTATTGAGAAGGCACACCAGTTAGGCGCTAAGGTTGTTACATGTTCAGATTCAACAGGTTGGGTTTATGATCCAGAGGGCATTGATGTAGCTCTCCTTAAGGAAGTTAAGGAAGTTAAGCGTGCTCGTCTTTCTGAATACGCAGCTGCAAGACCATCTGCTCAGTACTTTGAGAAGAAGAACGGTGAGCACGGTGTATGGCAGTACAAGGTAGATCTTGCTCTTCCATGTGCTACTCAGAACGAGTTAGACCTTGAAGACGCTAAGATGCTTGTTGCTAACGGCGTTGTTTCTGTAACAGAGGGCGCTAATATGCCTACAACATTAGAGGCTACAAAGTACCTTCAGGAGAATGGTGTTCTCTTCGTAGGTGGTAAGGCTGCTAACGCCGGTGGTGTTGCAACTTCAGCTCTTGAGATGAGCCAGAACTCAGAGAGACTTTCATGGACATTCGAAGAAGTAGATGGAAAGCTTAAGGGAATCATGGAGACAATCTACGCTAACATTTCAGATGCTG
>CAMEVC010000020.1 GCA_945939115.1 uncultured Eubacterium sp.
TACTCCTTTGGTAACTAAACTCTTTAAATTTAACATTAACATTTCCTCCTTAGAAATTTTAAGATTATACATGGCAACTGCATTAATGCTGTAATAATTATTCCAAGAAGCATGCATACAGCAATAGCATCTTTCCCTAATACATTTGCTATTATTGCAACAATAATGTAAACGGCTAATTGCAATTCAACTATCTTCCTGTATATTCTCTTTTCCTTTTCTGTAATAGTTCTATTATCTGATTGAATTGGCGAGAATATCCCTAATTCTATAGCAGCTATAGTAGTTGCCATATATAAAGTAACACCGCAATTTATTTTAGTTGAAATCCATAAGAACCCAGCCACAAGCATTGATGAACCCACAAAACATGTCCACGCATGTTTTGCATGAAAACCTCCACTGAATTTGCGCAAAAATAAAAATGGCATTACCATTGTTATTCCATTAAGTGGAATACCCATAATACAACCTATTGCAATAGAAAAAATCGCTGGTGATAAAAGTAAAACTATACTATAAAGTGCATATTCATATAATTCACGTTCTTCTTCATTAATAGCTTTGCTTCTAATCAACCAATTAATAATTAGTTTTCTGCACAAAACCATCATTTAACCTTCTTAAATTTCACTAAAGCCTTAGGTGTTTTAGGTTCATATGCAAATACACATGATGCTGAGTTAGCTTCTAACTTTAATACTAGGTCTAATACTTTTACAACCTTTCCTGCCTTACTCTTTTTCACAATATACCTTCTGTACTCCATTACTAATAAAACGACGCTTTATATAATTTTTTATTATCATATTTGTCATTTAAATTCAATATCATTTGTTTGAAATGACATATTCCTCGTTTCAAATGACATGCATTTTGCATACACTTCTTTTCTAAAAAACTTTGCATTAATTATCTTATTAAGTTATAATATTTATAATTTTAATTTTAGGAGATTTTTACTATGAATATATTAATATGCGATGACGATTCTTTGATTTGTGATCAGATTAAAACTCTCTGTAAGAATTTCTATGCAGAACATAATATCAGTCAACCTGATATTTATATATTTAACTCCGGTGAAGAAATGCTGGCTTCTGATCTCACTCCCGATATCGTGTATCTAGATGTTCAGATGTCAGGAATAAACGGTATTACAGCAGGTAGTGCCCTGTTAAAGTCTCACCCATCTGCAATAATTATAATTGTAACTTCTTTTCCTGAATATCTTGATGATGCCATGCGTTTTCATGTATTCCGATATATTTCCAAGCCAATTGAAACCAAGCGTTTTATGCGCAATCTTGAAGATGCAATAGCTGAGTATAATTCTAAAGGCGGCTCTATTAATGTAAGGTGCAAGGGGATTAATTATACAATACCCGTAAAGGATATCATCATGATTGAAGTTAATCCTCACTGTCGTAATCTTACAATATATACACTTAATGACAGCTACACAACAACACAGACACTTACAAGTCTTAAAGCTATGCTGCCAACAGGTAGTTTTTATCAATGCCACCGCTGTTATATTGTAAACATGAATTATATTTTATCTTATACAACTAGTAAGATATATCTGAGAAATGATTTTTGTGCAGATATTGCCCTTCGCAAATACAACAATTTCTATAACCATTATTCAGCATATCTTATATCTCTTCGATAATCTTTAGAAAGAAGGTTCACATGAATTTATTTATATATTATTTATTTGTATATGTTATAGAAGCTATTATATTATGGCTATATTGCAACCGTTTATTTACGCCCAAAAAAAGCACAATTTTATCTCTTTTAATTACAATTGGCATGTTCCTTTTGCTTATTCCCGTTGCAATTCTTGGAAATCCTGCCATTAATACAATTCTTTCCTGTATCATATATCTGTGTTGCATAATGTTAAATTATAATTCAAAATTTACTTCTGCCCTTTTTCATGCCCTTGCACTGACAATCATTATGGCATTATCAGAAGGACTTATTGCCGCTGCAATTCCTCACATAAAAATATATTCATATCGGGAAGGAAACATATATAACGATTCAGAACTCACATTTGTTATATTAAGTAAATCTATTTACCTGTTTATTTCACAATTAACAGCCAGAATATTTACCAAAAACACATTTGATGATGAAACTAACTCTGCCAGAAAAAGCACACTGATGCTTTACCTTATTCCTGCTGTATCCACTATAATTGCCGTATCTCTAGGCTTTATATGTACCACATCAATATTATCTTATACAAACAATGTTATCATATTTATTTGCTTAATACTTCTTTTAGCAATTAATATCCTTACATTCTATCTGCAGCAGGACATTGCCCAGAAGAATAGTGAATACGCAAGATTACAGATTGAACTTCAGAAAGAAACCGATACCGTTGAATATTATAAATATCTTCAGGAAAATAGCGAAAAGCAGCATATTCTTATTCATGATATTAAGCATCATCTCAACACCATTAATCATCTCAATGATGGAAAACATATAGATGAAATATCAAAATATATCAGCAATATTCTTGACAGTGAAGCATTACGGAAATCTAAGAAATATTGTAATATTGACATACTTAACATAATCATTTCCAGATATGCTGAACTGTGTGATAAATGCGGAATAAATTTTGAGGCAGATATCCGGTCGAATACTCTCGGATACCTGCCTGCTGAAGATTATACTTCTTTATTCTGTAATCTTCTAGATAATGCTATTGAATCTGCCAAAACTTGTGACAATCCTTACATAGACTGTAATGTTTCTCTAATCAGAGATGGTAATGCAGACCTTATAAGCATAGCTAATTCATGTTCATCTTCCCCATTAGGTGATGACGGAAAAGTGCACTCAGCTAAATCTGATAAACATTTTCATGGCTATGGACTTAAAAGTATAAGACGAATCGCACAAAAATATAACGGATTACTTAATTATGCTTATTCAGACGAGAAGCAGGAATTTCGTGTTGTTGTTATGATTGAACACCCACAATAATTATATTGTGCACTAACCAGCTAGCCCTCTTTGATATTGCCCTTCTCCACATTTGGTCTGATTAAATTCTCATAGGAGTATTTCCACAACTCTTCTGAACCCTCGCCGGTCTTTTCGTTGCGTTTTAATATCTGACTAAGATGCACGCCTTTCTCAGCCCAACTCTTTCCTTTAGAAGCATCATTGAGAATCACCGGCTGGAAATTATCCATAGTCCTTGCAAACTTAGCCTCCGGTGTCTGTTGTGCCTCGAATTCCTCCCACAATCCTCGAAGATATGCGCCCTGATCCTCTGGTAGCATTCCAAATATCCTATCTGCGCCTTTCTGTTCTCTTTCCTTCTGTGTCTTTTTGCCCTCCTCATCATAGGCATAGGTATCACCTGCATCTATCTCCACTAAGTCATGAATAAGAAGCATGGTTATTGTCTTTAATACATCTATCTTCTCATTGGCATATTCAGACAAAAGAACTGTCATGATTGCCATATGCCATGCATGCTCTGCATCATTTTCTTTTCTCGATGCATCCGCAAGATATGTCTGTCTTCCGATAAGCTTTTCTTTATCAATTTCCCTTATAAATTCTATCTGTTTGTCCAGCCGTTCCTGATTCATAATAGTCTCCGTTTCTTCAGTCTTTAAACACGCTTTGCACATTAGTCTTACTCGCATATCAATCTGTAAGTTCCAATGCCGCAACCTCCCCAACCACTATAATGGCAGGTGATGGGAATTCTGCTTTATTCACATCCTCCGCAATGCTGCCAAGTGTACCGACAAGCTTCACATATGTCCCATTATTATTTATTCCATGAATAACTGCAACCGGAGTATTCTCCGGCTTTCCGTACTGCATAAGTTTTCCCGTTATCATATTGATACTCTTAAGTCCCATAAGGAATACAAATGTCTCATCCAGCTTTGCATATGATTTCCAGCGGATTTCCTTAATCTCCGGTGAAATATTTTCTGCCGTATGTCCTGTAATAACATGAAATCCTCTGCTCGCGCCTCTGTGGGTTACCGGAATTCCTGCCATTCCACAAAGTCCGATAGCTGATGTCACCCCTGGCACTTCATGTACCGGAATTCCATTCTCTTTAAGCGCAAGCGCTTCTTCGCCGCCTCTGCCAAATACAAAAGGGTCGCCGCCTTTGAGTCTTACAACATATTTGCCCTCAAAGGCTTTATTTATAAGAATCCTGTTAATTTCTTCCTGTGCCTTCGAGTGTTTTCCGCTTCGCTTTCCCGCATATATAAGCTCGCAGCTCTCCGAAGCAAATTCCAGAAGATGTTCATCTATAAGATCATCATAAACAATAACCTCTGCCCTTCTAATCTCAGATAAACCCTTGAGTGTTATTAGTTCATAAGAACCGCACCCTGCACCAACAAGGGCAACTCCCGGCAGAACAGCGGCTCTACTAATTTCCTCTGATGTATATTTATCCCAAAAAATCTTCTCTTCCGCATCTGTGCATACCCTGTCTGTTTTTATACAGAACTCAGATATTTCCCTTATAAATGATGTCCTTTTCTTATCATCCGCAATTCTTTCCTTCGCCACATTCCTGATATTTCCCAGATAATCAAGAATATTTTCTATATTATTCGACACATTTGCATCAAAATCTCTCCTTAACTTAGCCGCAGTAACCGGACTTTTTCCGCCAGTTACCATTCCGGCAACGAAATCTCCCCGCTTTACAATGGACGGAAATATGAAGTCACACAACTCCTGGTTATCCACAACATTTACCGGAATCCCTCTTTCTTTGCACAATCTGGCTGCTGTTTCATCCACATTTTCGCCTGCTGCTGCAATAACAAAATCTATACCATCGAGGTCTGATGCTTCAAACTCTCTGTGAATACACTCAATCTGGCTGCCCTTATCTGTCATCCCAGTAATCAATCCGCTAATTGACGGCGCAACAACCTTTATCTTAACACCGAAATCCATTAATTTCTCAATCTTCCTTGCTGCCACCTTACCACCGCCAATAACGAGGCATGTATCCGCTTCTATATCCCTAAAAAATGGAAAATAACTCATTGTGTTCCCCTTTTTATGTATTATTTCTGAATTGTTCATGTGTTTTCCTGCATTATTGTTGCAGCATTCCTGATTCCTAATCCTAAGACAATGTGTTACCTACAAGTAGTCGCATAAAATAACAATTAGTAGGTATATTTTGCTTGTGATTAATATATTAGAATAATTTTTCCAGCAAAAATGCCTACTAAATTGCATATTATCATGCTTTAGTAGGCATTTCTTTTATTATTCAACTTATTATTGCTCAAAATCACCTACTAAATCAACACATTTGTTATATTAATAGGTTTTCAGGCAGAAATCGTCCTCATATACGGCATTATTATGCTTTCAAGGCTCAACTTCATCTTTTATCAGCCCATCTCACCACGAATATCAATTGTAGGCGGCTCAATTGGATAGTTACCTGTAAAGCATGCATCACAATAACCTGTTCCACCGCATATCATCTCACTCAGCTTATCAACCTCAAGGTATCCTAATGAATCTGCACCAATAAGCTTGCAAATTTCATCCACTGAATGACCTGATGCAATAAGCTGGTCTTCCGATGGTATATCTGTTCCAAAATAGCATGGATGAAGGAATGCAGGTGAACTGATTCTCACATGGACTTCCTTGGCTCCTGCAGCTTTGAGAAGATTAACAATTCTTGCACTTGTTGTACCTCGAACAATTGAGTCATCAATCATAACAACTCTCTTGCCGGCTACAGCTTCCTTAAGGACATTAAGCTTTACCTTGACGCTCGACTCTCTCTGAGCCTGCTTAGGCTTGATAAATGTACGTCCAACATAATTATTCTTAATAAATGCATTGCCATAAGGAATACCGGATTCCATAGAAAAGCCTAATGCAGCCGGATTACCTGATTCAGGTACTCCTACAACAATATCAGCATCTACGGGATGTGTCTTAGCTAAGATTCTTCCGGCATTTATTCTTGACTCATATACGCCCATTCCATCTATCTTGCTGTCTGGTCTTGCAAAATATATGTACTCAAATATGCATCTTGCTGTTTTCTTCTGGCATAATGATTTATCTGACTTAATTCCATCCTTAGTGATAGTAACTACCTCACCCGGCTCAACATCTCTTATAAATTCAGCGCCTACTGTATCAAGGGCACATGTCTCTGATGATAAGAAATATGCATTATCTCTCTTTCCAATGCACAAAGGCTTGAAGCCAAATGGGTCTCTTGCCCCGATAAGCTTTCTCGGACTCATTACAATAAGTGAGTAAGCTCCCTTTATCTTCTTCATTGCATTTAACACAGCATCCTCAACTGTAGGAACATTGAGTCTCTCTCTTGCAATTAAGTATGCTATTACCTCAGAATCAATAGTTGTCTGGAAAATTGCTCCTGTATATGAAAGCTCTTCTCTTAATTCTACAGCATTAAGAAGATTTCCATTATGCGCCATACCAAGAGTACCCTTAACATAATTAAGTACCAATGGCTGTGCATTCTCACGGCTGCTGCTTCCTGCCGTTGAATACCTCACATGTCCTACACCAATATTCCCCTTCAGCTTATCAAGCTTCTCAGGGTTAAATACCTCATTGACAAGTCCCATATCTCTATATGAGAGGACTTTCCCCTTCGGACCTTCTGTATCACTCACTGCTATACCGCAGCTTTCCTGTCCTCTGTGCTGAAGGGCAAAAAGGCCATAATAAATAGTAGATGCAACATCTAAGCCATCGAAGTCATATACACCGAAAACTCCGCATTCTTCGTGAAGTTCATCTTCAGCATAGTAGCTGTCATTAACATCAATCTGATTCATAATACTCCATTTCCTTAAAGCGTGTTATTATTTACGAGAAAAATCCTTGCCTGTAAGAAGCTTGTAAGCCTCCTTATACTTCTCAACTGTCTTATCTATTACATCGTCAGGGAGAAGATAATCGCTGTCTGGATTAGCCTTTAACCAGTCTCTTACAAACTGCTTGTCATATGAAGGCTGGCTCTTTCCTGCCTCATAGCCCTCTAATGGCCAGAATCTTGAACTGTCTGGTGTAAGCATCTCGTCTCCGATAACAACCTCACCATTCTCATCAAGTCCAAACTCAAACTTAGTATCTGCAATAATAATACCTTTGCTTAATGCATACTCAGCGCATTTCTTATACAGAGTAATTGTTGCATCCTTAATCTTAGAAGCGTACTCAAGACCCTTTCCCGGGAACTGCTTCTCAAGCACCTCAATACTCTGCTCATATGAAATATTCTCATCATGGTCACCAATCTCCGCCTTAGTACTTGGTGTATAGATTGGTTCCGGAAGCTTCTCTGACTCTTTCAGTCCCTCAGGAAGCTTAATTCCACAAACTGTTCCATTCTCCTTGTAGCTTGCCCAGCCACTTCCGGTAATATACCCTCTTACAATACATTCAACCGGAAGCATAGTGAGCTTCTTACAGAGCATGCTTCTTCCAATATATTCATCCTTGTGGAAGAACTCTGGCATATCATTAACATCTACGGATACCATGTGGTTGGCAACAACATCCTTAGTATAATCAAACCAGAACTTTGACATCTGTGTAAGTATTGCTCCCTTGTCTGTAACCTTATTCTTTAAAATGTGATCAAATGCTGAAATACGGTCTGTAGCAACCATAACAAGCTTATCATCGCAATCATATACTTCTCTTACTTTTCCTTCATAGAGTAATTCACATTTTCCCATGAGTTCATCCATCCTTTTCTATATAGTTAATCCTATTTGGTTAAAATCTTGTCAAACCGCATATTTTAGCAGTCCGCAAGCAAACATAGACATTATATAACAGCACTGTGTCAAAATCAATAGACATTCTCTTGCACTAAAGTATATAAAAGTGTATCATTAAGTTATATCAATCGTCATGAATTTAGAGTTGTCATATGAATTGCAGCTCATCAATACATTTTAATAATTAAGGAGAATCTATATGGATAACAGAATTGAGAAAAGAAGATTTAAAAGAATGAAGGCTGACCTTACCCTTCAGGTATCATCATTGTTCAATCAGGATAACAAGTCAGTTGTAAATCTTGATATGCCCATCAAGGTTGTCAATGTATCAAAAAGCGGCATAGGTTTTGAATCAAAGAGCATTCTTCCTATTGATTTTTATTTTAATGCTGCGCTTAAACTCGGTTCGACCCCTGACACATTGTACAGCGTTGTGAAAATTATCCGAAGCCAGCCGATTGAGGGCACAGATTTATTCTCATATGGATGCGAATTCGTTGGAATGGCTCCTATTCTTGGATACATTTTTGATGAATACGAGTCTGAGATTGAGGAAGAGTAATTTTTCATGAATTATAATGTATGAGGGGGATTCGCATGACAAGAAAAAAGAAGCTCCTCATCTGTTGCATTATTCTGGCAGTTGTTCTTATTATATTCATGCGACCAAGACATATCCGAATTGATATTTCAAGCATTGATGACTTCAATGTAATGAGAGAAGGATATAGTATTGCAATGACAGATGAAGAGAAATCCGAAATAATCGATATGGTTGAAGGTACTACTATAATACCATGGTTATTTCCACCTTCCTCGGGCTGGACATATAAGGTAATGTATACAGGAAACAACAATCGCACTCATAGTGTTATATTGTTAGGTGGTAAAATTACATACGATAATATATCATATCTTCCAATCGGCAGTAATTCAGAAAAGATAATTAATCGTCTGGATGAAATATATAGGAGTAAACTTGTAACGGTACAGATTACAAACGCCAGCCAGATAACAATAATTAATGAAACTAATGGCAGGGAAGTTACCCTTGAAGGCAGACAGCTTTCTGAATTAACAGATGCTTTGTCATATATACCATCTCGTCCTATTACATCGGATAACAATGATAATACGGTATGCCGGTTGCAGGTTAAATACGAAAATGGCTCTATTGAGGAACTTCCCATTATGCAATCAGGAACAATTCTGTATAAAGGGCAATATATGTTACTCAATTCATATGCAGCAGAATTAATTGAATCAACAGTTGGAAAATACTGATATCTACCGGACAGAAAAGCAGCCAGAGTTGTAACACCTAGTTACTTCCCTGACTGCTTTTACTATTAACAAAATGATTATCCCTATTATTCATCATGACATGGCATATACCGTGTCCTCATTTATAACTGAATCTCCGTCAATTCTGTTTTCTTTAGCTGCAACAAATGTAGAAGCTTTTATATGCACATCAGAAATTGTCTCCGGCATATCCTTCAGAGGTTCAATCACAAGTGCCTCCTTAGCTCCAAAGCAGTGAATTCCCTCAAAATTCAGATTCTTAAAGTACGGAATATCCTCTTTGTCAACACCCTTTATCTCTTCATCCCTGTTAAGAGAATTGAGAACATAAGACATTGTAAGTATTATAGCCTGTTCCTTAATATCTGTCATGTTGATATTTCTTACTGTGATACCTTCTACCACACCGCCTCTGCCAAGTGCGCTCTTCATTCTTATGCCAACATCTGTTCCTAAGAATGTACAATTCTCAACAAGTACATTTCTTACGCCCCGGCTCATCTCACTTCCGATAACAAACCCGCCGTGGCCTTTATTTACAACACAATCATGAATATATACATTTTCACAAGGTCCCTCAATCTGCCTTGCAACAGCATTTTTACCTGACTTCAGACATATTGCATCATCACCTGTCTCAAATGTACAGTTGTGAATATGAACCTTATTGCAGGATTCAACATCGATTCCGTCACCATTCTGCGCATAGTACGGATTACTTACTTTAACATTTCTTACTGTGAGGTCTGTACAGAAAAACGGATGAATATTCCATGCCGGTGAATTCATAAATGTCACGCCATCAAGCAGTACACTCTTGCAATGCCTTAAACTGACCATGACAGGTCTGTAGAAATCATAGTACTCCTTAGCTCTCTCCAATGCATTTTCCGCATTGAGCTGTATATTCTTTTCGTTACCCTTAAATGCACTCTCTGACGGCATCCAGATTCCACCCTCTTTAGTATCAATGGTGTACCGGCTCTTTTCCATAAGCGCGTCCCACTGTCTTCCGGTTGTCTTAAACTGCTTAACCGGGCGCCAGAGTTCTCCGCTTCCATCTATTATTCCTTCACCTGTAATGCCAATATTAATCGCATTCTCTGCTGTAATTGGAGATTTTGCCCTTATACATTCCTGTCCCTCATAATTGGTAATTATGAGAGGATACTGGTCAATATCCTTTGAAAACTTCAGAATGGCATTCTTCTCAATCCTGAGTTCAACATCACTCTTAATCTCAATTGGAGCAGTAAACCAGATTCCCTCCGGTATAACAACTGTTCCGCCGCCCTTTTCTGAAATGTAGTTGATTGCCCTGTTAATGGCATCTGCATTGTTATCGGCATCTTTAATAGTATAACAATATGGTCTTGCACCATAGTTATTAACATAAACTACCCTGTCAACAAAAGCCGGCAGTTTAACATCAAAATCAACCTTTTTCATGACATATCTCCTTCGCAGTATATTTTACTTGTTAAGAAGCTCCTTTAACAAACTGTTTACCATTCCCGGATTAGCCTTTCCCTGCATTGCTTTCATTGTCTGTCCCACAAGGAATCCAATGGCTTTCTCCTTACCGGCTTTATAATCTGCAACTGACTGTGGATTCTCTGCAATAACTTTCTCAACAGTGGCCTTTAAAGCGCCCTCATCATTAACCTGCTTCAAGCCCTTCTCTTCAACATATCTGTCGACATCAATATCTTCATCAAATATTGCCTCAAATACCTGCTTTGCAGCATTACTGTTAATTGTTCCCGCATCAGCAAGCTCAATAATCTTAGCAAGACTTTCCGGTTTAAATGTAATATCCTCCGGGTCCATCTCCTTCTCCTTAAGGATTCTCATAGTCTCTGCGATAAGCCAGTTAGATACTTTCTTTGGCTTGTTGCAGATTGCAGTTGTAGCCTCAAATATATCAGCCAGCTTCTTGCAGTCTGTAATCATATTAATGTCATAGTCAGGAATTCCAAATTCTTCCTTATAGCGCTTCATTTTCTCTTCCTTGAACTCAGGCTGCTTAGCCTTCAACTGTTCAAGCCACTCATCGCTTATATGAATTGGAACAAGGTCAGGATCCGGGAAATATCTGTAATCCTGTGCATCCTCCTTAGAACGCATAGCATATGAATACTCCTTATCATCGTTCCATCTTCTTGTCTCCTGTACCACCTTATCACCAGCTTCGATAATATCAATCTGTCTTGCAGTCTCAGCCTTGATAGCTCTCTCAATAGCGGCAAAAGAATTAAGGTTTTTAGTCTCTGTTCTTGTGCCAAACTCACTTGAGCCGCGCTCTCTCACTGATAAATTGACATCTGCTCTCATAGAGCCTTCCTGAAGCTTACAGTCTGAAGCACCAAGATACTGGATAATATTTCTAAGTTTAGTAAGGTAAGCGATTACCTCCTCCGCAGAACGCATATCCGGCTCTGAAACAATCTCAATAAGTGGAACTCCGGAACGGTTAAAGTCAACAAATGAAACTCCTTCCCACTCATCATGTATAAGCTTTCCGGCATCTTCCTCCATATGAATCTCATGGATTCTTATAGATTTCTCTGTACCATCCTCTAACTTTACATCAACATGTCCATTGCGGCATATTGGAAGATAGAGCTGGGAAATCTGATAGTTCTGCGGATTATCAGGATAGAAATAATTCTTCCTGTCAAACTTGCAGTCCTGTGTGATAGTACAATTAGTTGCAAGTCCCACTGCTGCCGCATACTCTACCACCTTCTTATTAAGAACAGGAAGTGAACCCGGCATACCTGTACACACCGGGCATGTATGAGAATTAGGAGCTCCGCCAAACTCTGTTGAGCATCCGCAGAAAATCTTTGTCTTAGTAGCCAGTTCAACATGAACCTCAAGTCCAATTACAACTTCATAATCATTCATACTAACGCCTCCCTCCTATTCAAATCTACCGCGAGCCTGTTCATAAGCAAAACCTGCACGGATAATATTATTCTCTTTAAAGCAGTCACCGATAAGCTGCAGACCAATCGGAAGTCCCTTCTTATCCTTACCGCATGGGATACTAAGTCCCGGAAGACCTGCAAGATTAACAGAGATAGTGTAGATATCTCCGAGGTACATCTTGATTGGGTCTGAAAGTGAAGAACCAAGCTTAGGAGCTGTGGTTGGCGCAACCGGTCCAAGAATCACATCGTATTTTGCAAATGCATCGTCAAATGCTTTCTTAATAAGTGCCTTAACTCTAAGAGCCTTAAGGTAATAAGCATCATAGTAACCTGAACTTAATACAAAGGAACCAAGCATGATTCTTCTCTTAACTTCTGGGCCAAAGCCTTCTGAACGGGTCTTCTTGTACATGTTGTGAAGTCCCTCATACTCTTTTGTTCTATATCCGTATTTTACACCATCAAAACGCTCAAGGTTAGAACTTGCCTCTGCTGCAGCAATTGTATAGTAAGTTGGGATTGCATATTCAACAAGGCTTAAATCAAACTCCTCTACGATGGCACCTTTGCTCTCTAATACCCTGGCAGCCGCAAGAACAGCTTCCTTAACCTCTGTATCAAGCCCCTCTCCAAAGTAGTCTCTCGGAATACCTATTCTCATTCCCTTAACGTCATCTACTAATGCCTTTGTAAATGCGGTGTCATCTCTCTTTATAGATGTAGAATCCTTGTCATCCTTTCCTGCAATAGCTTCCATGATTGTTGCACAGTCAGTGACATCCTTACATAAAGGTCCAATCTGATCAAGAGATGAACCATATGCCACAAGACCGAAACGAGAAACAGTTCCATATGTTGGCTTTAAACCTACAACTCCACAGTATGATGCAGGCTGTCTGATTGAACCGCCTGTATCAGAGCCGAGTGCTGCAAAACACTCATTAGCTGCAACTGCGGCCGCTGAGCCGCCTGACGAACCACCAGGTACATGTTCCGGATTGCGCGGATTCTTTGTCGCTCCAAATGCACTTGTCTCTGTAGTTGAACCCATGGCAAACTCATCCATGTTAGTCTTTCCTATAATGACTGCTCCTGCCTTCTTTAGTCTTTCTACGGCATCTGCCGTATATGTCGGTATGAAATTACCAAGTATCTTAGATGAACATGTAGTAAGCATGCCCTCTGTACACATATTATCCTTGATTGCAAATGGCACACCTGCCAGAGAGCCAGTGAGCTTTCCTGCCTTAATATCCTCATCAGCTTTCTTAGCCGCCGCAAGTGCCCTCTCCTTATCAAATGTAACATAGCAGTTAAGTTCATCTTCAGACTTCTCAATCTGCTCTATTACTGCTTCCATAGCCTCTGTTGCTGTTGTTTCACCAGCTTTAATCTTAGCTGCTAACTCCACAGCCGTATAATCTAATAAACTCATATGCTGTCCTTTCTATGACTCAACAGTTTTAGGTACGATAAATCCTGACTCGTTATTCTCCGGTGCATTGGCAAGAGTAGCCTCTCTTCCGTCACCATTAGTAACAATATCTTCTCTCATTACATTGTTAACAGGGAATACATGTGACATAGGTTCAACCCCTGTTGTATCAAGCTCTCCGAGCTTATCAATATAATCGAGCATGCTCGCCATATCCTTCTTGGCTGCTTCTTTCTCGTCCTCAGAGAGTTCAAGCTTTGCAAGGATGCCTACATACTCAATTGTCTCATCACTAATTACATTAGCCATGTGCGTCTCCTTTCACTAATCCCTAACCTTAATGTGAACCTCTCTAAGCTGCTGCTCTGTTACTTCGTTAGGTGCACCACACATAAGGTCCTGTGCTGTTCCACTCATTGGGAACGGTATAATCTCACGGATGTTTTCCTCATTTCTTAAGAGCATAATCATACGGTCTACTCCTGGTGCCATTCCTGCGTGTGGTGGTGCTCCAAACTGGAATGCATTGTATAATGCTCCGAACTTAGCCTTTAATACTTCTTCATCATATCCTGCAATTTCAAATGCCTTAACCATAATCTGCATGTCATGGTTACGAACAGCACCTGAAGATAACTCTACTCCATTGCAGACAATATCATACTGGTAAGCAAGGATATCAAGCGGATCCTTTGTATTGAGCGCCTCTAAGCCACCCTGTGGCATTGAAAACGGATTATGTGTAAATCCAATCTTCTTAGTCTCAGGATCTCTCTCAAACATTGGGAAATCATTAACATAACAGAATCTGTATGCTTTTTTCTCTATTAAATCAAGCTTCTCACCAAGCTCAGTTCTTATCTGACCTGCAAAGAATGCTGCCCTGTCTTCCTTGTCAGCGATAAAGAAGATAGTGTCACCTGCCTGAAGGCCTGCAAGTTCTCTAATCTCCCCCTTTAATTCATCCGGAATAAACTTATCGATTGGTCCCTTATATGAAAGGTCATCTAATACTTCAAGATAACCAAGTCCGCCCATGCCTATACCTGTTGCGAACTTGAGAAGCTTCTCATGCTGTCCCTTTGAAAGCTTTGCATGTACATTGATTGCTCTTACAGTCTTATTCTGGAATGGCTTGAATGTACATTTGTTAAAGAACTCTGAAAGGTCTATAATTCTAAGCGGATTGCGGAGATCTGGTTTATCTGAACCAAACTCAAGCATAGCCTGCTTATAGCTGATTATCGGATAAGGAGCCTGTGTTACCTCATATCCTTCTGGTGCAAACTTAGCAAATGTTTCTGTGAGAACCTCCTCACCGATTCTGAATACATCTTCCTGTGTTGCAAAGCTCATCTCAAAGTCTAACTGATAGAACTCTCCCGGTGAACGGTCTGCTCTTGCATCCTCGTCCCTGAAACAAGGTGCAATCTGGAAATACTTGTCAAACCCTGAAACCATAAGCAGCTGCTTATACTGCTGTGGAGCCTGTGGAAGTGCATAGAATTTGCCCTTATATTTTCTTGATGGAACAATATAATCTCTTGCTCCCTCCGGTGATGATGCACACAGGATTGGAGTCTGTATTTCAAGGAATCCCATATCTGTCATCTTCTGACGAAGGAATGCGATAACCTTAGATCTGAAAATCATATTATCCTTAACCTTCTGGTTTCTTAAATCTAAATATCTATACTTAAGACGAACATCCTCTCTTACTTCCTTGGATGTCTGAACCTCAAAAGGAAGCTGCTGGTAAACCTGACCGAGAATTGTAATCTTCTTTGCCTCAAGTTCAATTGTTCCTGAAGGAATCTTTGGATTATAAGTTTCCTCATCTCTCTGCTCCATAATTCCTTCTATCGCAATACACTCCTCCTTGTGAATTCCATCAAGAAGAGTTGTATCACGAAGTACAACCTGAAGCACTCCATACATATCTCTTAAGTCAATAAATGAAACGCCTCCGTGGTCACGGATATTCTCTACCCATCCAGCAACCTTTAATTCCTTACCGATGAAACTTTCGTTGATTTCACCTAAGTTCACATCTCTGTACATGTTTGACATTGCAAATCTCCTTTCTTTCACGCAAAAAGCCCCGGAATACGAAAACCGTATCCCGGGGCGAATAAACTATAGATTGTAACCACAATCGATTATCCGCGGTACCACCCGCTTTGAAAAGTTCTAAACTTCTCATCTCATTGCACTTAACGCGTGTAACGGAATGACCTACCCAGCCTATGGGGCTGCTCAACCATTCAACTCCAGAGCGTTCCTCTTATCAATTCCCTGCGTATGCTTTCAGTCGGCGGCATCTCTTTCCTGTCAGGTTCCATGAAAAGAAGTCTCTTTCACAGTCTTTAAATTATTCATATAGATGAATGATAACATAATGGAAATTACATTTCAAGCATGGAAAATAAAAAAATTACAGTTAAAATATTATTATAATTATTGCAACGATAAAAAGGTGGTGAAGACATGAATATATTTCTTGCTGGCGATTCAATCGTACAGAACTATACGGATGAAGAATTTATTGCAGGCTGGGGGCAGTATCTGCCTTACTTCCTTAATCCTTCTGTAAATGTATATAATCACGCCAAGGGCGGAAGAAGCTCCAGATTATTCATTAACGAGGGCAGATTTGACAATATCAAAGAGCAGATTCAGGCTGGTGATTACCTGTTTATAGAGTTTTGTCACAATGATGATTCTTCTAAAGATTATAAAAACATGTTCAACAGACTTGTTGAGCTTGGCTCACCGGATGAATCAGGTATATTCCCGGTTATCCCCGGAGTTAAGGTTTCCAAAGATTACATTCCTCCGGAGTATATTGATGCACTTATACACGATGATTCCATACCTGATAAAGAAGCAGTACTTAACAGCGTCAGGTCTATTAATAACGCATATCCATACGATACATATTATCCATATTCCAAGGATGCATCCATGGGAAGCTATAAATGGTTTATCAAGCAGTACATAGACATGGCAAGAGAGCATGATGCAACTCCTGTACTGGTAACTGCTCCGGCAAGAACTTTCTTTAGCGATGATGGAAGAATAATGGATGGTCCCGGACTCCACGGAGGTAATAATTTCAGCTACATTAGAGCAATGAAACAGATTGGCGAAGAAACAGACACAGCTGTGCTCGATTTGTTCAGTTACTCTGTGAATCTTTTTGAAAAAATCGGACATAACGATATACACAGATATACTTCTATTAAGAAAGGCATCAATAAAGGAAAATGGCCTGACGACTTCTTAAAAGAACTCGCCAGGCCAGAAACTGTTTCTGAAAATACACATTTTAACAAATATGGTGCATGGCTTCTTACTAAAGGGCTTATAGACCTTATTACATCAAGCAGAAACCCCGAACTTTACAGACTTAATAATTCGCTTAAGGACACAGAATATGAGGTGATTCCACCAATATGATACTATAATTATGCTTTATATATTCTTATTCTCACCGGTTCTCAACATCTCCAGCCAGCACAGCAGCTATTACAATCCACACACCAAAAAATCTAATCGTCCTCACACTATTCCCCCTCTTTTTCCCTGCTCACATAATCCCAGATTTCTTCTGGTGTATGCACAACAAACTTTGCCCCCTGTACTTTGAGATAGTCTTCATCTCGAAATCCCCAGCCTACCATGCATACATCCATACCCGCATTAGCAGATGTCTGTATGTCAACTTCTGAATCACCAATATACAGTGCCTCCGTCCTATCCACATTAAAGCTTCTTAACACTTCATTAACACTGTCCGGGTATGGTTTCCTGCGTATTCCCTCACGCTCTCCAACAGCATAATCAAAAAGCCCGGGAAAATAATCTCTACAAAGCGTCTGTACACCATAATCAGCCTTATTGGAAACCACAGCAGTCTTAATTCCTAAGCTTCTTATTCTTTCAATAAGCTCTTTAATTCCATCATATGGCCTTGTTTTATCTGCACAATGCTCCTTGTAATATTCTGTAAATGTGGAATGCACCTTTACAATCTCATCTTCCTGTGTCCCCTGCGGCACAGCACGTTCCATAAGCTTTCTTATTCCATTACCAACAAAATGTCTAATTTCTTCAACCGACCTCTCCGGCATACCATGCTCTTTAAGTGCATAATTCGTACTGTCTGCAAGATCATCAATCGTATTAAGTATCGTTCCATCCAAATCAAAAATAACGATTTTGTATTTCATATATCTCTCCTTATTTCTCTAGCCAAGCAACTTTTCGATTATGTTATAGTGATCATCAATGGCAATATTAAGCGTTGTCTCATCTTTCTTCAAAAGACTTTTGTATATATTCTCGTGAGTCTTTAGAAGAACTTTCTTATTGGTTTCATCAGCGTGTTTTATCACATAATCAATCCATTCACGGTAAACATCAACTACAGCTTCCATAAGTGTAATCCACAAATTATTACCCGTATCCGCAATAAGTTCTTCATGGAATGCTTTATCTGATTCAACCAGTTCATCTCCCGATGTATGTCGCATTTTTTCAATCATTACTTTAAGGCTGTCTGACTGTTTCGATGTCAGACCATTTGCCAAAAGTGTGCTGCACACGGATTTTTCCATAGCCCGTCGAAACTGACATATCTCCTGCCTGGTAACCGTCTTTAAAGCCATCATCATTAGTATAGTCCGTCTGATGGACTGTCCGACATTTTCTGATATATAATTACCGGAGCCCTGACGACTTTCAATAAGACCCATTCCATGCATGATACTGAGTGCTTCTCTTGTTGAGTTTCTTCCAATCCCGAGTTTTTCAGCTATTGCCCGCTCTGTAGGAAGACGGCTCCCTATAGTGAGTATCCCTTCCTTCATCAGCTCATAAATATATTGTATTGCCTTTTCATACTCCTGTACATTTCTTTTCTGATTCATTCCCAGGTAATCTCCATTATATAAATGTATCCCTACAACACACCTGTTTCAGTAATATACTCTTCTATAAGTCTCAAAGCAGCATCTTTTCCAACTCTTGAAACATCAATGCATATATCGTAATTACCGGCTTCTCCCCACTCTTCTCCTGTGTAATATTTGTGATAGGTGCATCTTCTCATATCTGTATCTTCAACAATTTTTACTGCCTTATTGTGAGGAACATTATGTTTTTTTTCTATCAGTTCTTCCCTTTTTTTCTTATCCCCACTCAAGAATACAGATATCAGATCATCTCTATGTCTGAATGCATTATTTCCGCATCTTCCAACAACAACACAGTTCTCACCGCCAATAATGTCTGACAAAGCTCTTTCAGGAGTCTTACATCTGTCTGAACCGTCTTCCCCAGCCATACTGTCTGCATAAAGCATCATATCAAGCGGCATCTCACCATAAAAATAAGGGTACTTGTTATATATGCCCTTTTCTTTAGCAAGCCTGCATATTGCCTCTTTATCATAGAAAGGAATATAATATTTCTCTGCCAGCTCTTTTCCAATCTGGTCACCCATACATCCACACTCTCTTGCAATTGTAATAATCATATTAAATCACCTCAACTATTTTAACACCTGTCATGTCAACTGTTTTTATGCATCTTTGTTAATTCACTATCTATATTATCAACTTATACCAGATTACATTAATCCGGCAAACACAGATGAAAATACCACAGTAAGTATACCTGCAACTGCAATAGATAAGCTGCTCATTGCCCCTTCAATCTCGCCCATTTCCATTGCTTTAGCAGTTCCAATTGCATGAGCTGCGCTACCTATTGCAAGACCTTTTGCTATTGGCTCTTTTATACGGAATATCTTACATATGAGTTCTCCGAATATATTTCCAAGTACCCCTGTTACTACGATTACTGCAACTGTAATATTAACATATCCACCGAGTTCCTCTGAAACCCCCATACCAATAGCTGTCGTTATCGACTTTGGAAGTAATGTGACATATTCAGCATGGCTGAGGCCCATTATCTTAGCAAGCAGAAATACTGTAAACAGGCTTGTGAGAACACCTGCGGCAATACCCGATATAACTGCTTTAAAATTCTTCTTAAGAAGCTGCCACTGCTCATATAGCGGAATTGCAAGGCATACCGTTGCCGGTGTCAGAAACCAGCTTAAATATCTGGCTCCCTGATTGTACACTTCATAATCTACGCCCGTACCAACAAGTACTAATATCGTAAATATTATAGATATAAGCAAGGGATTGAATATCCCTAATTTAAATTTCTTTTTTAGAAGTGAACCTAACAAATACGCTACCAGACTTAACGTCACTCCTGCAAAAAGCGACTCCCTAAAGAAATCTTCCATCAGTTTTTTCCTCCATTACCCGCATTTTTTTCATTTCCGCTTTTTTATCCATTCTTATTATGAACTGTGACACCGTTCCGGTTACAAACATAACTGTAATTATGGCAACAACCGTAACTACAATGACTGGTATAAGCATTGACTTTAATATCCCCCATGATGCCATAAGTCCTACTCCTGCTGGAATAAACATTACAGGCATAATTGCAATAAGGAACTTTCCCGCATCCTTAACCCACTCAAGGCGAATAAGTCCCATGAGAAGACCCATAAATAAAATGACCATTCCGTATATGCTTGCTGGTATCGGCAATGGAAGCATATATTTCAACGCTTCTCCTAAAAAGGAAATAGTCAGTATTATCAGAAACTGTCTTAAAAACTTCATAATATTTTTCTCCTGATATGTATATTATAATTGGTGCTACCAATTTTACAGTTGATATAATACATTTTCTGCAAAAATAACGCAAGGACTTTGCCACCTTAAAAAGCAAAGTCCCTGTGTTAAGTAAATATTCAAAATGTAAGTAAGCACCGTACGGGAATCGGACCCGCGCCATCAGCTTGGGAAGCTGATGCACTACCATTATGCAAACGGTGCAGATGTGTGTCTGCAGATCTTCTGCAGACACATTAAGTATTATACACTTTTATTCTTTTAATGCAAGCATTATGCTCTTCTTGCTTTAGCCGCCTTAAGCAGATGCTTTGCAAGAACTGATGTTGTAACCGAACCAACTCCCCCCGGAACAGGCGTGCATATTGAAGCTGCCTCTGCCGCATCATCAAAATTCACATCACCACACAGATTCCCCTCTTCATCCACATTAATTCCAACATCAATAACTACAGCGCCATCTGCAACATATGATTTATCAACCATCTTAGCCACTCCCGCTGCTGCGATAAGTACTTCTGCATCTTTGCATGTACCCGGCATGTCAACCGTCTTCGTATGGCACACAGTAACTGTAGCATTCTTCTTCATAAGCATCATTGCAACAGGCTTTCCAATTACAAGGCTTCGTCCAATTACAACAGCACGCTTACCCTTAAGATCAACACCTGCATAGTCGAGCATCTCAATTACTGCTTCTGCTGTACAAGGGCCATATCCCGTCTCATCACCAGCAAATACCTTTGCAAGATTCATAGGTGATATTCCATCAAGATCCTTAACGCTCTCTATCTTCTGCTCAATAAGCTTCTCATCAAGATGCTTTGGAAGCGGTCTCAAAAGCAGTATTCCATCAATATCATCATCATTATTAATTCTGTCAAATTCCTTCTGAAATGTATCATTATCTATATCAGCAGGAAATGTATAAGATGTACACCTGAATCCCACCTTCTCCATCTTCTTTGTGGCACCTCTCTCATAGGACATGTCGTCAGGGCGCTCACCCACTCTTATTATTGCAAGATGTGGAACCGCTCCTTTCCAGTCTTTCATCTCGTCAATAATCTTGTCATTAATTGCATTAGCCACCGGTAAACCTTTAAGTATCTCCATGTATGTCTCCTCCCTTGTTGTATTATGGTCTTACTACATCCATTACCCTTGAAAAAGCTGCCTCTTCAATCTCAGCCGATTCCGCAAGAAGTCTGTCTGCTTTAAAATTCATTTCCTCAGCCTTTTCACGGTCTTTCATTAATTTCGTATTAATAAATACATTGAGTGAAGCTCCCTTCATAGCCGCCTCACACATTGTTATACCTACTCCCGCATCACTTATGGCAATTCTGCTTCCTATCACTGATATTCTGTCAATAAGCTTCATAGCCTCAAGTATAAGCTCCATCATGGCAAGTGGTGCTTCCGATGCAGCAACGAGTGCTTTTGCCATAATTTCTTCTCTTGCCTTAATCTGTTCCTCTGTATCCTTTGGAAGTCCGTAGGCTTCAGATAAAGGCTTGAAGCTTTCTGCATCCTTATCCATGCATTCAGCGAGTTTGCCTGTAAGCTCTGTTGCCTTAACAATGAGCTGTTCTATCTCTGCCTGATATTCTGCATATTTCTTCTTTCCGGTTGTCAATGCAAGAACCATATTTCCAAGGCTCATTCCCACTGCTGCCACATATCCGCAGGCACCTCCTCCGCCTGGAACCGGCTCACTTGACGATAATACTTCAAGGAAATCGTCCATCTTCATCTCTGTCATCATAATCTTGTCTTCCTTTCATTGTACGTATTATTATTTTAAATGTCTACTTCACCTGTAAAAACCGTCTCTGCCGGTCCTTCCATATATATCGTATTATTCTGCTTATCCCATGAAATCTCAAGGTCTCCGCCGAGAAGATGAAGTGTCGCAGTCTCATCACACATACCATTAAGCACGGTTGCCACAAAACTTGCACACGCACCTGTACCACAGGCAAGAGTCTCTCCCGAGCCACGCTCCCACACTCTCATATTGAGATTATTTCTGTCAGTCACCTGAATGAATTCTGTATTGATTCTTTCTGGAAATGCTTTGTGGTTCTCAAAGAAAGGCCCGATTTTCTCAATATCAAACTTCTTAATATCCAATTCCTTATCAAGATATACAATCGCATGTGGATTTCCCATAGAAACCGCTGTAACCTTATACTCTTTTCCTTCAACCTCAATAGTCTCATCAACAACCGGATTGCTAATCTTCTCACCCGCGACAGTAGTAATATCACCACCACGGTACAACTTTAATCCTGCAACATCCACGGGTATCCTTGCCGCCTCAAGAATTGGTGCTCCCATATTCACTTTTGCTGTTGCCACTTTCCCATCTTCTCCAAGATGAAGTTCAAGGATTTTAACTCCCGCAAGTGTGTCAACTGTTACAGTAGTCTTATCTGTAAGCCCGTTGTCATACACATATTTCCCAACGCACCTTATGCCATTACCACACATCTGCCCCTGTGAACCATCTGCATTGTACATCTCCATAAAGAAATCAGCTTTTTCCGATTTCTTAATAAGAATAAGTCCATCTGAACCTATTCCAAAATGTCTGTCACTGAGCTTAACAGCAATCTCTGAGGGGTTATTAAGCTGCGTCCTGGTGCAGTCTACATATATATAGTCATTTCCTGCTCCATGCATTTTTGTGAACTTCATAGGCTGTCTCCTTTTCTATTCAAAATATTTTATATATATTCACGCTACTCCCACCCATAAATATTTTATACTATATCCTGGTATATTCCCATCACCATGGAGGCTGACTCTACCATTGTATTACCGCTGTCCATGCTGCATTTCTGTATGTAGCGGAAAGCTTCCTGCTCGGACATATTATTTCTCTCCATCAGTAAATGTTTTGCGTCATCTATTATCTTCTGTTCCTCCGGGCTTCTTTTCCTTGGCTGTGACCGCTGCTTTCTGCGCCGCCTTATCTGCGCCTGAAGCATCATTTCTATTGTAGATATAAGATCGTTTACCTTGATTGGCATTGCAGCGCACACAATTCCATTGTCCTGACAATCTTCCCATAGATTCTGGGATGCCACAAGCAGCATTTCAAAACTCTTAGGCTTATATTCATACAACTCTGTATAAACCATATTATCTGATAGTTTATACCCACATATTATTATTCCATCAGACAGCATATCTGCCTGATTAATAACCTGTGCTCCACTTGTACATGGTACAGCGACATCATAACCACGGTGAATCAAAAGATTCCTGACCGCCTTTGCTTCCTCTAACTTAGGGAAAGCTACAATCAATGTGGACATTCGTTCACTCCTTTTCTATATACGCTTTACCATTACTAATTAATATTTGTACAGATACTCATCAATCTCCCACTGGGATACTCTTGTTGTATAGTTTTCCCATTCTTTCATCTTAGCCTCAACATACTTGGACACAATATGTTCTCCGAGTACTCCACAAAGGAACTTATCTTGCGTAAGGCAATCTACTGCTTCCTTAAGGTCAGCAGGCATATTCTGTATTCCTGCTGCCCTTCTTTCCTCCGGTGTCATCTCATATATGTTGCAGTCCACACTATCCGGCACTTCCAGCTTATTCTTAATTCCGTCAAGTCCTGCTGCAAGACAGAGAGCGAGCGCAAGATATGGATTAGCTGTAGGATCAGGATTCCTAAGCTCAACTCTTGTTCCATTGCCTCTTGATGCCGGTATTCTTATAAGCGGACTTCTGTTCTTAGCTGACCATGCTATATATACAGGTGCCTCATATCCCGGTACAAGTCTCTTATATGAATTGACAAGCGGATTAGTAATTGCTGCCATTCCTCTGGCATGCTTCATAATACCTGCAATAAAATGATATGCGTCGTCAGATAATCCAAGCTTACCATTCTCATCTGCGAATATATTCTTTCCATCCTTTGCTGCCAGTGACATATTGATATGCATACCTGAACCACACATTCCAAACTTTGGCTTTGGCATAAATGTAGCATAAAGTCCATGTCTCTTGGCAATAGTCTTAATAGTCATCTTAAATGTCTGTATGTTATCAGCTGTCTTTAAAGCTTCATCGTATTTGAAATCAATCTCATGCTGAGCAGGTGCCACTTCGTGATGTGAAGCCTCAATCTCAAATCCCATATCCTCAAGTGTAAGAACCATATCTCTTCTGATATTCTCCCCAAGGTCATTAGGGCCTAAATCGAAATATCCTGCCTTCTCATGGCTTAATGTAGTAGGAAGTCCATTATCATCTGTATGGAATAAGAAGAACTCACATTCCGGTCCCACATCAAAGCGGTATCCCATATCTGCAGCCTCTTTGATAGTCTTCTTAAGTATCCAGCGCGGGTCCCCTTCGAACGGCTTTCCATCCGGTGTATACACATCACATATGAGTCTTGCTACCTTGCCCTGCTGTGGTCTCCATGGAAATATTTCAAATGTATCATAATCAGGATACAGATACATATCTGATTCCTCAATTCTTACAAATCCCTCTACAGAAGAACCGTCAAACATACATTTGTTATCAAGCGCTTTCTCCAACTGGCTTGATGTAATAGCAACATTCTTTAATGTTCCAAATATATCTGTAAACTGGAGTCGGATAAATTCTACATCCTCCTCATCAACCATTCTGAAAATATCGTCTTTAGTGTATCTGCTCATAAGAAACCTCCGTTATATTATATATTTCCTATTGTGACTTTAAGCCAACTCTAATATATATACTACATTTTAAATGCTTTGTGTACAAGTCAAATATTTTTCTTGAATAATTTCGGTGGTTAATGTACCATAGTTATACATATTTCGTCTTTTTAAGACATATATTAATATTATAAAGGGAGAAAACTATGACAAAGAAAAAGAACACAACTGTACCTCTCAGCAGACGCAGACGTAAATCCGTTAATGTCAAATTAATTGCCGTTATATGTTCAGTTCTGTTTGTTGCAGCTATCGGTATTCTCTTTGCAGTAATCGGCAGCAATAAAAAGTCTGCCAAGCATGTCACAGACAATACAACTGCGGAAGAGACAACAGCAGAGCCTGTTACAGAGGAAGAAACCACAACTAAAACACCTGCTGTCGAGATAGATATCATGATGATTGGCGACATGCTGGTACATGAAGGTGTCGTTAAAAGTGGTAAAATGGACGATGGTTCCTATAATTATGACCACCTTTACACTAATATAGCTCAGGATATTACTGCTGCTGATGTCAGAATTGTTAATCAGGAGACTATTCTTGGCGGTTCAGACTTTGCATATACAGGATATCCTACATTTAACTCACCTCAGGAACTGGGTGACGCAGAAGTTAAAGCTGGATTTAATATCATTCTTCATGCAACAAACCATACTCTTGACAAGGGGTTAAAGGGTGTTGAAAACTGCCTTTCTTTCTGGAAAGAGAAGCATCCTGCTACAACTGTTCTCGGAATCAACGAGACAGAGGAGGAATATAATAACATTTATGTATATAACAAAGACGGTTTCAAAGTTGCCTTTCTGAATTATACATACGGAACTAACGGAATTCCTATTCCTGATTCAAAGCCATATATTGTTAATATGCTTGACAAGGATAAAATCACACAGGATGTCACTAAGGCAAAGCAGCTCGCAGATATGGTTGTTGTATTGCCTCACTGGGGTACTGAATATGTATACACTCCGGATTCTAACCAGAATTACTGGACACAGTTATTTTTAAGTCTGGGAGTTGATGTGGTAATTGGTACACATCCTCACGTTCTTGAACCTGTTGAAGTAGTAAGCGACGATAAGGGTCATGAAATGTTAGTATACTATTCTTTAGGAAACTTCGTTTCTAATCAGGACAAGAAGCCTCGTATGATTGGCGGCATGGCTAACGTAACTCTCGTTAAGGATGAAACAGGTTGCTATGTCAAGAATTACAGCCTTACACCATTAATTACACACAAGCTTTTTGGTCAGAAATTAATTACAACTTACAAGATTAGCGATTATACAGAAGAACTTGCTGCCGGCAACGCAATCCGCAATGATTCCGGCTGTTACGATTTCAGTCTCTCATACTGCCAGACACTTGTTAAGCAGATTCTTGGAGACACATATGATGAGCAGACAGGCGTATTAAGCGTTTCTCTTCATCCGGACGGGCTTACTAAAACTACCGGTGCATCTACAGCCGCTGCAGGTTCATCCACTAATTAATTCTTCGAATTAAGAATATGTAATTTTTTAAAATGAAATGAGATATACTGATACTAAGCGATATTCGAGGTATCAGTATGTCTCATTTTTTTTCTAAATACAGACGGATAATATATATCCTTCTTCTATTTATAATTCTCATTCTTTATATAGTCTTTACAATTTCCGGAAAGAGCAAAAGGGAGAATTCCAATAATCCTGTATCAGATACACAATCTGAAACGCAGTCAGAAGCCAAGACAGAAAACAGCCATAACAACCAGTCTGAAATACCATCTGAAAACAAAAGCAATAAAGGAAGCGTTCCCTATGACGCCTCAAAGCAGGGACAGGGCATTGGCGGTGGCGCAATAACCGGAAACTGCAGTGTTGGAAACCGCAAACTTCCTATATACTGCGTTGACCTAAGCAAGAAACATAAAGCGGATGATACAAAGAAATATGTTGCCATTTCATTTGATGCAGCCTGGGGAGATGAAGATACCATAAGAATTCTCGACATTCTTGACAAATATAATATTAAAACCACATTTTTTATGACCGGCGGATGGGTTGAGAAATATCCTGATAAAGTACTTGAAATCTATAACCGTGGGCACGATTTAGGAAACCACAGCCAGAATCATAAGGAAATGAGCAAGTTATCGGTCAATGAACAGAGGGAGGAAATTATGTCGGTTGCCAATAAGATTAAAGAAATTACAGGCTACGACAGCTTTTTGTTCAGACCTCCTTACGGAGACTACAATTCTACCCTAATTGAAACCGTGTACGGATGCAACTTCTATCCTATCGAATGGGATGTTGACAGCCTTGACTGGAAGGATTACGGAGTTGATAACATTATAAAAACGGTAACCAGACATAAAGATTTGAAGGATGGTTCTATTATCCTTATGCATAATGGCTCCAAATTCACTGCTGACGCCCTTGAATCGGTAATTAATGGTCTTATAGAGCAGGGTTACGATATTGTACCTGTCTCACAACTTATACATACCGACAATTTCTCAATGAACGGTATGGGAGTTCAACTTCTGGAGGAATAGTTCTTGCATGGTTTCTCATGTCGGATTATAATTTGAATATCAAAATTTTTCACAAACAAATGAGGTGTACCATGAATACTTTTAAAAAGATATACTGCAGATGCTTTCAGACAGTGTTTAAAATTGCGCTTCCTTTTTTGCCATACAGGAAGCCTAAGATAATAGGACGTCTTGATGATATCCCGTCTGTTCTTGCAAAGAAAAAGAAATGCCATCCTATAATCATTACTGACCCCGGCATTGCAAGCCTCGGTCTGTTAAAAAAACTTACTGATATTCTGGATGACAGCCAAATAACATATTCAGTCTATGACAGAACTGTTGCCAATCCTACTACAGAAACTGTTGAGGATGCCTATACAATTTACAAGGATAATAATTGTGATTCCATTATAGGCTTTGGCGGCGGTTCAAGCATGGACTGCGCCAAGGCTGTTGGTGTGAGAATTGCAAGACCGGGAACGCCCCTGTCAAAGCTTGGAGGCATACTAAAAGTCCATGCAAAGCTTCCTCTTCTCTTTGCAATTCCAACTACCGCAGGAACAGGAAGCGAAACAACCCTTGCAGCTGTTATTGTTGATGCCGAAACCCGTCACAAGTACGCCATCAATGATTTTCCGCTTATCCCTCGTTTTGCCGTACTTGATCCTCAGGTAACACTTACTCTCCCGGGATTCATAACCGCTACAACAGGTATGGATGCCCTTACACATGCAGTTGAAGCATATATTGGTAACTCTACAACCCCTGGAACACGAAAAGATGCTCTTATGGCTACAGAGCTGATTTTTAATAATCTGGAAAAAGCATACCTTGACGGCTCAAATGTACAGGCGCGTAAAAACATGCTCAAAGCCGCATATTATGCCGGATGCGCTTTCACCAAATCATATGTAGGTTATGTACATGCTGTCGCGCATTCCCTTGGCGGAGAATATAATGTTCCTCATGGACTTGCCAACGCCATACTTCTTCCATTTGTTCTGGAAAGCTACGGTGAAAGCATCCACAAGAAGCTTCATAATCTTGCCATAGCTGCTGGTGTAGCAGATGCAGACACCCCTGATAACGAGGCAGCAAAGGCATTTATTGATGCAATCAAAGAAATGAAATCTAAATTTAATATAAAAGATATCGTGTCCGAAATTAGAGAAGAAGACATTCCAAAGATGGCAAAATATGCAGACAACGAGGCCAATCCGCTCTATCCTGTACCTGTTCTTATGGATGCAAAAGCTTTGGAACAATTCTATTATATGCTTATGCCTGAAGGTGATAAGTAATAATCACGCTGAAACATACATTTTATACTACAACATACAATATAAAAGGAGATTTTCAATTTAATGGAAGCTACAGAGATTAAAAATATAGTGAATTCCCAGAGACACTTCTTTCTTATAGGGAAAACACTGGATATACATGTCCGCATCGAAGCATTAAAAAAGCTTCGCAATGCCATATTAAAGCATGAAAATGATATATATGAAGCACTTGAGAAGGATCTTGGAAAAAGCCGGTTTGAAAGCTATATGTGTGAAGTTGGCCTTACCTTAAGCGAAATTACATATATGCTGAAGCACACCGCCTCTTTTTCCCGTGAGAAAAATGTACACACCCCTCTTGCACAGTTTCACTCAAGAAGCTTCAAAAAGCCATCTCCAAGAGGTGTAGTCCTTATTATGAGTCCATGGAATTATCCATTCCTTCTTACCATGGAACCTCTGGTAGATGCTCTTGCCGCTGGAAATACGGCTGTTATCAAGCCAAGCGCTTACTCTCCTAATGTAAGTGATGTAATGTGCGATATAATTAACGAGACATTTGACTCAACATATGTGACCCTGATTACAGGAGGCAGGCAGGAAAACAACTGCCTTCTCAATGAACATTTTGATTATATATTCTTTACAGGAAGTCAGGCTGTCGGCAAAGAAGTTATGAGCAGAGCTTCTTCATTCCTCACGCCTGTAACTCTTGAGCTTGGCGGAAAAAGCCCTTGTATCGTGACAGAATCTGCCAACTTAAAACTTGCAGCCAGAAGAATTGTATTTGGAAAATATTTAAACTGTGGACAGACCTGTGTCGCACCTGATTATATATATGTTCAGGAATCTGTGAAAGATGTTCTGGTAAAAGAGCTTATAAATGAAACAAAACGCCAGTACACCGAAGCACCTCTTGACAATCCGGATTACGGCAAAATAATCAACGAGAAGCATTTTAACAGAATTCTCGGGCTGATAGACTCTTCCAAAGTTGTTCTTGGAGGGGGTTCTGATTCAGATTCTCTTCGCATTGAACCTACAATTATGGATAATGTTACATTCTCTGATGCAGTTATGCAGGAAGAAATCTTTGGCCCGGTAATGCCGATACTTACTTTTAAAACTCTTGATGAGGCCATAAACACAGTTAATTCATATATGCATCCTCTTGCGCTGTATATATTTACCCAGAATAAGAAGGAAGCCAGAAAAGTAACTTCCATGTGTAATTATGGCGGTGGATGTATCAACGATACGATTATTCACCTTGCCACTTCCGAAATGGGCTTTGGGGGCTTCGGTGAGAGCGGTATGGGTTCATATCACGGAAAAGCAGGATTTGATACTTTCTCTCATTATAAGAGCATTGTAGATAAAAAATGCTGGATTGATCTTCCTATGCGGTATCAGAAATACAAGGCTTTTAATGACAAGCTTATTCATATGTTTTTAAAATAATACAAATAATAAAAGGCACGGTAATTCACTTCACACTAGAATGGATTGCCGTGCATTTTAACATCTGCTATTTAAATATTATCTTAAAGCTCTTTTCAAACTTTTCCCCCGGATTGAGGTGGTTGCTGTACTCTCTGTCTGCCAGCTCCCCTATGAAATCTTCTGCATCTGTTCTACCATACCACGGCTCAATACAAACAAAAGGAACATTCCTGCCCTTGCACGACCACAGACCAAATACAGGTGCTTCAAACTGTACTGTAACGAATTCCCTATCACCCTTAATAAGCGACACTTCACTTGCCTGTCCGCCCTCTATAATAAGAGCATCTTTTTCAAATGAATCTGCTTGAATACTATACTCGCAGTCTACAAGCGGAAGTTCGTATTCTTTTCTTTCCAACAGACCATCCTCTGATAACAGCCGGTATCTTATTGTATCTGAATTGAAGCGTATCTTACAGCCAGACATACTCCTGTCATGCTGTGGTGTTATAAATGCAGGATGTCCGCCTATACTGAAATGAATAGTCTTATTATCCGTATTAATCACTCGATATGTTTCTGTGATTTCATTACCAGAAAGAGCATATTCAAGCTCAAGGACAAAATTAAATGGATATTTAACTTTCGTTTCATTGTTGTCTGTAAGTCTCATCGTCAGCCTTTCTGCTGATGTTTCAACAATTTCAAACTCCATATCCCTAGCGAAGCCATGCTGGCTCATCTCATATGTACTTCCATTATAAATACATTTGTTATCCTTATACTTTCCTATAAGAGGAAACAATACCGGAGCAACTCTCTTCCACCCGTCAGGATTAGCATCCCACATCCTGTGTGTTCCATCTTCCTTACAGTACACATCTGTAATTTCACACCCCTTTGATGCCACAGAAACTTTTAAAATATCATTCTCCAATGTAAATACTGCCATATTAGCTCCTTTCACAATTATAGTCAGAAAAAGGACGAATCCAACGATTCGTCCCTCAATAGTGCGGATAACAGGAGTTGAACCTGCACGTCTGTTGACACTAGAACCTAAATCTAGCGCGTCTGCCAATTCCGCCATATCCGCGAACATGTGATATCTTACCATATATAAAAAAATGCGTCAAGGCGCATGATGTCTTAATTACAACCGGTCTATGTGAAATACTCTTCGATAACCACAGCTCTCTCCTTCCAGCTATGCTTTCCGTGACATAATTTATATCCGGCGTCGGCAATAAACTGCAGCTCATCCATGTCAGCAAGAAGTCTCTTTATCCTGTCCGTTGAAGCTGATATTACATCCATATCAAATCCCGCTTTCTCATATTCCCTTAATTCTTCCAGCGAATAAAACAAAATGTTCTCACCATCACAGAAATTCTTTGTAAAATAATCAGATGAATCCGTAAGAGCAACTCCTCCGTTGAGCATTGTATTAAATACTCTGTCATGTGCTCCTCTCTTAAACCATGGCATTACATTCAGAGAAATCTTTGCCTGACTTATCATATCAAGACATTTCCTTGAATCGACTCCACCATGCCTTATAATATTCTCCGGATGCCGGCAGTTAATATAGTCATAACCCTCGCCATAGGCATTTACCTTAAATCCGGAATCAGCTAAAGCCCTTATTGCCAACTCTCTGTAATGAAACCGCACAGCAAGGTCTACATACATCATCGTTGGCATACACGAAACCTGCTGTTCATCTGTAATGTCAGGAAACTCTCTTCTCAATGCCTGTTCTGCTGCAGTGTCAATGGAAATCGAAGGATTATCAATCAAATATTCCAGAATTTCCTCGTAGAAATCTATATACTCCGGCTCCATATTATCCAGATGTTTTCTTAAAATCTTCTTTGGAGTATAATTCCCCGTAAATATAATATCTATAGGTCTCTCTGACATAGGCAGATATTTTCTGTCAGGAAGAACACACCCCTCCAGATTCAGCTCTGTACCTGCCGTCAGGAGATATTCCGTATGTACTTCCTTAAAAAACCGCCTCATATATTCCACATGCAGCTCATCAATATCAAGCTGTATATACCTTTGGGGACGTCTTGTTATATAGCGGTTATAATACAATGGATGGTCTACTACCATATTTACTACATTTACACCTGCATAATCCCAGAAATTCCATCCCTCATCTGAATATAATCCTGTCTCTCCGGCAAGCCCTTCAAAGTTAAATGTAAACATATAGAACTCATCCTGCCTGTTATCCCTGTACCAATTCATAAGCTTCTCTGAGCTGTCCTGCTGCATTAATAAATTATACCAAAAGACGGAGTATCCCATCTTTTCCCACACAGAAGCCATCTGCTCTGTAAAGAATTCCAATGTTTCTACTCCGCCTTTAAATAAAATAAGTCTCTTCACTATTACTCCATAATAGAATTAAAAATCTCATCCAAGGCTGATACATCAATGTCTTCAGCCTTGCCCATATCTACAAGTTCTGCAATCTCAGAATCCATAGGAAGCTTTGCCACATGACTGATATTATTCTCTGCTGCCACTTCATCAATTCTGCTCTTTCCATAAATGTAATGAATACTGCCACAATCCGGACATTTGAAGAAAGACATATTCTCCACAATTCCAAGAACCGGAATATCCATAAGCTTTGCCATATTAATTGCCTTCTCAACAATCATTGAAACCAAATCCTGTGGAGAAGTAACAATTACTATTCCATCAACCGGGAGTGACTGGAACACTGTGAGAGGAACATCTCCTGTTCCCGGCGGACAGTCAATAAACATACAGTCCACATCGTCCCATGCAACATCCTCCCAGAACTGTTTGACAACTCCTGCAATAACAGGTCCTCTCCAGATAACCGGGTCAGTCTCCTTATCCATAAGAAGATTCACAGACATCACCCTGATTCCATCCCTCGTAACTTCAGGATATATTACGGTTCCTGCTTCATTACATGTCGCCCTTTCCTTAAGCCCAAAAGACTTAGGAATTGATGGCCCTGTTATATCGGCATCAAGTATAGCTGTCTTCTTGCCCTCTTTAGCTGCTTTAACAGCAAGCATTGAAGTAACAAGAGATTTACCAACGCCTCCCTTTCCACTGACAACAGCAATAATCTTCTTTACCTTGTCATTATTAGCATTTCTGACAATCTGAGGAGCCTTTCTTGACTCGCAGTCAGATCCGCAGCTTGAACAGCTGCCTGAACAACTCTCACTCATAAATTCCTCCTAGCAACTACCTACTCCCAATATATTATATTTTGCTTATGTTCAGCAACGGGAATAGGCTTTAAAAAATAATATCTCTGTAACATATTATACCCATCTCTGAAAGCATCAACAACTGTTTTTCAGTTTTAACGCCTTCTGTCACAACCTCCATTTTCAAGAGCCTTCTCCGACTCGCATTATACCTCTTAATCCATGGATTTGCAAACTTCATTTATTGAACATCTCAGTTCATGTAGTCAATTAGTCTTGATAATAATTATGAGCATTCAGCTTATATATGTAAAAACACACCAGCCAAGCCATGTCGCCTGACCAGTGTGTCTACCTTTAATGAGCCCACCGGGGTTCGAACCCGGGACACCTAGATTAAAAGTATTTTTTCCTTATTTGATTTTATTATATCTGTATGTTAATATCTTTCTGGAGTGTTACCCAAAACGGTAGGCGGTTAGTCTTTCATCTTCTCAGAAGGGAGGTGATTGACATGGTTACATATTCTGATTTAATACAGTTTGTATTAATGATTGTTTCAATCATTATGCTTGTTGTTACAGTATATAATAAACCAAAAAAATAACCGCCCCAGTCCGGAAAACTAAGCGGTTATTTTTTAACACTTATTGTAAGGACTAACCGTCTATCGGTAGCACTCTTTTTACATTTGTATATTAACATTACTATGCTGCATTGTCAAATTTTATGTTTTTCTATCCAATCCTTGATGTATATAATTCTTCCTGGTCTTTTTGTTCCTCATCTTTTATATCTAATAATTTTCTAACTGCAGCTTGTGTTCCTGGATCAGCTGCATCATATGCTTCTTGTATTTTGTGATGTTTTTCTTCTCCTCTTATTAAATAGTCTGTTGATACACCTAAATATAGTGATATTTTATCTATTATATCTATTTTAGGTGTTGTACCTTTTTTATAATTTCCTATTGTATTTGTGCTTATCTCTAGGTCTTTACACATTTTGTATACTGTCTTTTTTTTTGATTTTAGTGTTGTTTCTAGTCTTTCATAAAAATTCATTTCGATCCTTTCTTAATATACCTAAAAATAGTTGTATTTTCTCTTGACTATACCTATATTTAGGTATATAATATCCATGTAATCATTTGATAGATAAGAACCTGATTATTTTAGCGGGTACATTTTCAGGTTCTTGTTTATCTTAACAATTAATTGTATCAAATGGCTGGCAATCTCGCAAGGTGGGAGCAGTCTAGGAAGGTGGTTTTTTATGAAGAATGTAAATGAGATTTTAACGGACGAACAGATTGGAATACTTATGAGTGATATAAGTAGCAATGATATGGTCGCCCTTTTTTTAATGAATGAGGAAGAAAAGCTTGATTATTTCAGAGACTGTAGAAATGGTTGGGTTTCAAATTATGATGGTTATAACAAACAATTTGATAATTTAGCTGAACAATCTCTTTATTACAAGGTATCTGATAAATCTAAGTATCTTGATTATTGTGAGCGTATGCATTCTTTATTCATTAACATGCAGCATTGTTCAGATTCTATTAGAATCTATGACATTCTTATTGATAATATTTGATGGTTTGGCGAGCTTTGCGCCTTAACTTTATATTTCCCTTTTAAATCGAAACACTATCAGAAGCGACCTGATAGTGTCGTGTCCGGGTTAGCCGCCGGATGCCTGAAGATGATAGGCTAGAAAGGATTTAATAATGGAAGATTTAATTACTATTTTAAGCGTTGGAAAACCTTATGACATTGCTCCTGAATCAGGTGTCGGTGATCATATTGTTGGCTGTACTATGTCTTATGTTTCAACTGGAGATGTTACTGCTGCTCATGTTGATGAGGAAACTGGTACGCTTGGCTACGCTCCATTAAAAGAGAAAATGCCAGTTGATTTTTATGAACGTGCTAAGGCTGTTGGTCTTCCAACTGTTGCTAAGGTTACATATGGAATGAAAGCTAGTGGAGGAAAGACAGTTCTCTACATTAAAGGGCTTGACTTTGTTCCAGTTGGTGGAGCTTCTAAGGCTTCCAAGTAGTTATCACATTTGGGGTTGTGCAAGAATCACAGCTTTCAAAATGGTAGTGATAACCCCACATAATGTCATTACAGGATTTAGCTGTCCGGGGGTAAACTCCTCCCCCGGGTGGTATGCCTGAAACCTTGTTCATTTACTTAGCAGCATGATTAATGAGCGTGCTGTTATTAAGTGCAGAAGGGAGATTATAAAATGTTAGGTACATTAACACAGATTGTATTTTTTGCTGCTATTGGTCTTTGGGCTCTTATCATTGTTGTATTTGTTGCTGTACGTATACGTACATCTATCCAGCGCCGCAAATATAGTGTAAAGCAGGATGGAGACGTGTCAACAACATACGGTAGTAGAGGTCTTCACTAGGAATCTTTTCTTCTTTCCGTTTTAGTGTCCTCCTCCCGGCCTGGCTATTTGGCTTTAGTGTGTGCGCCCCGGCACTTCATGAAAATGTACATAGATGGGTTTTCTCCCAACAACTGGAGCGAAGAAAGATTTAAAGACAGTACCTTAATGGAATCCGTAAACCCTTCGGAATGTTAAACCTACAGGGAAGGAACAGCCTTTAAATCTTTGTTCGTGGAAGGCGTTAGACAAGGGTCTGGGAATGTAAGGCCCAGAAGTGCCGGGGCGCACACATAACCGGTTGGCCATAGCTTGCCGGGGAAATTGTAGAGGGATGAGAATATTTACATATGGAGGTTAGTATGAAATTTAAGATATTAATCCTGGTTGTGGCAATGGCAATTACATATATATTTATCCCTGTTAGAAATGTATATGCTGCTGAAACACAAATCGAAACAACAACAGCTGCTGCATCAGATAACCAGGAAGATGAGTCTGGTGAATCTGTTTCATATAACATTTCTTATATAGTGTTCCTTCTTTCTGCAGTTGTCGGTTGCCTTATATCTCTGTCTCTTTGGTCTATGTGGAGGTAATACATGAATGATTTGATGCTTTACGGGTTCATGTTTGGTTTCTGGCTTACAAACCTTTCCTGTCTTATTGGTTTTGTAGCTAAGAAGATATTTTATTTTGTTGTTTCGTTTATGAAATAGTATATAGCAGCTCTAAGCTGTTTATATAAATATATGTTTATGGAGGTAGTATCATGGAAGGTTCTACAACAATCTTACCATCTGGCGTTATCACAGCCATTACAGAAGGCTGTCAGAAGGTTGCTACTGGTGCTGCAGAGGGAATCACTGCTGTTCTTCCTCTTGGTCTTGGTGTAATGGCTCTTACACTTGGCATCAGAATTGCTATTGGCTTCTTCCGTTCACTTGCTCGCTAATCGACTGAACGGCTCCGGTCTAACCTGTTTTGTTAGACCGCTTGTATATTAGTTTGTGGGATTATTTATATAGATAGGAGTTAACAAAATGGGATATGTATTACTTATTATCTTCTTTCTTATCTGGCTTAATGTAAGGAAAATACGGAAATCTCTTATGTATTTAGCCAGGGAAAACGGTTATCCTGTTTCTTTAAGAAGTAAGATACTTGATATTATTACAGATTATTCAGATGAGCGAAGGGAGCATAAAAAGCAGCTGCGTAAGGATAAATATTTAAAGCGTCATGGTCTCGTTTCGGATGACTCGGATAATCATGACGCAGCTCATCCAGACGAAGATCAGGAAGGAGATGAGGATGATGAAGATTAAGAATATTAAAGTTGATTGGGATTATTTACCTTATAGTGATTCTTTTGTTTGTTTTGCTGTTATTTTTCCACTTATGGCTTTTTCTATTTTTAACATTATTTATACTTTTATTAATCCTTCGTTTTCTTCCGGATTCATGCCTGTACTTATGCCTTCTATGGTATGTATTTTCAATGCGAGTTATCTAGCTGCCGGATTTGCGATTGGATTCAAACGGCAATGCGAAGATGTTATTTATGGTTTTTGTGATGGCTGCTATGTCACAATAGATGGTTCTACACATTTTAAACAGTCTAATACAGTATGTCCAGACTGTAAATATATAGCTAAAAAATAAAAAATGATTGAATATCTTTCTAGTTAGATATATAATCATCTTGCCGATTATGTTTCTGATGGGAGGGGTTCTATGTACGGATATAGTTTCGATTTTATTAGTGTTATTTTTAGTATTATTCTTTTAGTTTTATTCATTGGTTTACCTATTGTTTTTTTTGTATTTGTTATCAGGATTTTGTATAAATATCTAAAAACTAAATCTGAATATTATCAAACAAAATCACAATATTATTGGACTAAGACACAGTATTATAATTTGCATATGAATGACAGGCAAGATTAATTTCTTGCTTGTCATTTTTTTTAGGAGGTTTTTATGAAAAGAATCGGCGCTTTCATTCTTGCATTTATCTTATCTGCATTATCAATTTTTATATATTTTCCTTCATTTTCATTTGCTGCAGATGATGTAACTGTTATTCCTCTTGTTGAGGGTCATTTTGGTCTGTCTGAAGCTGATGCTCAATCAAAAGTTTCTGCACATAAAGATATTTATTTTGATAATAATACTCGTGCATTTGCTTATACTCCAGGCACTTCTTATAATTGGACTTTATGTGATTCTAATGGTGCTGTTACTTCTACTCACTTATCTGATAAACAGGTTGTTGCTTTGCTTTGTTCTTCAAATAGAATGGATCATAATAGAACCCTTATATCTTCGTTTATATCTAACAATAATATTTTCCGTGGTTTTATGTCTGGTGTTGGATCTATTTTTACTGGTGATTCTGATAATGGTACTAAGCTTCTTGATATTGTTACAGGTAACTACAACTATTTGGATTCCCTTAACTATGATGAGGACAGCCAGACAATAACAATGTCAAATGATAATGGCAGCGTTGATAAGTTAAGGGAAGAGATCAAGAAATATTATTATAAATCTAATGGTATGTTTTATGTTACTAAAAGCGGCAAACCAACTGATATATTAAAAACATCTTGGTATGACGATTTAAATTTATATCAAGAAGATTTTAACCTTGTTTCTAATTATGATTATGCTATTGGCGGTAATGAAAAAGCATTTTATTTTAATCAATCTGACTTTGCATATTTCTATATATATTCAAATGGTTCAACTCTTGCTAATTATGCCGACTTAAGATTACAGTTTGTTAATACTGATTTAAAAGCTATTGATTTACCTAGTATAACTGGCTCTTTGAATTGTACAGATAATATTGATACTGACGATTATACATGTGATTTCTCGGATTTTTATTTCCGTTTGTCTCGTTGGTTTTCTAGTAATCAAAGAGGTGATAGAAACCAATTATTATTAAACGATATTATATCAAAGGGTTATACTGCTCCTGATTCTTGGGATAATCCTACCTTTTTGACTGTTTTTTGGAAAAATAACAACTTAAACGGTGACTCTTCTTACAATTACTTAGATTCTTCCGGTTTTTATTCTAAAGGTGATAAAACCCTTGTAGGCTTTATATCTTATGAAAAATTATTTAATTATGTTCACGGTAATTCATCTTCTTATCTTAGTTCTGTAATCAATAAAACTGGTGAAGATATTTCTTTTTCTATTAAAGACATGAATGAAAACCTTGGTGATAAGATGGATAAGCTGATTGATTCTATAAACTCTGGTAAAAGCAATATGACGCAAGATGAATTGCAAAATGCGATTGATAAAGGATTAGAAGATTTAAACAAGAACACTGAGGAAATCAAGGATAATACTGCAGAAATGAATAATAAACTTGATGAGCTGATAGCTGCAGTAAACCAGGGTAATGACACTCTTCTTGAGATACTCGGAGTTACTGAATATATTGCTTATTCTACTACAAAGGATGACGGTACTGCTTATACCCTTGATGATCTTTTCTTTTCATTTGGCTCAATTTATGATGCTTTAGGTAATGCTATTTTGTACGGAGTGAATACGCTCGATGCGGATTCGGCATCTGCTTCTTATTCTTCATCAGCTTATTCTCTTTCTTCAGCTGCTTTGTTATCTGATGACGATTCCGGTAATTCCGGATCCGGAGGTTCCGTTGGCAATTCCGGCTCTGGCAATTCCGGATCTGGAGGTCATATTGATTTTGAATATAGAAATGGCTTGTTTGGTCATTTTCCTTTTAGCGTGCCTTATCAGCTCTATGAATGGCTGCAGGTTTTAAAAGCTACTCCAAAATGTCCTGAGTTTACATATAATTACGGGTTTCTGATTGGCCATAAGGATGAAGATGCTTATTCTATTACTTTTGATTTATCTGCTTATCAGGACTGGGCTGATAATTGTAAGAGCTTTTTAAGGCTTTCCTTTACACTGCTCTTTGCTGTAGGTGTGTTCAATAAGCTGAAAGGAGTGATGTAAATGTCAGGTGCGCTTATTGCCCTTTTATGTTCGATACTTATTAATTTCCTGGCAAATGTCTTTTCTGTTGTTATTGAGTTTATACTCATAACTCAGGCCATGATGCCTACTGACGTTTTCAAGGGTGTCCTTGATATTGATACTGAATTGTTTACCCAGTGGCTGCCTTATGTTAACTGGTTTGTTCCTCTTGATTATGCTGTGCTGCTCTTTGGTACATTCCTGGATGCTTATGCTTCTCTTATTATCTTTCTGTATTTTAAGAGAATTATCCGGAGTATCTTCTCAGGTGGCTCAATTACAAAAATTATTGCTGAATTTTTAAAATAATACTAATGTGGGGTGATGTTATGTCAATTGAATGTTATACAGGAGTTCCCGGAAGCGGAAAGAGTTATCACGTTGCAAGAAATATATATGATGCTCTCCGTTCCGGTAAAAATGTAATATCTAATCTTAATATTAATACTTCTATTATTTATCCCAGGTCAGATAAAAAGCCTTTGGGTAAGTTTATTTATATACCTAACCAGCAATGGCTTGATTCTTCCATATACGAGAATTCTCCGCTTGGTGGTAAGGTTCAGTCTAAATCTGTTTTCTCATACATCTATGGCCTTGAGAATTTTGCGCTGCAGTTTCATAAGCGTAATAACAAAGGTCAGATTATTGAGCATCAGACTCTTATTATCCTGGATGAGTGCCAGACAATATTTAATCCCCGGAGCTGGAATCGTAAGGACCGGCTTAAATGGATTGAGTTCTTTACAATGCATCGTCATTTTGGTTTTGATGTTATCCTGGTTACCCAGAATGACATGATGATTGATAAACAGATAAGAGGTGTCTTGGAAACTCAGGTGCTGCATCGTAATGTATCAAAGTATAAAAAGCTCGGTAAGCTTCTCTCTCTTCCCTTCGGTGGTAACCTTTTTATATGTATACGGTCCATGTATGGAATGAGTAAGAAAGACAGCCATATTAAAAGCAGCCTTCTATTTGGCTCTGGCTTTTATTTTTCATTATATGATTCTTATACCCTGATTAAGTGATTTATGGCCGGGAAAGCCGGGCGGAGCGTAAGGCTTAACCGGCCATAAAATCGGTGGTTTTGGGGTTTGACCACGGATATCTAATAGGTGGTCTAAAAATCCTATAAAAAATATACTCAAATATGCTTAAAATCTAGGTTTTTTATTAAAAATATCGTTCATTGAAAAGGGCTTTTTAATGAATTTTTGAGGTGGACAAAATGAGCTTAATTGAAAAGGAATTTAAAGACGGTGATAACAAATATTGGTTCTACAGGAAGCAGCAAAAGAATCTTCATAACATCGATACATTTTATTATTCCGTTATGCTGCAGAATGATTTTGTAGAACGTTCTGATCAGAATGTATCTAATTTCATTCAGGATCTTAATGGTTTTAAAACAAGATGCCTGGAATCCAATCAGATTTATGGTGATATATATACTCCATTTTACCCTGTAGGATTTAGGTGTCCGGATAATCTTGTTTATGCCATTGGTAAAGGTAACTATGCACATATATATAATCATGTTATATCTTGTCCTGATACTTATGATATTTATATTGCTTCTAGTGTTCCGAATCCTGACACTCCGCAGATTGTTGTTCAGATCAGGTCAAAGGAATTATGGTTACAGGGTGTTAATTCTATATACAAGCGTTCCTTTGATGCAGTTACCAGGATATGTAACCTGTACCATTTAAACATTAAGGAAGTATCTGAAAATCGTGCTGATTACTGCTGGCATACTAATTATCTTAGTAATCCTGAGAAATACTTTGATATTGAGAATTTTTCTAAAATGCAGGTATCACACTTTAAGCGTGTTCAGTATGGTTACGCTTTTGGATCTAATGATTCATATGAGAATGATTATATTGCTCTTGGTAAGCGTGGTGATAAGGTATTTGTAAGAATGTACCTCAAGACTAAAGAAGTTGTTGAACAGGCTTATAAACCCTGGTTTATAAATATCTGGTATTTTAATGAGCTTATTTCCCGGTATGATAAATATGTACTTGAAAACTGTTTTGATTTCAGGAATTGGAAGATTAGGGATATTATCCGCCTTCAGTTCTATTATGATTATGGTTCTAATGAACAGTATAAACAACAGTGTTATGCTGCTATGGAGTCTTATTTTAGAAAAGGTTCTTGTAACTGGGACTATATTGGTAAGCTTGCTGATAAACTTACTCCAAAAATCACTACAGTTATGAATATTGAGTTTCAGGTTATGCGCAAAATGTCTAAGTCATTCTGCCTTATTGATCTGCATCCATCTCACAAGGTAGATCATAGAATCAATATGTATCTTGAGAATCATGAGCTTATAACAGATTATCTTCTTAATTCTGTTCTTCGCCTGGTTGATAGGTCAACAGCTCTTAAGAAGTCTGATTGTCAGGATACAGCTTTTTGGCAGTCTATAAAGCGTACAAAGATGATTGATGTTAGAAAGAAAAATAAGAATATTGCTCCTATGCATAGGGATTATTCCAGGGAGCATAATATTGAGCTTATGAAAAACAGTTTTGTTAATAAGGCTGTTACATTAAGTATATATGCACATGGTTTTGATTATAACAAGGATATTCAGGAGACTGTTGCTGATTCTTTATGTCTTCTTAACGATAATGATGTTAAACGAGCTGAGCGTTACCGGAGTAAGGTTAAAACCCGTCTGAATAAAAAAGACTGGGAGGGTGATTTTAATGCAGCTTATAAGTGATTACATAAAAATGTTTATCCAGGATAGGAAAGTATATTGTGAAGATGTAACCGTTCAATCATATATCTTCTATCTTGGCCGTTTTACAAAGTGGCTTGATTCTGATGACTTTGAACAGCTTACTAAACATACTTTGAGAGAATACATATATTCTTTAAGAACTCAAATGAAGAATACAAGTATTGCAACAAATTACCGCCCTGTGAAAGCGTTTTGTAAATGGCTTTACCAGGAAGATTACCTTGATAAAGATATTACAATAGGTGTTAAGCTGCCAAAAAAAGACCCTGCCATTGTTGAACCTCTCACGGATGAAGAGGTACATCAGATTGATGATACCATTATTAATAATTCACTTAATGATCATTTAGCTTTGAGAAATTATTGTATTTTTCATTTGATGTTAGACTGTGGTCTTCGCAGGAAGGAAGTAGTTCAGCTCCGCAGGTTGGATATTAAACATGGTAGAATTATTATTCATAATGCTAAGAATAATAAAGATCGGATTGTATTACTTCCAGATTTCTTATACTTAAGTATACGTAATTATTATAATGAATCTCATTATACACATGATTCCGTAAAAAATAATTCAACTTTTGTTTTCCTGGATATGTATGATAATGAACCTATTACATTAAATACAATCAAATGTTTTTATCAGGACTTAAAATCTTTGTCAGGAATTGAGCGGATACATGGTCACTTGTGCCGTCATACTTTCGCAACATCTTTTCTTCAGTATGGTGGAGATATGGAGAAGCTGCGTTTGTTCATGGGACATGCTGATTATGAAATACTTAAAAATTATCTTCATTTGTCTTTGGTATATCCGGATGTATATAAGCTTGATGATATATTCTTTAAGTAGCAGACACCTAGATTTTTTTTCTTCAGGATAAAATACTAAAAAAGACTTGCTTATTGGAATAAATCCAGTAAACAAGCCTTTTTTAATGAGCCCACCGGGGTTCGAACCCGGGACACCTAGATTAAAAGTCTAGTGCTCTACCAACTGAGCTATGAGCCCCTGTTATATACAAATACATGTGATAATCTATATTAAATATCCAGCTTCGGACTATATCTACCGAGCTGGGCTAGCTGGATTCGAACCAGCGTAATGCAGGGATCAAAACCCTGTGCCTTACCGCTTGGCGATAGCCCAAGAAATAAAAAAAGGGTGGGTACAGGGATTCGAACCCTGGACCTTCAGAGCCACAATCTGACGCGCTGACCAGCTGTGCTATACCCACCATAATACAAAAGTCATTAGCTCAGGCCATGACTCATAAAAAAAAGTGTGCCCGGGGGGATTCGAACCCTCGACCCACGGCTTAGAAGG